>NZ_JAJNOE010000001.1:0-563839 GCF_027854445.1 Aeromonas sp. PI_26
ATGCTCACGGATTTCCAGAACGTCTTCTTTCTTGCGGATGAAAGAAGCAGCAACGAAATCAACGCCTTGCTCGCAACCGAAGATCAGGTCGCGCTTGTCTTTCTCGGCCAGGGCCGGCAGCTTGATGGAGACGCCCGGCAGGTTAACGCCTTTGTTCTCGCCCAGGTCACCGTTGTTCAGCACTTTACAGATAACTTCGCGCTCGGTGATTTCGATAACGTCCAGACCGATCAGGCCGTCATCAACCAGGATACGGTTGCCGACGCGCAGATCGTTGGCGAAACCTGCATAGGTCACGGCCACTTTGTCTTTGTTGCCAACCACGGTCTGGTCGGTGGTGAAGGTGAAAGTCTGGCCAGCGACCAGCGCGACGTCGTTGCCGCCTTCCAGCTTCATGGTACGGATTTCCGGACCCTTGGTGTCCAGCAGGATAGCTGCGTGCTTGCCGGTCTCGGCCATTACAGCGCGCAGGTTGCTGATGCGGCTGCCGTGCTCGGCGTAGTCACCGTGGGAGAAGTTCAGGCGCATGACGTTCATGCCGGCGTCCAGCATTTTGGCCAGCATTTCTTTGGATTCGGTCTTCGGACCGATGGTGCAGACAATTTTGGTCTTTTTCATGTCAATCTTCATGGTTAAGGAATTTCCGCCGAGCAATATACACCAGTTTTTGGAATCTTTTTATGATCCAGAAACAACGTTTTGACCAGATAACGTTTTCTTTTCAGGGATAACGTTTTCCTGTGAGTCACATTTTAGAGCATACGGCCACAGGTTCGGGCTGAAGGGATACAAATGTTGCCATCTGTGGTTGTTTGGCCGGGTTGAGGTTCAGATGTTGTAAAATGACCACCCGTCCGCTGTCACCGTCTTGTCACCGGCTTGCGCAAAAATGTTAGTTCATTGGCGCACGGGTGAAGGAGGCAGGGATGAAAAACAGCCATGAAACCGGATGGGCTCTGCTCTTGCTGGGCGCCGCCCTGCTGCTGGTTCAGACGCTGCCAGCCCGCTACTGGCCTGATAATGCGCGACTGCTGGCGATTTTCTCCCTCCAAGTGAAAGGGGAGGTGGCCGCCGAGGGATTGGCGTGGCGAGAGTGGCAGGATCACAGTGCAGCGACCCGTATGGTGCTTCGCGTAGCCCGACCGCTGCCGGAAGCGCCGCAGCCTTGATATCTATTGCTGTTTACCGGTCGTGAAGGCGTGAAATTATCAACCATTAGTTGATAGTGCTTATCTATCTTGCTGGATTGTTCACCTTTCATGGTGGGAGGATAATCGATTCCAACAGCGATATCCCCTCCGGTATCGCCCCCTGATACTTTGTTGGAGTCCGCTTTATGTCCCTCGCCCCCGTCTGGTTTATCTCTCACGGCGCACCGGATCTGGTGCTGCGTGAGCAACCCGCCACCCGCTTTCTGCGAACCCTGCGTCTGGGTGAGCTCAAGGGGCTGGTGGTCATCTCCGCCCACTGGTTCAGCCGCGAGCTACAGATCAACGTCGAGCCCAAACCGGCCTTGATGTACGACTTTTACGGCTTTCCCGAGCCCCTCTACCGGATGCGCTGGCCTGCCAGCAGCCCCGAGTGGCTGCAACAAGGGGTGAGCGACCAGCTGGCACTGGCCGGACTGACCGCCACCCCGGTGCGGCGCGAGCTGGATCACGGGGTCTGGTCGCCGCTATCCCTGATCGACCCAAACAGCGAGATCCCGCTGGTGCAGATCTCCATTCCCGCGAGCTTCACCCCGGCCCAATTGTGGCAGTTGGGAGAGGTATTGGGGGCGCTGCGCAGTCAGGGGATTGGCATCCTCGCCTCTGGCGCCATCACCCACAACCTGCGGGCGCTGGCACCGGAAGGCTCGCCGGTGCCGGAGTGGGCCAGCCAGTTTGTCGACTGGCTGGAGCAGAAGATGGCCGACGAGGATCGTCTGGCGCTGCTCGACTATCGCCAGCAGGCTCCAGGCGCGGTGGAGTCTCATCCCCACGACGATCATCTGCGTCCACTCTTTGTGGCGTTGGGGGCCGCCGATGGTGTGGCGCCCACCCGGCTGCACGAGAGCTGGGATGGTGGCAGCCTCTATATGGGCGCATACCGCTTCGGTTGATAGCCTCTCAGCAAGACCCCGCCAATTGGCGGGGTCTTGTTATTTACGGTGTAGTGATTTAGCCGATGGTAGTGGTGATTGAGCCGAAGGCTCTCAGGGAACCACTACCCGGCTCTCGCCGCCGCCGAGGGCTTCGACCCTGATCTGCACGCCAATCCGCTCCACCAGCGTCTGGACGTGGGAGATGACCCCGATCTGGCGACCGGCGGCTTGGAGGGAGTCGAGGCTGGCGAGCGCCAGATCCAGACTGTCCGGATCGAGGGTGCCAAACCCCTCGTCGATAAAGAGCGACTCGACTTGGGTCTGCCGTGACGAGAGGCTGGAGAGGGCCAGCGCCAGCGCCAGCGACACCAGAAAACTCTCGCCACCGGAGAGGGAGTCCACCGAGCGCACCTCATCCCCCATGTCGAGATCCACCACTTGCAGCGCCAGATCGGTGCCGGGTACTCGCTCCAGTCGGTAGCGCGGTGATAGTTCGGCGAGCTGGGCGTTGGCCTCCAGCAGCAGACGCTCGAGGGTGAGGCTCTGGGCGAAGGTGCGGAACTTGGCGCCGTTGGCTTGCCCGATCAGATCGCACAGCTGCTGCCAGTGGTCGGCCACTGCCTGCTGGGCGGCCAGCTCCTGTTGCAGGCTACCCGCCTTGAGGGCGGCGGCTTCGGCCTGTGCCAGCTTGCTCTTGCACTCGAACAGCTGCTCTTCAAGGGCGCGGCAGCGGGCATCGAGCGCCACCAGCTGCTCGCTCAGCTCTGCATCCGGCAGGGCGGCCAGCTCGGGGTGGTGCTCGCGATAGCGATCCCGCTTGCTCTCCTCCAGTGCCAGCGCCCGTTGTCGCTCGGCAAGGCGGGTGCGCGCCTCGCCAAGGGCATCTTCCAACCCTTGCAGGGCAGTGCGGCGAGCCTTGAGTTCATCGGGGCTGATGGCGAGCAGACGGCGCAGGTCGTACTCGGCGATGCCGAGGGTAGTGGCGTGGGCTGCCCAGCGCCCTAGTACCTCCCGCTTGCGGCGGCTGCTGGTCTGCTTTTCCTGCTCCACATGGGTGAGGCGGGTCTTGAGCTCGGTCTGCCGCTCCCGCAGAGCACGGCCGCCGCTTTGCATCAGCTCCAGTTCGCTGGCGAGTTGTTGCAGTCGTTGCTGCCAGCGGCTCTCGACCAGCGGGATCTCCTCGCCACCCAGACAGGCGGCACGGCTGGTGAGCAGCCCCTGACGCTGCTGTTCGTGCTCCTTGTAGTCCCGCTCGAGTTTGTGCAGCAGCTCGCGCTGGGTCTGCAGGCGTGCCTCCTGCGCACTCAGGGCGGGGGTGAGGCTGGCGATCTCGCTGGCCAGCCGCTCCCACTCGCTCTGGCCGTGCAGCCAGGCTTCGCAGGCTCGCTGCCACTCGTGCCACTGCTGGCTGCCGAGCCACTGGCGCCACGGTTGGCCGCCCATCTGCTCGTCGAGGCGGTGGGCGCCTTGCTCAAGGCGCTGGCGCAGGGTCGCCTCCTGCTCGCCCATCCCCTTCACTTCCCCTTCCAGCGCGATGCGCTGGCGATCGGCCTCCTGCCACTGCTGGTCAAACTGCTGGTGCTGGGCAGCCAGTTGGCTCAGTTGCTGACGCACCCCTTGCAGCTGTTGCTGACCAAGCTGGGCCTGACGCAGTTGCTGCTGGCTCTGGGCCAACCCCAGCTCCAGCGCCTGGCCACGGCCAAGCAATGTGCTCATCAGCTCGTTCCACTCAATGGGGCTCTGGCGCAGCGGCAGCGGATGGTCGAGCAGGGTATCGCCCCCCAGCTGTTGCCAGCGCTGGGTCAGCTGCTCGGCGCGGGTTTCCAGCTCCGGCAGATGTTGCTGACGCACCGCCAGCTGGCGGGCCAGCTCCTGACGCTCGCTCTCGCACTGAATGTACTGATGGTTGAGCCGCTCCCACTCCAGCTCCAGACTGCGGGTCCGTTCCGCCAGTTGACCAAGAATGCCAGCCACCTGTGGCTGGCTCTGGCTGTAGGGGTGCTCCCCGGAACCGCACAGCGGGCAAGGTTCGCCATCGCTCAGGATATGGCGATACTGCTCGAAGCTGGCGATGGCGCGGGACTGCTCCAGCGCGTGGCGCGCTTCATCCCGCTGCAGGGCGAGCCGCTCGCGGGCGGGGGCCAGCTCTTCGCCAAGGGTGGCGAGCTTGCCCAGCGCTTGCTCCAGCTGGGCAATCTCCTGCTGCAAGCGGCCATGCTGTTCGCCGTGGTTGCGGCCATAATCGGCCAGCTCCAGCAGCTGTCGCAGTTGGCCCAGCTGTTCGGTTTGCTGCTGCCACTGCTCCTGCGCCTTGGCTAGGCGGCTCTCCCACTGCTGCTCCTGCAACTCGTTCTGTTGCTGTTGCAGCCGAGCTTGTTCATGTTGCCAGTAGTCGCGCTCTTGCTGGCCTTGCTCCAGCTGGCGCTGCAACTGTTGCAGGGCGCGCAGCTTGTGATCCCGCAGGGTGAGCAGTTGCTGCAGCTTGTCGGCATCCTCGGCCCAATCCTGCATGGCGGTGAGCAGGGGCTGCCACTGGCGGGCAACCGGTGCCAGCTCCTTGTGCTCTTCGAGCCAAAGCCCCCACTGCAGGTGCTGCTGCTTGAGCAGCTCCACCTGTCTGCTCTGCTCGCGCCAGCCCTGCTCGAGGGTGAGCTGCACTTCTCGCTCCTGCGCCCCCTCCTGCTGGATCTTCTGCAACTGCTGCATTTTTTCCCGGATGCGGGTATCGAGCTCCTGCGCCCGCTTGAGTTCGGGTTGCAGGGCGCCCCATTCCCGCTCGGCGGCAATCTTCTCCGCCAGCAACTGCTGTTCGGTCAGCGCGCTCTGCTGGGTCTGCTCCTCGAGTTTGGCCAGCTCTGGTACCAGCTCGGCGATCACTTTCTCCTGCTGCTGTACCTCAAGGGTGAGGCGGGCCAGCTCGTCGTGATCGGCGCGGGCCACCTGGGCCTGTTCGGCACGGGCAAACTCCTCGCGCTCGGGGGCCGCGGCGCCGTGGGCCTGCAGGGCGGCATCGAGTGCCGCCTGTCCCTCGGCGCAGCCCTGCAACTGGGCTGCGATGCGGCTGTTGAGGTCGCGCAAGTCCTGCATCAGCTGCTGCTGTTGCTGCTCGTGCTTGAGGGTGGTGGAGAGGCTCACCTGCTGGCTCACCCACTGTTCGCGGGTGGCCTCGTCCATCAGCGCCACGTCGCCGAGGCGCTGGGCGATGGTGGCCAGCTTCTGCTGCTCTTCCCGCGCCCGTTCATAGGTCTGGATGGAGATGGCGGAGTAGAGCTCGGTGCCGGTCATCCGTTCGAGCAGGGCGGAGCGCTCGTTGGCATCCGATTTGAGGAAGGCGGCAAACTCCCCTTGCGGCAGGATCACCGCGCGGCGGAACTGCTCCCAGGAGAGACCCACCAGCTCGTCGATGCGATCCTGCAGCTCCCGCTTGCTGCCGGAGAAAACCTGCCCTGACTCCACATCGGTCAGGGTGCGCTCCTGCGCCTGAAAACGCCCCTCCGAGCGGTTGCGGGCTCGGCGCACCGCCCAGCGGGCCAGCCAAATGCGACCATCGCAGCCACGAAACTGCACTTCAGCAAAGCCGCTGGCGTGGCCGCGACTGAGGATGCCGCGCACGTCGTTGGCCTTGAGTTTCTCCTCGTCATCCATGCGGCCCACTTCGGCCACGTTCTTGCGATTGGCGATAAAGCGCGGCATCTCGTCGTAGAGGGCGAGACAAATGGCGTCGAGCAATGTGCTCTTGCCTGCGCCAGTGTTGCCGGTGATGGCAAACAGCCCGGCGGCACCGAGTGCCCCGCGGGTAAAGTCGATGGTGAAGGCGCCGGTCAGACTGGCCAGATTCTCACCAGACAGAGACAAGATTTTCATTGGTTAGACTCCTTCACCTGCTCCAGGATCTCTTCAAACGAGGCGACCAGCCCAGCCTCGGGCTCCCCTTCAAACTGGCGCTGATAGCAGAGGCGAAACACCTCGGTGGGGGAGAGCTCATCGAGCCTGCGCAGCTCGCGACCATCGGCCAGCCCTTCCCCCGAGCCCTGATACTGGGTGCTGATGCGGGCCAGACGCACCGGTTTGTCTGCGATGGCAGCGAGAATGCGCTCGCGAATGCGCGCCTCTGGCTTGGGCAGCAGCAGCCGCACTTCGAGGAAAGGCTGTGCTTCTTGTGGACAAGGGGGGAGCGTCAGTGCCTCGATGGCTTTCAATGCGTCGTCGAGAGGGCTCTGGGGCAGACGGATCATCTCCACTGCTCGGGGCACCGGGATCCGCTCCAGCCCGGCCAGTTTCCCCTCTGCAAAGGTCACTTCCAGCACCTGATGGTTGTAGTTCGCTTCGGCAAGCGAAAGCGGCAGCGGCGAGCCGCTGTAGTGCACCCCCTCGGCCGGGCTCTGGGCCAGATGGAGGTGGCCGAGCGCCGTGTAGTCGGCACCGGCAAAGAGTTCGGCGGGCAAGGCGTGCTGGTTGCCGCCGAGCACCCGCCGCTCCGACAGCTCGGAGAGCTGGCCCGCCGCCAGATAGGCGTGGCCCATGGCGATGAGCGGCAGCGCCTCCCCGCAGCGAGCCCGTCCTTCGGCCAGCACCTCGGCATAGACCTGCCGAACCCCTTCAATCAGCCTGTCTTGTCCTTCTGCCAGCTGTTCCACCCGCAGATCACTGCTGCGCAGGAACGGCACGGCAGCGCACCAGGCGGCGATCTTGCCCTCCCGGTCTTGCAGCGGTACCAGCAGACGGTCGGTCTCGAGCTTGCCCTCACTGTCGCGGCTGATGCTGCCCACCAGATGCAGGTCAAAGGCGCGCAGCAGTTCGTGGGGGGCATCGAGCTTGGAGGGGGAGTCGTGGTTGCCGCCGATCAGCACCATGTTGAGGTGGGGCATCTCGGCGCGCAGCCGCGCCAGAAAACGGTAGAGTTGCTGCCAGGCGCTGGCGGGGGGATTGGCGGTATCGAACAGATCGCCCGCTACCAGCAGGGCGTCGATCTCGCGCGCCTTGAGGGTGTCGCTCAGCCAGTCGAGAAAGGCATCGTGTTCAAAACGGCGGTCATGACCATGGAGTTGATGGCCAAGGTGCCAATCGGCGGTATGGAGGATTTTCATTGGAAAGCAGCCCGGTTGCAGGGACGGTGCCGGTGGCACCCGATGAAGACAAGATGAGGATGCCCCGTGCTTTTTTCAAGTAAAACAGGGGGCTGGCATCGATTCAGGCAGGTTCGCAGCACATCCGGTATTGGGGGTGGCCGGTGAGGGGATCGGACTCTTCGGCCTCAATGACAAAGCCGTGGCGGCGATAGAAACGCACCGCCTGATCATTCTCGACAAAGACCCGGGCGTGGAGCGACGCCCCCTGACGCTTGGCCTCCTGCAGCAGGGCGTGGCCGACGCCGCGGCCCTGACGGTCGGGGCGTACGAACAGGGCGGCGAGATAGTTGTCCACCATCGCCATGAAACCGAGCAGATCGCCGCGCTCCTCGAACACCCAGATGGCGGCGCGATCGAGATAGCGGGTACGTAGATCCTCCTGGGCCTGCCACCAGCAGGAGGCATCGACGAAATCGTGGGCCTGCAGGGAGGCCAGCAACCAGATTTCGACGATCTCTTCCATATCTTCCGGGCGACTGGGCCGCAACATACCTTCATCCTTATTAACAATTTACTTTCGCAGTCTAGGAGAACTTGATGAACAAACTGGTGACATAAATGAGACCCTGTGAGGTCGATCGCCCTTTATTTAGCGAGAATGATTGGCTGATCACAAAGCGCCTCTCTAGTACAATGCCCGCCGGACAATCTAGAGACCGAGGACGCCATGTGGTTTAAAAACCTGCAGATTTATCGCTTTACCCGCCCCTTTGACCTGACCGTGGATCAGCTGGAAACCCAGCTGGAAGCCTGTGCCTTCACCCCTTGCGGCAGTCAGGACATCTCCCGTTTCGGGTGGGTCAAGCCCCTTGGCAAATTCGGCTCAACCCTGACTCACTCTGCCTCCGGTCACATCCTCATCTGCGCCCGCAAAGAGGAGAAGATGCTGCCCGGTACCGTGGTCAAGGAGATGCTGGCCGAGAAGGTAGAGGCGATCGAGTTCGAACAGGGACGTGCCCTCAAGAAGAAAGAGAAGGAGGCGCTGAAAGAGGAGATCCTCCACACCCTGCTGCCCCGTGCCTTCAGTCGTACCAGCCAGACCTTCGCCTGGATCAATCCGGCCGACAATTTGATGGTGGTGGACGCAGGTTCTGCCAAGAAGGCGGATGATCTGCTGGCACTGTTGCGCAAATCCATCGGCTCCCTGCCGGTGGTGCCGGTGGCCCTCAAGAACCCGCCGGAGATCACCATGACCGAGTGGCTGAACGAGGGCAATCTGCCAGCCTCCTTCACTCTGGAAGACGAAGCCGAGCTGCGCAGTGCCATGGAGCACGGCGGCATCATCCGCTGCAAGCAGCAGGATCTGATGACGGATGAAATCAAGAACCACCTGGCCAACGACAAGCTGGTGACCAAGCTGGCCCTCAACTGGGGCGAGACCGTCAGCTTCGTGCTGGGGGATGATCTCTCCATCAAACGCCTGAAATTCAGCGAAGAGCTGCGCGAGCAGAACGACGATGTCACCAGCGAAGATCCGGCCGCCCGTCTGGATGCGGACTTCGCGCTGGTGACCTCCGAGCTCTCCCAGTTTATCCCGGCGCTGTTTGCCGCCCTGGGTGGCGAAGAGCAGTCCATCTAACCGGACATGCGCCTGTTTGGCCTCTGCCATCCCATCGTAAAAGCCGCCTTCGGGCGGTTTTTTTATACCTATTGCGGATAGCCATTATTGATAGATGAGTAAGATATTGATCTTGTTCAATAACTTGAGCTGTCAGCGCCAATCGTGACATAGTCCCTCTTCATGGTCATAAAACAGACAAGGAGAGTGTCATGTTGCGCAAACCTCTGGGGCTGGCTGTCGCCCTTGCCCTGCTGGCCGGTTGTGCCAGTGACAGCGGCTTTCACTACACCCCGCCAGCCCAGACCCTGATCGCGCCGGAGGCGGCCAGTGGCTGGACCGACAAGCAGGGCTGGCAGGGCCATGACTTCATGGTGGCGGCCGCCAACCCGCTGGCGGTGGATGCGGGCTACCAGATCATCAAGGCCGGTGGCAGTGCCGTCGATGCCGCCATTGCGGTGCAGCTGGTGTTGACGCTGGTGGAGCCGCAATCCTCCGGGATCGGTGGCGGAACGCTGCTGCTGGTGTGGGATGGCCGCAAGGTGAGTGCGGTGGATGGCCGCGAGACGGCGCCGGCCGCTGCCACCGACCAGCTGTTTATGCAAGATGGCAAGCCGCTGGCGTTTTATGACGGGGTGGTGGGGGGCCGCTCGGTCGGCGTTCCCGGCACCCTGCGCGCTCTGGCACTGGCCCATCAGCGTTATGGCAAGTTGCCCTGGGCTGCGCTGTTCGAGCCTGCCATCACGCTGGCAGAGCAAGGATTTGTGATAAGTCCACGGCTGGCCACATTGCTGGCCAAGGATCCCTATCTGGCACGGGATCCGCAGGCGCGAGCCTACTTCTATCAGGCGGATAGTCGCCCCAAAACGGCAGGCACCCGGCTGACCAACCCGGCGCTGGCCAAGGTGTTGCGCACTCTGGCCGCAGAGGGGGCGGATGCCTTCTATCGGGGGCCGCTGGCGGATGCCATGGTGGCCAAGGTACGCCAACATCCCACCAATCCCGGGGTACTGGCGGCCACCGATCTGGCCAGCTATCAGGCCAAACTGCGGGATGGCCTCTGCTTTGACTATCGCCAGAGCAAGATCTGTGGCTTCCCCACTCCCTCGTCCGGCACCTTGGCGCTCGGCCAGATCTTCGGCATGCTGGAGAGCCGCGATATGGCATCCCTCAAGCCGATCACTACGAAGGAGGGGGGACTGGCTGCCTCCAGCGAGGCTATCCACCTCTACAGCGAAGCGGCGCGTCTGGCCTTCGCCGATCGCAACCAGTACGTCGCCGACAGCGATTTTGTCAGCGTGCCGGTGCAGGGGCTGCTGGACAAGGGCTATCTGGCCGAGCGGGGCAAGCTTGTCGGTCAGCACTCCATGGGGATTGCCAAGCCCGGCACGCCGCCACTGGTGCTGGCACGCGGCAAGGATGCGACTCCGGAACTCCCCTCGACCAGCCATGTCTCGATCGTCGACAAGGCGGGGATGGCCATCTCCATGACCAGCTCCATCGAGGATGGTTTCGGATCGCGTCAGATGGTCAACGGCTACCTGCTCAACAACCAGCTCACCGATTTTTCCTTCACCTCGGTGGATGCCGCCGGTCTGCCGGTGGCAAACCGGGTGGAGCCGGGCAAGCGGCCCCGCTCATCCATGTCACCCCTGCTGGTGTTTGACAAGCCAAGCGGCGAGCTGACCATGACGCTGGGCTCGCCGGGGGGCTCCGCCATCATCAACTACGTGGGCAAGACCCTGCTCGGCACTCAGGATTGGGGCCTGAACCTGCAACAGGCCATCAACCTGCCCAATTTTGGCAGCCGCAACGGCCCCACCGAGCTGGAAGCGGGACGCACCCCCATGTCGGTGGTCGAGGGATTGAAGGCGAGGGGACACGAGGTGGTACTGAACGAGCAGACCTCCGGCCTGCAGGGGGTTGAGCGCAACGCTGGCGGCTGGTTTGGCGCAGCGGATCCGCGCCGGGAAGGGATCGCCAAGGGGGAGTGACGCTCCCATAGCAACAAGGCCAGCATAATGCTGGCCTTGTTGCTGATGGTGCGCTTACTGGATACCCAGCAGCTCCACGTCGAAGATCAGGACGGGCGCTCAGTGGGATATTGCCACTGGAGCATCCTGCGCGGTTACTGGATACCCAACAGCTCCACGTCGAAGATCAGGAGTGATCCCGGCGGGATTTTGCCAGCGGCGCGGTCGCCGTAGGCGAGGTTGGCAGGGATGTAGAAACGGGTCTTCTCACCTTCCACCATCAGCTGTACTCCTTCGGTCCAGCCAGCGATCACCTGATTGAGGCCAAACTCGATGGGCTCGCCACGGGCAACCGAGCTGTCAAAGACGGTGCCGTCCAGCAGCTTGCCCTCGTAGTGCACCTTCACCTTGCTGGTAGCGGTGGGGTGAACGGTGCCGGTGCCCGGGGTCAGCACTTCGTACTGCAGGCCGGAGGCGGTGGTGGTCACCAGCGGTTTGTCCTTGTTGCTGGCGAGGAACTCGGCGCCAATCCGCACGTTGTCGGCCGCCAGCTTCTTGTTGTTGTTGCTGCTGGAGTAGAAGTAGTAGGCCACACCGGCGATGAGCAGCGCGATCAGTATGAATTTCATCGGTTTTTCCTGTTCCATGAAATGTAAAAAGTGCAATGAGGGCGCCATCTTATCGCGCACCGCCCCTGATGGCGAGCCACAGGGCGGGAGGATGTGAGCGGGCAGGCAAAGCCCGGCGAGCTGGACGCAAAAAGGGACGAGTCGGTGACTCGCCCCTTGTCATGGCGGCGGCGCTTACTTGGCGGCCACCATCATCAGGGCGGGCAGGGCGAAGAAGAGACCCGTTACATAACCCAGAGCCAGCAGCTTGTTCTCGCTGCCTACCCGGGCCAGCCCCTCGGCGGCGCGCACCGGCAGGTCGCGCAGGAAGGGGATGCCATAGATGATGACCACGGCAAAGAGGTTGAACAGCACGTGGACCAGCGCGATAGTCAGGGCCAGCTGGGCACCGGCTCCACTGATGGCGGTGGCAGCCAGCAGGGCAGTGATGGTGGTCCCGATATTGGCTCCCAGGGTGAAAGGGTAGAGCTGACGGGTGCTGAACACGCCGCCGCCGGCCAGCGGGATCATCAGGCTGGTGGTGGTGGAGGAGGACTGCACCATGATGGTCACCAGCGCACCTGAGGTGATGCCGGTCAGCGGGCCACGGCCCAGCGCCTTGTGCAGCACCTCTTTGGCACGGCCAACCAGTACCTGTTGCAGCACTTTGCCGAGATAAGTGACGCAGGCGAGGATCAGCAGGATACCGATGACGATAGTGGCGATGGCGGCACCCTTGCCCGGCAGGAAGGCGACGGCGCTGTCAATGAGCTGCTGGGCCGGTGCGGTCAGCGGCTTCATGAAATCCATGCCCTTCATCGACATATTGGCGGAGCCTACCAGCAGGTTGGCCAGCCACTCGGCGCTATGTTGCAGCAGACCGAACATCAGCTCCAGCGGCAGGAAGATGAACACCGCCAGCAGGTTGAAAAAGTCGTGCACGGTGGCGGCGGCGAAGGCGCGGCGGAACTCGGCGCGATCCCGCACATGGCCCATGGAGACGATGGTGTTGGTGATGGTGGTGCCGAGGTTGGCACCCATCACCATGGGGATGGCCATGCTGATGGGCAGGCCGCCAGCCACCAGACCGACGATCACCGAGGTGACGGTGCTGGAGGATTGCACCAGCGCGGTAGCGAGAATACCCAGCAGCAGGGCGACAAAGGGGTTGTTGGCAAAGGCGAAGATCTGGGCTGCGCCCTCGGCGCCGCCGGAGAAATCTTTGAAGCCGTGGGAGATGGCGCCCACGGCAACCAGGATCAGGTAGACCAGTACGATGACACTCATCCAGTTGAACAGGGCGCGGGTCGCGGGCGGCTGTGACAAGGAGTGATGGTGTTGCATAAAGCCTCTTGAGACGGTCGTTCCGTCTTGGGTTGTTGATGACCCGCGCATTTAATCAGTGGTTAATGACAGAAATATGACAACGTGACATTTCGATGATGTTTTTATGACGACGAACTGCGGCGACAGGCGCTGACCGAGCCGGTTGGCTCTGGGGTGGCAAAAGGGGGGACGAAAGCACTGCTGCCTTGTCAGCCGGAATGTGATCGCTACACTGCGCCCCTTTATTGGCAAGCAGGAGTAAACAAGATGATGCGTGCATGGATCCTCTCTCTGTCGCTGGGGCTGCTTTCGGCAGGGGCACAGGCCAGCCTGTTGAAAACCGACTGCAACCTCGACAAGGCCCTCAAAAACGAAGCGGTGAATGCCACTCTGGGGGTCAAGGGCAACTGTGATACCAGCAAGCTGGTGAAGCAGGAGAAAGAGAAGGTGAAAGCTGAGGTGCAAAAAGGCCGCAACGACCTGCTGGGCGAGAAGCGTGCCGACCTCAAGGAGAGCGGCAACGGTATGCAGCAGAAGATGGACAAGGCAAACCAGCAGCTGCACAAGGCGGAGCAGGATGCCAAGACCATCGCTCGCGATCCGCTCAAGGCTGCGGCGACCGCCGTACTGGATAAGCAGTAAGCAGACCGGGCCCAAGCCCGTGTGACCGGCAACAGACCGGCAGCAAAAAGGGGAGCCATGGCTCCCCTTCTGTCTATCCGTTATCCGCAAAGGATCAGGCGTCAGCCGCTTCCTCGTATTGACGAAACGGGATGCGGAACACCGCCAGACGCAGGAACAGATAGGTTGCGCCGAGGCCCGCCCAGATCAGGCCCAGCTCCAGCGAGCTCTGCTCCAGGTTGATCCACAGCGCACCGATGGTGGCGGCGCCGAGCAGCGGCATCAACAGGTAGATGACGTGATCCTTGAGGGTCTTGTTGCGTTTCTCGCGCACCCAGAACTGACCGATCACCGACAGGTTGACGAAGCTGAACGCCACCAGAGCGCCGAAGTTGACCAGCGCCAGCGCGGTATCCAGATCAAACGACACAGCGGAGAGCGCCAGACCGCCTACCATCAGCACGTTGATAGCCGGAGTACGATATTTCGGGTGGATGTAGCCAAACACCCGCTCCGGGATCATGCGATCACGCCCCATCACGTAGAGGATGCGTGACACACCGGCGTGAGCCGCCATGCCGGAGGCCAGTACCGCGACCGTGGTGCAGACCAGCACCACGGACTGGAAGAAGGTGCCGCCAACGTAGAGGGCGATCTCCGGCAATACCGCATCCGGATGCTGGAAGCGGGCGAGGCTCGGGAAGTAGAGCTGCAGGCAGTAAGAGACCACCACGAAGATGATGCCGCCGATAAGGGCAGTCAGCACGATCGCCTTGGGGATCACCTTGCCAGCGTTCGGAGTCTCTTCGGAGAGGGAGCTCAGACCGTCAAAGCCCAGGAACGAGAAGCAGAGGATGGTCGCACCGGTAAAGAGCGGTACCAGCTGTGCTGACTCGAAGTGGAACGGACGGCTGCTCATCAGGGTGCCAGCCCCTTCGCCGTGGTAGATGCCCCACGCCATCAGGCCGATAAAGAGGGTGATGATGGCCAGCTGGATCACCACGATGAGGCCATTGAAGTTGGCTACCAGATTGATGCCGCGCAGGTTGAGGAAGGTCATCACGGTCACCAGACCGAAGATGAAGACCCAGGGCTCGACGCCCGGAAACATGGCGGTCAGGTAGATCTTGGCCAGCAGGATGTTGATCATCGGCATGAACATGTAGTCGAGCAGGGAGGACCAGCCGACCATGAAACCGATGTAGGGGTTGAACACTTTCTGGGCGTAGGTATAGGCAGAGCCCGCAGAGGGGAACTTGCGCACCAGATGGCCGTAGCTGAAGGCGGTCAGCAGGATGCCGCCGAGGGCCAGCAGATAGGCAGTGGCGACCCGGCCTTCGGTGATGTCACCGACGATGGCGAAGGTATCGAATACAGCCATGGGGGTCAGGTAGGCCAAACCCATGACGATCACTTGGGTCAGGGTCAGGGTTTTGAGCAGCTTGGCGCCTTGAGATGCCATTACGCTTTCTCCTCAATCAGTGCCGCAGCACGTGCTTGCAACGAGTACAGGATTGCGGTGGATTCGCAGGCCTGCAGATCAAAGGCGCCGGGGAGGCGCAAACCGGTATTAGCCGGCAGGAAAGCATTGAAACGCCCCATGTTTTTCCTCATTAACGTCGGGAGATTGTTGGCAATCTCGGGTATCACTTCCGGAACGTTTCCGGCCTCTTGTGGTGGGTTTGCACTGCTCTTCAAAATACAAAAACCGATGTCGCAGTGAACATCGGTCCTTTATTGGCGGCGTATTGTGCATTCGGGATTCCCCCTTGACAAGCAATAATCGGCTCAATATCGCATTTTTTTGCATAAGCGCAGCGAAGGTAAGTGGTCACTCGCCCCCTGTGGCCGACCCCGTGCCGCCCCCCTCTTTACGGGGGCATAGAGGGGGGCGACGCACTATTTTCATGCTGTTCGAAATTTGTCCTGATTGTCCCTGCAGGGCGCATTGCGCCTCAAGATTGATCCTGATCATATTTGCCGCCATTCCCCGGACTGTAGCCCAACCTCCTGGGGGCTTTGCTGGCGGGAATAAGGGGGTTGGTGGGAGAAAATAGCAGTTGCATATTTAGTCATTAAAATGACTGGTAAAAGTGGTTTACTGAGTCGGATCAAAATCACGGAGGGCAATAGTGGTGGGCGCCGATTTGAAATCAGTCACATTTTCAGCAAAAAGCGCAATGGCAAAACATGCGTGGCTATCAAAAGGTGGCGGCCATAACCGCATCACACACAGCAGATCAGGGGAGCGCCAGCGCGGTGAAGGAGAGCAACCGCAAAGCGTTAAAACGGAGAGCAACGCGCTAAACAATCAGCATGACAGAGTAAAAACAAGGAGCCCGCAGGCTCCTTTATCGTTTTATCCGCGCGGCTGGCTTATTGCGCCATCTCCTCGCTGGTGCGCAGCGGAATGCGGAACACCGTCAGGCGCAGGAAGAGGTAGATGGCACCGAGCGCAGCCCAGATCAGACCCAACTCGAAGGAGGAGGGCTCAAGGTTGAGCCACAGCACCCCGATGCAGGCGGCGCCACAGAGCGGCAGCAGCAGATAGACCAGATGATCCTTGAGACTCTTGTTGCGACCGAGCTTCACATAGAAGTGGGCAATCACCGCCAGATTGACGAAGGTGAAGGCCACCAGCGCGCCGAAGTTGATCAGGGCCAGCGCCATCTCCAGATCGAACGAGACGGCGGAGAGGGCGAGCAGGCCGACCAGCAGCACATTGCAGGCCGGGGTCTGCCACTTCGGATGCACATAGGAGAAGAAGCGGCTCGGCAGAGCGCGATCCCGTCCCATCACATAGAGCAGGCGCGATACGCCGGCGTGGGAGGCGAGCCCGGAGGCGAGTACCGCCACTGTGGTGCAGACCAGCACCACCGCCTGGAACAGCTTGCCACCGACATAGAGGGCGATCTCCGGCAGCACCGCATCCGGATGCTGGAAGCGGGAGATGTCCGGGAAGAAGAGCTGCAGGAAGTAGGAGGTGGTGACAAACAGCACACCGCCGATCAGTGCCGTCAGCACGATGGCGCGGGGGATAACCCGATCCGCGTCAGGGGTCTCTTCCGACAGGGTGCTGATGGCATCAAAGCCGAGGAACGACAGACAGAGGATCGAGGCCCCCATCAGCAGCGGCGAGATGTTGATCTGCTCGGAGAAGAAGGGACGGCTGCTGGCCACGGTGCCGAGCCCCTCGCCATTGTGCACGCCCCAGGCGATCAGGCCGATAAAGACGGCGATGATGCTGAACTGCATGATGACGATGACGCTGTTGAAGTTGGCCACCAGCTTGATGCCGCGCAGGTTGAGGGCGGTCATCACCGCCGCCAGACCGAAGATATAGGTCCAGGGCTCTACGTTCGGGAAGAGCGCCTGCAGATAGATCTTGGCCAGCAGCATGTTGATCATCGGCATGAACATATAGTCGAGCAGGGAGGTCCAGCCCACCATAAAGCCGACATAGGGGTGGAACACCTTCTGGGCATAGGTATAGGCGGAGCCTGCCGACGGGAACTTGCGTACCAGATGGCCGTAGCTCAGGGCGGTGAACAGCATGCCGATCAGGGCAAAGAGGTAGGCGGTAGGGACATGGCCTTCGGTGATCTCGGTAACGATGCCGAAGGTGTCGAACACTGCCATGGGGGTGAGGTAGGCAAGACCCATGACCACGACCTGCCACAGTTTCAGGGTCTTTTTCAGACCAACCGGTTGGGCGTTCATCATGCCTGTTCCTCACGCGGTGCCGGGGCGGCACACTCCATCAACGAAACCGGGAAAGAGGCCCGGGAATCAAGGGCGCCGGGGTGGCGCGCACCGGGCAGAGCCGGTCGGAAAGCATTGAGATGCCCCATGTTGTTCCTCACTGAATGTGGTGTCGGGAGATTGCTGCCAATCTCGCTATCTTTTCCGGGGGTGATCCGGCCTCGTTTATGGGTTTGTTCACTGTACAAAAAAGGACCGGCGAGATGTGGTAATACCGGTCCTTGCAGTGGCGGCGCATTGTGCATTTGCAGGGCCCCCTTGACAAGAAAAAAAGGGGGCAAAACTGCATTTTTTTGCACAGGTTAGCGGTTACTTTCCTGCTGGTCAGGCCAGCGCGGCCTCCAGTGATTTTTCAAGGATTTGCATCCCTTCGTCAATCACTGCCGCCGGGGCGGTCAGCGGGGCGAGAAAACGGATGACATTTGCGCGCACCCCGCATGAGAGCAGGACCAGACCGCGTTTGCCCGCCTCGGCCACCAGACGTTTGGTGAGGTCGGGATCAGGCTGGTCGGCATTGCGCTGTTTCACCAGCTCCATGGCCACCATGGCACCGGGTCCGCGAATTTGACCTATGCAGTCAAAACGCTCGGCTATGCGTTGCAGCCCCGCCTTGATCTGCTCACCCTGATCCAGTGCTTTCTGGTTGAGTTTTTCCTCTTCGATCACCTGCAATACCGCCAGCGCGGCGGCGCAGGCGATGGGGGAACCGGCATAGGTGCCGCCAAGGCCGCCCGGCTTGGCTGCGTTCATGATCTCTGCCTTGCCCACCACGGCGGAGAGGGGGAAGCCGCCCGCCAGACTCTTGGCCAACGTCATGATGTCCGGCTCGATGCCGGCATACTCGGTGGCGAAGGTCTTGCCGGTGCGACAGAAGCCGCTCTGGATCTCGTCGCAGATGAGCAGAATGCCGTGCTGATCGCAGATGCTGCGCAGCTTCTGCATAAAGCTCGGGGAGGCGGGATAGAAGCCCCCTTCACCCTGTACCGGCTCGATAATGATGGCGGCAACGCGGGAGGGCTCGATGTCGGCGCTGAAGCAGAGGTCGAGGGCATGCAGGGCATCCTCTTCACTCACCCCCAGATAATCGGCGGGGAAGGGGATGTGGTAGACCTCGCCCGGGAAGGGGCCAAAGCCGGTCTTGTAGGGCACCACCTTGCCGGTGAGCGCCATGCCCATCATGGTGCGACCGTGAAAGCCCCCCTTGAAAGCGATGGTGCCGCTGCGACCGGTGTGGGCGCGGGCAATCTTGATGGCGTTCTCGACCGCCTCGGCGCCGGTGGAGAGAAACAGGGTGCGTTTCGGGGTCGGGCCGGGCACCAGGGCGTTGAGCTTTTCGGCAAGCTCGATATAGCCCGGGTAAGGGGTGACCTGAAAGCAGGTGTGGCTGAATTTTTCCAGCTGCTCGCGCACCGCCGCCACCACTTTCGGGTGGTTGTGGCCGGTGTTAAGCACGGCGATGCCGGAGGCAAAGTCGATGTAGCGGTTGCCCTCCACATCCCACAGCTCGGCATTTTGCGCGCGGTCGATAAAGACCGGCAGCAGGGTGCCAACACCGTTGACCACGGCCGCCTCGCGGCGCGCTTGCCACGCCTTGTTTGATTCTGACTGACTCATCTTTCCTCCCTGAGGGGCCACAGCCCCGGATATTCCCTGAAAATGTGGCGGGCGATCTGGCGCCCATTACCGCCGAACAGCCCATCGGGCCAGATCGGCTGCGTGTGGTGTATGTTGCAGAAGCCCTCTTGCGAGGCAGCGCAGGCCAAATTGCGCCCCTTGCCGCCTCGGGTGAACGTCTGCATCTATCTGTAAAAGCGATGAATATTGCAGCTAAAGCATCGATAAATACGATGCTTTAGCCCTCTGCTGCCCTAGCGAATGGCGCCAAAGCAGAGGTATTTGGTCTCCAGATACTCCTCCAGCCCCTCGGCTGCCCCCTCCCGACCCAGACCCGACTCCTTGATGCCGCCAAAGGGGGCCAATTCGGTTGAGATGATCCCCTCGTTGATGCCGACCATGCCGTATTCAAGCTGCTCGGCGACGCGCCATACCCGGGCGATGTCGCGGCCATAGAAGTAGGCGGCCAGACCATAGGGGGTATCGTTGGCCAGCGCGATGGCCTCGGCTTCGCTCTCGAAACGCACCAGCGGCGCGACCGGGCCGAAGATCTCCTCCTGCAGGATGGGGTTGTCCTTGGCTACCTTGCCCAGAATGGTGGGGCGGTAGAAGAGGGGGCCGGCGGGGTGGGGCTCGCCACCCAGCAGCACTTCGGCACCGGCGGCAACAGATTGTTGCACCAGTTCGGCGACCTTGCTGGCGGCGGCCGGATTGATGAGCGGGCCGATCTGGGTGCCTTCACTCATGCCATCTCCCACCTTGAAGGCGGCAACGGCGGCAGTCAGCTTCTCGGCGAAGGCGTCATAGACGCTGGCCTGCACCAGAATGCGGTTGGCGCAGACGCAGGTCTGCCCGGCGTTGCGGTATTTGGAGGCGAGCGCCCCGGCCACGGCGGCGTCGAGATCGGCGTCGTCAAAGACGATAAAGGGGGCGTTGCCGCCCAGCTCCAGCGAGAGGCGCTTCATGGTGTCGGCGCACTGGCGCATCAGCAGCTTGCCGATGCGGGTCGAGCCGGTGAAGGAGAGCTTGCGCACAGTCGGGTTGTTGCACAACTCGTTGCCCACCGCGCTCGGCTGGTGGCTGGTGACGATATTGATGACCCCGGCGGGGATCCCCGCCTGCTCGGCCAGTACCGCCAGCGCCAGTGCGCAGAGCGGTGTTTCGGCGGCCGGCTTGATGACGATGGTGCAACCGGCGGCCAGCGCCGGGCCTGCTTTGCGGGTGATCATGGCAATCGGGAAGTTCCACGGAGTGATGGCGGCGACCACCCCGACCGGCTGCTTGATGGTGGCCAGCCGGCGATCGCCACTAAAGCCCGGGATGGTACGGCCATAGGCGCGCTTGCCCTCCTCGGCGAACCACTGGATAAAGCTGGCGCCATAGGCCACCTCGCCCTTGGCTTCCGCAAGCGGCTTGCCCTGCTCGCAGGTCATGATGCGTGCCAGCTCGTCGCTGTGGGCTGTGATGGCGGCAAACCAGGCGTAGAGCTTGTTGCTGCGCTCCTTGGCGGTCAGCGCCGCCCAGGCGGGTTGCGCCGCGTGGGCGGCCGCGATGGCGCGGCGGGTATCCTCGGCATCCATGTCGGGCACCTGGGTAATGACGGCACCGCTGGCGGGGTTGGTGACATCGAAGGTGCGGCCGCTGGCGGCCTCGCACCACTGTCCATCTATATAGGCACGGGATGTGATCAAGCTGGAGTGGGATGTTGTTCCTGACATGAGAAGCCTCGAGTGTGGGTCAGAGCAGCTGGTTGCCGGAGTGAGCCGACCCTTCCTGCGCCGCTGCCGTATAAAATAATAAGCACAGGAAGACCATAATTTGAGCTGAAATGTTTTTCAAGTGTTAAATATATTTGAATTGCTGGGGGGCGCCATGCTAGAAAATGGGCTGTGTAGCGCGCTTTTTCCGGTTCGCTTGCAGGCTGCAAGTGGGCAGGCGACCGGGAGATGGTAAATCAGGTGTGCAAAATAATGAACGGTTGTGCTGTGTAACATAGTGAACGGCAAGGGAAAGCTGGTTGGCTATTTTAACCAGCAGGGTAAACAGGCTGCGCTTGATCCGATGCGATCACGCGCAAGCAGGAGAGGCTGATGATGCAAGGATGCAGAGATAGCGCAGCAAGAGGAGGCTTGCGGTGAGCGGGCCGCAGAGCCGGGAGAGCGTGGCTCGGCCGTTGAGTGGGGCTGACGCCGGGGCGCGCACCATGGGGGAACGGCTGGCGGCGGTGCGCCATCAGCTGGGGCTCTCACAGCGGCGGGCGGCCGAGCTGAGCGGCCTGACCCACGGCGCCATCTGCATGATCGAGCAGGACAAGGTGAGCCCCTCGGTCGCCTCCCTGCAAAAGCTGCTCACCATCTACGGCCTGCCGCTGTCGCGCTTCTTCGCCGAGGAGGAGAGCCGCACTCCGGAAGTGGTGATCAAGGCTGATCAGCTTATCGAGCTGGGCAGTCAGGGGGTCTCCCTCAAGCTGGTGCACAACGGCAACAACCGCCGCCAGCTCGGCTTTATGCTGGAGACCTATCCCCCCGGCACCGACACCGGAGGTCAGGTGACCCATCAGGGGGAGGAGGTCGGCACCGTGCTGGAGGGGTCGGTGATCCTGACGGTGGCGGGCCAGAATTATCAGCTGGAGGCGGGCGACAGCTATGTGATCGACACCGGCGAGCCCCACAGCTTCAGCAATCCGTCGGGGCAGATCTGTCGCATCGTCAGCGCCCACACCCCGGCGAGCTTTTAATCCTGACAGAAGTTTGGCAACCGAACCGGTAAGGAAACAGGGATCATGACCGAACATGTAAACAGTTACTACGCAGCCAGCGCCAATAAACACGCGCCCTATCCGACACTGACCGAGCTGCTGGAGTGCGATGTCTGTGTCATCGGGGCGGGTTATACCGGCCTCTCCAGCGCCCTGCATCTGGTGGAGAAGGGCTACAAGGTGGTGGTGCTGGAGGCAGCCCGTGTCGGCTTTGGCGCCAGCGGCCGCAACGGCGGCCAGATCGTCAACTCCTACAGCCGCGACATCGACACCATAGAAGCGAACTGCCCGCCGGATCAGGCCAGGCTGCTCGGTTCCATGCTGTTTGAGGGGGGCCAGATCATCCGCGAGCGGATCAAGCGCTACAACATCCAGTGCGATCTGCAGGAGGGGGGCGTCTTTGCCGCCGAGACCGAGAAGCAGTTCCACGAGCTCAAGGCGCAGAAGGCGCGCTGGGAGAAGTGGGGCAATGAGCAGCTGGAGCTGCTCGATGCCAAGGGGGTACGCGAGGTGGTCGCGAGCGATCGCTACGTCGGCGCCCTGCTCGACAAGAGCGGCGGCCATATTCACCCCCTGAATCTGGCGCTGGGGGAGGCGGAAGCGATCCGCATCCAGGGGGGGCAGATCTTCGAGCAGTCCGCCGTCACCAGCATTACCCCGGGTCAGCCGGCGCTGGTCAAGACCGCCAAAGGAGCGGTGAAGGCGCGCTTTATCGTGGTGGCCGGCAACGCCTACCTCGGCAATCTGGTGCCGGAACTGGCCAGCAAGAGCATGCCTTGCGGCACCCAGGTGATCGCCACCGAAGTGCTGGGAGAGGAGCGGGCCCGTTCACTCTTGCCACAGAACTACTGTCTGGAGGATTGCAACTACCTGCTCGACTACTACCGCACCTCCGGCGATCACCGGCTGCTCTATGGCGGCGGTGTGGTTTATGGCGCGCGGGATCCGGCGGATATCGAGCGGCTGATCATCCCCAAGATGCTGAAAACCTTCCCGCAGCTGGCCGACGTCAAGGTGGAGTACACCTGGACCGGCAACTTCCTGCTCACCCTGTCGCGGCTGCCGCAGTTTGGTCGCATCGGCCCCAATATCTACTACATGCAGGGCTACAGCGGCCACGGCGTCACCTGCACCCATCTGGCGGGCAAGTTGCTCTCGGAAGTGCTGAGCGGTCAGGCGGAGCGCTTCGATGCCTTTGCCAAACTGCCGCACTACCCCTTCCCGGGTGGCCGTCTGTTCCGTATCCCCTTCACCGCCGCGGGCGCCGCCTGGTACACCCTGCGCGATCGGCTGGGGGTATAAGAGCCGCTATGCGAGAAATGTGGGCTGGTGGGTGCCGCGTAGATAACGCTGACGCCAGCAGCAATACCGGAAACAACAAGGCCACCGCGAGGGTGGCCTTGTTGTTTATCAAGCAGCAGCGCGCTGATTAGCTGTAGAAGGCTTCAACGGTGCCCTTGAGCTTGATCAGGATGGGCTGACCACGGCGATCCAGCGCTTTGGGGGAGGGGATCTTCACCCAACCTTCGCTGATGCAGTACTCCTCGACATCGGTGCGCTCTTTGCCATTCAGGCGAATACCGATCGGGTGCTCGAAGCAGGCGGCCACATAGTGAGGGCTGCGGGGATTGCAGGAGAGGTGATCCGGCAGAGCCGGTTTGGTGCTGGTATCGCTCATCGATATAACCCGAAATGAATAAAAAGTGGGTCATTGTAGAGAATGCCGCCATGGCATTCAAGGAGGCCACAAAACAGGCAAAGCGTGCTCGCCATCGCTATGGGCGACCCGCTTATCCTCGTTGCCAATGCATCACCAGCTCGGGGCGACCGCTACGCTCGCACAACTGCTGCTCACCCTCTTTAAAACCGTTGCGGGAATAGAAGCGCCGCGCCTGCTCATTTTCGGCGTAGACCGTCAACTCGAGTCGATCATATTGGGCTTTGAGGTGTTCGAGCAGTTGGCGACCCAACCCGTGTGATTGGTGATCAGGGGAAATAAACAGGGCGGCAACAGACCCCTGATATCAGCAGATAAAGCCCAGTAGCTGTCCATCCTCCTCATAGACCCAGCTCTTGCTGGCGGGCAGATAGATATCCCGTATCGCTGCCCGTTGCTCATGCCAAAAGGCGGCAGGAATAAAGTCGTGGGCTTGCACCGATGCCTGATACCAGAGCTCGACGGCGGCATCCAGATCGGTGGCAGATAATGGGCGGATCATAGTGGACTCGACAGTGAAGAGTGGTCGCACGATATGCCCGATCCATGTCGTGTTATCGGGCATATCGTCTATCGCAAGCTGGCTACTATTTGCGGGTCAGCTTGTCGAGGTAGCCCATGGCGAAGGCCGAGAGGACAAAGGTGATGTGGATCAGCAGGTACCACTTGATCTTGTCGTTGGGGAGATTTTCGGCATTCATAAACACCTTGAGCAGGTGAATGGAGGAGATGGCGACAATGGAGGCGGCGACCTTGTTTTTCAGGGAGCCGGCATCGAGCTTGCCGAGCCACACCAGTTTGTCGCCCTCATCCCCGACATCGAGGCGCGAGACGAAGTTCTCATAGCCGGAAAACATCACCATCACGATAAGTCCCCCCACCAGGGTGATATCGATCAGCGACAGTGTGACCAGCACCAGATCCACCTCTTTCATCTCCAGTATGTTGGGCAGGATATGGAGGATTTCCTGAAAGAATTTCACTCCCAGTGCCAGCAGTATGAGGCTGAGCCCAAGATAAATGGGGGCCATGATCCAGCGGGATGCGTACATCAATCTTTCAAACATGTTTTCCATAGTGCGATTACAGGTCCATCAAATGGTTAACAAACGAGTCGGCCATAGCTTAACCGAGATGCCTCACATCTCAAGCATCTCGATAGCATATTGCTGAATTGGGTGGTGTCAGGCAGGAGTTTTTAACCCTGGGTAGGGCAGTGCAGCGGGTGGCAGAGGGCCCGTGGTCGGGCCTATCCGGTGTCAGGGAAGATCCAGGGTAAAGCGGGCACCGCCGAGGGGGGATTCATCGACCCGGATCTGGCCGCCATAGCTGTGGACGATTTCGGTCACCACCGCCAGACCTATGCCCTGACCGGGTGAACTGTCTGCCCGCACGCCGCGCTGGAAGATCTGCTCCGATTTGGCCGGATCGATTCCCGGGCCATCATCTTCCACTTCGATACGCAGCCGCTCGAGATGACGGCGCACCGTCACCTTCACTTCGCTGATGGCAAACTTGCAGGCATTGTCGAGCAGGTTGCCCATCAGCTCCATCAGGTCGCCCTGTTCGCCGTGGAAGAGAGCGTCATCGTCGAACTTGAAGTGGGTTTGCAGCTTCTTGTGGCGATAGACCTTGGTCAGGCTGGCCAGCAGTTTTTCAATCAGCGGTACCGGCTCGGTACCCTTGCTGGCAAGGCGCTGGCGGCCGGTCACAGCCCGTCTGAGCTGATACTGGATCATCTGATCCATGGTGAGGATCTGCTCGTTGATGTTGTCGTGGATCTCCCGCCCCAGCTTCACTTCGCGGGTAGTGATCTGGATCAGCGCCAGCCGGGTTTTCAGGCTGTGGGCGAGATCATTGAGGGCGTGCTGGTAGCGCTGGGTCTGCTGGCGTTCGTTTTCCAGCAGCTGGTTGATGGAGTCGGTCAGCGGGGCTAGCTCCCGCTCAAAATCGCTCGAGAGGTCATCACGCTTGCCGGCCCGGATATCGTCGATCTGACGGGCGATGGTGCGCAGGGAGCTGAGGCTCCAGAAGGTGGTGAGCAGCAGCAGCCCGGCCAGCAGCATATAGGCGAGCAGCGCCTGTTTGGCGGTCTGGTAGAGGTAGGTGCGGGACTCTTCGTGATAGCGTTTGGCCGAGTCGATCATCACCACGTAGTAGGCGGTGGTGCCGCTGCCGGGATTGCGGATAAACCGCAGGCTGTAGACGAAGTAGCTCTCGCCGTTCTTGATGGTGTGCTTCTTGAAGAAGTAGTCGAGATCCATCCCCCCCAGATACTTCATCAGGTCGCCGCAGATGGTCTGTTTGGCCTTGATCACCTCCGGCATATGGAGGCTCGACCAGACCAGATCGCCATCGGCGCGGCAGATCAGGGTATCGAGGTTGCGATCCCCAGCACCACGGGATATCCGCCCCAGCTCGACGTTCGATCCCTTGTCATCCGGTTCGGTGGAGGAAAACAGCTTGGCCAGGTTCTCCTGCATCCGGGCGCTGGCCTTCTGGGTCTGCTCCTCGACGTGGCCGAGGTAGAGGGCGTAGACGGCAAACCCCATGATCAGTGCGATCACCAGCAGCGAGCTGAGCAGCAGTTTGATGTGCAGTGAGCTGCGGATCATCTTGATGGGGCGCGGCAGATGAAACTGCATCAGTTACAGGAGAGGTTGAAGATGTAACCCTGACGCCGGATGGTGGAGATGGGTTGAATCGTCCCTTCCGGATCCAGCTTCTTGCGCAGGCGGCTCACCATCACCTCGATGGTGTTGGGGTCCCCTTCGCCGTCGCCGTAGAGCTGGTCGAGCAGTTGCTGCTTGGAGACCACCTGACGGGCGTTGCGCATCAGGTACTCCAGAATGAGGTATTCAAAGCTGGTGAGCACCGCCACTTCTCCGGCGATAGTCAGCTCCTTGCGGGAGAGATCCAGCTCGTAATCACCGGCCTTCACCCTGGGCGAGATAAAACCGGCGCTGCGGCGCACCAGCGCATTGAGTCGGGCCAGTAGCTCATCTTTCTGGAACGGTTTGACCAGATAGTCATCAGCACCCGCTTCCAGTCCTTCGACCTTGTCCTGCCAGTTGCCACGGGCGGTCAGCACAATGATGGGGAAGGGGATCTGCCGTTCGCGCAGTTGCCGGATCAGTTGCAGGCCGTCCATATCGGGCAGACCGAGGTCGATGATGGCCACATCAATCGGATAGTCGGCGGCGTAGTGCAGTGCAATCCCGGCCTGGTCGGTGCTGTAGACCTGATTGTCGGCTTCGGTCAGCAGAGAGGAGAGGTGGTGATTGAGCAGCTTGTCGTCTTCGACCAACAGAATTTTCATGATGTGAGCGGTCATAGGGATCCAGGCTGTCAATTAGAAAGTGTATGTCGCTTCGAGTCAATTCGAATCCTAATGCATCCCGGCTGTATCGGGACTGAATCAGCGGGACTTCAGAGTTCGCGCCAACTGGTCGTTTAACCATGGTCCGGGTTGTCGATGGCATGCTGGTCGGCAGCCATGCTGCGAAAGGTTTGATGTGATGAGAGAGATGGCCGGAAGGCTGCTGGCGCGACTGCAACAGCGTGAGCGCAGCGACCTCCTCTATATTGTCTGGCTCTGCTGGGGGGCAGCCTTGCTGCTCTACGTGCTGGGGTCGCCCTGTTTTCTGTGGCCAGTGGCGCCGATGCCGCTGGTTCTGCTTGTGTGGTTGGTGGAGAGAGTACGGATGTTTGGAAGAAACAAAGGTGGTGCGGCTACTGCGTCGGCCGGGGCCACTGTGATTGCAGCCGGTGCCCGCTTCAAGGGCGAGTTGCAGGTGGAGGGGGATCTGGAGGTGCGCGGTCAGGTCAATGGCACCATCCAGCTCATCGGTGGTGTGCTGCGCATCATGCAGGGGGGGAGCGTTGAGGGGGAGGTGAGTGCGCCCCACGTGATCATCAATGGTCTGCTGGAAGGCACCTGTACCTCCGCCGAGGTGGAGATCCTGGAGAGCGGCAAGATGCAGGGGATCTTCAAGGGGGGCAGTCTCTCCATCTGCAAAGGCGGCAACTTTGTTGGCCAGTCCCAGCCCTCCGTGGCCGGCAAGGCCGATCCCGTGTTGCAAGCCTTGTCTGAAAACAGTTCGTCCGGGAGCAAGCCGCTGGAGAGCAAGAACAATGTGAAAAAGCTGCCGCACGAGCCGAAAGGCAAGCCGACCGAGGAGCTGGCCAAGCAGGCGTGATGCCATTTGCCAGCGGTGCAGATGACGGTTGTTCAGGAAAACAGAGAGGGGGCCATAACGGCCCCCTCTGCGTTTATCTGTCACCCGTTAGCTGCGGCGCGGCGGCAGCATATTGGTGAGGGTGTTGTCTTTGAGAATATGGTGGTGATAGAGGGCCGCCACCGTGTGCAGGCCGATCAGGGCGTAACCGATATTACCCAGGGTCTCGTGCACCTCCTTGATCAGCCCCTTGAGATCCGGACTTGGGGAGAGCAGGGCAGGCAGCTCAAGCCCGAAGAAGGGGATGGGCTTGCCCGCGGCGCTTAGCAGCAGCCAGCCAAACAGCGGGGTGAGAATCAGAAAACCGTAGAGGGCGAGGTGGGCCAGTTTTGCCAGCTTGTGCATGACCGGGGATAGCTCGGGCACGATACGGGGTGTCGGGCTCATCCAGCGCAGGGCCAGTCTGACAAACACCAGGGCGAAGATAAGCAGCCCCAGCATAAAGTGCCACTCCTTCATCAGATCCCGGCCAGGGTCCCCTTTGGGGAAGATATCGCGAAATTCGATCAGGGCGTAGACGGCGATCATGGCCCACAGGGTCAGCCAGTGCAGCCCGATATTCAGGGTGCCATAACGTTGTTCACTGTTCATCAGCATAGGTTTGTTCCTTCGAAGTGCTGTCACATCCGTGTGGCATCCCCGCACTCAAGCGTGTCGGGGCGAGGCCAGATCCTTTGGCGGCAATAGCAGAGCTAGCATGCTTGCTATACATCGATAGCCTGCCGCTGGCATCAGTCAGAGAGGAGATGCCCTCTGCTGTCTGCATGGTATCACTGGTAACCGGGGGGATAGTCTGATCAATGCCACACAATTTACAGGCTCATTAAGCCCCTTGTGACGTGAAGACGGCGTGAAATAGCATCAGTGATGTCGGCCCGCCCAGGTTCAGGCGGGCTCGATGGCCAGCACCACGCAATCCGGCTCGCTGATGCGAAAACGGACATTGCAGTCAAACAGCCGCACCCCGTACTCCTTCTCATCGGGCTTGCCCTTCTTGTAGGCGGGGCGCGGATCTTGTGCCAGCACTTCGCTCACCAGCTGGCGCAGCTCGGGATGGGCCTTGAGCCAGGGTTGCAACTGCTGCTCTGCCTCGGCACTGAAGCTCACCGCCAGCGGCGGGGTGGGCGCGTCCGGGGCAAAGCCGCCACGGGCATCCGGCAGGCTGTCGGCATAGGGAATGTAGGGCTTGATATCGATGATGGGGGTGCCATCGAGCAGATCCACCGCCCCTAGCTCCAGCCACAGCTTGCCCCGTTCGCGACCGACCCCGTGCAGTTCGACCACAGAGAGGCCAAGGGGATTGGGGCGGAAGGTGGAGCGAGTGGCAAAGACGCCGACCCGTTCGTTGCCGCCAAGGCGCGGCGGGCGCACTGTCGGGTGCCAGCCCTGCGCCATGGTCTGGTGAAACACGAAGCTTAGCCACAGATGGGAGAACTGCTCGATGCCGCGCAGTACATCCGGCTGATCGTAAGGGGGAAGCAGCTCGAGGCGGGCGCGGGCCGATTTGACCAGACCGGGCTGGCGGGGGATGGCGAACTTCTCCTTGTAGGGAGAGCGGATGATCCCGAGGGTGTCGATTTCGAACTTCATGGCGGATCCTGACTGAAAACCCCGGCAATTTAGCACAGACAGCCCCAAAACGCAGGCTTGGCCTCGATACGCCCTTTTCTGCGGCGCTGCCGTGATCCCTGTCCCATCCCGGCCAGTCGGGGGCTGTGCCCGCGCGCCAAGTTGCGTAGGGTGAAGGCAACTGGCGTGTCAGGATGAAATGTGCGCACTCGCGCCGAAGGGGGAGGGAGAGGGATGAAACTGCTGATTATCGGTGGCACCGGCTTTTTGGGGCGCCACCTCACCGCGCTCGCGCTGGATTGGGGCCATGAAGTGACCCTGTTCAACCGTGGCCTGCACCAGCATCCGGACTGGCGCGATCTGGTGCAGCTCACCGGCGACAGGGACAAGAGCCTGAGCTCCCTGCAAGGGGCCGGGTTGCAGTGGGACCTCGTCATCGATACCTGCTGCTATCGCCCCGAGCAGGCGGCGAACCTCTCGGCGGCTTTGCGCGGGCGCTGCGCGCGGCTGATTTTTATCTCCACCATCAGCGTCTATCGCGATTTCTCAATGCCCGGGATGAATGAGTCGGCGCCGCTTCATGCTATCCCCGAAGGGGAAATGCCCACTGACTATGGCCCCCTCAAGGTGTTGTGCGAGCAGGAGTATCGCGCCCGCTGGGACGGGCGGCTCTGCATCCTGCGCCCGGGCGTGTTGTGCGGCCCCCATGATCCTACCGGGCGCATGGCCTGGTGGATTAAGCGGGTGCAGCAGGGCGGGCCCTGGTTGCTGCCGGGCAGTGGCGAGGATCGCTTGCAGTATCTCGATGTGCGCGATTGCGCCGAGTTTGTGTTGCGCGCGGCCGAGCAGCAGTTGGGGGGCACATTCAACTTGCTCAAGCCCGGCATTACCCTCTGCGACTGGCTGGAGCGGCTGAGCGCCCGGTTGCAGCCCGCCCGCCCCATCCAGCCCGAGTGGTTGCCCTGGTCGACCCTTATGGCGGCCGGTATCGAGCCCTGGCAGAGCTATCCCACCCTGCTGCCCTGCGCGCAGGCGGAGTTTGCCGGTTATGGTTCGGTCAGCGCCGAGGCGGCCATCGTCCACGGGTTGAACTTCCGGCCGCTGGAGGAGACCGCCGCCGATCTTGCCCACTGGCTGGCCATCGAGCCTGCCGCCGAGGTGGCGGAACATGCCATGACTCAGGCCGAGGAGACTGCGCTACGGCAGCAGTTGCTGGAGCCCAGTCTGCAATAAGAGAGGGTGCATCGAGACGCTGCTACCAAGCGTGGCGCGGCAGGTGTGAATACAACGAGAGAGGGCAGCCCGCGGGATGCCCTCTCTCTCTATCCAATGTCTGATGGTTGCCGAATACAGGCTGACGCGATTCCCCATCCCATCGCTGTCGCTCGCCGAGTTAGCGGATGGCGGCCCCCGCGGCTACCAGCAGCTCTTTCAAAATTGTGCGATGGCAGCGGGACTCCTGCTCGCAGTAGCAACCCACCGACAGATTGGTGGTGTGGGAGAGGGCGGCCAGCAGCGCCAGATCATGCCTGGCGGCAGGTTGCGCCATCTCGGCCTTGTACTGTTTGCCAAACGCCGCCCATTGGGCGGGTGTCTCGGCTGCCTGCCCCAGCTTCATGGTTTCGCTGCTGGGGGCCAGATTGGGGAACCAGACATCGTACCAATGCTGGCTGGCAAATTCGCTCTTGGGTACGCCGCGGGGCGGGCGGCGCACCGTGCCGATCCGCAGCCCCTCATCGGGCAGGCGCGGGCTGCCAAGGCGAACGATAGCGAGGGCCATGACAGCGGTTACTTCTCTTCGGCCACTTTCAGCGCCTGCCCGTAGCAGATCACCTGTTTCAGGCAGCCCGGGGTGTCGCTGAACTCGGCGCACTTGTCGATGGTGACGCCGTTGCCGCCCATGTCGGCGGCGCGGCGGCGGGCCAGGGTGCGTGCTTCACCGGCGTTGGGCACCGGCTGGTTGGCATCGGCCTGGCAGGATTCACCCTCGATGGTGCCGAGGTAGAGGTAGTTGAGGTCAGCCAGCTCATCCTGTTCATAGATGCGCACGCTACCGGGTTTGAAGTATTCGTCGAAGTTCTCTTTATCCAGATTGCTGTTGAAGGCGTAGTTGGCACAGCCGGAGGCAATCAGGGGCATCATCAGGATCAGGCGTTTCATCGTCTCGTATCTTGTGTCGGTGATGAGGACAGTAGAAATGCGCAGGCGCTCCATGTCGGCATCTTGTTGAATAATGAGGGGGACATTATAGGGGCCAGCCGCCTGCGGCGACCAGCCCCGTTTTGCGCCCTGTTGTCAGGGTGTGACCCCCATCAGCCTGATATCAAACCGGAGCCAGTCGCTGATAGAGGCTGCGGTAGTAATCATCCGCCAGCAGCTTGTCATGAGGGGCGCAGAGGCGGATCTGTCCCTCTTCCATCAGGGCAATCCGGTCCATCTGCTCCATCCCCAGCAGGCGGTGGGAGATGAGCAGCAAGGTGCGATTTGCCCCGAGCTTGAACAACAGATCCATGATCTCCCGTTCGGTCTGACTGTCGAGCCCTTCGGTCGGTTCGTCCAGCAGCCAGAGCGGCGCATCGTGCAGCAGGGCGCGGGCGATACCGATACGGCGACGCTCACCACCGGAGAGGGGGCGGCCGCCGTCACCGAGCCAGGCGTCGAGGCCCGCCTCATCTTCCAGCAGATTGGCCAGTCCGACTTGGGTCAGCACCGCAATCAACTGCTCGTCAGTGGCGGTCGGGGCGGCCAGCTTGAGGTTGCCCCGCAGGGTATCGGCAAACAGGTGCACCCGCTGGCTCACCACCGAGATGGAGGCGCGCAGCGCCCCTTCGCTATAGTCGGTGAGCGGCTTGCCATCGAGAAGGATCTTGCCAGCCTGCGGGCTCCACTCCCGGGTCAGCAGCCCCATCAGGGTCGATTTGCCGCAGCCGGTCTGGCCCAGCAGCGCCAGCTTCTCACCGGCGTGCAGTTGCAGGGTGCAGCCACGCAGCACCGGCTGGGGGTTGCCGGGGTAGCCAAAATAGAGGTCATTGATCTGCAGCGCGCCAGCGGTAGCGTGGGTCTGCTCGTCGCCCCACTCGGGGGCTTTTGCCTCTTGCAGGATCTCGTTCAGGCGGCGTGCCGAGGTGAGGCTGGTGGAGAGGTGCTGGAAAGCCCCCGCCAACGGCATCAGTGCCTCGAAGCTTGCCAGGGTGGCAAAGACCATCAATGCGGTCATGGGGTCGGGCGCAGCACCCGCCACCCCATGGCCGGCCAGCCAGAGCATCAGGGTCAGGGTCCAGCCGCTCAGCAGTTGCACCGAGAAGTTGGCCAGCCCGCTCACCTTGGCCATCCGGGCCTGTGCGGCGAGCAGCGCCTGTTCGGCCTGTTGCAGCTCAACCAGCGCCTTGGGAGCCGCGGCAAACATCTGCAGCTCGGCCTGACCATCCAGATAGTCCACCATCCGGGTACGCAGGGTCGATTTTTCGGCAATCAGCGCCTGACCGGGGCGACGGCCGAGGAAGTAGAACACCAGCGGCAGGGCAATCATGCCAAACAGCAGAATGGCACCCAGGGTGAGGGCGAGACGACTGTCGAAAAACGACAGGAAGAAGACCAGTCCGGCGGTGCTGAGCAGGGCCGCGCCTATGGGGGTGATCAGCCGCAGATAGACGTGGTCCATCGCATCGATGTCGGCCACCAGCCGGTTGAGCAGATCCGCCTGACGGAAACCGGCCAGAGTACCGGTGGAGAGCGGCGAGAGTTTCTGCCAGAACCAGACCCGTAGTCGGGTCAGTACCCTGAAGGTGGCGTCGTGGCTCACTACCCGCTCACCCCAGCGACCGGCTGTGCGGACGATGGAGAAGAAGCGCACCCCGCCCGCGGGGGTCATGTAGTTAAAGGCATGGGTCGTCGCAACTGTCATCCCTGCCACGGCGGCGGCGGAGAGGAACCAGCCGGAGAGGGAGAGCAGCCCCATGCCGGCGGCCAGGGTCACCAGCGCCAGCAGCAAACCAATGGTGAGGCTGAGCCAGTGTTGGCGATAGAGGCGCAGAAACGGCAACAGATCACTCATCGAGAGAACCTCCGGAACGTTGGGAGAGCAGGCGGGCAAAAAGCCCCTGCCCAGAACTAAGTTGCTGGAAGCTGCCTTGCTCCACCAGCTGGCCGCGGGCCAGCACCATTATCTTGTCCATCTTGGTAAGCTGGTCGAGGCGGTGGGTGATCATCAGCAGGGTCTGGCCAGCCATCGCCTGCTCAAGGGTGGTCATGATGGCGCGCTCGGAGTGGCGATCCAGACTGGCGGTCGGTTCGTCGAGCACCATCAGCTGGGTCGATTTGAGCAGGGTGCGCGCCAGGGCGAGACGCTGAGCCTGACCGACCGAGAGGCCGCCGGCCTGATCGCCGACCGGATAGTCGAGCCCCTTCTCCATGGCAAATTCCCACGCCTGCGCCCGTTTCAGGGCATCTTCCAGCTCGGCATCGCTGGCCGTTGGCTTGGCCAGCAGCAGGTTATCGCGCAAGGATGCGTGGAACAGCTGCGGGTTTTGCGAGAGCCAGCCCAGTTGCAGGCGCCACTGGCTCATGTCGAGGGTGGCAAGCTCCTGCCCGTTGACCTTGAGCTCACCGCGATAGGGGGCAAAGCCGAGCAGGGCGTTGACCAGCGAGCTTTTGCCTGCGCCGCTGACGCCGATGAGGGCGGTGCGTGAACCGGCTTCCAGGGTGAAGTCGATGGGGCCGACCAGCACCTTGCCTTCGGCGCTCAGCACTTCAAGTCCTTTGGCTTCTACCTTGACCGGGCTGTCGGCATGGAATGGCACCGTGCCTGCGGCCGGTTCGCTCACCTCGGCTTCGAGGAATTCCAGCAGCTGCTCGGCAGCGCCAATGGCCTGCGCCTTGGCGTGGTAGTGGGCACCCAGTTCCCGCAGCGGGGCGTAGAACTCGGGGGCGAGAAACAGCACGAACAGACCGGTAAAGAGGGTGACCTTGACCCCATAGCTACCAAAGTTCAGATGGTCGATGTAAGAGAAGCCGAAGTAGACGGCGACCAGCGCGACTGAAATGGCGGCGAAGAACTCCAGCACGGCGGTGCTCAAAAATGCCAGGCGCAGCACCTCCATGGTGCGCTCGCGAAAATCTTCCGAGGCGTCGCGAATGGCGTCACCTTCTGCCTGGGTACGCATAAAGAGTTGCAGGGTGCGCAGCCCCTTCAGCCGATCGAGGAAGTGGCCGGAGAGACGGGCCAGCGCCTGAAAATTGCGGCGGTTGGCATCGGCGGCGCCCACACCCACTAGGATCATAAAGATGGGGATGAGGGGCGCAGTGCCCAGCAGGATCAGACCTGCCGCCCAGTTGACCGGGAACACGGCAACCAGAATGACCACCGGAATAAAGACGGCGATAGCCATCTGCGGCAGATAGCGGGAGAAGAAATCCTGCATGTTTTCAATCTGTTCCAGCAACAGGCTGGCCCAGCTACCGGCCGGACGGCGCTGGATATAGGCAGGGCCAAGGCGACTTAAGCGCGTGAGCACCAGCTGGCGGATGGTCTGGCGCACCGCGCTGCCCGCCTTGAAACTGGCCACTTCGCGGCCATAGGCCAGCGCCGCTTTGCCAAGCGTCACCAGCAGCAGGGTAATAAAGAACGTGATGGATTGCTCAGGCGTTGAGCCTTCGATGATAAAGCCGTGCAACAGGGTCGCCAGCAGCCAGGCTTGCGCCACCATCAGAATGCCCTGGCCAAGGCCAAAAGCGATGGATATCGTGATCCAGCGGCGACCGTGACTCGATTGCTTGCGCAACCAGCCATAGAGACGTTTTTGCGTTTTTTTATCCATTACCACCATCCTCGCGTCGAGTGGCGCAAGACTATCCTTGCCGTTTGGCCTTGGCAACCTTGTAAATTATCTGTGTTGAAAATGTTTGATTGAAAAAGCAACCGTCTGTTCAATCCTTGTCCGAACAGATTGATTTATTGAAAAAAGTGGCAAAGGCGCCATTGCGCTCGGCGGCAAAATGCATATAGTAGGAGCCCTGACGCGGGTGTAGTTCAATGGTAGAACGGTAGCTTCCCAAGCTGCATACGTGGGTTCGATTCCCATCACCCGCTCCAAATTTCAGATGCCAGGCGGGCATCGTATAATGGCTATTACCTCAGCCTTCCAAGCTGATGATGCGGGTTCGATTCCCGCTGCCCGCTCCAGCTTCAAAACAAAAAGCCCACTCCTGCGAGTGGGCTTTTTGTTTTTCATCTGTCTTGTGCGCCGTTCGACGTCACGCTCACGGTTTCTCAGCTTTTAAAGCAAATCGCAGAGACAGAAAAGGCGCCCGAGGCGCCTTTTCAGAGCAACAGCGTCGCGGGAGCTTATTCCTGCTCCAGCTCACCACAGAAACGGTAGCCTTCGCCATGGATGGTGGCGATGATCTCCGGAGTATCGTTGACGCTTTCGAAGTGTTTGCGAATGCGACGGATGGTCACATCGACGGTACGGTCGTGGGGCTTGAGCTCACGGCCGGTCATCTTCTTCAGCAGCTCGGCACGGGTCTGGATCTGGCCCGGGTTTTCGCAGAAGTGCAGCATGGCGCGGAACTCGGAGCGCGGCAGCTTGAACATGTCGCCAGTCGGGCTGACCAGTGCGCGGCTGTTGATATCCAGCGCCCAGCCGTTGAAGAGGTAGCGCTCAACCAGCTTCTTCTCTTCGCCACCGGCAGCCACGTTCATGGTGCGGCTCAGCAGGTTGCGGGCACGGATGGTGAGTTCGCGCGGGTTGAACGGCTTGGTGATGTAATCATCGGCGCCGATCTCCAGACCCAGGATCTTGTCCACTTCGTTGTCACGACCGGTCAGGAACATCAGGGCGATGTTGTCGTTTTCACGCAGCTCACGGGCCAGCAGCAGGCCGTTCTTGCCCGGCAGGTTGATGTCCATGATCACCAGATTGATGGTGTGGGAAGTGAGGGCCTGATGCATCTCGTCGCCGTTGTTGGCTTCGAGCACGATGTAGCCTTCGGCTTCAAAAATGCTTTTCAGGGTATTGCGTGTGACCAGCTCGTCTTCGACGATCAGAATGTGTGGTGTTTGCATGAGTATTCCCAGATTCTTATCAGTTAATTATCTTAAATTTAACACTCTTTGGCGTTTCAAACCGATTTCCTGACTGATCCTGAAAATTTATTACGTCATCCTGGGTATGAGAGTCAGGTCGGAATATCGCGAATTAGGCATCAGTACCGGCAAGTATCCCTGTGCCACTTATAGGTTCCCGACAAGTCTGGTCGAGCAGAGCCTGGAAAGGTCGTCCATTACGAAAGTGGCCGCATTTTATCAGTTAACAGGAGCATAACAACACTCTTTGCCGTCAGATAGCAACTTTTTAACTCTGATTTGATATAGGTCAAACCCTGGTACAGCAGCATCATACTTGGCCTGAACCGGGTTTTCGCCCCTACAAAATGTAATGGAATGTAACATGTGATTGACATGAATTTGTGGGAAAACTACAAGAAAATCTGCTTTATCGCGCCATTTGAGCCACCAGACTGGTCTGCCTTTGCCATCATCACAGCCTGGAATCCGGCCAGCCAGTGGGTCACAGAACGACGCAATATGCGGCGGGAACGGGCGCTGTGGCGCCATCTGACCGTGGATTTGCAGGTGCCCGTGGTGGGGCCATTTTGGGGATCTGACCCGGACGAACGCTGGCAGGAGTCATCGCTGGCGGTGGCGCTATCCCTGCCACAAGCCCGTCAGCTGGCTGCGCGTTTTGGCCAGAACGCCATCTACTGGGTGGAGGATGGCCAGCTCTGGCTGACACCATTATTGACGGGTAAGTCAGCAGTTTGTCTGGGCAATATTGAATCCTTCTGGATTGCCAGAAACCTTGCCTGATGAAAGAATGAACATCTTCATGTATCTGAAAGGAATCAAATCATGCTGGATCTCCTGCCCGACCTCTGCGATCAACATGGCGACTTGCTGCAAGTGGCCGACCCGGTGTTTCAGGATTTTGGCGGCAAGGCCCTCTTTTATGGTCGCGCCGTAACGCTCTCCTGTTATGAAGACAACAGTCTGGTGCGGGATCTGGTGACCCGCCCCGGTCACGGCAAGGTGATGGTGATCGACGGCGGCGGCTCGCTGCGCCGTGCGCTGCTTGGCGATCAACTGGCGGTCAAGGCGGTGGAGCAGGGGTGGGAGGGGATCCTGATCCACGGCGCGGCGCGGGATGTGGGCACCCTGGCGACATTGGCGCTCGGGGTCAAGGCGCTGGCGGCCTGTCCGGTCAAGACCGAGAAGCGGGGATTGGGTGAGCTGGGGGCCGTGGTCAGCTTTGCCGGTGTGACCATCCACGAAGGGGATTACGTCTATGCGGATCGCAACGGCGTGGTGGTGAGTGCCACGCCGCTGATCTGATTCAGAAGTTGAAACCGACCCCCAGGCTCAGCGCCTGATCGGCAGTGATGGCGCTGACGCCGTAGTTGGCGGTGAGGGAGAGTCTGGGGGTCAGCAGCAGGCTGGAGTTGAGCTCCAGCAGGGTGCTGGCCTTGTTGAGATCGAGATGCTTGATCTGGCTGCCGATATTGAATGCCGGAGAGAGCTGGTAGCGTACCCCCGAACTCATATTGAAACCGGATGTGCGATTCTGATCCGCCACCGCCGGGCCCGCTTCCATAAAGAGGGTCACATCATCCACCACCGGATATTGATAGCCGCTATTGACCAGCCAGAGATCAAAACTGTCGCTGTGATGGCTATGGCCATTGAGCAGCACACCCGAGTAACTTTTGACATAGATAGACGGGTTGGATTGCGGCTGAACCACTGCCCAGTCGGCGGCCTGTACGGCCATGCTGGCGCAGGTTGCAAGCAGTGTGATGATGAGTGATTTGACCATTCGTTTCCCCTCCCTGGGTCCGGAACTGAGCCTAAGCATGGCACATGCCAGCTGGTAGTAAAGTGAAGGGAGATCACAATAAAATCCTTTGGCATGGGCGCCAGCCATGATAAACAGGCTGCCGTATTGATGGCTCTAATCATTAAGAGGTGAATCCATGAACAAGAAACTGATTCTGCTGGCCGCGCTGGCACTGGGAGGCTGCGCAATGGCAACAGGTTCCAGCATGGCTCAACTGCAAGCATCCAGCTGGCAGCTGCAAGGCGCCACCGGCGATACCTTCACCCTGCAAGTGGTCGACGGCAAGGTGGCGGGCAAGGGCGGCTGCAACCGCTATTTTGGCGGTATCACCAAGCAGGGTGACGGTGTCTTGACGCTGGGCGCCATGGGCTCCACTCGCATGATGTGCATCGGCGACGCCATGAACAAAGAGACCGAGTTCCTGCAAAAGCTGGAGAAGGTGGCAACCTACTCCATCAACGGCAACCAGCTGACTCTGAGCGATGCCAACAAGGCGGCCCTGCTCACCTTTAACGCGGTGCCTGCTGCCAAATAAGGCACGCGTTTGTCTGATTGCCCAGACAGCTTTGACTGTGCTGCCGGTCAAACGCTCTGATACGCCCTCCCTCTGGAGGGCGTCTGTTTATCTGCAATGAACCCTGTGTGGTCGTCCGCAACTGTTGTTCACTCGTCGATTCTCCAGTCAGCCCGGTTTGATACCAGAATCTCGTATCTTCGGTTTGGTACGTATCTTGATCATTTCAATAATTCTTGTATAGTTGAAATGAAAAGTCGCACCAAGGGGAGTGAAGATGAACAAAGAGATGGCCACCAAGGTCTTTGAATCGCTGGCATCCGGCATCCGGCTCGATGTATGGCGGCTGCTGGTGAAGGCCGGGCTGGAGGGGCGGGTCGCCGGTGAACTGGCCAGCGAGCTCGATATTGCCCCCAACACCCTCTCGTTTCACCTCAAGGCGATGCTCAACACCGGCCTGCTGTCGGTGGAGCAGGAGGGGCGCTTTCTTCGCTACCGCGCCAATATTCCCCTGATGCTGGATGTGATCGCCTACCTCACCGAGGAGTGCTGCGCTGGTCATCCCGAGGCGTGCGGCGTGATGCGTGCCGAGTCAGCCTGTTCCCCCCATGTTCTGCCTGCGCAGCCCTGCTGCAACAAGGAGTAATGCCATGTCCTCCATTCAGATTTTTGATCCCGCCCTCTGCTGCTCCAGCGGAGTTTGTGGCACCGAGGTTGATCAGGCTCTGGTCACTTTCGCAGCCGACCTCGCCTGGGCCAAGGAGCAGGGCGTTGCCATCGAGCGTTTCAATCTGGCCCAGCAGCCGATGCAGTTTGCCGAGACACCTGCCGTCAGCGCTTTTCTGACACACGCCGGGGAGGAGGGGTTGCCACTGGTGCTGGTAGAGGGGCAGGTGGTGTTGACCGGCCGTTATCCGAGCCGCAGCGAGCTCGCCCGTTATGCCGGGCTGCCTGCGCCGCAAGCGGCCATCAAGGGGATCGTCAAGGGTGGCTGCTGCTCTGGCAGCGGTTGCTGCTAAGTCGCGACGTACCACTCGGGAGAGACTATGTACCACTTTCTGACCAATCCACCGCCGTTTCTCTTCTTCACCGGCAAAGGCGGGGTGGGCAAGACCTCGCTAGCCTGCGCCAGTGCGGTGGCACTCTGCGATGCCGGCAAGCGGGTGCTGCTGGTGAGCACCGATCCCGCCTCCAACGTGGGGCAGGTGTTTGCTACCGAGATCGGCAATCGCGTTACAGCCATCGCCGCTGTGCCCGGTTTGTCGGCGCTGGAGATAGATCCCCCCGCGGCAGCCAAAGCCTATCGGGAGCGGATCGTCGGGCCGGTGCGCGGCAAGTTGCCCGAGAGCGTGGTACGCAGCATCGAGGAGCAGCTCTCCGGCGCCTGCACCACCGAGATCGCCGCCTTTGACGAATTCACCGCGCTGCTGACCGACCAAACACTGCTGGCCGAGTATGACCATATCGTCTTTGATACGGCGCCTACCGGCCACACCATCCGGCTGCTGCAACTGCCGGGTGCCTGGAGCGAATTTCTGGAGCAGGGCAAGGGGGATGCCTCCTGCCTTGGCCCGCTGGCGGGGCTGGAGAAACAGCGCAGCCAGTATGGCGAGGCGGTCGCCGCGCTGGCCGATGCTGCTCGCACCCGGTTGGTGCTGGTGGCGCGGGCCCAGCAATCCACTCTGCGGGAAGTGGCCCGCACCAACGAGGAGCTTGCCGCCATCGGCTTGCTGAATCAGCAGTTGGTGATCAATGGCCTCTTCTCCGAAGGCGCCATTGCCGGAGATCCGCTGGCAATGGCGCTCTGGCAGCGTGAGCAACGGGCTCTCGCCCATATGCCGCAGGGGATAAAGGGGCTGGCACAGGATCATATCCCGCTGCTGGCCACCAATCTGGTGGGGGTCGACAGTTTGCGCCAGCTGCTGCAATCAGAGGGAACAGCCGCTCAATCCCCGGCAGTACAGCCCACTGTCAAGCAAGCCCAGCCCGAGTTGAGTTCGCTGGTGGACGAGCTGGCCGCCGACGGTCATGGCCTCATCATGCTGATGGGCAAGGGCGGGGTGGGCAAAACCACGCTGGCGGCTGCCGTGGCGGTGGAGCTGGCGAGCCGCGGCCTGCCGGTGCACCTCACCACCTCGGATCCTGCCGCGCACTTGAGCGAGACCCTAGCAGGCAGCCTGCCCCATCTGGAGGTGAGCCGCATCGACCCCCACACCGAGACCGAGCGTTACCGCGCTCAGGTGCTGGCCACCAAGGGGGCTGCGCTGGACGAGCAGGGGCGGGCGCTGCTGGAGGAGGACTTGCGCTCCCCTTGTACCGAGGAGATCGCCGTGTTTCAGGCCTTCTCGCGCATTATTCGCGAAGCGGGCAAGCACTTTGTGGTGATGGATACTGCCCCCACCGGCCACACCCTGCTGCTGCTCGACGCCACCGGCGCCTACCACAGGGAGATCGCTCGCCAGATGGGAAACAAGGGGCTGCACTTCACTACCCCCATGATGCAGTTGCAGGATCCCAAGCAGACCAAGGTGTTGATTGTGACGCTGCCCGAGCCGACGCCGGTACAGGAGGCGGCCAATCTGCAAGCCGACCTGCGCCGGGCCGGCATCGAGCCCTGGGGCTGGCTCATCAACCACAGCTTGCAGCAAGCCGCGGTCAGCTCGCCGCTGCTGCAACTGCGGGCCGAGCGCCAGTTGCCCTATATCGAGGCGGTCGAGCAGCAACACGCCAGCCGCTACGCCGTGGTGCCGCTGCTCGCCGAGGAGCCGGTGGGGCCCGATGCCCTGCGCCGTCTCTGCCAGCACCATTGAGTCGCCGTCCCGGTCTGCTGCCGGGGCGGCTTGAATATGCCGTTACTTGTTATAAACCCTTGTTTTGAACCAATAGAAGATGCGGAATTGCGCCGCATCGGGAGCTGTGATGTCTGCAACATGTGATGCCAAGGCCGTGCCTGCCATCGGCTTTTTTGAACGTTATCTGACCGCCTGGGTCGCCCTCTGCATTCTGGTGGGGATTGGGCTTGGGCAGGGGTTGCCGGATCTTTTCAAGGCGATCGGCGCCATGGAGGTGGCCAAGGTCAACCTGCCGGTGGGGCTGCTGATCTGGGTGATGATCATCCCCATGCTGCTCAAGATCGACTTTGGCGCCCTGCATCAGGTGAAGGGCCACATGAAGGGCATTGGGGTCACTCTCTTTATCAACTGGCTGGTCAAGCCCTTCTCCATGGCCTTCCTCGGCTGGTTCTTTATTCGCGTGCTGTTTGCCGACTGGCTGCCGGCGGATCAACTCGACAGCTATGTGGCGGGTTTGATCCTGCTGGCGGCGGCCCCCTGCACCGCCATGGTGTTTGTCTGGAGTCGCCTAACCAACGGCGATCCCTACTTCACTCTGTCGCAGGTTGCGGTGAACGACCTCATCATGGTGTTTGCCTTCGCGCCGCTGGTGGCGCTGCTGCTCGGGGTCTCCAGCATCATAGTGCCGTGGGATACCCTGCTTACCTCTGTGGTGCTCTATATCGTCATCCCGGTCATCATCGCCCAACTGCTGCGCAAGGCTTTGCTGAAAAAGGGAGAGGCCCATTTTGACGGCGTCATGACCCGCATCCAGCCCTGGTCGGTGGCGGCCCTGCTGCTCACTCTGGTGCTGCTGTTCGCCTTTCAGGGCAACGCCATCATCGAGCAGCCGCTGGTTATCGCCCTGTTGGCGGTGCCCATCCTGATCCAGGTGCTGTTCAACTCCGGACTGGCTTACTGGCTCAACCGCAAGGTGGGGGAGAAGCACTCGGTCGCCTGTCCTTCAGCCCTGATCGGCGCCTCCAACTTCTTCGAGCTGGCGGTGGCCGCCGCCATCAGCCTGTTCGGCTTTCACTCCGGCGCGGCGCTCGCCACCGTGGTCGGGGTGCTGATCGAGGTGCCGGTCATGCTGCTGGTGGTGCGGGTAGTTAACGCCAGCAAACCCTGGTACGAAGCGGGGCTGAGCCGTTAACTGATGGCCGCTAACGGCTGGCCGCGAACTGATGCTATCCATTTTCTATTCACTTGATTAATGAGAGACACGCAAATGAGTGCAATCACCATCTATCACAACCCGGAATGTGGTACCTCCCGCAACACCCTGGAGCTGATCCGCAACAGCGGCGTGGAGCCCACCGTGATCCACTATCTGGAGACGCCCCCCTCCCGTGACCAGCTGGTGGCGCTGATCGCCGCCATGGCCATGCCGGTGCGGGATCTGCTGCGCAAGAACGTGCCCCCCTACGAGGCGCTCGGGCTGGCGGAAGATCGTTTCAGCGATGATGAACTGATCGATGCCATGCTGGCTCACCCCATCCTCATCAACCGTCCCATCGTGGTCACGCCGCTTGGCACCAAACTGTGCCGTCCGTCGGAAGTGGTGCTCGATATTCTGCCCGATCAGCAAAAAGGGGCCTTCGCCAAGGAGGATGGCGAGCAGGTGGTGGATGCGAGCGGCAAGCGCCTCAAGTAATCATCTGAGTACTCAAGTACGGATTGAAACAGGGCCCGCTTCACGCTGGCCCTGTTTCGTTGTGTGAACAAGTTGAAAAAGTTACTCCGGCCAATCGTTTTACCGCTTTTTCTGTGACGATGATCACTGTACCATCGCCGCCCGACCTGCCACCCGGCCGCATCTCCTCCTGCGACGGCGCTGGCGTCACCCGATACATGCTGTCACCCGGAACGTGAATGACCCCAGGATGGGACCCGCCACTAACCTGTAGGTTTGTGGTCTGCGTGTCGCGTGGGTCGGCATCTCTCCCGCCGGATCGCCCGCGACGCCTGTCTGCAGACTTGCCATATGAAACTCCTCTCTTCATAGGTGCAAGATGACACTGTTATTGAGTCTGGTCGGTATGCTGGCCCTGATGTTTATCGCCTGGCTGGCGAGTGAAAACCGCCGAGCCATCCGCTGGCGAACCGTGCTGGGTGCACTCGCCCTGCAAACCGGTTTTGCTGCCCTGGTGCTCTATTTCCCCCCCGGACAAATCATGCTCGGTGCCATGAGCAATGGCGTCTCCGCCCTGCTCGGCTTCGCCGACAGCGGCATCCGTTTCGTGTTTGGCGATCTGGCCAGCAATGGCTTTATCTTCGCCGTGCGGGTGCTGCCGCTGGTGATTTTTATCAGCGCGCTGATCGCCGTGCTCTACCACTTCGGCATCATGCAGTGGGTGATCCGGGTATTGGGCGGCGCCATTCACCGTCTGCTCGGCACCAGCCGCGCCGAATCCCTGGTGGCCACCGGCAATATCTTCCTGTCGCAAGGGGAGTCGCCGCTGCTTATTCGCCCCTTCCTCGCCGGTATGACCCGCTCCGAGCTCTTTGCGGTGATGACCTGTGGCATGGCTTCGGTGGCGGGTTCGGTGCTGGGCGGTTACGCCGGTCTGGGTGTGGATCTTAAATACCTCATTGCCGCCTCCTTTATGGCTGCGCCCGGTGGCCTGCTGATGGCCAAACTGCTGGTGCCGGAGCAGCAGCAGGTGAGCGATCAGACCGAGATCACCCTCGACAAGAGCGACTACAGCAACGCCATCGACGCGCTGGCGGGCGGCGCCATGGGCGGCATGAAGATCGCGGTGGCCATCGGCACCATACTGCTGGCCTTTGTTAGCGTCATCACCATGATCAACGCCGGTCTCACCACTGTCGGCGAGTGGTTCGGCTGGGCCGATCTCTCCCTGCAGCAGCTGCTGGGTTATCTGTTTGCCCCAGTGGCCTGGCTGATTGGCGTGCCCGCCAGCGAGATGATGGCGGCAGGATCCCTGATTGGTCAGAAGGTGATCATGAACGAGTTCGTTGCCTATCTGGACTTTGCCAATATCAAGGCAGATCTGAGCGCCCACACCCAGATCATCATCACTTTCGCCCTCTGTGGTTTCGCCAATCTGGGCTCCATTGCGGTGCAGCTCGGCTCCATCGGCACCATGGCGCCGGAGCGCCGCCACGATGTGGCCAATATGGGCTTCAAGGCGGTGCTGGCGGCGACCCTGGCCAACCTGATGAGCGCCACCCTGGCCGGGATCTTTGTCTCCCTCTGATGAGATAAAACGTGGCTGCGCCAGTAAAAAAAGCGCCCGCCCCATCTGGGGCGGGCGCTTTGCTTTATGAGCAGGGTGCTAGCGAGCGTTCGCTTCCCCCAGCCTTGGATTGAGGGAGAGGATACGGGTCTTGCTGACCCGGTGGCGATAGATCTCCCGCAGATAGAGCAGCGCCTTTTTCACCGATTCGCGGCTGAGGCGAATATCGTTGATGGAGACGAACTTCTCCTTCTCGCGGATAAGCTCCCGATATTTCTTCTCATACATGGGCTTGATGGCGTACCAGTTGGTATCGAGGATCTTGGCCGGGTTCTCGAACTCGTTGAGCATGCTGTCGAGCAGCGCATCGTTCCACTCCTCATTGCAGATCATCTCGATCACCGCCTTGTCCAGATGCTCATCGAAGCGATAGTGATCCTTGGCAAAGCAGCGCTTGATAAAGGCCACGATCAGGGTCAGGAAGTCATCGCTCAGGCAGGGGCTCTTGACGATCAGGGTGGTGAGGGAGATGTTGGCCGACGCCCCGATGACCAGCGCATACCGCTTGAGGGTGGTATTGGGGAAGAGCCCGTTGAGGTGAGACTTGAGCCGGTTGAGATCCATATAGGAGAGCTTGTACTCCTTGGGCAGGGAGATGATCGACACCACAGAGGAGCAGTTCTTGAAGAAGTGCAGCTCGTTGAGGTGGGCCGGGTCATGGCCGCTTTTCACATAGTCGTCCAGATACTCCCGATAGTTGCCCGCCTCGATGGGCAGCAAACTGATCCCCTCGATGGCCTGGGTCATCTTGTTGAAATGGGGCAGCTCGATGGAACGGGTGAAGAGATCGTCCACATTGAGCCCGTCCTCCTTGTCAAACAGGCCGCCGGGGGGCGAGATGGACTCGGCATACGCCACCGCCACCGGCCCCGCCAGACTCATAAAGAGGTCGTTGGCATCGAGCCGAATGGTCTCGCTGATATCGATGCCCGCCCGGCGAAAGTAGTTCTCGTCGTAGTCGGTGGTGACGGCCTGAGCGGTAAGAATGTTGAAGATCTGCTGGGAGATGTACTGGTTGGCGTACTTCTCCATGGTGTTGACATCAACATGCTGGATCTCGCCATCGTCGCTCTCTTCGGCGTAGCGCATGATGTCGTTGGAGATCAGCATCATGGCATTCCAGGGCCTGATCCGCTTGAGCATGCTGGCATCGCACGCCTGCTCGTTGTCGAAGTGATAGGAGAAGTCCCACTCCTCGGCCAGATACTTGCACAGCAAACGCCCCGCGTTGATGTGCAGCGCTTCCGAGATCTCGATACCCCGATCACAGATATTGGGCAGGATGCAGATGCCGCTGGTGAAGATGGGATCGAACATGAAGTGCTCCCCGAGGGAGAGGTGCTCCTCCTCTTCTGACGGGGGTGAAAAGGTCTTGCTCATGTAGGAGTACTGCTGGGCCAGCCCGAACTCGGAGGCCATGCCGGAGCCGGTACCGCCCCCGGCACTGAAGATGTAGAAATAGAGGCGGGACTGGTTGGCCTTGATGCCGCAGGAGTCCACCAGATAGGTATGAATGGCCTGCCACTCGGAGTTGGCGAAGTAGTGGGGGCTCTTGTTGAGGATGATCTTGGCCAGATACTGACCCAGGATGGGGGCGTTACCCGCGCCTCCCGCGTGGATCTCCGACAAGTCCATCACCCGCATCTTGGCGTAGTCACGCAAGGAGCCACCTTCGCCGCTGCGATTGGAGTGGCGGATGCGGCCATCGATGTCCTTGTCCAGATCCCCCAGCATCACCATGGGCTCGATCAGAAAGACCGGCCGGGCACCGTTGTTTGGTAGCCGCAGGTTGCGCCGGATCCAGCTTACCGGGCCAAACTCCTTCTCCCGCTTGCGTTGCTCTTCACTGTTGAACTCATTGAGATAAAAACTGCGGGCGTTGTAGACCAGCGAGGCTACATCCTGCGCGATGTTGGAGCCGCAGCGTCCCAGCCCCACCAGACAGACGGACGGAAAGTTGTGGGGCACGGTGGCGCCCGTTTCACTCTCTCCGATGGCGGCCGGAAACACCGCGTGGCGCAGCTGTTCCAGATTGGCAAGAATGCGGGCCAGATCCCCTTCGGTGTAGTAGAGGTAACGGTTGCCTGCGTCCTGCTCATCATCCGTGTTGATAGGTAGCAGATCGATATGCTCGGTCATGAAAAAAGATCCCTCTTGGCGGCGAATGTATATAAATCAGCAGCTTTGGACTGCCCGCTAACTCTAGATGATAAAAAGCGGGGGCGCGGTGAGAGGAGGGCGAGAGTTGTGACTGTGTGATCATGGGCACAGCAACATCCCGGAAATCTGCCGGTACCCCCCACTGGACGGATGGGGCAACGGCGCCTCATTCCCCTGAAAAGGGGGACGACTGCACTCAATCATGTGTTGGCCACGTGCCGGATCATCCCGCTCTGAGCGGTCTGTTTCCCTTGCGCTGGCGTGGTGGAATAAACACGAAAAAGAATTTTTAGATTGGTTTTAGCATTTCCAATCGATTATTTGATTGGGCAGTAACGGCATTAGCGGTGTCAGATTAGGGGAGCAGGTTGGCCAACGCGCCGTCAGCCAGTCTTTACGCGGTCACACAAGGAGACACTCTGATGGAAACACTTGACCAGAAAATCGACACCATGCGAGAAGCATTTATGCAGCAGGAGCGCAAACAGGCCCACGACAAGTGGCAAGCCAGGGTCGAAGAGCTGCTACAGATACGGGGTGAGGAGAGACAACCGGAGGAGCAGGAAGAGTAGTGCTCGCTCCCGGGCGAAAGTTGAGGTAGCGAACGCTTCGTATCGGCTACCCGTTATCTACCACCGATAAAAAAACCACCGACCTTTTGCAGGTCGGTGGTTTTTTATGGATTGCGGCTGATTGGCTGCCCTCACTTCCGGGCCGAGCAATGGGGTCACATCCAGGGGCGTAGGGACGCGCCTACTTCGAATCGGTGACGGGCTCTTCGGAGAGCAACTCGTTAACGAGTCCTGCGGCCAGATGAATATTCGACTCCATCTGGTTGCCGTCCACCGCGTTGGCTTTCCACGATTCGGGTGCTTCCGGGTGTGGCCCGGAAACCGCCACCTTGCCTTTGCCGTATGAGCTGATCAGCGCGGCAATCTGATGGTTTTGAAAATGGGCGATAACCTTGACCTGCTCGGAGCTTGGCACCGGCGTAAACTGCGGACCGGCCTGGTAATACATCTGGCGCTCTTCACCAAGCCAGCTGATCGGGAAGATCCTGGCGCTAAAGTCGCCGTCATAATCATCGGATGTGGCAGGGACAAGGCCCAGCGCCGGCACAAAGCCCTCTTCTTCAGACCAGCCGGTGGATGCCACAAAGGCACCCCCACAGATCCCGAGGTAGCGGCCACCGCTTAGCAAATAGGTTTTTAACGCCGAACGCGCTTGCGGGGTAAACCCATTGAGGAGCGGCTCAACATCATCCTCAGTGCCGCCAACGATAAACACCCTGGCATTATCGAGCTCTGCAGGCAGCGCCCCGATATTGGAGAGATACCTGACCGGCAAGCCCACCTGCTTGACCACATCCGCAATCGCTCTGGTGCTATCCCCATCAGAAACCGGCCCGTTATAGATCAGCGCGTACGGCTCTTGCTGCGGCTGCGCAGAGGCGGCCTCTGCCATGCATCCTGTCATTAACCAAAGGCTGATAACGCTCGCAATCTGCACGACGCTTTTTGGTACATTCATCGCTGCCACTATCCCTGTGATGTGAATCGAAGAGACTACTTATCACGATCCCGTTCTGCATGTCAGCCGCTGTTAAATGAACATGTCAAGTTAACGCGCCAACGCAGATTGGCGCTGCGTTTATCTAACAGCGAGCCAATACAGTGGACGCACTTCACCTTCACTTCACCGAGCGGGGGTAGGGTAGGCTCACGTTTTCTGTTGGAGCTTCACTCTATGCCCACCATCGTCACCCACGCTGCCGTACCCCTCTGCCTTGGTCTCGGGCTTGGCAGCCGGATTATCCCGCCGCGCCTGCTGCTGGCTGGGGTCGCTATCGCTATGCTGCCCGATGCCGATGTGCTTGCCTTCAAACTGGGGGTCGCCTACGGCCATGTCTTTGGCCACCGCGGCTTTACCCACTCCCTGTTGTTCGCCTTTGCCCTGCCCACGCTGGCCATGCTGTTTCACCGCCAATTTCGGGCCAGCGCCGCCACCGTCTGGTCGTTTCTGCTGGTGTCGCTGCTCTCCCACAGCCTGCTCGATTCGCTCACCACCGGCGGCAAGGGGGTTGGCTGGCTCTGGCCGTGGCGTGACGAGCGTTTCTTTGCCCCCTGGCAGGTGATCCGGGTCGCCCCCTTCAAGCTGGAGGCCTATCTCACTGCCCGAGGTGAAGCGGTGATCCTCTCCGAGCTCTACTGGGTTTGGTTGCCGGGGGTTGTATTGATGCTGATATTGATGGGGTGGCGGGAGTGGAGAAAGGAGAGGTAGTGGTGGGGAGGGAAATTGTTATTGGATAAATTGTGGCTGAGTAACAAATCAGACCCAGGACACCCATCTCTTTGATTCTGGCTATGTGGCGTCTTGCTCAGAAAGGTGGGTGTCCTGATATTGTGCTAATTTATTGCTTTATAGACCGATGTTTATCCTACGAATATAAAAATAACCTAATGGGCCGGCTTTAGCCGCCTACAGTGAGCTGAACGAACAATTTGATCGCATGGTTAGATTTAAGATATGTCAATGTTACTGCAAACAAAAAGGCTATTTAGGTGCCTTGTTAGCTCTGGATATAGCACAGTGTTATCTTCTATGAGAATTATTAGGTATCTGAGGAACAATGCAATGTGGCCATATTTACCTGGGGCCGGTACTACTAGGCGCACAGGCAGCTCGGTTCCATCTGGTTCTATTGGGTACATCCATGGTCTATTGTTACCATCTTTATATGTACATGTCCCGTTTCTTATAGCGCAAATTAAATTCACCCTATGTCGTGGTAGCGAGTCTGCCCAAGATTTCTTGATGCGTCCCGACAATATCTCATTACTGCAGGTGAATTCCTCGCAAACAATAAATGTAACAACTTGGTCCCGGAGATAATCTTTTGGGGCATAATCTCTGTCTGTACTTGGACGGCATAGGGCAATTTCTGCGTCAGTTATAGCCTCTCGCATGAGTTTTATATTGGCTAGTTTTTCTAGCGCATCATCAAGAACCGTACCGTCGACTTTTGATTTTATTTCACCTACGGCAATTACAGATTCTATAGGAAAGAATCTCTGCTCTTCAGGTGTGTGGAAGTAAGGAGTATAGCTCTTGTGGTAAATTATTAGGTCGCACTGGTGACTTATTTCATCATTCTGACCGATTACATATCCTTGAGCGACACCATATATGTTTGGAAGAAAGTTTTTTAGAAGTTCTCTAACGCAGGCCTCCCGAAGCATTCCAAATTCGCCGTTGTGGATAAGCCTCTTTTCCTTATCGTTATAAAATACGGTTCTTGATGTGTCTAAAAATCCTTTTGAGAATGACTCAAGCTGTGATTCTAAAAGGGTGGCGATGATGTTTTGCATTATGAGACCGAATATCTAAGGGTTATTAGATGGAAGGTGGTATAAGTCCAATAATATAGTTTTTCATATAACACCATACTATTTTGATAATTACTGCGGAAAGCATATTTTAAATAATAATCTTTACCATCTCGTATGTTAGGCTAAAAATCGTAGGTTGGTGCTGAACGAAGTGAAGCCCAACGTTTACCGAAAATATACCTGTAAATCTGTTTTACGGATCTGCTACATCCTTGTTTATCCCGATCTGGGTGGAATAATGATGCTCGCAGATTGGGCTTCACAACGCTCTGAGCCAACCTACAAAAAACCACGCTACCGCCCCTGAGTTTCAGCCCCCAGTCCGCTGCTTTTCACCCGTGAGATAGCAACAATTGCTTCCATGACACTCTCCCGAGAGATGGATTGTCGTTTGGCTATTTTAAGGGGCCGGATTGAGACATGGAAAGAGGAAGGTGATAGAAATCTAAGCTGGTTCAATCAATTAGGGAAAACTGTTGTTTAAGTGAGCAGTCGGATTAGCAGAGAGTGCGGAAATACCCTCACCCCAGCCCTCTCCCAAGGGGAGAGGGGACAAAGACGCTGGGAGTGGCAACAAGCAGGAAATAGAAAGGGAGCCGGTCAGGCTCCCTTTCTGCACTCACGGCCAATAGCATTTGGCCAATGTCATTCTTTATCGATTGGTCGCGGCCTTCATCCCTTCCACAAACTCCTTCAGACGAGTCAGCATATGCTCCGGGTTCTGGTGGTGGGTCTCGATGATCTTTACCACGGCGGAGCCGGAGATGGCACCGGCGGCGCCAGCGGCGATGGCCTCACGCACCTGAGCCGGTTCGCTGATGCCAAAGCCGAGCAGGGCGGGGGGGGCGTTGAACTCGCGCAGAGTATTGATCAGCCCCTCCACCGGCATACCGGCCTTGGTCTCGGCACCGGTGACGCCGGCGCGGCTCACCAGATAGGTGTAACCATTGCCGAGCTCCGCCACCTGTTTCAGGGTCTCGGCATCGCCATTGGGCGGGGCGATAAAGATGCTGTCGATGCCAAACTTGTCGGCCGCCGCCTTGTAGGGGGCGCACATCTGCACCGGCACGTCGGCGACCAGCACCGAATCCACACCTGCCTGCTGGCACTTCTCGTAGAAGCCGTCAATTTTGCGCACATAGACCAGGTTGGCGTAGACCAAGAGGCCAATGGGCAACTGCGGGTACTTGGCGCGGATGCGGCCGAGCAGCTCGAAGCAGTCGTCCGGGGTGGTGTGGCTGGCAAACGCGCGCAGGGCGGCGCCCTGAATGGTGGGGCCGTCCGCCACCGGATCGGAGAAGGGAATGCCGAGTTCGAGGGCATCGGCGCCCCCTGCGACCAGCGCATCGACGATGGCCAGCGACAATTCGGGGCTGGGGTCACCCAGCATCACGAACGGCACAAAGGCGCCCTGATTGGCCTTGTCCAGACGGGAGAAGAGTTGTGCGTAACGGTTCATGACAAGGTTCCTTCTTTCTCAAAAATGTCAGCGACGGTGAAGATATCTTTGTCGCCACGGCCGGAGAGGTTGACGATGAGCACCTGCTCTTTTTCCGGTTCACTGCGGGCCATCTTGAGGGCGTGGGCCAGCGCGTGGGAGGACTCCAGCGCCGGGATAATGCCTTCGGATTTGGCCAGCTCCTGGAAGGCGTCCAGCGCCTCCTTGTCGGTCACCGAGGGGTACTCGGCGCGGCCGATGGCAGCCAGATGGGCGTGCTGCGGGCCGACGGAGGGGAAATCCAGCCCCGCCGAGACGGAGTAGGACTCCTGAATTTGCCCCTGATTGTCCTGCATCAGGTAGGAGTGCATGCCAAAGAAGACCCCCTTGCTGCCGTGACCGAGCGGTGCGCCGTGCTCGCCGCTCTCGATACCGTGACCGCCCGGCTCGACACCGATCAGACGCACCGACGGCTCATCGATAAAGTCGGCAAACATGCCGATGGCGTTCGACCCGCCGCCGACGCAGGCGATCACCGCATCGGGCAGCCGCTCCTCCTTCTCGAAACACTGGGCCTTGGCCTCTTCGCCGATCATCTTCTGGAACTCCCGCACGATAGTGGGGAAGGGGTGCGGGCCCGCGGCGGTGCCGAGCAGGTAGTGGGCCGACTCGTAGTTGGCAGCCCAGTCGCGCAGTGCCTCGTTGCAGGCATCTTTCAGGGTGGACGAGCCTGAGTGCACCGGAATGACGGTGGCGCCCATCAGCTTCATGCGAAAGACGTTGGGCTTCTGGCGCTCGCAATCCTTGGCACCCATATAGACCCGGCACTTGAGGCCGAGCAGGGCGCAGGCCAGTGCAGTGGCCACGCCATGCTGACCGGCACCGGTCTCGGCGATGATCTCGCTCTTGCCCATCCGCTTGGCCAGCAGCGCCTGACCCAGCACCTGGTTGGTCTTGTGGGCGCCGCCGTGCAGCAGGTCTTCACGCTTGAGATAGAGGCGGGTCTTGGTGCCCTTGGTCAGATTGCGGGTCAGGGTGAGCGGGGTCGGGCGACCGGCATACTCGGTCAGCAGGGACTGAAACTCGGCGATAAAGGCTGGATCATCCTTGGCATCGACAAAGGCTTTCTCCAGCTGGAGCAGGGCCGGGATAAGGATTTGGGGCACATACATGCCACCAAATTCACCGAAAAACGGGTTGAGCAGGGTCATGGCTTCTTCCTTGTATTAGCTAAATCGAAACGTCAAAAAGGGTTGCGTTACAGGTTGCGCAGTGCGCCGAAGGCGGCTGCAATCTTGTGCGCATCCTTCTGGCCCGGGGCACTCTCTACCCCGGAGTTGAAATCAAGGCCGAGGCAGCCCACTTGTGCCGCTTGCAGGGCGTTGTCGGGGTTAAGGCCGCCCGCCAGCATCAGCTTGTTCTTGTCGAGCGTGGCCAGCAGGGCCCAGTCGAACGCCTGACCGGTACCGCCGCTCTGGCTGCCGACTTTCGTATCCAGAAGCAGGCGATCGGCCGGGTAGTCGAGGGCGGGCAGCGGCTCGCCGCTTTCCTTGCCAAGAGAGACGCCTACGGCTTTCCAGATCTGGCAGCCGGTTGGCAGCAGGGGACGCAGGATCTCGATATAGGCGGCATCCTCATCCCCGTGCAGCTGGACAGCGGCGAGCCCCAGCGCCTCCACCGTCTTGGCGATGGTGGCGGGCTGGGCGTTGCGAAATACCCCGACGTAGGAGAGCTGTGCGCCCGCCATCACGGCGCGGGCGGCGGGGATGTCCACATAGCGCGGGCTTTTGGCCACAAAGATAAGACCCCCAAATACCGCGCCCGCCTGATGGGCGGCGGCAGCATCCTCGGCGCGGGTGAGGCCGCACACCTTGTTCTGGCCCAGTACCAGCTTGCGCACTGCCGCTTCCAGGTCCGGCTCGGCCATCAGGGATGAGCCCACCAGAAAGCCTTTGGCGTGGTGGCGCAGATCCGCTACCTGAGCGCGGTGGTTGATGCCGGACTCGCTGATCACCACCCGATCGCTTGGAATGTCTTTGGCCAGCTGTTTGGTGCGGGCGAGATCGACGCTCAAGTCGCGCAGATCCCGGTTGTTGATGCCAATCACCGGCGCGCCCAGCGCGATGGCGCGGGTCAGCTCCTCCTCGTTGCTCACCTCGGTGAGTACGCCAAGGCCCAGCTCTTTGGCCACCGCGAACAGGGCGCGATAGCCCTCGTCGGTGAGCACGGAGAGCATCAGCAGGATGGCGTCCGCCTGATAGTGGCGGGCCAGATAGACCTGATAGGGGTCAATCATGAAATCCTTGCAGAGCACCGGCTGGCTGACGCGGCTGCGCACCCGCGGCAAAAAGGCGAAATCCCCCTGAAAGAACTTCTCGTCGGTCAGCACCGAGATGGCGGTGGCGTATTTGCCATAGATGTCGGCGATGGCCTCCGGGCTGAAATCGTCGCGGATCAAGCCCTTGGAGGGGGAGGCCTTCTTGCACTCCAGAATAAAGCGGGTGGAGCCCGCCTTGAGCGCCCCGACGAAATCCCGATCGCTGGGGGTCAGCGTGCTCTGGAAGCTCTCCAGCGGCTGGGCCTGCTTGCGGGCGGCGACCCACTCCTGTTTGGCCGCCACGATCTTGCCGAGGATGGTCTGGCTGATGGAGGCCATGTTCAGAAATGCATGGGGGGCAATAAGGTCTGACATCTCGTTATCCTTGCGAAACTGGCTCTTGCCCTGCGGGCGTTCTGAATGACTGCTGTGCAATGTGGTGGCTGACATCATGCCTCCTGCTGGCCCGCATTCTGATGGCTTAAAGTGGCGAGCCGAGCGGCCAGCTCCGCCGTCTTGCCGCTAGCCAGCACCGCCAGCACCTCGGCCGCCGCGCTCTTGAGATCCTTCGCCTTGCCCGCCATCAGCAGCAGCGGCGCCACATTGGCGGCGATGGCGGCGTTGTGGGCCGGGGTGCCACGCCCTTCCAGAATGGCGGCGGTGATGGCGCGGTTCTCTTCAGGCTCACCGCCCTGAATGGCGCTGACCGGATAGGTCTCGAGGCCAAAGTCAGCCGGGGTGATCATAAATTCGCGGATCTCGCCGTCACGGATCTGGGCCACCTGGGTCGGGCCGTGGATGGCAATCTCATCCAGCCCGGCGCCGTGAACCACCATACCGGTTTTCAGCCCCAGTGCCAGCAGGGTTTCTGCGATGGGGCGCACCAGCTCGGGGGCATAGACCCCCATCAGCTGATAGGTGGGACGAGCGGGGTTGATAAGCGGCCCCAGCACGTTGAACAGGGTGCGGGTCTTGAGGGCCTGACGCACCGGCATGGCGTGGCGCACCCCGGCGTGGTACTGGGGGGCGAACAAAAAGCAGATGCCGAGCTCGTCCAGACAGCGGCGCGCCTGCGCCGGGCTCATGTCGAGCTTGATGCCCATTTTATCGAGCAGATCGCTCGAACCCGACTTGCTCGAGACCGAGCGGTTGCCGTGCTTGGCCACTTTCAGGCCGCAAGCGGCGGCGACCAGCGCCGAGGTGGTGGAGACGTTGATGGTGTTGAGACCATCGCCACCGGTGCCGACGATGTCGCAAAATTCATAGTCCGGACGCGGGAAGTCACGCGCTTCTGCCAAGAGAGCCTCGGCGGCGCCGGCGATCTCCTCCGGGGTCTCTCCCTTGATCTTGAGGGCGGTCAGCAGGCTTGCGAGTACGATGGGGTCCACTTCGCCACGTACCACCTGGCCGAAGGCGTCGCGGGTACTTTCACGGCTCAGAGACTGACCCTGATAGAGGGTGTTGAGATGATGATGCATGTTGGTCTCCTTACCTTACCGCACGCTGCTTTCTGGACGAGTGATATGGGCGAGCGCCTGAGTCAGCAGACGGGCCCCTTCCGAGGTCATGATGGATTCGGGATGGAACTGGAAGCCCAGCACCCGCTCATCCTGCTGCTCGATGGCCATGGGCATGCCCTGATAGTGGGCAATCACCGTCAGCTCTTCCGGAACATAGGTAGCGACCAGCGAGTGGTAGCGGGCCACCGGCAGCGGGCTCGGCAGACCGGCGAAGGCGCCGTGGCCGTTGTGCTCAATCAGCGAACGCTTGCCGTGGACGATTTCGCCTGCCGCGCCGACGGTGCCGCCGTAGGCTTCGCACAGGGCCTGATGACCGAGGCAGATACCGAGGATGGGTACCTGACCACGGGCCAGCTTGATGAGGTCTATGAGGCAACCCGCTTCGTGGGGGGCGCCCGGGCCCGGCGAGAGCACCAGTACGGCGTCCCCTTCACAGGCGGCGATTTCGCTCATGATGCGGCTGGCCGGCAGGCTGTTGCGGTAGATCCGCACCGGATAGCCGAGGGATCGGAACTGGTCAACGAGGTTGTAGGTAAATGAATCGAAGTTATCGAGCAGGAAGATATTAGTCATGGCTCACGTCCTTATGTTGCTCCTGCTGGGCACTCAGAGCTTGCAGGGAGGTGCCATGGCTGGCAGCGATGGCGGCCAGCACGGCGGCCGCCTTGGCGCGGGTTTCGTCCGCTTCTGCTTGCGGCTTGGAGTCATAGACCACCCCGGCACCGGCCTGCACATGGGCCACGCCATCTTTCACGAAAGCCGAGCGAATGACGATGCAGGTATCCATCTCGCCGGCGCCGTTGATGTAGCCGACCGCGCCGCCGTAGCTGCCGCGGCGCTTGCCTTCCACCATGCGAATAAGCTCGCTGGCGCGGATCTTCGGTGCGCCGGTGAGGGTGCCCATGTTCATGCAGGCCTGATAGGCGTGCAGGGCGTCAAGGTCTGAGCGCAAGGTGCCGACCACCTTGGAGACCAGGTGCATCACGTGGCTGTAGCGATCCACTTTCAGCAGCTCCTTGACGTAGCGGGTGCCGGGCTCCGAGATGCGGGCGATGTCGTTGCGGCCCAGATCCACCAGCATCAGGTGCTCGGCCACCTCTTTTTCGTCCTGACGCAGTTCCAGCTCGATGCGGCCATCGAGATCCCGGTTGATGCTGCCATCCGGGTTGAAGCCGCGGCGGCGGGTACCGGCGATGGGGTACATCTCCACGTCGCGGCTGGCGGCGCAGAATTTCACCGCGCTCTCCGGCGAGGCGCCAAACAGGGTGAAGCCCTCATCCTGCACGTAGAACATGTAGGGGCTGGGGTTGGTCTGTTTGAGGCGGCGATAGGCGGCCAGGGGGCTCGGGCAGGGCAAGGAGAAGCAGCGGGACGGCACCACCTGAAAGATGTCGCCACGGCGGATAAAGCCCTTGAGCTTCTCTACCTCGGCGCAGAACTGTTTGTCGCTCTTGTCCACGCCCATGCCGCCGGTCAGGGGCTGGGTGGTCAGCTCGGCGCAGAGGGGTTGCTGGCCAATCTGTTTGAAGTCGGTGAGCCGTTCGGTCAGGCGGGTGTATCTGTCTTCAACCTGGCTTTCGTCGCTATCGCCGCCAAAGATACAGGCCAGCAGTTGAGTGGTGCGTTCGATATGGTCGATGGTGATCAGGGTCTCGGCCACGTAGAAGCAGTAGTCGGGGCAGTCATTGCTCCCCTGTGGCACTTCGGGCAGATCTTCAAAAGAGGCGATGAGGTCGTAGGCGAAGCTGCCCGCCATAAAGAGCGCTTCTTTGCCGAGCTGGCAATCAAGCTCCCGCTGCAGGGTGCGCAGCACGTCCAGCACGCTGCTCCCCTTGAGGCGGGAATCTTCGTCCAGCTCCCGATCGGAGGCAGGGAAGTCGAGTTGCAGCTCGCCATCTACCAGCGAACGAGCCACCACCGCAGGCAGCCGCTCGGCCAGCAGGCTCTGCAACTGGGCGCCGTTGTCGTTCAGGCTGCGAACCCGCACGGTGCGGCCACGGCACTCGATGCGCAGGCAGGCGTCTACCAGTAGCAGGCTCTGTTTGCCTGCCTTGGAGTCGATCTCCACCGATTCCAGCAGCAGGTTGTTGGGGCGGCCCTGACAGAGGCGGGTATAGAGCGCCAGCGGATCGGCCACATAGGGGGCGTTGAGCTTGAGGGTATCGAATTCACCCAGAGGAAGGCGATGTGTGGCTGTCATAGTGCGTTCCCTTGCGTGTGATGCGTTTTACCGATGTTCATGACATTGAATTCCTTAGAAATTTAATTGGTCTGGGGTGGCTGGTTCAGGGGCGCCATCGCCAGGTCAGCTTGCTTGTCTGAATTCTCGGTTTCATCACAGGTCCATTTGCCGGATAATAAAAAAGCCCGCTGGGGTCAGCGGGCTTTTTCTTTGGGTTCTTAATTTGCTGTCAGATTACAGGTACAGCAACGACCACACGCCCGCATGTCAGGGAGTGTGCCACCACCAGATGGTCAGGATGGAAGTCGTTTGCATGATAAAGTCCTGTAAAAAGATGTTTGCAATGAAGTGCCTACAGAAAACGATAAAGCCGCGGCCAAGTCAAGTCGCTTTTTAGCCTTCTTTCACCGATTTGCCATGAATGGTGACCTGACCACGAGAGCGGAATAACCTGATGAGATTCGATCTTCACTGCCATACCACTGCCTCCGACGGGGTGCTGAGCCCGGCCGAACTGGTGCGCCGCGCTGCCGAAAAACAGGTCGAGGTGTTAGCAGTTACTGACCACGACACCTTCGCCGGGCTTGATGAGGTGCGTCGCACTATCGAAGCCGAGCAACTGCCGCTGCGACTGGTGAGCGGGGTCGAGATCTCCACCGGCTGGGAGCACCACGAGATCCATATCGTGGCACTGGGGGTGGATGAAAAAAATCCGCAGCTGACCGACTTTCTGGCTGGTCAGCTGGCCCGTCGCGAGGCGCGCGCGCAGGAAATCGGGCGTCGTCTGGAAAAGTGCCTCATCCCCGGCACCTATGAAGAGGCCAAGGCGCTCGCCGGTGACGCCGCCGTGACCCGCGCCCACTTTGCCCGGGTGCTGGTGGCACGCGGGGTGGCCGACAATATGCAGAAGGTATTCAAAAAGTACCTGAGCCGTGGCAATAAAGGCTATGCCCCGGCCGAGTGGCCCGAGATGAGTGAAGCCATCACCGCCATTCACGCCGCTGGTGGGCTGGCGGTGCTGGCCCACCCCAGCCGTTACGATCTCACCGCCAAGTGGATCAAGCGGCTGCTGGTGGCTTTCAAGGCGGCCGGTGGCGATGCCATGGAGGTCTCATTGCCTCAGCAGAGCCCGCAGGAGCGGGCCAATCTGGGCCAGTGGGCCAAGGATCACGACCTCTATATCTCGGTGGGATCGGATTTTCACTTCCCCTCCAACTGGACCGAGCTGGGCCGCCATCTCTGGCTGCCCAAAGAGGGAATGCCCGTCTGGTTGGCCTATCCCGGTCACTTTGGGCTCACCACCGAACAGTATGCCGAGCTGCTGGCGAGTCGGTAACGGCGCCAGCGAAATAGGGAACAAGCCGGGAAAGGGGGGATTCCCATGGTGTGGTTGGCCTATCCCGGTCACTTTGGGCTCACCACCGAACAGTATGCCGAGCTGCTGGCGAGCCGGTAACGGCGCCAGCGAAGCAGCCACAAACAGGTTAAGGTAGTGTCATGGGTCTTTGACCCGTGACCATACGAGCGGGCAGGTATTGCTGCCCCCATTGCGAGAACAAGCTATGAGTCAGCATTTTTACGTACATCCGGAAAACCCCCAGGCCCGTCTGATCGGTCAGGCGGTACAGATCATCCAGAACGGCGGCGTCATCGTCTATCCGACCGACTCCGGTTATGCGCTGGGTTGCCAGATGGGTGACAAGGGCGCGCTGGAACGCATCTGCCGCATCCGTCGCCTCGACGCCAACCACGACTTCACCCTGGTGTGCCGCGATCTCTCCGAGATCTCCACCTACGCCAAGGTCGACAACAGCGCGTTTCGCCTGATCAAGAACAACACCCCGGGCGCCTACACCTTCATCTTCAAGGCGACCAAAGAGGTGCCGCGCCGCCTGATGAACGAGAAGAAAAAGAGCATCGGCATCCGGGTGCCGGACAACAAGATTGCCCAGGCGCTCTTGGAAGCACTCGGCGAGCCGCTGCTCTCCACCACATTGATCCTGCCGGACTCCGAGATGGCCGAGTTCGACCCGGAAGAGATCTTCGACAAGCTGGGCAAGCAGATCGATCTGGTGGTCAACGGCGGCTATCTGGGCGAGCAGCCCACCACAGTGGTCGATTTCTCTGACGACGAGCCGGTATTGCGTCGTCGCGGCGCCGGAGATCCAACCCCGTTTGAGTGATGTCGCTGAACCGGTGACAGTCCCCGCTGCCGAGATGGGGGCTGGCTCCGCGCTACCCATCGCGAAAGTCCTGGGGCAGCCCTATCACGAGCTGCCCCAGGACTTGTTCATCCCGCCCGATGCGCTGGAGGTGTTCCTCGATACCTTCGAGGGGCCGCTGGATCTGCTGCTCTACCTTATCCGACGCCAGCAGCTCGATATCCTCAACCTGCCGATCCTGCAGATCACCGCCCAGTACATGGAGTACGTGGAGCTGATGCAGGGACTCAACCTTGAGCTGGCGGCCGAATATCTGCTGATGGCGGCCTGGCTGGCGGAGATAAAATCCCGCCTGCTGCTGCCCAAGGCGCCGGAGCTGGAGGATGAAGAGGAGGGGGAAGACCCGCGGGTGACCCTGATCCGCCGCCTGCAGGAGTACGAGCGTTACAAGGTAGGTGCAGAGAGGGTCAATGAGCTGCCACGGGTGGAGCGGGAGATTTATATCGCAGCCGCCTTGCCCCCCGATTTTGGCGCCCTCAAGCCACTGGCGCCCGATGTTTCGCTGGTTGAGCTCGCCCTTTACATGCAAAGTGTGGTAAAACGCGCGACTCATTTCGAACATCACCAGATCCGCCGCGAACAGATCCCGACCCGGGTGCGCATGGCGGAGATCCTCGCCATGCTCACGCTGGGCCAGACCCTGCGCCTTGAGCAGGTGCTGCGCGCCGAAGAGGGGCGCATGGGGGTACTGGTGACGTTTCTGGCCCTGCTGGAGCTGTGCAAGGAGCAACTGATCTGGATCCTGCAGGCAGAACCCCTTGGCCCAATCCATTTTGCATTGGCCGAGCAGAGCGAGGAGGGCAACCGTGGCGCTGCCCACTGAACGACTCAAGACCCTGATCGAAGCGGCGCTGTTTGTGGCCGGTCGCCCGCTCAATGTCAGCGAGCTGAAAAGCAGCGTGCTGGCGGATTATCCGGTGACCAGCCGTTATGTTCAGCTGCTGTTGGCCGAGATCAGGCAAGATTACAGCTCGCGGGGCGTCGAACTCAAAGAGGTCGCCTCCGGCTGGCGCTTTCAGGCGCGTCAGGAGTATGCCGAGGAGCTATCAAGGCTCTGGAGCGAGCGGGCGCCGCGCTATTCCCGCGCCGTGATGGAGACACTGACCCTGATCGCCTATCGCCAACCCATCACCCGGGCCGAGATCGAAGCGATCCGCGGGGTTGCGGTGTCGAGCCAGATAGTGAATACCCTGAAAGAGCGTGGCTGGGTGCGCAGCATAGGCCACAAAGAGGTGGCCGGTCGCCCCGAACTGCTCGCCACCACCAGAGAGTTTCTGGATTACTTTAATCTGCAGAGTCTGGAGCAGCTCCCCGAGCTGGATCCGGAGCTGCAACCCCTGTTGCCCTCTGCGGTGGACGGGGAGAACGATGCCCGGTGAATGGCGCCCAAGCGTGCCGATGTCACCGAGATATACATTTTTCAACTGTGACGAAGGCTCCAACCGGCGTTTGTTACAGTTAACCCCGTTGCCCCTTTTACCGGTGGGCAGCGATCAACAATCAGGTAACCCCGATGAGTGAAAAACTGCAAAAAGTGTTGGCCCGCGCGGGTCACGGCTCCCGTCGTGAGATGGAGGCCCTGATCACCGCAGGTCGGGTCAGTGTGGATGGCAAGGTCGCCACGCTGGGGGATCGCGTCGAAGTGAACGCCGTGATCCGGGTGGATGGTCACCAGGTCAAGACCCGTGCCGCAGAGGAAGTGATCTGCCGCGTACTGGCTTACCACAAGCCGGAAGGGGAGATGTGTACCCGTCACGATCCGGAAGGTCGTCCCACCGTGTTTGATCGTCTGCCCAAGATGGAAGGTGCCCGCTGGATCGCGGTCGGCCGCCTCGACGTCAACACCTCCGGTCTGCTGCTGTTCACCACCGATGGTGAGCTGGCCAACCGTCTGATGCACCCGAGCCACGAAGTGGAGCGGGAATACGCGGTACGTGTCTTTGGCGAAATCACCGAAGCCATGCTGCAGCGTCTGCGCAAGGGCGTGCAGCTGGAAGATGGCACCGCCAAGTTCAACAAGATCAAACCGGCTGGCGGTGAGGGTCTGAACCAGTGGTTCAACGTCACCCTGACCGAAGGTCGCAACCGTGAAGTGCGCCGCCTGTGGGAATCCCAGGAAGTGCAGGTGAGCCGCCTGATGCGGATCCGCTACGGCGACGTCAAGCTGGACCGCGGCATCCCCCGTGGTGGCTGGCAAGAGCTGAAACTGCCGGAAGTGAACTATCTGCGCGGTCTGGTCAACCTGCCGCCGGAGACCGAATCCAAGGTCGATCTGCAGCAGGATGGCAAAACCAGCCGTCACAAGCAGGCCGCCCAGATCCGTCGTGCTGTGCAGCGTCACAAAGAGATGCAGGGCAAAGAGCCGCGCGCTCGCGCCACCACCGCCCGTCGCAAGCCGCAAGCCTCTACCCGCAACTCAGGTACCGGCAGCAAGTAAGCCGACAACCCGTTGCGAACTGCGCGCCGTCAAATAGCGCACAGTCGGCCAAGCAAAGGCCCGCACCAACTGGTGCGGGCCTTTTTCATCTCTAGCGGGGGACCTCCAGCTGCCGGCTGGCTCTGGTCATGTGGTAATGATTGCTCTCACACTCCTCAGTTGGCCGGTGTCATCCACTCTTTGTTGAAGTCACGTATAAACATCTCTCCCTCTTCATTGCGGGCGGTGACCAGATAGAAGGTGACGTTCTGGCGAAACAACGAGAGGCGGTAGAGGGCGGCGTTGTCCTCCTCCGAGAGGTTCTTTTTCGAGGTGTCGTTGATGGGCACCAGATCGACTTTGCCCTTTTTCAGCAGTTCGACACACTGGTTGAGGCGGTTGGTGGTTCTGACGATCAGCTTCTGCTCGATGGTCACCCGCTCGATAGCATCGGAGAACCACCCCTTGGGCACGCAGGCGGTTTTCTGCTGCCAGGGCGGGGATTCCAGCCCCTTCTTGTCGGGCGTGGTGTACCAGGACTGGATATCGAATGCGATGGGGGTACTGAACAGCAGGGTGTTGCTGCGCTCGTTGGTCCAGGTAAAAGGGAAGGCGGCGATGGCGTTGCCCAGTTCGATGTTTTTAAGTCCTCTCGGCCAGGGTTGGTAGGAGACCCGCAGATCCGGGTGGCCCGCCGCTTTGAGGGTAGTGAGCACCTTGCTCGCCAGCTCGCCGCCATTGGCCAGCGTCGCCGAAGAGTAGGGGGGCAATTCGCCGGTGATAATCACCGCGCTCTGCACCGTGGCGGCCGGGAGCAGCGAGAGAGCAAACAGGGTGGCAAGAAAGCGAAGGGACGAGCGGAGGCGATAAGTGGCAGAGGGAGTGACCGGATAACGGATGTGCATGGCGGGTGACCTCACCTCTATCGATTGCTGACAGCGTAGCGGTTCTGGCAGGGAAAAAACAGACTCGATAAATGCTGTTGGTCGCGGCGTATGGCCCTTGAAGTTCCCTTTGGCGGGCGGAAGGGGTTGTGGCGGTTGCTCTGCTCCGGTGAGCTTGTTAGCCTGTGCGGCTCTGATAGAGGAGTGAACAATGAGCAAGGTACTTGATGAGCTGCTGGCGTTGCTGGCGCTGGAAAAAATCGAGGAGGGCCTGTTTCGGGGCCAGAGCCAGGATCTCGGTCTGCGGGCCGTGTTTGGCGGACAGGTAATGGGGCAGGCCTTGTCAGCCGCCAAGCAGACGGTCGAGACCGGCCGTCAGGTTCACAGTTTTCACTCCTACTTCCTGCGTCCGGGGGATGTGACCCGTCCCATCGTCTATGACGTGGAGAATATCCGTGACGGCCAGACCGTCTCCACTCGCCGGGTCAAGGCGATTCAGGGCGGCAAGCCCATTTTCTATCTCAACGCCTCGTTTCAGGTGCCGGCCGACGGTTTCGAGCATCAGGCGCAGATGCCCACCGGCATCACCCCGCCGGAGGAGCTCAAGAGCGAGCTGGAGCTGGTGCGCCCCTACGAGAACCTGATCCCGGCCTCCCTGCGCGACAAGATCCTCTGCGAGCAGCCCATCGAGATGCGCCCGGTGACCCTGGTCGACCCTATTCGGCCAACGGTGCAGGATCCGGTGCGTCACGTCTGGTTCAAGGCCAACGGCCAGATGCCGGATGATCTGCGGGTGCACAAATACCTGCTGGCCTACGCCTCCGACTTCAACTTCCTGCTCACCTCGCTGCAGCCCCACGGGGTGTCCTACTGGGAGCCGGATATGCAGGTGGCCACCATCGATCACTCCATGTGGTTCCACCGGGATTTCCGCTTCGACGACTGGCTGCTCTACGTGGTAGACAGCCCGAGCGCCAGCAGCGGTCGCGGTCTGGTGCGCGGCCAGTTTTTTACCCGTGATGGCATGCTGGTGGCGAGCACCATGCAGGAGGGGGTGATCCGCCGTCGCGGCAGTTAAGTCGCGCAGCGGTCAGCAAAACGGGGTGGCTTTGGCCACCCCGTTTTCGTTGCTGCGATGTGGGCGGGCGCTGCGGGATCAGCCGCCGCGCTGGTACTTGAAGCGCTTCTTGCGCCGGTAGGGATAGACATCCTCGAATACCCCCACCTTGATGTTGCTCTGCAGCATCTTCCAGTAGTTGGCGTCGAACATCTCCTTGTGCAACTGCAACATGATCTCGCGCACCTGTGGCTTTTGCAGCAGGAAGGTGGCGAACTCCTCGGGGAAGATGTCGTTGGGGGCCACCGAGTACCAGGGCTCGGCGCTCCACTCATCCTCGGGGTAGCGCGGCGGCGGGATCTGGCGGAAGTTGCACTCCGTCATGTAGCAGATCTCGTCGTAGTCGTAGAAAACCACCCGGCCGTGGCGGGTGACGCCGAAGTTCTTGAACAGCATGTCCCCCGGGAAGATGTTGGCCGCCGCCAGCTGCTTGATGGCGTTGCCGTACTCCTCCAGCGCGAGGCGGGTTTGCTGCTCGTCCGCCTTGTCCAGATAGAGGTTGAGGGGGATCATCTTGCGCTCGGTATAGAGGTGCTTGATCACCAGCTTGTCGTCGCTGATGGTGAGGGCTGACGGTGCCACCGTCTTGAGCTCGGCAAGGAGTTCGGGCGAGATGCGATCCAGCGGAAACTCGAAGTTGGTGAACTCCTGGGTATCGGCCATCCGGCCAACCCGGTCGTGCTGTTTAACCAGCCGGTATTTTGCCTTCACCTGCTCGTGGCTCACATCCTTGGGCGGGGTGAACTCGTCTTTTATCACCTTGAACACCACATCGTAGGAGGGGAGGGTGAACACGCTCATCACCATCCCCTTGATGCCGGGAGCGATGATGAACTGATCCCGACTCTGGGCCAGATGGTGACGGTAGTGGCGATAGAGCTCGGTCTTGCCATGCTTCTGGCAGCCAATGGCGTTGTAGATCTCGTAATCGGGCTTGTGGGGCATGATCTGGCGCAGGAAGGCGACAAACAGCGCCGGTTCGCGGGCATAGACCATGAAATAGGCGCGGGCGAAACCAAACACGATGGAGGCGAGGTCCGGCTCGAAGATAACTGTATCCACATAGATGCTGTGGCCGGTGCTGAGCAGGGGCAGGATAAAGGGGAACACCTGATCCCGGGCCCGGATCAGCCCCACCAGATAGGCCCCTTTGTTGCGGTAGAACACCTCTTTGAGGAGCTCGATGGCAAACGGCTCGTCATGGAGGATTTGCGGGCCGTTCTCCGCAAGATGGCGGTGGATGTCGACAATATCCCGCTGCTTGTCCTCGTAGGGGAGGGTGAAGCTGTAATCCCCCAAAAGCTGGCTCAAGGTCTGCGGCAGATGGGCCAGATCGGTGCGATAGATCCGCAGCAGGGCGCTCAGGTCCGGTTTTTCGCCACGGCTGACAAAGGGGTGGATATAGAGGTTCTCGTCGCGGATATTGCGATGGCGAAAGATCCGGCGATAGACGGAGTTGAAGAAGGACTCCGCCACCTCGAAGTTGTCACAACGGGGCAATAGATCGCTGAAGGCGCTTTTGACCCGCTTGAGCAGCTCCTGGGTGGCGTGGTGCTCCCCCATCATCTGGCGGATGGAGCTGGCGGTTGCCCCCACATGGTGGTCATAGAGGCGAATTCGCTCGCGCCCGGCGAGCTGCACCCCCAGCCAGTCACTGTTCTCGAAGCGGCTCTTGCTGCCCTGGGTTATCTCGAGAAACCGGCTGTAAAACGACTCGAAGCGTTGCAAGATAGTCTCGGCGACGGCCTGTTCCAATGGCTGCTGCATCTCTCTCTTCCTTGTGATCTGTCGGGCCGATAGCGCGAAGGATTGGGTGTAATTTGTTCACACGTCTGGCCACTATCGCAACATTCAAACGTCTGTTCAAGTGGCAATTTTCGGGGATAAACGGTAGATTGCGCCCCTGTTTTGGTGATGGTTTAGCGACTGTTTGCTGTCTGTTTGAGAGGCCGTTCGGCCTGTGAGGAAACCCGATGAAGCTCTATTTTGTCCTGGTGGCACCTGCCCGACCTGCGAATGTGGGGGCGGCTGCCCGCGCCATGAAAACCATGGGATTCGATGCCATGCGACTGGTCGCGAGCCGGGTACACGAAGAGGAGGAGGCGAGCTGGGTGGCTCACGGCGCCCAGGAGATCCTGACTCAGGCCGAAGCGTTCGATACCCTGCCCGAGGCGCTGGCGGACATGGATCTGGTGATCGCCACCACCGCCCGTGAGCGCGGTCGCTACCAGCACTACCTCACCCCGGGGGAGATCCGCGAGCAGATCCGCAGCAAGCCTTCCCTCAACAAGGTCGCCATCGTTTTTGGCTGCGAGGAGTCGGGGCTCTCCAACGAGCAGCTGGCCGAGGTCGATCTCATCAGCTATCTGCCCCTCAAGGTGAGCTACCCGTCTCTCAATCTGGGGCAGGCGATCATGCTCTACGCCTACGAGATGAGTCAGCTGATGGATGAGCTGAACGCCGACGGCGCCGCTGCGGTAGCAGAAAATTTTGAGAATGCCGGGCAGGTTCGGGTGCTGAAAAGCAAAATAGCAGAATTGCTGGGTGAACTCGGAGTTTCGCAGGATGAAAAACTGCATCAATGGGTGATGGACCGGGTACCCATGCTGCCGCAGCGGGATTTGAACATGCTCCACCTGCTCTGCAAAGACCTTGCTCGCCGCTTTGGGCGTGAGTAGCAAAGAGGTTTAGGTTGACAGCCCGCCGCCCGCCGCGGTATTGCTAAAAGCCAGCTTCGTCAACGAGTGTTCGTCATGCAGTTATTCACCAACGTCATCACCACCACCATTATTACCGGTACCACCACAGGTGGCACTGGGGCCGGTTGATGCGCTGACGAACAAGCACAGAAATCAGAAAAGGCCCGTACCCACCCAGTACGGGCCTTTTTGTTGGACTGGTTTTTAGATTGAATTTCATAGATTTACAGGGAGAGAAAGCGATGAGAGTGTTGAAATTTGGCGGGTCTTCACTGGCCGATGCAGAACGTTTTTTACGGGTGGCCGATATCGCGGTCAACACCCACGGCCAATCTCAGGTAGCCCTGGTGCTCTCTGCACCTGCCAAGGTGACCAATCATCTGGTGGCGCTGGTGGAACAGACCAGTCGCGGCATGGATGCCAGTTCCACCCTGTTTGAAGTGAACGGTATCTTCTCCCGCCTGCTGGCCGGGTTGAAGGCGGCCTATCCGGCGCTCGATGACAAGGCGCTGCTGGCCCGTCTCACCGCCGAGCTGGATCAGGTGGAGCGGCTGATGCAGGGCATCCGTCTGCTGGGGCTCTGCCCGGACAACGTGCAAGCGCGCATTCTGAGCCGTGGCGAGAACCTCTCCATCGCCTTTATGCACGAACTGCTGCGAGTGCGCGGTCTGGATCTGGAGCTGATCGTACCGGAAGATCTGCTGGTCACCGACGGCGGTTATCTGGAAGCGCACGTCGATATCGAAGCCTCCCGCCTGCGCTTTGCCGCCAAGGGTCTGCGTAGCGACTGTCTTTACCTGATGCCGGGCTTTACCGGTGGCAGCGACAAGGGCGAGACCGTGCTGCTGGGCCGTAATGGCTCCGACTACTCCGCCGCCGTGCTGGCTGCCTGCGTCGATGCCGAGTGCTGCGAGATCTGGACTGACGTCGAGGGCTGCTACAGCTGCGACCCCCGTCTGGTGCCGGATGCCTACCTGCTGAAAACCCTCTCCTACAAGGAGGCGATGGAGCTCTCCTACTTCGGTGCCAAGGTGCTGCACCCGAAAACCATCGCGCCGGTGGCCCAGTTCCATATTCCCTGCCTCATCAAGAACAGCTTCAACCCGCAAGGGCCGGGCACCCTGATCGGCCCCGAGAGCGGCGACGATGACCTGAAAGTGAAGGCCATCTCGGATCTCTCCGGCATGTGCATGTTCAACGTCTCCGGCCCCGGCATGAAGGGGATGGTCGGCATGGCCGGTCGCATCTTCTCCGCCGTCTCCCGCGCCGGGGTCAGTATCGTGCTGATCACCCAGTCATCTTCCGAGTACAGCGTCAGCTTCTGTATCCACAGCTACGACAGCGAGAAGACCCGCAAGGTGCTGGAGCGCGAGTTCGAGCTCGAATTCAAAAACCAGCTGCTGGAGCCGCTGGATATCATCAGCGATCTGGCGATCATCTCCCTGATCGGTGACGGCATGCGCACCAGCAAGGGGATGGCGGCCCGCTTCTTCACCTCGCTGGCGCAAGCCTCCATCAATATCGTCGCTATCGCGCAGGGTTCTAGCGAGCGCTCCATCTCGGCGGTGGTGCGGGATCGCAAGGTGGCGGAAGCCATCAAGGCGTGCCACCAGAACTTCTTTGGCAGCCAGCAGTTTATCGATCTGTTTGTGGTCGGGGTCGGCGGCGTCGGTGCCGCGCTGGTGGATCAGATTGCCCGCCAGCAACCGGTACTGGCCGAGCAGGGCACTGGCCTTCGCGTGGTCGGCATCGCCAACAGCCGCCAGATGGCGGTCAACAAGGATGGCCTGAACCTCGCCAACTGGCGTGAACAGCTGGTGGAAGCCCGTGACAGCTTCTCGCTGGAAGGGGTGAAAAAGCTGGTGGAAGATAGCCACATCATCAACCCGGTGATCGTCGACTGCACCTCCTCCGAGGCGGTGGCCGTTCAGTATGCCGACTTCTTGGCCGCCGGTTTCCACGTGGTGACTCCGAACAAGAAGGCCAACACCGGCTCGCTCGATTACTATAAGGCGCTGCGCCGCACCGCCCGCCAGACTCGCCGCAAGTTCCTGTACGAGACCAACGTCGGCGCCGGTCTGCCGGTTATCGAGAACCTGCAGAACCTCATCAAGGCCGGAGACAAGCTACGTGCCTTCGATGGCATTCTGTCCGGTTCGCTCTCCTTTATCTTCGGCAAGCTGGATGAAGGGATGGCCTTCTCTGAAGCCACCAAGATTGCCCGCAGCAATGGTTTTACCGAGCCGGATCCTCGCGACGATCTCAACGGCATGGATGTGGCGCGCAAGCTGCTCATTCTGGCTCGCGAAGCCGGCATGGCGCTGGAGCTCTCCGATGTCGAGGTAGAGCAGGCGCTGCCGCCGGGCTTTGACGCCAGCGGCGACGTGGAAGCCTTTATGGCCCGCCTGCCGGAGGCTGACGGCTGGTTCCGCGACCAGTTCGCCGCGGCCCAGCGTGAAGGCAAGGTGCTGCGCTATGTGGGCTCCATCGAAGGTGGCAAGTGCAAGGTCGCCATCAAGGCGGTCGGTGGCGACGAGCCGCTGTTCAAGGTCAAAGACGGGGAGAACGCGCTCGCCTTCTTCTCCACCTACTACCAGCCGATCCCGCTGGTGCTGCGTGGCTATGGCGCCGGTACCGAAGTGACTGCGGCGGGCGTCTTTGCCGACGTGCTGCGCACCCAGAATTGGAAGCAGGAGTTGTAAGCATGAGTTCAGACATGTACCAGAGCAGTAGTGTGGTCGCCTACGCGCCTGCCTCCAGCGCCAACCTGAGCGTGGGATTCGATGTACTGGGGGCGGCGCTCGCCCCCGTCGATGGCTCTCTGCTCGGCGATCGGGTGCAGGTAAAAGCGGCTGACGTGCCGTTTGCCCTCTCATCCGTGGGCCGCTACGTCCACAAGCTGCCGGACGATCCGAAAAAGAATATCCTCCATGACTGCTGGGTCGCCTATGGCGAGGCGCTGGAGAAGCGCGGCCTTAAACTCAAGCCGCTCGAAATGGTGCTGGAGAAGAACTTGCCAGTGGGCTCGGGGCTGGGTTCCAGCGCCTGTAGCGTGGTGGCGGCGTTGGAGGGGCTCAACGCTTTCCACGGCGAGCCGTTCAATGAGCACGACATGCTGCTGCTGATGGGGGAGATGGAAGGCAAGATCTCCGGCTCCGTTCACTACGACAACGTGGCCCCCTGTTATCTGGGTGGCATGCAGCTGGTGCTGGAAGAGCACGGCGTTATCAGCCAGGGTATTCCGGTGTTCGATCAGTGGTACTGGGTGGTCTGCTACCCGGGTACCGTGGTTTCGACCGCGGCTGCCCGCGCCATTTTGCCGGCCCAATATCGCCGTCAGGATTGCCTCACCTATGGCCGCCGTCTGGCTGCCTTTGTCCACGCCAGCTACACCGGGCAGGAGGGATTGGCGGCGAGCGTCTTGAAAGATGTGATTGCCGAGCCCTACCGCGCGGCGCTGATCGAAGGCTTTGCCGAGGTGCGGGCGCAGGCGGCCCAGAACGGGGCGCTGGCCACCGGCATCTCCGGCTCCGGCCCCACCGTGTTTGTGGTGATGAAGGATCTGGCGCAGGCCGAGCGGATGAAAGATTGGATGGAAGCACATTTCGTGCAGAACGAAGATGGATTTGCCCGGGTCTGCAAACTGGACATGGCCGGGGCACGGGTAACAGGAAGCGAGCTATGAATCTCTACAACATCAAGGACAACAGCGAACAGGTGAGCTTTGCGCAGGCGGTGCGTCAGGGCTTGGGTCGCGAACAGGGGCTCTTCTTCCCTGAACAACTCGAACCGCTCGCCGATGTTGATGCCCTGCTCGATCTGCCGCTGGCCGAACGCTCTGCCCGCATCCTGAGCCACCTGCTGGGGGACGAAGTGCCCGCCGCCAAGGTGAGCGAGCTTGTCAACGCCGCCTTCACCTTCCCGGCGCCGCTGGTGAAACTCAAGGATGGCACCTATGCCCTCGAGCTGTTCCACGGCCCGACCCTGGCATTCAAGGACTTTGGCGGCCGCTTTATGGCCCAGTGCCTCGCGGCCTTTAGAACCAACGACAAGATTACTATCCTCACCGCCACCTCCGGCGACACCGGCGCCGCCGTGGCCCACGCCTTCTATGGGCTGGAGGGGATTGAGGTGGTGATCCTCTATCCCAAGGGCAAGATCAGCCCCTTGCAGGAGAAGCTCTTCTGCACCCTCGGCGGCAATATTCGCACCATCGCCATCGACGGCGACTTCGATGCCTGTCAGGCGCTTGTAAAACAGGCCTTTGACGACGAGGCGCTGAAAAAGGCCATTGGCCTCAACTCCGCCAACTCCATCAATATCAGCCGCCTGCTGGCGCAGGTTTGCTACTACTTCGAAGCGGTGGCCCAGTTGCCCAAAGCCGACCGTGCCAAGGCGGTGATCAGCGTGCCGTCCGGCAACTTTGGCAACCTCACCGCAGGCTTGATTGCCAAGGCGCTGGGGCTGCCGGTGAAGCGCTTTATCGCCGCCACCAACGCCAACGATACCGTGCCGCGCTACCTGAAAACCGGCCAGTGGGATCCGCACCAGACAGTGGCAACCCTGTCAAACGCCATGGATGTGAGCCGCCCCAACAACTGGCCGCGGGTAGAGGAGCTCTGCCGTCGCAAAGGCTGGGCGCTGGAGACTCTGGGCTCTGGCATGCGTGACGACGCCCAGACCCGCGCTGCCCTGAAGCGGCTGCATGAGCTGGATTATCTGTGCGAACCCCATGGCGCCATCGCCTGGGATCTGCTAGGTGAACAGCTGGCCGAGGATGAAGTGGGGGTGTTCCTCTGCACCGCCCATCCCGCCAAGTTCAAGGAGTCGGTAGACGAGATCCTGAGTCTGGATGTACCGCTGCCCGGCCCGCTCGCCAAGCATGCCGAGCTGCCACTGCTCTCCGTTAATTTACCTGCGGAGTTTGCCCGGTTAAGGGCGTTCTTGGTGGGGTAAGTAGCTGAGCTGAGATAACCGATAGAAACAAAAATCCCCCGGTAACGGGGGATTTTTGTTTTGTGCATAGGGCAAGGTGAATAAGTTCTGAGCTAGCCGAGTAATGACTGGTTCAGAAAGGTGGGAGTCCCAAATTTCGTCTCCCATGAACCCGACTTTTTGGCGGGGGGGAAAGGGAGTATTGGTTTGAGGGGGTATGAAGCAAGCAGTCGAAAGTTTCAGAAAATATTTCGATGGAGCTTTATCTCAACGGCAGGGGAAAAGTTGGGTTGCTATCACGTGGGGCATTCATAACCTTCGTGTAGGGGGTTATTCTAGCAAGTAATTGTCTGTATGACTGAAATTGCCAGCCGAGTAATGGCTGGCTCAGTCAGAATGTGTGATAACTAGAACGGTACAGCTTAAACTTATTTTAAGCTGTTTTTTATTTACCGCCTTGTTGGCGCTGGAATTTTTGACCAATATTTAGAGATTTTGCTATGCCACTATGAATTATGTATTGGCGATCGAATTTTATTTTTGGCATTATCTTTGCGTTTGACCTTTCTCGATAAGACCATCGATAAAAGTGCCCACTATTGTTTTCGAGCATCTCTTTATAACCAATTACATTAACATCATACCAGAATTGTAAAAAAACCTCAGGTGAAGACATTAGTTTTTTATCGAAATCATTTCTGTTGCCAATGTCGAATGTGAAACGCTCAAACGCAGCTTTGAATACATCAAAGTCAAACGTTGAATTTCCATCTAAATACTGGAAAAAAGCAGTGTATTGCTCGAAGTCTTCATTTGAAATGTAAAAATTAGCGTAATTCTTCACTTCTCCCAATAAATATTCTGAATATTTCTCTGTAAACCCTGGGTAATCAAGAATATCTGTGTCAAATTTGTCGCGACCTGACTTCTCATTCCCTGAATATATGTTTATTAGTATTTTTATTGCAGAAAATATATCTCTTGGTCTTTGAAATGATTTATGCATAAGACTGGGGAATGATTCTTTAGTTTTTAATGGACTTTCAGAGAAATAATAGTCCCACCCACTATTTATTTCATTTTGATTTTGAGATAAAAAATATTTATCAGACATTTTAAATAACTCTGAATTTCTATGTCTTTCTTTTGTAGTGACCCAATTCAATAGAACAGAGTTATCATTTAGCTTACAATTTGAGTTATGAAGGTTTAGCGAGTTGAAAACATCAGGACGTAACAGTAATACAATTCTAAGGCGGCCTTTTGAATCTTTTATATTTGGGAAAAATTCGGTATTCAAATGCCATGCAGCTTCAGATAAACCAATGAGACAGTCTCTGTATTCATCAAAGTCTACACCATTTGGTTTGGCATCTAGGCCATCAATAAAAAGAACAATATCGTTATTTAATTTAACGTCCTTTAAACCAGCCTTTAGCTTAATTTCACAATCTAGCAGAGCTGTTTTTACTTCTGTGATAGTTGTTTTCGTTGAGCTACTATCGCTAGCTTTTAGCGTTGACTTCAATACTTGTGGTATTTCTGCTCCAAGATCGGAAGAAGTTGTTAAAGTTGAAACAAACTCAATTACATATTCAAGCTCTGGAAGATGAGAGTTTGAATCATAATCTTTAATAGCCTTCTCAATAGGGGAGAATCGATTGGTTAATTTATGTATCCATTTTTTATTTTTTTCAATGATAGTTTTTGATGCAAGATATAATAGGGTTGCTCGCCAAACAACAGAGTAGTCAGTATAGGAAGCTTTCCCATTTTGCTTTAAATGAATAAAGCGTTTATATTGAGTCTCCGTTATAGCTATATGTTTTGCAGAAATCCCTTTGGGTGAGCTATTTTGAAAGTGAAAAGCCAGGGCCGATTTACCTGATCCTTTTTCACCTACTATATAATAGCAGCTACTATTCGTTGCTGTTTCTAAAAAACTTGTCTTTAAATATGCGTTTGAAAAAAACTGCCTATTTTCTTTGGTGTTGTAATTAACGGCATCTGTTGAAGGATTGAAAAGTTCATTTATTTTTTTCATTTGGATTCTCTATTGAGATTTAAAAAAGATGAGATAAAAAATTATGATAAAGATGTTATCTCATGAAATCTCACGCTACCGCCCGTGGATTACAGCTTCCAAAATGCTCCATTAACCAGCGAGGGCAGCAGCCCATCACTGATGAATAGGCATCGGATGGCTATGTTAAGCCAAATGAATCCGGCCACACCAGACAAAAAGTGACGTAACTGTCAGTAATGATTGTTTTTTTGCGCTGGCTCAAAAAACAGCAGAGATCGGGCACAGGATTCCCATGACCCTTGATTCTATTGGGGTTGGCGGGAAGGTAGGGGGCAGGCTTGCTGTTGGAGAAGGCTTTACGGGGACAATCCCGCTCTGCCAATCGGCGCTATAGTGCGGGCGATGGTTGCCCTGTGCTCCGCTCCCAAGCTGGCGAGGCGGGGGATCTGGGGCAACAATCAGCTGTTGCAATCACAGCCATTTGCAACACATCGTCATGCAAATATGACCATGCAAACACATCACCAGATAGAGAGGAGATCACCCATGAAGCGTACCATCCTGTTCGGCCTGCTCTGCGGCAGCGTGCTGCTGGCCAATCCGGTCTTTGCCAACGACGCAGCCCAGTTGCAGTGCGAGGCGCAGGCCGCAGCCAAAAAGCTTAACGGCGCCGCCAAGACCAGCTTTGTCGGCAAGTGCGTGAAAGATGCCGCTGGCGCCGCAACTGGCGAGTGCGAGAAGGCGGCCGCCGACAAGAAGCTGGCCGGTGCGGCCAAGAACAGCTTTATCCAGAAGTGCGTGAAGACGGGCGCGGCGGTGGATCCGGCGGCCAAGTGCGAGAAGGCGGCGGCCGACAAGAAGCTGGCTGGCGCGGCCAAGAACAGCTTTGTCCAGAAGTGCGTGAAGGATAGCGCCGCCAAGTAAGGCATTTTCTCATCCGGTGTGTTTGCGGGGGGCCATCAGGCCCCCCGCGCATTTTTGGGCGCAGTGATGGCGCAACGCACAAGCCTTGTATCGGGACGGCAATAGCAACACTATTGACTCCTTTTTGGGTTCCGCAGAGGCGCAGCCATAACCTGCCGTGACCGGACGAGGGGTTGGTGAGCCGCATTTGTGCGGGATTACGCGCGATAAGGGAGCAAAGCAGGATGATGGAAGGGATGGAATGGCGCTGGCTCAATGAACCGGCCCAGTGGCACCAGACAGAGGGCGGTTTGCAGGTGGTGACAGACCAGCAGACCGATTTTTGGCGCAGCACCTGGTATGGCTTCGAGCGCCACAGTGGCCATCTCTATGGCTGCGAGGTGACAGGGGAATTTACCTTTCAGGTCTGCGTCGAGGGGGAGTTCACCACCCTCTACGATCAGGCGGGGCTGATGCTGCTACTAGACGAGGCGCACTGGCTGAAAGCGGGGATCGAGTACAACGATGCTCAGCCGATGATCGGCAGCGTGCTGACCAATCCGCGCTCTGACTGGGCCACCGGTATTTTCAGCGGCAATCCGCGCCGCTTCTGGCTGCGGCTGACCCGGCTGGCTGATTGCCTGCGTTTGCAATACTCCATCGATGGCAAGGTGTGGCCGCTGCTGCGCCTCGCCCCGTTTCCGCCAAGCGAGCGCTGCTTTATCGGGGTGATGTGCTGCACGCCGGAGCGGCAGGGGCTGGCGGTGCGCTTCTCTGACCTGCGCCTCACCCCGCCTCTTGGCAAGGCGCTCCATGATTTGAGCTAGGCCAGCGGTTTTGCCTGCGACATTGAGCCAATAAAAAAGCGCCCGCAGGCGCTTTTTTCATTTGGCAGGTAGGGCCTCAATTAGCTGATCAGGCTGGCCCACAGGTCATATTCGTCGGATTCGTCGATCCGTACCTTGACCATGTCGCCCGGCTTGAGGTTGGTTTCGCCGTTGAGGTAGACCAGACCGTCGATCTCCGGTGCATCGGCGAAGGAGCGGCCAGTGGCACCCTCTTCGTCCACTTCGTCGATGATAACGGTCATCTCCTGACCCACTTTGCGGGCCAGCTTGCGGATGGAGACCTGCTGTTGCAGCTCCATAAAGCGCTGGAAGCGCTCTTCCTGAATCTCTTCCGGCACCGGATCCGGCAGCTCGTTGGCCAGCGCCCCTTCGACCGGGCTGTATTTGAAGCAACCGACCCGATCCAGCTCCGCCTTGTCGATGAACTCCAGCAGCATCTGGAAATCTTCCTCGGTCTCGCCCGGGAAGCCGACGATAAAGGTGGAGCGCAGCGTGATCTGCGGGCAGATCTCGCGCCACTTCTGGATCCGCTCCAGGGTGCGCTCGACGGTACCCGGGCGCTTCATCAGTTTCAGGATGCGCGGGCTGGCGTGCTGCAGCGGAATATCGAGGTAGGGCAGTACCTTGCCATCGCGCATCAGCGGGATGACGTCATCTACGTGCGGGTAGGGGTAGACGTAGTGCAGGCGCACCCAGATATCGAGCTTGGCCAGCTCTTCGCACAGGGCGACCATGCTGGTCTTGACCGGCATGCCGTCGTAGAAACCGGTGCGGTGCTTCACATCGACGCCGTAGGCGGAGGTGTCCTGGGAGATCACCAGCAGCTCCTTCACGCCAGCCTCTTTCAGGCGCTTGGCTTCGGCCAGCACGTCGCCGATGGGGCGGCTCACCAGATCCCCGCGCATGGAGGGGATGATGCAGAAGGTGCAGCGGTGGTTGCAGCCCTCGGAAATCTTCAGATAGGCGTAGTGACGCGGGGTCAGCTTGACGCCGTGGGCTGGTACCAGACTGGTGAAGGGGTTGTGCTGCGGCTTCTCCACATATTTGTGGACGTGACCCAGCACCTCTTCATAGGCGTGGGGGCCGGTGATCTCGAGCACCTTGGGGTGGATCTCGCGGATCTGATTCTCTTTGGCGCCAAGGCAGCCGGTGACGATCACCTTGCCGTTCTCGGCCAGCGCTTCGCCGATCGCTTCCAGCGACTCTTGCACCGCGCTGTCGATAAAGCCGCAGGTGTTGACGACGACCAGCTCGGCATCGTCATAGCTGGGCACCACATCGTACCCTTCGGTACGCAGCTGGGTCAGGATGCGTTCTGAATCGACCAGGTTTTTGGGGCAACCCAAGGAGACGAATCCTACTTTGGGGGCCTGTTTTGTGTTGGACATCGCTCAATCACTCTTAGGTGGCTCTTATTCAAGGGCGCGGATTTTACCGGAATGGTTAACCAAAAACTATACAGCCAGCATGGCAGAACCGAACAATATCTCCGACCAGGCAAGATTGCGCCGCACCAACAGCCGTTGATGGCGCGCCCTTGGTAGGGCTATTGCCTCTGCCATGCCGGCTTGTTGTGGGGACGCTGCTTTGTTGATTTTTCTGTCAATTTTGATGCTGTGGCGGGGAGAGCGTCAAAGGGAGTCACTATACTTCCATCACGGGGTCCCGTTGGAGATGGCGATGGAAAGTTCCTTTGGCGAAAAAATGCAGAGCGTACATGCCACGCTCAGGCAGCGCTTTGACAAGCTGAGTCGGGTGGCCATCGCGATTTACGATCCCCATACCGATCAGCTCAAGACCTTTGCCCACAGCACCGAGGGGCCCTCGCCGCTGGTGCAGTATGAGGTGAAGCTGAGCGATGTTCCCTCCCTGAGTTATCTGGCGGAGCACAAGCAGCCCCGGGTGCTCGGCAATCTCGATGCCCTGCGTGGCTCGGCATCGGAGCACAGCCGCAAGGTGCTGGAGGCGGGCTATGCCTCCAGCTATACCGAGCCGCTGCTGTTCAACAGCAAGCTGTTTGGTTTTCTGTTTTGCGATGCCATGGAGCCGGGATACTTCGAGGAGCCGATCCGCAGCGAGCTGTCGGCCTATGCCCAGGCGTTGTCGGCCATCATTGCGGTGGAGTTTTTCTCCATCCAGACCCTTGGCGGCGCGCTGACCACGGCGCGGGAGTTCAGCCGTTATCGGGATGAGGAGACCGCCAACCATCTGCACCGGATGTCGGCCTACTCCCGACTGATCGCCAAGACGCTGGCCCCGACTTGCGGGCTGAGCGATGAGGAGGTGGAGTTTATCTACCTCTTCTCCGAGCTGCACGACATCGGCAAGATCGCGGTGCCGGATGCCATTTTGCTCAAGCCGGGCAAGCTGACCTCGGAAGAGTTCGAGATCATGAAGATCCACCCCGGCAAAGGGCGGGAGATGATCAGTCTGATGATCAACGAGTTTGGTCTCGATGGCATTCACCACACCGATATGCTGACCAATATCATCGCCAGCCATCACGAACGCTTTGACGGCACTGGCTATCCGCTGGGGCTGGCGGGGGAGGCGATCCCGCTGGCAGCACGCATCGTGACGGTGGCCGATGTGTTTGATGCTCTTACCAGCGAGCGCCCCTACAAGAAGGCATGGCCGTTCGAGACGGCGTTTGCCTATCTGGAGGAGCATGCCGGCAGCCAGTTTGATCCCGCCTGTGTCGCTGCGGCCCTGCAGAACAAGGCCGAGTTTTATGCCATCTATCAGCAGTATCAGGATCCGGCCTGCTCTGCGAGTGTGGCGCCCAGCGGCGCCGAGCCGGGTTGAGCGCGTGTGATGAGCATAAGGGGGAAAGGGGTGGTTCAAGCATGACAAGGAGTAAATAGAGAGGGGGCACCAGCAGGTGCCCCCTCTCTTTTATGCGCCTCTCGATTCCACGCGCCCTTATTTTGCCGACCTTCTATCTGCGGCTATGGCGTTTGCGGTCAGGTTACTTTTTGGGCGTCGGCTCGCTGATCTGATAGAGGTGATCCGCGCAGGCACTGGAGCAGCCACAGGGACGCACCTCTTTATCTTCCCGCTTCTGGGCAAGCTGGTATTGGCGCCACCAGATGATGGTGCCCATGGCCAGGATCAGTACGAACGAGGCGAGCAGGCTCAACAACCAGATGGACATGATCTCTTCTCCTTGATGGTGATGACATGCACGGCGATGGCATCAGTGATGATGGCAGCAACCGCCCTGTTGGCCTGCGCCCTCACTGTCGTGACAACAAGTATGGCCTTGCAGTGGGCTCTCTGCCTGATTGCCACTACTGGCGCAACAGTGATCGGAGCCACTGTTGCACCCACCGTGGCAATTCGCATGACTCTGGCCTGCGCCGAGGGGCTGGATGGCACGGATAGTCGCCTTGCTCTGATGACAGCGAGACGGACGGCCCTGACTGGCCTCGGTTAGAGGTTGCAGATTGGCGGGGGCCAGCAGCGCCGGCAGCGGCAGGCGGGCAGAGCGGCACTGCAGTACCCGGATATTGGCCGCCAGCAGGCGCCCCAGCATTCGCTCGCCGATATTGCGCACCACCACCTGACCCACCTGATGATGGGCGAGGGCGTCGAGCAGTGCTTGCTTGCCGTGGCAGCCTTCGGCTGCGGCCGGGTTAGCCAGGGTGGCTATAACGTTCCTTTCGGGGTTAAGAATTTGCAGCTGCTCGGCACGGGTAAAGTGGCCAGCCAGCAACCCCTGACTCAGCATCAGGGCGCTGTTGCAGAGGGTGGTGGTCATGGTTGTGACAGCATTCATGTCGGCTCTTCTCCACTGGTTGGGTGGTCGGGCTCGGCGGGTTGCATCATCAATGCCTTGCCCAGACTCAGACACTCCACCACCTTGTAGCGCCCTTTTTTCAGGATATTGGCCAGGGTCTGGCGGGAGACCCCCATCACCAGGGCGGCCTCTTGCTGCTGCATTCCTTGAAGGTCGACGAGGCGCAGTGCCTCGAACTCGTCAGGGGCCAGCGCGACCTGTTCCAGCTGATGCATGGGGCGGCCGTTGGGTTTGAAGCAGCTGTTGGCGGGGCGGCCACAGATCTGGCGGGCAATCTTGGGTCTTGGCATGGTGGCTCCTAATTGGCATAAGTCATTTATACGCCCATATATGGCATATGCCAATAATTTTGTCTGATGCAGAGGGTAGCGCGAGTGCTGTTTACGGCAGAGAGGGGTAAAGAGAGGGAGGAGGAATACATACAAAAGCAGTGAAGGTGGCAGAAACGAAGCAGGCCCGAACATGGTTCGGGCCTGCGGTTTTGCAGAGGATGGTCGGGCTATCCCGACGCGCTTACGCCTGTTCGGCCTCGGCCACGGGGGCTGCGCTCTCGCTGCCATTGGCGAAGCGATCCGCCCACAGGGCAATCACGCCGTCACCGGTGACGTTGCAGGCGGTGCCGAAGCTGTCTTGCGCCAGATAGAGGGCGATCATCAGGGCGATGGAGGCTTCACCGAAACCGAGCATGGAGGTGAGCAGGCCCAGCGCCGACATCACGCCACCACCCGGCGCGCCTGGAGCGGCGATCATGATCACCCCCAGCATCATGATGAAGGGGAGCATGGTCTCGATGCCCGGAATGGCCAGATGCTCGGAGAGGAACATCACCGCGGTGGCACAGGTGACCAGGGTAATGGTGGAGCCACAGAGGTGAATGGTGGCACACAGCGGCACGGTGAAGTTGGCGATACCGTCGCTCACGCCGTTGTTCTTGCTCGATTGCAGAGCTACCGGAATGGTGGCGGCGCTCGACATGGTCCCCAGCGCGGTAAAGTAGGCGGGCAGCATGTTCTTGATGAGCTGGGCCGGTGAGCGGCCAAGGGCCAGACCGGTACCCACGAACAGTACGGAGAGCCAGATCCAGTGCATCAGGATCGCCATCACCAGCACCACGCCGAAGGTTTTCAGGGTGGCGAATACGGTGCCTTCTACCGTCATTTCGACAAAGACCCCGGCGATATAGAACGGCAGCAGCGGAATGATCACCTTGGCCAGCAGGCGGTCGATGATGTCACGACCCTGATCGGCGACCCGGCGCAGATCGGTGGCCTGGGTGGCGCTGATGCCGATGCCGAACACGAAGGCGGCGGCCAGTGCCGACATCACGCCAAACAGCGGCGGGATCTCCAGATTGACGTAGGAGGCGAGCTTGATAGCCGTGGCCGTGGTGGGCTCGGCGGCGGTGGTGAACTGCGGGATCAGGTGGCTCGCCACGGTAAAGGCGAACAGCCCCGCCAGAATGGTGGAGCAGTAGGAGAGGGCCACGGTTTTGCCCAGCAGCTTGCCGGAGTTTTTCGGCAGGCTGGCGATGCCGCTCATGATAAAGAACAGAATGATGAGCGGAATGGTGAAGGTGATCAGCTGACCTATCACTGTCTTGGCCGTAAACAGCACGCGCGCCACCCACTCAGGGGCGTAGAGACCGAGCAAGAGACCGGCAAGGATGCCAGCAATGAGTTTCAGGACAAGTTTCATAAGGAAATCCGGAGTTGGTTGTATTGTCTGTTTTGTTATTAAATTTTGATATTAATCACACTTTTTAACACGTAAGCCGTGTTATGTCTGCCTTTTCTGCGTTAACGCCGAGTTAAATATTGTCGAAGGTCAAGATCGCCGACTAGCTGTCGGCTTGGCGTTGAACTGGAAAATTCGTGATGAATTAGCCCGTTAGGTGGCCTGATGATCGCCACGCAGCAACATGACGTACTGGCTGGCGTGTTGACTTGTGCATGATGGCGTGTTGGTCGAGGCGGTTTCTATTGGCGCCAGTTGCAGCGCTATCCCGGATGTGGTGACCAGTTGCTGTAGCTGATGGTGACTTATCTTGCCGCTTGGCGGCAGGGGGAAGCAGAGCGGAGCACCCGCTTTGAGCAGGGTCGCCAGCTGTTGCAACTGGGGAACAAGGGTGGCCGCGTCGCCATCAAGCGGGTGGCTCAGCCAGATGCCATCGTAAGGGAGCACCGAGTGCATCTTCGCCAGCGGGCAGACCCGCACTGCTTGTCCGGATTGCTGCGAGGCAACTTTGGCGTCAGCCAGCACTGCTTCGCAGGCGGTGACCACATACCCTTCTGCACGCAGCCAGCAGAGATCCTCCCCCGTACCGCACTGACCATTGAGCAGGTGAGCACCGGGTTTAAGGCGCACCACAAAGGCAGCCCGAGCGCGGGCGTGCTGGTCGTTAAATGGCCGAGAAGCGGGGATTGCGTCAGAGTGTGGCACAGGGGTTACCTCAAGCAGGGGGCGCACAGGGTAACAAATCGGGGCCAGACTGCCAAAGCGCGCAGTCAGGCCCCGATTTGGAAGTGTGAGAGTTGCTGGCGCCGGTTAGCGGCCGCAGGCAGGCCCGTGGGGTTGGGCCAGCATGGTGAACATGCTCTCTATCAGGAAGGCGGATTCGCCCTGCAGGTCTATCCGCCCCGGAAAGTGGAGCCAGTTGATGATGTAGCCATCCAGAGTGCAGTGGAGCAGGGTGGCGGCGCGCTGCAGGTTGAGGTTGGCGGGCAGCTGGCCCCGCCGTACCGCGTTGGCCAGAGTGGTCTCCAGGTCCCGAAAGAAGTTGGCGGACTGGCTGCGGATATGCTCGCGCAATGAGATGGCTTCCCCCTCCAGCGATTCGAGATTGAACAGGATGGTGAACATCTGCCGTTGGGCCGGATTGTGAATGAAGCTGTGGAGCACCCCTTCGAAGAAGAGGCGCAGTTGCCCGAGCGGATCCGGCTCATCTGGATTGAGGCAGGCATCGAGCTGGTGGGCGAGGGGGCTGCAGAGCTCCTGCCAGAGCGAAATGAAGAGTTCATCCTTGTTCTTGAAATGCCAATAGATGGCCCCGCGGGTCAGGTCTGCCGCTCTGGCGATGTCGGTCAGGCTGGTCTTGGCCAGGCCCTGAGAGCAGAACAGATCCAGCGCCGTGCTCATGATGTGGCAGCGGGTTTGCTGCGCCTCTTCTTTGGTTCGTCTGGCCATCGAAATTTGTGCCTCATGCAAGCAAAAAGTCACTTACATACATTTATGAATGTATGTATATTGCCTCATCTTTCGACTATTTACCAACAGGGCCCATGCGGCCCTGATTGTTCATTGACTGGCAAAGGCTCAGGTGTTTCATGCATAAACATATTCTTGCTCGTTCAGTTGGTCTTGCCTTGCTGGCTACAGGCTTGCTGGCAGGTTGTGGTGACAAGGGGGGCGCCCCCCAGGGACAGGGCGGCATGCCCCCCGCGGCGGTCAATGTGGTGACCCTGCAGAGCGGTCCGCTGATGTTGACCACCGAGTTGACCGGCCGCAGCGCCCCGTTGCGGGTGGCTGAAGTGCGTCCGCAGGTGAGCGGCATCATCCTCAAGCGCCTCTTTACCGAGGGGAGCGATGTGAAGGCGGGCGATCTGCTCTATCAGATCGACCCGGCTGTCTATCAGGCGGCAGTCGCCAGCGCCAAGGCCAATCTGGCCAAGGCCGAGGCTAACGAGCAGAGTGCCCGCCTCAAGGCGCAGCGCTATCAGGAGCTGCTCAAGGTCAAATCCATCAGCCGTCAGGATTATGACGACGCCGACGCCAGCTGGAAGCAGGCCAAAGCGGAGATCATGGCGAGCAAGGCGGCCCTGCGCACTGCCGAGATCAATCTCGGTTACACCCGCATCACTGCCCCCATCAGTGGCCGCATCGGTAAATCCGCGGTGACCGAGGGGGCGCTGGTGACCGCCCAGCAGGCTGATAGCCTGACCGCCATTCAGCAGCTCGATCCCATGTATGTGGATGTGCGTCAGTCCACCGCCGATCTGTTGCGCCTCAAGCGACTGGTCGCCGAGGGCAAGCTGACCCAGGACGAGCAGAAGGGGGCCAGGGTGACCTTCCAGCTGGAAGATGGCTCCACTTATGGCGAAGAGGGCTCGCTGCAGTTCTCCGATGTGACCGTGGATGAGACCTCCGGCATGGTGACCCTGCGGGTGATTGTGCCCAACCCTCACCAGCTGCTGCTGCCCGGCATGTTCATGCGCGCCACCCTGCAAGAGGGTGAGCGGGCGCAAGGGCTGCTGGTGCCGCAAACTGCCGTGACTCGCACCCCCAATGGTGGCGCCACCGTGATGGTGGTAACCGCTGACAACAAGGTGGAGCTGCGCAACGTGCAGCTGAGCCGTGTCGTCGGCAGCAACTGGGTGGTGGAGTCAGGGCTCACCTCCGGCGAGCGGGTGATCGTGGCTGGCTTGCAGAAAGTACGACCGGGCGCCGTGGTCAATCCCGCCGAGCAGGGTGCTGATGCACCGTCTGCTCAAGCCGCGTCCAACCCCCCGGCCAACAAGTAGGATGGAGTAATCGCCTCATGGCTCGATTTTTTATAGACAGACCCATTTTTGCCTGGGTGATCGCGCTGGTGATCATGCTGGCGGGCAGCCTGGCCATCATCAAATTGCCGGTCGCCCAGTATCCGAGCATTGCGCCGCCCGCTGTCGGTATTTCCGCCAGCTATCCGGGCGCATCCGCCAAAACGGTGGAAGACTCGGTAACTCAGATCATCGAACAGAACATGACCGGGCTGGATCACCTGCTCTACATGTCCTCCCAGTCTGACTCCGCGGGGCGGGTGTCGGTGACCCTCACCTTCCAGCCGGGGACCGATCCCGATATTGCCCAGGTGCAGGTGCAGAACAAGCTGCAGCAAGCGATGTCGCTGCTGCCGCAAGAGGTGCAGCAGCAGGGGATCCGGGTGCAGAAGACCTCCAGCAGCTTCCTGATGGTCGCGGCCTTCATCTCCAGCGATGGCAGCATGAACAACGACGATCTGGCGGACTATGTGGTCTCCAACATCAAGGAGCCTCTGAGTCGTCTGGACGGGGTAGGGGATATCACCTTGTTCGGCAGCCAGTACTCGATGCGGGTCTGGCTCGATCCCAACAAGCTCAACCGGGTGCAGATGACCCCGGGGGATGTGCAGGCGGCCATCAAGGCGCAAAACGCCCAGGTGGCGTTCGGCAAGCTGGGTGGCACCCCGTCGGTGGAAGATCAGCAGTTCACCGCCACCATCATGGGGCAGACCCGTCTCTCTACCGTGGAGCAGTTCAACGACATCCTGCTGCGGGTGAATCAGGATGGCTCCAAGGTGCGGCTGAAAGATGTGGCCCGGGTCGAGCTGGCGGGTGAAAGCTATGACGCCGATGCGCTCTACAACGGTCAGTCTACCGCCGCGGTCGCCATCAAGCTGGCGACCGGCGCCAACGCGCTGGATACCGCCGAGAAGGTGCGTGCCAAGCTCAATGAGCTGTCGGATTACTTCCCGGCCAACATGGAGATCGTCTACCCCTACGACACTACGCCGTTTGTGAAGATCTCCATCGAGGAGGTGGTGCAGACCCTGATCGAGGCGATATTCCTGGTGTTCTGCGTCATGTATCTGTTCCTGCAGAACTTCCGCGCCACCCTGATCCCGACCATTGCGGTGCCTGTGGTGCTGCTCGGTACCTTCGGGGTGATGGCGGCGTTCGGCTTCTCCATCAACACCCTCACCATGTTCGGTATGGTGCTGGCCATCGGCCTGCTGGTGGATGACGCCATCGTGGTGGTGGAGAACGTGGAGCGTCTGATGAGCGAGGAGGATCTCTCCCCGCTGGAAGCGACCCGCAAGTCGATGACCCAGATCACCGGTGCGCTGGTGGGGATCGCGTTGGTGCTCTCCGCCGTGTTCGTGCCGATGGCCTTCTTCGGCGGCTCGACCGGCGCCATCTATCGCCAGTTCTCGCTGACCATCGTCTCGGCCATGGTGCTGTCGGTGCTGGTTGCGTTGATCCTGACTCCGGCGCTCTGTGCCACCCTGCTCAAGCCGATGAAACATGGCGAGTTTGGGGCCAAGCGCGGCTTCTTTGGCTGGTTCAACCGCGCCTTTGATGCTGGTACCAATCGCTATCAGAGTGGCGTGCGCAAGGTGATCAAGCAGGGCGTGCGCTACAGCCTGATCTACGGCGCCATGCTGGCGGTACTGGCAGTGCTCTTTATGCGGATGCCCACCTCCTTCCTGCCGGAAGAGGATCAGGGGGTCATCATGTCCATGGTGCAACTGCCGGTGGGGGCCACCAAGCAGCGCACCGAGGTGGTGCTGGCGGACATGCGCGACTACTTCCTGAAAAACGAGAAGGATAATGTCGATTCTGTGCTGACCGTATCCGGCTTCAGTTTCGCTGGTAGTGGCCAGAACGCGGGGATGGCTTTTATCAAGCTCAAGGACTGGAGCGAGCGCAAGAGCCCGGATCGCAGCGCCAATGCCATCATCGGCCGCGCCATGGGCTATCTGTTCAGCATCAAGGAGGCGCAAGTGTTCGCCTTTAACCTGCCTCCGATCCCGGAGCTGGGGACGGCGACCGGTTTTGACTTCTTCCTGCAGGATCGCGGCGGTATTGGTCACGACAAGCTAATGGCGGCGCGCAACCAGCTGCTCAGCATGGCGGCGCAGGATCCCACCTTGGTACGGGTACGCCCGAACGGGATGGAAGATACGCCGCAACTCGATATCAAGATCGACTACGAGAAGGCGCTGGCGCAGGGGCTATCCATCGCGGATATCAACAACACCCTGGCCACTGCCTGGGGATCGTCCTACGTCAATGATTTTGTTGACCGTGGCCGGATCAAGAAGGTCTACATGCAGGCGGATGCCCCCTTCCGGATGAACCCGGAAGATCTGAAACTCTGGTATGTGCGCAACAGTGCCGGTCAGATGGTGCCCTTCTCAGCCTTTGCCAGCACCGAGTGGAGCTTCGGCTCGCCGCGTCTGGAGCGCTACAACGGCGTGCCGGCGATGGAGATCGTCGGTGAGGCGGCACCCGGCAAGAGTACCGGTGATGCGATGGCCGCCATCGAGCAGATGGTGAAACAGCTGCCGGAAGGGGTGGGCATCGAGTGGACCGGGCTCTCCTTCCAGGAGCGGCAGGCCGGTTCACAGGCGCCCGCGCTCTACGCCATCTCCTTGCTGGTGGTGTTCCTCTGTCTGGCGGCCCTCTACGAGAGCTGGAGCATTCCGTTCTCGGTGATGCTGGTAGTACCGCTCGGGGTTCTGGGGGCCATTGTGGCTGCCACTCTGCGCGGGCTGGAGAACGACGTCTACTTCCAGGTAGGCCTGCTCACCACCATAGGCTTGTCGGCGAAGAACGCGATTCTGATCGTGGAATTTGCCAAAGAGCTCTATGACAAGGGGATGGGACTGGGTGAAGCCGTAGTGGAGGCGGCGCGCCTGCGCCTGCGTCCGATCTTGATGACCTCGCTCGCCTTTATCCTCGGGGTGCTGCCGCTAGTGATCAGCTCCGGCGCGGGCGCCAGCAGCCGTAACGCCATCGGTACCGGCGTGATGGGGGGGATGATCAGCGCCACCGTGCTGGCCATCTTCTTCGTGCCGCTCTTCTTTGTGCTGGTGATGCGCTACTTCACTAGCCACAAGAGTAAAGAGGCGCGCATGGCTGCAGCGGTTGAGTCAAAAGGTGACTGATGGCATGCAGGTTTAGCTAATTTGAACAGAGTTCAATAAATCGCCAGCCAGCTTTGGTCTGGCTGACAATCAAGCAGGGCAACCTCATGGGTTGCCCTGTTTTTTGGTTAAAAATGTAAGCAAAAATTGCTCGGTTGTAAGAGGTAAAGCGTGACCCGAGCAGGCATTTCGTGACCTTGAGGTTGTGATGAGCCTCAGGTTGCCCCCATCACAAAATACTTTCGACTGTTCATCTTTGGGAAAAACGGGATAGAATTCCCTATCAAATCGGGCTGGTGCAGTGTGCCAACTCGCGGCATGTCCGTGAGAGGTAGTTGTGATAGACGCTGCCAATACATAACGATGCTGGAGGCATGATGACCAAAGGCGTGAACAATATGGTAAAAAGCAGCAAGCTGGGGGCTGTAACCCAGGGGCGGTAGCCATGATGTTTGCCTGTCATCAATGTAACTTTTGCTTTGTCTAAAATGTCAGCTCTCGGATATTGAGTGAATTTTAGAGATTGCTTCAGTTCTTCAACGTTTACTCCATTTCAGTCCGCCCCTATCACATATCAACGCCTCGCAAGAGATACATGTTTATGAAAATCCTCGTGACCGGTGGCGCTGGTTTTATCGGCTCTGCCGTGGTGCGCCATATCATCCGTGATACTCAGGATGCAGTCATCAATCTCGATAAACTCACCTATGCGGGAAACTTGGAATCCTTGGCCGATGTATCGTCGAGCGAGCGTTATGCGTTTGAGCAGGTGGATATCTGCAATCGTGCCGAGCTGGATCGGGTGTTTGCCCAGCACCAGCCGGATGCGGTGATGCACCTGGCCGCCGAGAGCCATGTTGATCGCTCCATCACAGGACCGGCTGACTTTATCGAGACCAATATCGTCGGCACCTATATGTTGCTGGAAGCGGCACGAGCCTATTGGAACGGTCTGGATGAGGCGCGCAAGGCGGCCTTCCGCTTCCACCATATCTCCACCGACGAGGTGTATGGGGATCTGCCCCATCCGGATGAAGTAGCCATCGGTGAACCACTGCCGCTCTTTACCGAGACCACCCCCTACGCCCCCAGCAGCCCCTATTCTGCCTCCAAGGCTTCCAGCGACCATCTGGTGCGCGCCTGGCGCCGCACCTACGGTCTGCCGACCATCGTCACCAACTGCTCCAACAACTACGGCCCGTACCACTTCCCCGAGAAGCTGATCCCGCTGGTAATTCTTAACGCGCTGGATGGCAAGCCGTTACCTGTCTATGGCAAGGGCGACCAGATCCGTGACTGGCTCTACGTGGAAGATCACGCGCGTGCGCTCTACAAGGTGGCGACCACAGGCGTGGTCGGTGAGACCTACAACATCGGCGGTCACAACGAGAAGCAGAATCTGGAGGTGGTCCACACCATCTGCGATCTGCTGGACGAGATGGTGCCGAAGGCGGGCTCTTACCGCGATCAAATCACCTATGTAGCGGATCGTCCCGGTCACGATCGCCGCTATGCCATCGATGCCAGCAAGATGAGCAGTGAGCTTGATTGGCTGCCAGAGGAGACTTTCGAGTCAGGTATTCGCAAAACCGTGCAGTGGTATCTGGATAACCAGCAGTGGGTCAGCAACGTCAAGAGTGGTACCTACCAATCTTGGATTGAGCAGAATTATGGGGATCGTGCCTGATGCATATTCTGCTGTTTGGCAAAAATGGCCAGGTAGGCTGGGAGCTGCAACGCGCACTCGCACCGCTTGGCCGCATCACCGCCGTTGATTTTGACTCCACCGACTATTGCGGCGATTTCAGCAACCCGGCAGGGGTGGCCGAAACGGTACGTCTGGTCAAGCCGGATGTGATTGTCAACGCCGCAGCCCACACCGCAGTCGATAAGGCCGAAAGCGAGCGGGAGTTTGCCGAGCTGCTTAACGCCACCAGCGTGGCAGCGATAGCCAAAGAAGCGGAGGCATTGGGTGCTTGGCTGGTGCATTACTCCACCGACTATGTGTTCGATGGCAGCGGTGAGCGCCCCTGGGTGGAAACAGATGCAACCGCCCCGCTCAACGTCTATGGCGAAACCAAGCTGGCGGGTGAGCAAGGGGCCGCGCTTTGTTCCCGTCACCTGATCTTCCGCACCAGCTGGGTTTACGCCGCTCGTGGCGCCAACTTTGCCAAGACCATGTTGCGTTTTGGCAAAGAACGTAGCGAGATGTCAGTGATCAATGACCAGTTCGGCGCTCCGACCGGTGCCGAGTTGCTGGCTGATTGCACCGCCCATGCGATCCGTGTGGCGCAGAGTAAACCCGAGGTCGCTGGGCTGTACCATCTGATTGCCTCTGGTACAACAACCTGGTTTGACTACGCCCAGCTGGTGTTTGCCAAAGCCAGAGAAGCCGGGGTTGAACTGGCTGTCACGCAACTCAATGCGGTGCCGACCAGCTCCTTCCCAACCCCGGCCAAGCGCCCCCATAACTCCCGCCTTGATACTGGTAAATTCCAGCGCACCTTCGATCTGGTGCTGCCGGAGTGGACCGTCGGTGTGGAGCGGATGTTGATCGAGATCCTCGGTAAGTAAATTACTGGCCTGGGATGTAGTGACTGCCTCCCTGGCTGGCAGGGATAAAACAGGAAGGTGTGGCCGCAAGCCACCCTTTTCTTTGCAATTTAAAAATAAGAAACAAGCATCATGACCAAACGTAAAGGTATTATTCTGGCCGGTGGCTCTGGCACCCGTCTCTATCCGGTCACTATGGCGGTGAGTAAGCAGTTGTTGCCTATCTATGACAAGCCGATGATCTACTACCCGTTAAGCATCCTGATGCTGGCGGGTATTCGCGAGATCTTGATCATCAGCACGCCGCAAGATACCCCCCGCTTTGAGCAATTGCTGGGGGATGGCAGCCAGTGGGGGTTGAACTTGCAATACAAGGTGCAGCCAAGTCCGGACGGGTTGGCCCAAGCCTTTATTTTGGGTGAAGAGTTTATAGGTTCAGATCCCTGTGCGCTGGTGCTGGGGGACAACATCTTCTACGGCCACGACCTGCAGAAGCTGTTGGCGGCGGCAGCGGCCAAAGAGAGTGGCGCTACCGTCTTTGCCTACCATGTGCATGACCCCGAGCGTTATGGGGTGGTGGAATTTGATAAAGAGGGTACCGCTATCTCTCTGGAAGAGAAGCCACTGCAGCCCAAGAGCAACTATGCGGTGACCGGCCTCTATTTCTACGACAACGGCGTGGTGGAGATCGCCAAGAGCCTGAAGCCGTCGCCCCGTGGTGAGCTGGAAATTACCGATGTAAACCGTATCTACCTGGAGCAAGGCAATCTGTCGGTGGCCATGATGGGCCGTGGTTATGCCTGGCTGGATACCGGTACCCATGAAAGCCTGATTGAAGCGAGCAACTTTATTCAGACCATCGAGACTCGTCAGGGGTTGAAAGTCGCTTGTCCGGAAGAGATCGCCTATCGCAAGAAATTCATTGATGCAGAGCAAGTAAAAACGTTGGCGACACCACTTGCGAAAAATGCTTATGGACAATACCTGTTAAGGATGGTTTCGAAAGTATGAGTTGGAGTTAAGGGTGTACACCCATTCCTGCAAAATAAACTAAATAAAATATGGATATGAAGATGAATGTAATCGAGACCGCGATCCCTGATGTACTTATTTTTGAGCCCAAAATATTTGGTGATGAGCGTGGCTTTTTCTTTGAGAGCTTCAACCATAAGCTGTTCGAAGAAGCAGTAGGATATCCTGTTACTTTTGTTCAAGATAATCATTCTAAATCCTCGAAAAACGTGTTGCGTGGACTACATTATCAATCATCTCCACACGCTCAGGGAAAGCTGGTGCGATGTGTAGTAGGAGAAGTATTTGATGTAGCAGTGGATATTCGTGAAAGTTCACCGAGCTTTGGAAAATGGGTCGGTGTTCATCTATCAGCTGAGAATAAGCGGCAATTGTGGATTCCTAAAGGGTTTGCCCATGGCTTTATAACTAGAACAGAAACAGCAGAAGTTTTATATAAAGCAACAAATTATTATAACCCCAAATATGAGAGAGCCATTAGATGGGATGATAGAACTCTAAATATTAACTGGGGGGACGTGCACACCCCTATTATTTCGGATAAAGACAAAATAGCACCATATTTCTACCTTGGATCTTAAGATGAAAGATTTAATTTTAAAGTTTATTTTTTTGTTTGTTAAAAACTGGAATCTTATTGTATCATTAACTAAAAGAGATATAGCATCTAAATACAAAGGTTCCTTGATCGGAGTCCTGTGGTCATTTATATTTCCTCTATTGATGTTGACTGTATATACATTTGTTTTTAGCGTTATATTTCAAGCTAGGTGGTCTGGAGGTGAAGGCTCTAAAACGGAGTTTGCTTTAGTTTTATTTTGTGGTCTTCTATTTTTTAATCTTTTTTCTGATTGCATATCAAGAGCGCCAACTTTAATTACATCCAATGTAAATTACGTTAAAAAAGTAGTTTTTCCAATAGAAATATTACCTATAGTATCTCTACTATCTTCTTTCTTTCATTTTGTTATTAGCCTCATTGTGTGGATTATTTTCTATATCATATTTTTTGGTATGCCACATGCGACATTTATATTAGTGCCATTGATATTCATTCCTTTTGCCATGATGGTCCTAGGCTTGTCATGGTTTTTATCTTCACTTTCTGTATATGTAAGAGATGTAACTCAGATTGTTGGTGTTGCAGTAATGGTGTTGATGTATTTATCCCCTATATTTTATCCTGTATCAATGTTGCCAGAATCATATCAGGTTTTTATGAAGCTAAGTCCCCTTACATTTATAGTTGAGTCAGCTAGGGATCTGATGATATTCGGTAATGGACTAAATATGTTTGAGTTTTTCTTATACACAGCAATTTCATTGTTAACTATGGTATTTGGTTATATTTGGTTTTTGATTACAAAGAAGGGCTTTGCTGATGTCATCTAATAACATAGCAATAAGTGTTAAAGATATTTCAAAAAAATATGACATGTTTTCAAGTCCATTTGAAAGACTGTTAAGTCTTTTTTCTATTAAAAGCGAAAAGCATAAAGAGTTTCTAGCATTAAAAAATATTACATTTGAAGTCAATAAGGGAGAAACAGTTGGTATATTGGGTCGAAATGGAAGTGGTAAAAGTACATTGCTACAAATCATTGCTGGCACATTAAATCCAACTGATGGTGATGTAAATGTTAATGGTCGTCTAGCTGCATTACTTGAACTAGGTTCTGGATTCAATCCTGAATTTACCGGGCGTGAAAATGTATATCTAAATGGTTCTATTTTAGGTTTTACTCATGAGCAAATGAAGGGTAAATTTTCTGAAATTGAATCATTTGCAGATATCGGTGATCATATTGATCAACCCGTTAAAACATATTCTAGTGGTATGGCTGTGAGGTTAGCATTTGCTGTACAAGCCTGCATTAAGCCCGATGTACTAATAGTAGATGAGGCTCTTGCAGTAGGGGATGAAAAATTTCAAAGAAAATGTTTTGAGTATATAGAGTCATTACGTGAAAATGGGTGCTCAATATTGTTAGTTACACATTCAACATCTACTGTAGAGAAATTCTGTCAGAGAGCAGTTTTGCTGAATAAAGGTAATGTTGAGGGTATCGGAGCAGCAAAGGAAATTGTCGATCAATACCATGCATTACTTTACTCAGATGAAAAAACATATGCTAGATATTTGAATTCGCTATTGCCAAATGAAATATCCTCATCCGATGTCGCCAATGTTCCAGAAGAGCCAGTTATTAATGATGATATTTCTGATTATAATAATGAATCATCCAGTAATGATGCGCTTATAACTAAGTGGGGATGTTACGATACTAATGGTAATCCCTGCGAGGTTTATCGTGTCGGTGAAGTCGCAAGTGTAGAGTTTGAAATCTCTTCTCTAGGGAATATTAATGAGTTGCAAGCTGGCATACTAATTAGAACTATCGAAGGTGTATCAGTGTTTGGAACAAGTACTTTGTATCATAACATGAACATCCATAACCTGCGAGCGGGTGAAAAAGCAATAGCCAAGTTTGCTTTAAATTTAAATTTATGTGAGGGAACATACTTTGTAACGTTAGCAATAGCGGAGTCAATCAGTCATGCTGATATGAGATATTTAGATAAAAAAACTGATGTTTTAATTATGAAGGTTTTTCATGGTAAAACCACCATGTCGGGAATAGCAGCATTGCCCGTTAACGTTTCTCTGAAAATTTCATAATAAAGAGGAAGTATGTACAGAATATTAATGGTTAGTGAAAGCTATAAACATGGTGGTGTGGAAACATATATAGATACAATGTCATCTTGGCTACATGGAAAAGATTGTAAGCTATATTTGGCTACAGGGGAATCGAATGAAAGCAAGGTAGTTCACGCATCAATTGATAAATATTACAGTGGTCTAAAACTTTCACATGACAATTCTTTGGCTGAATTACTTAAAACAATTGATGAGTTAAGAAATATCATTCGAGAGCAAAATATTGATGTGGTACATGCCCACCCATTTGGTAGTATAATTCCGTCTGTATTCGCTGCAAAATTAGAGAACAAGAAACTAGTTTTAACTGTGCATGGACCAAGCACAATAACATCCTTTTCTGGAGCACCATATAACGATCTTCTAAGGTATATAATAGGATGTTCTGTTGACTTAACTTTATATGTATCCGAGGAAATGAAGTTCATATCAGAGCCGTTTTTTAGAAGAGATGGAATGATATTACCTAATTTTTTTGATTTTCATGAATTAAATAATATTGGCAGGAATAATAAAAATATAGCTCATGTCTCAAAACAAAAATGGGTAGTCGTGAGCCGTATTGATGCTCAAAAGTTACCAGGTATCATACATTTTATAGAATTAGCATCTAAGTCTAATAAAATTTATGAGGTCGACATCATTGGTAATGGACCTGTTTTAGAGGAATTAATTGATTATATAAAATCTCATGGTTTTTTATGGGTTAATATTATTGGTGACGTTGCGAAACCATCAGAGCTTTTTGAAAAATATTTTGGTGTGGCTGGTATGGGTAGAGCCCTTTTAGAGGGCATAATAGCTGGGATGCCAGCTGTTTTGGTCGGTTACGATGGTGTCAAAGGTATTGTTGATAACGCTCTTTTTGAAAAAGCTAAAACTTGTAACTTTTCAGGACGATCGTTACGTACGGTAGAGGAAGAGGATTTTGAACGTGCTTTAACTAATATAAAAGTTTTAGATGGAATTGAAGTCTGTAATTATGATGTAAATGAAGTATTACCATTATATTTTGCTAAACTAGATCAGGTTGATACTACCGCGCCAGAAGTGTTGTATTCATTGTATTATTATCTGCAATCAAGTAATTTGACTAACGCTAGTGATGAGTCGTATATATCCTCACCTATTTTTTTAGGTGGGATATATACGTACGCAACTCGTAGAAATATTGATCACTTATACCAGCGAATCCATGACCTCGAAGAGACTATGTCACAACGATTTCATGATGTTAATGTCACTAATAAATTACATAATGAGGACATGGCAGAGAAGCTATCTAGAATCGAAGCTTCATTGACGACTTTTTACTCTTATTTAGAACATTCTAATGTTAAAAGTAAATCCATAAAGATAAATAGAATGAAATCCTTATTTTTAAATGTAAAGTGGTTGTTTGATAAAAACAAAAGATATGTAGCCATAAAAAACATGTATTGGTCTTTACCTGAATGGTTAAGGCTGAAGCTGGATGGACATAGGCATCGGTATGTCCAAAAAAAATTACTTAGCAATGTATCAAATATTAACCTACATAAAGATGTCACGACAGAAGAATGCTCTCTATGTGAGCCAGATTGGTTATTGGCGGCTAAAAAAAGTTCTAAACTATTAATTGTTCCTTGTGGATTTGAGTTTGATGAGCTTGTAAATCAGAGACCTATTAATGCAGCGAAAGAGTTTTCAGCTCTAGGATTCACGGTGTTATTTGTTGCCTGGCAATGGTCTCCCCATGAAAAACTTAGTAAAGGGTGTGGTCTAGTTTATGACAAGGTATATCAGGTTCCGTTGTATGAGTTTACGAACGCTGTAAAAAATATAAATTATTATTTTGGTGAAGCAATATTTTTGATTACTATGCCAGCAAAAATATTTCTCGACGTTTTATATATTTTACGCAGAAAAAACTTCTCTATTGTATATGACATAATGGATGAGTGGGAGGAATTTAATCTTGCAGGCCAAGCTCCTTGGTATAAAAAAGAGATAGAGGAAGGAATACTCCTATCGGCTGATAGCGTATTTTGTGTTGCACCTTCTTTGAAAGAGAAATTTTCATTCATTAGAGCAGATATAGATGTTCTTGGTAATGGATATTCTGAGGTGGTACTTGGTGATAATAGGTTCATTGCTGATAGAAATGCAAAGAAAATTGGTTACGTAGGCCATCTCACAGATGCATGGTTTGATTGGGATTTTATATTTAGATTGGCGTTAGATAATAAAGAATATGAAATTCATATTATTGGCTATGGCGAGCCTGATTATATTTATAACGAGATCGAAAAGCATAGCAATATATTTTTCCATGGGAAGGTTTATCCAAAGGATCTGCATAAGCATATTAAGCATTGGTCCATTGGTCTCATCCCATTTAAGAAAGGAAAATTGTCACAAGCTGTTGATCCGATAAAAATATATGAATATTTGTTTTTTGGTCTTGATGTAATTGTTACTGGCATAGAACATTTGTCATCATATCCAAATACGGTTGTTGTTGATAAAGAACAACTTGAACAAGTTAACATAGATGAGCTTAAACTTAGAGTTAATAAAAAAGACATAAATGCATTCTTACTTAAAACCTCATGGCATGCTAGATTTGAGTATATGGGGAAAATATCGAAAAATAAAAAGATAGGGCGTCTATATGACCATGAATAAAATTGCCTTTATATATCCCTGGGCTACATTTGGTGGTGTTGAAAGAGTTCTTATTAATCGAGCACTTGCATTTTCAAGAAATAAAAAAATAGCTGTTAACTGTATTGATATTATATTTACTCATGATTCTGGTGGATTGGCACCCTTGAACAAGGTTATAGATGACTATGGATTATCTTCCTTGTGTAATGCTAAGGTCACTGATTTGTCTGCTCTTAGAGATGGAAATTACGACTGTGTATTTTGTATAGATTTCGAGGCGGCAATAGATTTTTGTGATAGAAATAGAATAAAATATTATGTAGAATGTCATACTACTTATAAGTATGGCTGGGATTATCTTACCAGACTACCAATATCATGTTGTGGGATCATTGTTCCTTCAGTTCTTTTCAAGAGTAAATTAGCAGATTTTTTATCTGTAAATAGAGAAAATAAACATAAAATATTAACGGTGCAAAATTTCGTACCTTGGGATATAGTTGATGTAACGAGTTATAAAATTAATGAAAATATTTTTTGTGGCTATAATTTAAAGCCAATATTATTCTTTTCTAGACTTGATAAACACAAGAATCCACTTGAGGCTTTGGATGCTTTTTGCAAATTCAATCAAGAGAGAAGAGATGAATACTTTATGATTTTATGTGGACCTCTTGGTGCAGATATTGATATTTTTAGTGAAATATCTTATAGAGGGCTTGAGGGGCGTGTGATTATATTGCCAGAGATAAATTTTTCGAAAAGTGAAAAGTTACTCTTTTCGATACACAAGTCAAGAGGTATTTTTGTTTCATGTTCTATTGGTGAATCCTTTGGTTTATCTGCAGCAGAAGCAATTTGTATGGGGATACCTGTAGTGTTATCCGATATTGATGCCCATAAAGAGTTAGTCGGAGATTACTCTGATGAATTTACTTATAATTTAGGGGATAGCACAGACTTGAGTTTAAAATTAGCATCAGTAGCTGATAATTACATTCAGGCATACGAGAAAATGCTCTTACTGAGGAATACATTCTCATCTGATAAGTTTATGTTAGATTGGCAAGAAATTATGTAATTGGAGCATGTATGAAAAAAATAATGTGCGTTGTTGGAACTCGGCCAGAGGCCATTAAGATGGCCCCAGTGGTTAAAGCGTTACAGAAAGCTGATGACTTTGATGTTATTGTTCTGGCAACGGCTCAGCATCGTGATTTGTTAGATCAAGCATTTGCCCTATTCAATATTCAAGCGGACTATGACCTTAATGTGATGACTCCGGGACAAACGCTACCAGAGCTGACATCACGTCTAATGTTGAGCATAGATAAAACGCTGGATGAGGCAAAGCCCGACATGGTTATAGCTCAGGGTGATACAACAACAGTGTTTGTTACCGCTCTTGCATGCTTTTACAAAAAGATACCATTTGCACATCTAGAGGCTGGGCTAAGAACTCATGATCTATATTCTCCTTTCCCTGAAGAGGCAAATCGAGTTCTAGCTGGCCACTTGGCATGCTTGCATTTTGCACCAACTTCCGTTTCCAGAGAAAATCTGCTTCGTGAGGGAATTTCACAAGAGCAGATTACTGTAACTGGAAATACAGTTATTGATGCACTTCTAGAAACAGCCAAGACGGACTTTAATCTTGGTATCGAGATCCCTAAAGATAAGCGAATTGTATTAGTAACATCTCATCGAAGAGAGAACTTTGGTCAACCAATAGTAAATATTTGTAAGGCGATTTTGGAGTTAATAGAAAAGCACGAAGATATTTATGTGCTTTTCCCTGTGCATCCCAACCCGAATGTCCGTGAGGTTACTGACCGTTATCTGCGTGGCCATGAGCGTATACAGCTAGTTTCGCCATTTGACTATGGTCCATTTGTGACGGCGATGAAGTCCGCATATCTTATTCTTACTGATTCAGGTGGCGTTCAAGAGGAAGCTCCGGCGCTTGGTAAGCCTGTACTGGTTTTGCGTCGTGACACAGAGCGTCCTGAAGCCGTAACAGAGGGGGTTGTCAGATTAATCGGTACAGAGACAATAGATATTGTTCGTGAGGCATCTCAGTTACTATCCGATAAAGTTTCATACGATAAGATGGCTATTGGTGCATCGCCTTATGGTGATGGTAATGCTAGTAAGCGCATTGTAGAGATAGTAAGAAATTACTTTAATAGCAAGCAAATATGAGACTGGTATATATATCACCTGTACCTTGGAGTAGTATAAATCAACGTCCACACTTTTTTGCGAAAATGGCAGTTAAGTATGGAGTTGATGAGTTACTATGGGTTGAACCATATCCAAGCCGATTTCCTAATTTTGGAGATCTTCTTCCGGGGCGCCATGCCCCGGAACCATCAGGTCTTGCAAACATAGATCATGTGCAGATTGTTTCGGCTGGTTCTTTAATGCCTTTAGAACCTATTGAAATATTATTTGATTTCTTCAATGGTAGTCGTATTAATAAGTTGATTAACTCAATTCTTGAGTTTGTCGGAACGGAAAAGGCTGGTATTGTTATAGGTAAGCCATGTCGCCTTTCTCTTGCCTTACTCAAGGCAAGAGGCTGGGACTTCTCCTGTTATGATGCTATGGATGACTTTCCATCTTTTTATCATGGCCTATCTAGAACACACATGGCTCTAATGGAAGCTAATCTCATCAAAGAGGTTGATATCATAATGTGTTCTAGCCATGAGTTATATGACAAGTTTATTCATGATAAAAAGTTGCTAGTTTTAAATGCCTGTGCTGATGGGGTAACTAAAGAGCAAGATGTTGACAAAAGTCAGGGGCATGTTTTTGGTTACATTGGAACGATTGCTAGTTGGTTTGATTGGAAATGGGTAATAGAGCTAGCCAATTTAAATCCAACATCATCTGTTCATCTATTTGGCCCTGTCAAGAGCAGACTCCCGACATGTTTGCCAAAAAATGTTATTTTGAAAGGTGCCATACCTCATAGTCAAGTCATGTCAGAAATCTCGAAATTTGATGTGGCAATCATCCCTTTTGTTATCAACGAGATTACCCGGTTTGTTGATCCAGTAAAATACTACGAATATGCGCTTGCAGAAATACCTATTCTCTCGACTAACTTTGGCGAAATGGTTTGGCATCATAGAGAGATTATAAATAAAAGCAATTGTCATTATTCTATACCTAGCGGGACATTATTTTTCGCGCATGACCATATGAAAGCAAGAGTGCCCAGATGGAGTGATCGTTTCGCTGTGTTGTTTGATGAGGTTTTTCAACGTTGCTCTTAATATCAATGGTGTTATTTAATCCTGATAAGATATTGTTAGGTACAGTTTTTGATAAGCTTTTTGATGCGTTGAACTCATTTAATCATCATGATTTATCCACTAGCCTAGTTGTTATTGATAATAGTAGTCAACCATCAAAAAAAATTAAAGAATATATAGAATCCATCCAATGCTTTAACTCAATAAAATATATTGGCCGTGATGATAACCCTGGCTTTGGGATCGCACACAATCAATCCATGCGATATGATAGCAGTTTAAAATACCACCTCATCCTTAACCCGGATCTTGAAGTTGCTCCAGATGCACTGAAAAATGCGCTCGAGTTTATGGAGCAACATCCGGATTGTGGATTATTGACGCCTTTCGCTACATGGGAAAATGGTGAGGTACAACGGCTTTGTAAACGCTATCCAACCGTATTTGATTTATTGCTGCGTGGTTTTGCGCCCGCGTTTGTGAAGAAGTTATTCCAGACTCGCTTGGCGAAATATGAGATGGCAGATCAGCTCAACAATCGTGACGTGCTGTGGGACCCACCCATTGTCAGTGGTTGTTTTATGCTGTTTCGCACAGATGTTCTGCAGCAGCTCGGAGGGTTTGACCCTCGCTTCTTCCTCTATTTTGAAGATTTTGACATCAGTTTGCGGGCAGGAAAGATCAGCAGGATTGCTTATGTCCCTCAGGTGAAGGTCGTTCATCACGGTGGGCATGCATCCCGCAAAGGCTGGCGCCATATCTGGATGTTTGGGCGTTCCATGGTGACTTTCTTCAATATTCACGGTTGGCGTTGGTGGTAATGGCAGATATCAAAAGTACAGTCTTGGTGACAGGTGCCAACGGATTTGTAGGCAAAGCGGTCTGTGAACACCTGCTTAGGTGTGGAGCGAATGTGAAAGGTGCAGTACGCAGTAGCCCGCTCGCTTCGTACCAGGTTCAGGCTCCCTCTTTGACTGCCGATGCAAACTGGACAGCCCAATTGCAACAGGTGGATGTGGTTGTTCACTGTGCAGCCAGGGTGCACGTGATGTCGGATACCGCGACAGATCCTTTGGCGGCTTTTCGAGCGGTGAATACAGAGGGCACCCTCGCTCTTGCTCGACAAGCGGCTGAGGCAGGAGTAAAGCGCTTCATCTTTATCAGTTCGATCAAAGTGAATGGCGAGCAGACCGAGCCTGGCAAGCCATTTGATGAGAATGTGCAAAGTCCGCCAGAAGATCCCTATGGACGCTCGAAATATGAGGCTGAGCAGGGGCTGATGGCACTCGCGAAAGAGTGTGGTATGGCTGTAACCATCATCCGTCCTCCTCTTATTTACGGGGAAGGGGTAAAGGCTAATTTTGCCAGCATGATGACCTGGGTGCGCAAAGGGATCCCGCTCCCTTTTGCCCGCTTGACCAATGCGCGTAGCCTGTTGGCGTTACCTAATCTGTGTGATTTTATTGCCCATGCGATGGCGCACCCGGCTACAGTGAATCAGGTCTTTTTAGTCGCAGATCCTGTCGCAGTGTCGACGTCGCAGTTATTGGCGGCGATTGCAGAAGCAGAAGGCGTTAGCTGTCGGCTTTTTTATCTCCCACCAGGAGTAATAAGAGTGCTTGGACGCTGTTTGGGGATTGATGCCAAGCTACAACGGATTTATGGCTCTCTGGAAATGGATACCCGCAAGGCTCAGAGCCGATTACAATGGTCGGCACCCTATTCGCTCTCTCAGACTCTATCTCTGATGGCGTCAATCCATAGTGAGTCGTCTTGATGCTGGCATTTGTTTTGTTGTCGATATTTTGTCTGTTTCTTTCAATCACCATGACCGGCCTGCTCAGGCGCTACGCCCAGACCCGCTTGCTTGACCAACCCAATCATCGTAGTTCGCATCAGGTGCCCACCCCGAGAGGCGGTGGCATGGCTATCGTGGCGACCTTTCTGCTGGCAGCCCCGTTGTTTGTCACCCTGATCCCACTGCCCTCTGGCATATCCCAGAGCAGCTTCGCATTGATATGGGCTGCGGCGCTGGGAATTGCCTTGGTTGGTTTTATAGATGACCACATCTCTCTCAAGCCCCGAACCCGCCTGATTGTGCAGAGCATGGCGGCAGCTTTGGTGGTATCTGCGGTTAATGGTTTGCCAGCGCTGACCTTCTTTGGCTGGCAGCTGGATCTTGCCTGGTTTGGTTACCTGCTGGCCTGGCTGGGGGTGATCTGGTTTATCAACCTGTACAACTTTATGGATGGCATCGATGGCTTGGCAGCTGGCGAGGCCGTTGTCGTCTGCCTGTTCATGGCGTTATTTCACTATTTGGTTGGGGGGGAGTGGTCGTCTGCCAGTTTGATCCTGCTACTGGGGATTTCGGCGGCGGGCTTTTTGTGCTGGAATTTTCCGCCCGCCAGGATCTTTATGGGGGATGGTGGCAGCGGATTTCTTGGCTTGATGCTGGCTTCCCTGATGTTGCTGGATGCTGCATCTGCACCTCAATTCCTGTGGGCATGGCTCGTCATGCTCGGAGTCTTTGTGGTTGATGCGACCTGGACTTTGCTGAATCGCTTTCGCCTGAAATGCCGTTTGAGCCAGGCTCATCGGACCCATGCATTTCAGTATGCGGCGAGGCGTTGGCAGAGCCATCGAAACGTGACTTTGGCTGTGCTTCTTATAAATAGCCTCTGGCTTGCGCCGATCGCTGTCATGATTGTATTGGGCCAGCTCGATGGTGTGAGCGGTCTGGTCATTGCCTACTTGCCGTTAGCTTTTCTTGCGTATCACCTGAATGCAGGAGTACCAGAATGAGAAATGAGCTTTTACCCGGTGGGAGCTGGCTACTGACTTGCCTGGGCTCCCTGTCACGAGCCAGCAAGCGTGCCATCTCTGTCACCGTTGATATGCTCCTGATCACCATGACCTATTGGGGGGCGTACTGGATCCGGCTTGAACATAATTGGCCAATCGATAGCCCGCATCACTGGGCACTCCTTGGCGCAATTATCATTGTCAGCCTCAGTCTGTTTGTACGGCTGGGGCTTTATCGCGCAGTGCTCCGATATGTCAGCTTTCGGGTGTTATGGACAATCTCGCTAGGGGCATTTCTTTCAACCTGTTTCTTTGTTCTCTCTGCGTTTTACTTCGATATCTTTCTGCCGAGAACGGTCTCGGTTATCTATCTCTCCTTTTTGGTGTTACTGGTTGGTGGTGTAAGGCTGTTTTTCCGGGCGCTCCTTAATACCACCCGTTTGGCTCGCACCCAGGTGTTGATTTACGGCGCGGGCTCTTCGGGCCGACAGTTGCAAATGGCCTTGTTGCAAGGCAATGAGTTTTATCCCGTTGCCTTTGTTGATGATGATCCAGCCAAGCAGGGGTGTGTAATCCAGGGGTGTACTGTCTATAACAGCGCCCAGCTGCCAACCTTGATTGACCACCATGGGGTGCAGAAGATCTTGCTGGCTATGCCGAGCAGCACCAGAGCGCGTCGTCAGGAGGTGATTAATGCACTTGAGCCCCTCTCTTGCGAAGTGCTCTCTATCCCGGGGATGGCCGATCTGGTCAATGGCTCTGCCCGCATAGATCAGCTCAATGAGGTCTCCATCGACGATCTGTTGGGCAGAGATCCGGTAGAGCCGGTGACCACCTTGATGGAAGCCAATATCACAGGTAAAGCGGTCATGGTAACAGGTGCCGGTGGCTCCATTGGTTCTGAGCTCTGCCGCCAGATCTTGCGGTGCCGGCCATCCACTCTGGTACTGTTCGAACTATCCGAATACGCCCTCTATGTCCTGCACAAGAACCTGCGGGAGCAGTGTCAGCGTGAAGAAATCGAAACGGATCTGGTGCCGTTACTGGGGTCAGTGCAGCGCCAGCATCGTCTCAAGACGGTGATGCAGAGCTTCAGGATCCAGACCGTCTACCATACGGCTGCTTACAAACATGTCCCGCTGGTTGAGTTCAACATCATTGAAGGGGTACGTAACAACGTATTCGGCACTCTTTATGCGGCACAGGCGGCCATTGAGGCAGGGGTGGAAACATTCGTGCTTATTTCTACCGATAAAGCCGTGCGGCCAACCAACACCATGGGGGCCAGCAAGCGTCTGGCCGAGTTGATCTTGCAAGCCTTGACCCGCGAGAAGCACAGCACCCGTTTTTGTATGGTGCGTTTTGGCAATGTTCTTGGATCTTCCGGCTCAGTGGTGCCGTTATTCAGGCAGCAGATAGATAAAGGGGGGCCCATCACCCTGACTCACCCCGATATTATCCGTTACTTTATGACGATACCCGAGGCTGCCCAGCTGGTGATCCAGGCTGGCGCCATGGGGGAGGGGGGCGATGTCTTTGTGCTCGATATGGGTCAACCGGTACGGATCATGGAACTGGCCAAACGCATGATACGCCTCAGCGGTCTGACACTGCGTGATGAGCAGCGGCCCGATGGTGATATCGCCATCGAGGTGACGGGGTTGCGACCGGGTGAAAAGCTCTACGAAGAGTTACTGATTGGTGATGATGCCAGAGGAACCGAGCATCCCCGGATCATGGTGGCACAAGAGAGCTGGCTGCCCTGGTCGCGACTGCGCCCCTTGCTGGCCTCGCTGGATGATGCTTGTCACCGTTTTGATCAACAGCAAGTGCGCGACATCCTGATGCATGCTCCGGCTGCCTTCGAACCGACGGATGGTATTTGTGATCTGGTGTGGCTGGCCAAGCAGCAGCTACCACCAAGTGATAATGTTGTTAAATTGCCCTCACATAACATAGATTTTTTGCTTGCCAATCACTGAGTTTTTATATTAGCGCCCATTATTGGGCGCTTTTTTTTTGCTCCCCCCTCAATTTGTTTGTTTTTTAATCGATCGAGCCAGTCATGGACCAGATTGGCTACTCATTTCGATGAACCATAGGTACAATCCCCCCCCGCTATTTCGGAATTATCCTACATTTTGGCGTGAAATATTGGTGCACAGTGTAGGGGTTATGGCGAATAGCTGGCGTGGCGACTGGTTTTGTCGCCCCTCTTGCCAGAGGTTGCTGATTGTAAATCACAACGCTATTTACTAACTCTTTTAACAATATAAAAAGACTGCATGCACACTGGGAGCTGTAACTCAGGGGCGGTAGCTATTCAATTTTTCAATAATCTGGTTGTTTATTGAGCTGGCATTGGCTGTTTTGCCATCAATTGGATGGCAGGCAGTAATCAAGCAAATAAAAAGCAGGTCGCCATCAGAAGCGAACCTGAAATTTCTAGGGATAAAACAATAATGGAAACGTCTGGTCTGGTTGCATTCGTTGGAACCGCGCTGGCTATCGCCTGTTTGCGTCCACTGTCTGCCAAGCTACAACTCGTTGACTTACCGAATCAACGTAAACAACATGTCGGTGCGATCCCCCTGATTGGTGGGATTGCGGTTTGTCTGGGGGTATACCTCAGCGTCTTCTTCACCCTTCCACTGCAGAGCGCGATCATCACCATGCTGGCCTGTGCCGGTTGCATGATGGTGATTGGTGCTATCGATGATGCCAAGGATATCTCCCCCTGGATCAGACTGACCCTGCAAGCATTGCTCATCCTTATCCTCTGCCTGTCGACCGATATCAGCCTCCATCAGTTTGGTGATGTGCTGGGCATCGGGAACATCACAATTCCATTTATTGACTTGCTGATTGCCGTTGTTGCGGTCTGTGCTGCGATCAATGCCTATAACATGATGGACGGTATTGATGGTCTGGCTGGCAGCATGGCAGGTATTTCACTCGTGGGGCTATCTATTCTGTTTGCCAGCACCATGCCTGATATGACTCATATCTGTTTGGTGATCACCATTGCTCTGGTCCCCTATCTGATCGTCAATCTCAATATTCCTCCTTTCAAACGCAAGATCTTCCTGGGTGATGCCGGCTCCATGTTCCTCGGCTTTATCATCGGCTATCTGGTGCTGTTTGGTTCACAACATAATGAGCTGGAACCTGCATTTCGCCCTGTGACAGCACTCTGGTTGATCGGCCTGCCGCTGATGGATATGGTGGGCATCATGGTCCGCCGTATTCGCAAAGGCCAATCCCCTCTGCGCCCGGATCGCAATCATCTGCATCATATTCTGTTGCACGCCGGCTTTACCCCTCGCGAATCCCTATTGCTGATTGTCGTTGCCAACCTCGGTGTTGTGTTCTTCGGTATTCTGGCCGAACAGGCCAAATTACCGGAGTGGCTAATGATGGGGCTCTATCTGTTGCTGTTTGTGGCTTATTCGCTTTGTCTGACATATGCATGGAAGTTTGGGCGGTGGGTTAAAAAGTTTAAAGAAAGAAATGCATACAAGACACATTAATTGTATTGAGAGTATATAAAAGGCTGTAAACATGAATAAGAAAAAGGTTTTGACAGTATTTGGAACAAGACCCGAAGCGATTAAGATGGCTCCTTTGGTACATCAGTTAGCTAATGATGAACGCTTTGACGCTCGAGTTTGTGTTACTGCTCAACACAGAGAGATGTTGGATCAGGTGCTTGGGCTGTTTGAGATAACGCCTGAATATGACCTGAATATTATGAAAGCTGGTCAGACTCTCAACGACATTACTGCCAGAATACTGACGGAATTAAAGCCTGTCTTGCAGGATTTTAAACCTGATGTTGTTCTTGTGCATGGTGATACCGCTACAACATTTGCGGCAAGCCTTGCTGCTTATTATGAACAAATTAAAGTTGGACATGTTGAAGCTGGATTACGAACGGGAAATATTTATTCCCCTTGGCCAGAAGAGGCAAATAGGAAACTAACTGGTGCGCTTGCATCTTACCATTTTGCCCCTACAGCAACATCGCGGCAAAACCTGCTTGATGAAGGATATGATGAAAATCATATTTATGTGACAGGAAATACAGTGATTGATGCATTGTTGATGGTGAAGCATAAAATCGAGAATAATCGAGAGCTTTCCGATAATCTTGCTACATGTTTTCCGTTCCTCGATGCATCCCGTCGTATGATCTTGGTGACTGGGCATCGTAGAGAGAGTTTTGGTGGTGGATTTGAGCGCATCTGTGAGGCATTGTCTCTGATTGCAAAAAAATATCCTGATGTACAAATCGTTTATCCTGTACACCTAAATCCAAATGTGCAAGAGCCAGTTAATCGTTTATTAAGCGGTCTAGATAATGTCTATTTGATAGAACCGCAAGAATATTTACCTTTCGTCTATCTCATGAATCGTTCATATCTGATTTTGACCGATTCAGGTGGAATTCAAGAGGAAGCCCCCTCACTTGGAAAGCCCGTTTTGGTTATGAGAGATACTACCGAGCGTCCTGAGGCTGTAGACGCTGGCACAGTTGTGCTTGTGGGGACCGATATTGACGTTATTTGTAGTAAGGTAGAGCATTTACTGGAAAATGTATCTACATATACAACTATGTCCAAAGCACATAACCCATATGGTAATGGACAAAGTTGTGCACACATAGTTGAACACTTGATTCTGTAGTCTCTGGAGATATAAAGTGTTCAAGTCATTAATCAAAGATACGATCCTTAATTTTTTAGGTAATGCAGTTGTAAGAATATCCTTCATTTTTCTATCAGTGATTACTGCCAAAATATTATCAGATACAGACTTTCAACATTTTACTATACTAATTTCAACGCTAAATATGATTGTTGCTGCAATTGGATTTGCACTTAGTACAACGATCGTGAAAATTGTGTCTGAACTTTTATGTCAAAACAATTCTTATTTTTTGAAACAATTATCTAGTTTTTGGCAGAGTGTCAAATTTACTTCTATAATTGTATTAACTATGGCAATCATTTTTGTGAAGCCTGTTTCAGAGAGCTTGTTTTCGGGGAATTATTTTTTTACATTATATTTTTATATTTTAACTGTAGCAGCTATTTCTTCTGTAGTGGCATCTTCATATATGGTTGCCATGAAAGATTTTGGATATCTATCGTACAATCGAATAGTATCAACAATAGTGTACCTAATTTCTTTATTATTGCTCTATGTATTTAAAGATGGTAACGCATTTTATGTTTTTTTGTCTACGGCATTATTTTATGTGTTTATGACGTACCATCCAATAATGAGATATTTTTCACGGATAAAAAACATAATTAAATATACTGAACATTCAGGAGGTAATGAAAAATATAAAAACCCATTTATTGATATTACGCTGCCTGCATTCTTTTCAAATTTAACATATTCTTTAGCTACTTGGTTGCAGATCTTTGTCGTCTTAAATATATATAAGGATAGTCAGGCTGCAACATCTATAGCAGTTTCACTTATGTGGTTTAATGCTCTTACATTTATACCACAATCCTTATCAACTGCACTTTTGCCAAGATTAATTTCTGCATCTAAGCGACAAACCAGTCAGGTGTTAATGGTTAGTTGTGGAGTGAATTTAATATCAACACTAATTTGTATCGTATTGCTTTATATTGCTTCTCCAGTTATTGATGCCTTCTATGACAATCAAGTTACTAATATATCCTCTCTTATTATTTATATGTCTATAGCTGCATTGCCATGTGCTTTATGTAAGGTTACTGGACAATATTTTATTGCAAAAGGCGAAATGTATACATCATTGCTATTTAATATAATATGGTCTTCATTGTTAATGCTGTCGACAGTTATATTTTTGAATAGTCAGAATGGCGCGTTTTCGGTAGCATATGGATTAATTATCTCTTATAGTATTCTTCTTCTGTGTCAAGCAATATATATTTGGGTGAAAAATGAATTTAATTATTTTAACAAATAGAGTGTACGACCTAGATGGTAAAGATCTTACAATTGGCGGAATTCAAACCTATTTGATAAATCTCTGTGATGTAATATTTCATAAGATTGGTGTGAAGCCTGTTATATTACAATATGGGAACGAAGACTTTTTTATAGACAAAGGACTCCACTATGTAAAAGGCGTTGATGTCTGTAAAGAACCCAATGAAAGGAGAAAAATAAAAAAATTGTCGAAATGTCTTCAGTCCACTTATGAACCTAGTAATACCATTGTTATATGGGGATCTGATCAATATAGTTTTAAGCTAAAAAATTATAAATCCATTAATATTCAACATGGTATCGCGTTTGATACAGAAGCAACAGATACATTTATCAAGAAACTTGTTGTAAACTCTCCTCTTGTTGTAATTTATAAGCTGTTACAAAGATATCGTGCAAGAACTCTAGTTAAAAATGGGGCTAAGGTTGTTTGTGTTGATTACAACTTCAAAAACTGGATTAGAACATATATTTCAAGTGAATATGAAAAATCCCGTTTTGTTGTTATCCCTAATTTCTCGGAGTTACTTGATAGTAAACTTGTTGATTACGATACCGAAGCAGATGCAACGGTAAGAATGGTAATTGCTCGCCGCTTTGTAAAGCGACGTGGGATTGAACTCGCTGTAGAATCCTGCAAGATTCTTCTTGAAAAGTTTAGTCATTTATTCGTGACCTTTGCGGGTGATGGACCAGAAAAATATCGAATTGAGAGATTACAAGAGCTATTCCCAGGTCGTGTCAATATTACAACTTATAAAAGTCAAGACAGCATAAATTTTCATCGTGATTTTGATATTGCACTTGTCCCATCCATAGGATCAGAAGGTACATCGCTATCATTATTAGAAGCCATGTCAAGTGGCTGCATTTGTGTAGCAACAGATATTGGTGGAATGACAAATATTATTATTGATGGTCATAATGGATTTATGTCCTCACCTGATGTCAAAGATCTTACAGAAAAGTGCTCGATAGTGATCGAAAATTATAAACAATTAAAATACGTAAGAAGAAATTCAATAAATACCATATCAAATTCATTTAGCAAAGAGCAGTGGAGTGGTAAATGGGTTTCCCTACTTAATGATTTAATCGGCGAAAAGGGCTGATAGAAAAATGAAGGATAAATTCACCATTATATCGACATTTATTTTGTCCTTAGTTATATTTATCCCTAGCATTAAATTTTTCATTTTTAGCCCAGTTGTCAATATGATTGTTTTTGTTATGATGATAGGCATCTCAATTTATTGCATTCTATATAAGAATGTTAAAATGATGAAAGGAAGTCTATTGGCAATATCAGGGATGATCATACTATTATTGCTACATATATTTTCGCCATTATTAGATGATAGATATGCTGATTTAGTAGCATTAACTAGGATCATATTTATAATTCAATGCGTAATATATTGCGCAGTTATTTTTAATTATATAAACTTCAAGTTTTTTTTGCATTCTTTTATTTTTTATTCTCTGGTAATGTCGTTGTTATTTATTTTTAATGTGGTAAAACCTTCTGGTAGTGGGGAGTTAAGTTATCTTATACTTGCGATGCAAGTATTAATTGGATGCAGTGTTGCGATGGGTTATTTTTTCCACGGCAAAGGGAAGGTTAGACTTGTATATTTTTCTGTCTTGTTGATTCTTGCTTACACAGTATTATCTCTGGCTGGTCGAACAGCCATATTTACTATGTTTTTCATGTTTCTTATTGTTTCATTTTTTAAAAGCTTCAAAACTGTGGTATATATAATATCATTATCCATTTTTATTTTTGTGATGATTGGGAATGTAATAATTTCTTTTTTATACGACCACATTTTTGATAGTTATTTTATTTATAAAATGGAATCGCTTGCAGTCGTGGGGGGCGCAGACCCTAGATTTGAAACTTATAAAAAATCATTAGAGCTTATACTTGATAATCCTTTTGGACTGGGACTCAACAATTACATTAAATATCTTGGTTTTTATCCCCATAATATCTTGCTTGAAATTGCATTGAATGTAGGCCTTATTGGGGTTTTGATATTTATATGTTACATTGTTTTTGTTGTGGTCTATACGTTTATCAATAGACATGCTCAAATTGCAAATAATTGTTTACTCCCTTTGTTTTATGCTTTTTTAACTCTGTTGATTTCATGGATGACATCAAATGATTTAGCTAGTTCGTATGGTTTGTTTATATTTCTATCCTTGTTGGTCTTGGTGATTGTAAATATTGAACGTCAGCATAACTCAATTGATATGTGATTTTAAAGGTAGCAGCTTGAAAATTAGTGTCGTAATTACAACTAAAGATAGATTTGAATTTCTAATTAGAGCAATCAAGTCAATCTTGATGGGGGTTATAACCCCTGATGATATAGTTATTGTTAATGATGGTGGCACCAAAATATTAAACAATGTACTGCCACTAAATTCTATTTGTGAGTTTAAAGTTATAAATAATGATACTTCTCTTGGTGGTAATAAAGCCAGAAACCAAGGCGTACTTGCCGCTAGTGGTGATATTATCTTCTTTCTAGATGATGATGATGCTTACACTGCTGACACAATATCTGAAAAATTGCGTCTGTTTGAAAGTGATACTCAACTTGCCCTTGTATATACAGGTGTGCAGTTTGTAATGAGTGATAATCTGGATATGGTTGTGAGAACAAAGCAACCGATAGCTGACAATGAATTATCGCTTAAGCATCTATTGGCTCAAGGCAACCTGATTGGGCCGACCTCTTGCGCCGCAGTTCGTAAATCAGCTTTTATTGCCGCAGGAATGTTTGATGAAAAACTGGGTGCAATGCAAGATTATGAGTTATGGCTTCGCATGATTCAGCATGGAAAAGTCATGAGTGATGGTGGTTTGAATCTAATTTATACAATCCATTCATCAGGAGCGCAAATAAGCTCTAAATATGAAAAATATTTGGTTGCTGCAACTTATATATCAGATAAATTCAAAAATGAATTGGATAAGTTTGATGTGTCAAGATGTTTTTGGGCGGAAGTTTATTTTAGAGTCGCTCTTTCCTGCTCTCATGCCAGCGAGTTGTTGAAAGTGCGCTTTGCAATAAAATCTTTTGTCTGCAAGCCAGCATTAAAATCAATGGCATTATTCATGCCAACTTCGCTGTTGAAACGAATAAAGCCTTTTGTTTGAGCTATATGTATCGATAATTCTGGGTTGTTAAGGCGTAGACGAGTATGTTTAATGATGTTACTGAGGAATCGAAGGCGCGTGTTGCAGTGATTATGTCGGTTTATCGCTCAGATAAATGCGCAGATATAGAAAATGCAATCGACAGTATACTTAAGCAAACATATCCTTGTTCGCTTTATCTTTATCAAGATGGACCTGTGTCCACAGAAGTATCAACGCTTCTAAATTCGATACGTGATGTCCATGCGAATGTGACGTTGATGGTGTCGAATGTCAATTGTGGTTTGGCACATGCACTTAATACTATGATTGACGAGATTCTAACTAAAGAATATGACTTTGTAGCTAGAATGGATAGCGATGATATATCTCATCCCACTCGTATTGCCAGGCAAGTAAAGTATTTAAATCAGCATCCTGATATAGATATATTAGGGACATCGTGCCATGAATTCGGTGCTAGTTATGCTTTAGCCGAAAAGCATTTACCAGAAACTCATTCTGATTTAGTTAAATTCAGTGTGACTCGCTGTCCTTTTATTCATCCAACAGTCATGTTTAGAATTACTGTTTTTGCAGATGGCAATCGTTATCCTGTGAATACTCAGCTTACCGAAGATATGGCATTGTGGATTAAGCTGATTTTGAGTGGGTATAAACTAGCCAATTTAAATGAAGTTTTACTAGATTATAGGTTGAATGAAAATGCAGTGAAAAGAAGAATTGGATTAAGAAAGGCATGGAGTGAATTTAGAATTAGGCTATCTTATATGGCTAGCAGTAAAAATTTGTCATTGAAACATTTTTTTCTTATATTCTCCAGACTTTTCTTTCATATTCTTCCTGTATCAATTCTGAAATTTTTATATAAAAACTTTCGATGATAGTTACTGTGATTTTTATCCCGGCGAAGTAATAGCGAGTGAAGTGGTATGCATGCATTTTTAATACAAGCTCATAAAGATACAATCCAATTCAGGCGGTTGCTGATACTATTAAACTCTCATGCTAGGATATATGTACATATAGATAAAAAATTTGAAAATGTTTATCGGTCATTAAACGCATGGAAGGATGAGTGTGTATTAGAAAATGTAGTGTTCATAGAGAATAGGGTTAGTGTCATGTGGGGACATTACTCACAAGTAATGGCAACAATTAATCTATTAGAGCATGCACTGAAAGATGATAACTCAGCGTTTACGCTATTAAGTGGTGAGTGTCTCCCAATAAAAAGCACCTTCGATTTCATTAAGTTTGTTGCATCGTCAGACAAAAGTTTTTTAGCTCACTCTATTCAACCTAAAATGCGAAAGAGAGTATCTAAAATACACCTGTATGTTACTAGTAAATATTATCCAAAATTTCTTCTGCTGCGTAAATTTTCTGATGCTATCGGATCTGTACTATCAATTTGTGGTTTTAGAAACAATTACTTTGATAAAGTAGATATATACAAAGGGTCCCCATGGTTTACTTTAAAAAGGGATGTTGTTGATTGGCTTGTTTATAAATGTAATGTAAAGGAACTCATAAAAAAATTTAAATATAGTGTTTGTGTCGATGAAGTGTTCTTTCATACAATTATAGGCAATTCTGAATGGCGACTCTCATGTGTAAATGATAATTTATTTCATATCGAGTGGAATGGCGCTAAGAATCCAAGTTATCTAAGACCTGACAATAATTTCTCTGATGGTAAATATTGGGGGCGTAAATTTAACCTCACTGAGACTGAATTAGATTTTCTTTTTAAGCGATTTGAATAGTACAGTCGTAATAGGATTATATCTAGCATCATTTTTATATTTCTTTAATTGTCTATAACTCACCTTAAGGTGTAATAATGAAAATTGCTATCGCTGGCACGGGATATGTCGGATTATCAAATGCTGTTTTACTTGCGCAACACCATGAAGTGGTTGCCGTCGATGTGATTGTCAGCAAGGTTGAGCTGATCAATCAGCGCCGCTCCCCCATCGTCGATAAAGAGATTGAAAGCTATCTGGCCAGCCGTGATCTGAATCTGCGAGCCACCCTTAATAAAGAAGAGGCTTATCAAGGGGCAGACTTCGTTATCATCGCAACGCCAACTGATTATGATCCCGAAACCAACTACTTCAATACCAGCACGGTGGAGTCGGTAGTTCAGGATGTGATGGCCATTAATCCCGATGCGGTGATGGTGATCAAATCCACCATTCCGGTCGGCTTTACTGTTCGGCTGCGTGAAGAGTTGGGATGTGACAATCTTATTTTCTCGCCGGAGTTTTTGCGTGAAGGTCGCGCCCTTTACGACAACCTGCATCCGTCTCGCATTGTTGTGGGTGAGCGTTCCGAGCGGGCTCACGTGTTCGCCAATTTGCTATTGGAAGGGGCGATCAAGAAAGATGTGCCTGTGTTGTTTACCGACAGCACAGAAGCCGAGGCGATCAAGCTGTTTGCCAATACCTATCTGGCCATGCGGGTTGCCTTTTTTAATGAGCTCGATACCTATGCCCAGCTCCATGGTCTCGATAGTCGCCAGGTTATTGATGGTATCGGTCTCGATCCCCGTATTGGTAGCCACTACAATAACCCGTCATTTGGCTATGGTGGTTACTGCTTGCCGAAAGATACCAAGCAGCTGCTGGCCAACTACAACAAGGTACCGAATAACCTGATCCGGGCAATTGTTGATTCCAATACCACGCGTAAGGATTTTGTTGCCGACTCGGTGATCCGCAAGAATCCAAAGCGAGTGGGTGTCTATCGACTGGTGATGAAGGCGGGGTCCGATAACTTCCGTGCTTCTGCCATTCAAGGGGTCATGAAGCGGATCAAGGCGAAAGGGATTGAAGTGGTCATTTATGAGCCCACCTTGCGGGAGCCCGAGTTTTTCCGCTCTAAAGTCATTACCGATCTGGCGCAATTCAAAGAGAGTTGTGATGTGATATTGGCCAACCGTATGGTTGAAGAGTTGAGCGATGTGACAGACAAGGTATATACCCGCGATCTGTTTGGTAGTGACTAATAAATCGATAGCGGTTCCCTCAAGCTGAGGGAATCGCATTTTATTGTAAAAAAGTCGTTAAATATCACGTCGGTGCGATTCAAGCACATATCTGGTTAAGCTTGTTGGCAAACCAAGGCTGATTTTAATATCAGCACCAAAGATGGTGTGCTTGAAATTGGGTATATATCCATTGAATTGTCAGTGTTCTGCTTATATTGAGCGGTTCCATTGTTGCTGTGATTTTATCCGTAAATTTATCTCAGAATTCTCCGTGTTTTCCGCTATCATACGGCGATTTTTCCGTTCAGTTCTTGATGGCAAGCTTAATAAGGTGTGGTAGTGAAAAGGATTCAGCTCATTCCTCTGTTGTCGGCCGTGGCCCTGCTCAGTGCGTGCACTGTGGTGCCCGGTACCAATCTTTCCACCAGTGGCAAAACCGAGGTGGCTACAGGTTCCGTTGATGTTGATCAGCTGGCAGATGTCTATCCGGTTACACCGGCGTTGATCAGCCAACTGCGCAAGGCACCGGTGGTGGGCAAGGCCAACCCTGAGCTCAATAGCGAGATCAGCCGTTACGAGTACCGGATTGGTGTGGGTGACATCCTCAATGTCACCGTGTGGGATCACCCCGAGTTGACCATTCCGGCCGGTTCTTACCGCAGTGCCAGCGAAGCGGGCAACTGGGTGCATGCCGATGGCACCATCTTCTACCCCTATATCGGCAAGGTGGACGTGGTGGGTAAAACTGTCGCACAGATCCGTACCGATATCGCCAAGCGTCTGGCCCAGTATATCGAGAGCCCGCAGGTGGATGTGAGCATTGCGGCGTTCCGCTCCCAGAAGGTTTATATCTCCGGTGAGGTGACCAAGCCGGGCGCCCAGCCTATCACCAATGTGCCGATGACCCTGCTCGATGCCTTCAATCTGGCTGGCGGGCTGACCCCGACCGCAGATTGGCACCATGTGGTGTTGACCCGCCAGGGCAAGGAGTTCCCGCTCTCCCTGCAGGATCTGCTGCAGTATGGGGATCTCTCTCACAATCAGCTGATGCGTGACGGCGACATGCTCTATGTGCCGCGCAACGATGCCCAGAAAGTTTTTGTGATGGGTGAGGTTAACAAGGCATCGACCCTGACCATTGGTCGTGAGGGGATGAGCCTGACCGAAGCACTGAGCAGTGCCGAGGGCCTTAACCAGAATGCCGCCAATGCGACCGGCATTTTCGTATTGCGCCCCGCCGCGAAAGCCCAAGAGAAAGCCGCCATTTATCAGCTCGACCTGAGTGATGCCACCGCGCTGGTGATGGGGACCGAGTTTGCATTGCAACCTTACGACGTGGTCTATGTCACCACGGCGCCGGTGACGCGCTGGAATCGCGTGTTGAGTCAGCTGGTGCCCTCTATCAACGGCTTTAACGAGCTGACCGAAGGCATGCTGCGGGTTCGTAACTGGTAAGGCGGTGATGTTGCTTAACCTCTCCCGCTGGGTTGACGTGTAGCTGTACTTCCTCAGGGAGACGGCATTGAGGGGGGCTGATGCCTCCCTTATCTCCGGTTGTTTGTTGCCTTGATACGGTGACAAACGGGGAGGATAGGGCAGGGGGCTATACCCTCTACCCGCCTTCCTTCAGGAAGATGCACTTAGTGAGGGGCGGTGGCTGCAGATTTTATTTTTTAAGAGCGACAGCGATATGTTTGAAAAAATTCTTGTGGTGTGTGTGGGCAATATTTGCCGCTCCCCAACCGGTGAACGACTGCTTCGCGAGCGTTTGCCCGGCCGTCAGGTCAGTTCTGCCGGGGTCAGTGCCCTGGTTGACAAGCCGGCCGACAAGGTCGCGAGCGAGGTGGCACAGCAGCATGGTCTTTCCCTTGAAGGACATTCGGCGCGCCAACTGACCCGCGAGCTCTGTCAGGATGCCGATCTGATCCTGGTGATGGAGAAAGGGCATATCTCTGCCGTCACGGCTATCGATCCGGGGGCCCGTGGCAAAACCATGCTGTTTGGCCACTGGCAGGGTGAGAGTGAAGTGCCCGATCCCTATCGTCTGAGCCGGGAAGCTTACGAACATGTTTACCAGCTGTTGGTGCGTAGCGCTGATGGGTGGGTGAAAAAACTGTAACGACATCCGCAGCGTCTGGTGGTGTTTGGGTTGTATCTGACTATAAAAATGGATTGTGTTTAATGACGACTTCTTCTGTTTCGTCCCGGCAGAGCAGTGCCGCGGTGGAGAATGACGAGATCGATCTGGGACGCCTGCTGGGTTACCTGATCGATGGCCGTTGGTGGATTGTGACGATCACCGCTCTGTTTATGGTTCTTGGCGTTGCATACGCTCTGTTGGCGACCCCGGTCTTCAAGGCAAACGCCTTGCTGCAGGTGGAGAAAAAAGCCAGTGGTGCCGCGCTGCTCGGAGATATGGCTGACGTATTGGGCGGTGAACAGCCCGATGCCGCCGCCGAGATTGAGCTGCTGACTTCTCGTATGGTGCTTGGCCGTACGGTACAAGAGCTTCACCTCGATACCGTAGTGACTCCTAATTTCTTCCCGCTGGTTGGCCGTGGTCTGTCACGGCTGATGGGGCACCCCTATCCCAAGATGGCGGTAAGCCGCTTTGAGGTGGCGCCTGAATTGCTGGGGACGCCGCTGACGCTGACGGTTGACGCAGACAAACACTTTACCCTTGAGGTTGAGGGGCGGGTGCTGGAAGGTCAGGTAGGCAAGCTGCTTGAGAAAGAGGATGTCACCCTGCTGTTGTCTGATGTGGCAGCCGATGAGGGGCAGGTCTTCACGCTGGTCAAACAACCGGCTCTGGATGTGATTGCCGAGTTGCAGCGCGATCTTCAGGTCAGTGAGAAGGGCAAAAATACCGGGATCATCTCGCTGGCGCTGGAAGGGGATGACAAGGGCCGCATTCGTGCGGTGCTCGACAACATCAGCCAGAACTATCTGCAGCAGAATGTGGTACGTAAGACCGAAGAGGCCCAGAAGAGCCTGGATTTCTTGCAGACTCATCTGCCTCAGGTTAAGGAGGAGCTGAATCGTTCTGAAGAGCAGTTAAATGTTTATCGCCAGCAGAATGAGTCGGTCGATCTGTCGCTGGAAGCGAAAGCCGCACTGGATACCATGGTGGGCCTCGAGAAGCAGCTCAATGAGCTGACCTTCCGGGAAGCGGAGTTGCAGCAGCTCTATACCCGCCAGCACCCCGCTTACATCGCCCTGATGGAAAAGCGCCAGACCTTGATGAATACCAAAAATGCGATCAACAAGTCGATCAAGCGTCTGCCAAAAACCCAGCAGGAGATTTTGCGTCTGACCCGTGATGTACAGGTCGGTCAGGAGATCTTCGTCCAGCTGCTCAACAAGCAGCAGGAGCTCAACATCATGAAGGCGGGCACTATCGGCAATGTGCGGATCATCGATGATGCCGCTGTTGAAACCCGTGCCGTCAAGCCGAAGAAGCCACTGATCGTGGTACTGGCGACACTGCTTGGTGGCATGCTGTCAGTGGGGTTGATCCTGGTGCGCGCAGCCTTCCACCGTGGTGTGGAAAGCCCGGAACAGTTGGAAGAGATGGGGCTGTCGGTCTATGCCACCATCCCCTACTCCTCTGAGCAGGCCACCATCGAGCAGCAGCAGAAAAAGCGGCGGCAGGCAATGCCTCTCAACGAGGCCTTGCTGGCTGCGCGAAATCCGGCCGATTTGGCGATGGAGTCACTGCGTAGCCTGCGAACCAGCCTCCATTTCGCCATGATGGAAGCCAAAAACAACATAGTGATGATCTCTGGCCCCGGCCCAGGTCTTGGCAAAACCTTTGTGTCGACCAACTTCGCTGCCACGTTAGCTCTGGGTGGCAAGAAGGTGCTGGTTATCGATGCCGACTTGCGCAAAGGCTATATGCAGAAGGTAATGGGGCAGGAGATGGGCGCCGGTCTGAGTGCCTATCTGGCAGGTCAGACAGAGCTGGCGCACGTTGTGAGCCAGACCGGGTTTGATGGCCTTGATTTTGTCTGTCGTGGGGCTGTGCCACCCAACCCTTCCGAGCTGTTGATGCATCCTCGTTTCAAAGCGCTGCTGGATTGGGCGAGCGAGCACTACGATTTTGTCATCGTTGACTCCCCTCCCATCCTGGCGGTCACCGATGCTGCCATTGTTGGTCAGCATGTGGGCGCATCCTTGCTGGTTGCCCGCTTCGCCAAGACTGCGGTCAAAGAGGTGGAGGTGGCCATTCGCCGCTTTGAGCAAAACGGGGTCGCTATCAAGGGGATCTTGCTCAACGCGGTCGAGAAGAAGGCGAGCAGTTATTACGGTAACTACGGATATTATCAATACAGTTATGGCAGCAAGGAAAAAGCCTGACATTCTGTTTGGATAACCGCAATAGGTGAATGCAGGGTGCGTCTTCATGGCGCACCTTTTTTATGACCACCATAAAATAGTTTTCGAATGCAACCTGTATTTCAGTGCAATAATAGCGTCCCGATGGTATGCTATTATTGCAATTATCTATGTTTACAATGAGTTACTTAACTTTTTGTGAACATGGCAATGCGCTGGTAAAGGGATATATGGTAATAGCATTGTTGTCATGCCATATTTTCTCCGAGCCACAAGTAGACAATAAACAAGGAAAGATGAAATGAAAAAAACCGCCCTGATTCTGGCTGCTGCCATGGCATTCTCTCATGGTGTGATGGCTGCTGAAGAAGCTGCTGCTGCCGCATCCACCGGTTCTGCCGGTGCCGCAGGTGCTGGTGCTGCCAGTGCTGCTGCCATCGGGACTGGCACCATTGTTGCCGTTGGTGTAGGTGCTGCGGTTGTTGCTGGTGTTGCCATTGCAAATGCCAACTCCAACGATGATGCCGGCCGTGGTACCGGAACCACAACCAGTACTCGTTAATATGATATAGGGCTGCTTTGGCAGCCTTATTTTTTTATATGTCACTGTGGTCACTCTATGTCTTTATCGCGCAATCTTGTTTTTCTTGGTTTGTTATCTCTCACCGGTTGTTCAAATACTGCTTCTGTGACGAGCGAAACTATCAAATATGCCGTGTTGGGGGCTGATGATGTGACCGTCAGTGCCGAGCATGTCAATAAACTGCCTTATGCAAGCGCTTATCTGAAAATCGGTGATAACCCGCGGATCTTCGTGGTATTGGCTTATGTCAATGGAGATGAACTCTCCTGGCTGACAGCCGATCGGGTCATGATTATTACCCGCCACGGTCGGGTCATTAAAACTGTCGGTATGGAAAATGACCTGGTCATGAGCGAGAGTGCTTCTGCCGACCCACTGTCGATGGCTGCTACCTCATCTGCCAACTGGAGTGCCTTGTCAGAGTGGGAACAGCGCTATCTCAGCGGCTATCGTCTTGAAGGGAAGATGGTCCGTGCCGGACAGGATGAGCTGGACCTGGTCACGCGCCGAGTTTCAGCTACGCGTTTTGAAGAGACGGTTTCAATGTTCCCGGGGGGGAAATCCTGGACCAATGTTTTCTGGCGAGATCCGGTTAATGGACAGGTAGTAAAAACCCAGCAACATCTCGGCCCTGATCTGCCGGTCATTGAACTCACCATTTTGAAGCCATTCTCGTCATGAAAAAACTGACCCTATCTCTTTTATTGCTGTCCGGTGCTTGCTTCGCGGATACCAGTGTCAGCATTTACTATCAGGGGCGTCTTCAAGATCCCATCACCTTGAGTGAAGGGGCACGCCTTGACGCCTTGCTGAGAAACAAGCTGCTGCCATCACCCATCTATTGGCGCTCTGCCCAGATTACGACGCCAGCCCGTCAACATGAGTTTGAGCTCAAGCAAACGGCGGTGATCCGTGAGTTGGAGAGTCTGGCGAGCATATGGCGTAGTGAAGGTGAGGCTCAACGTGCCTCTTCTGCGGCTCGTCTTGCACATCAACTCGAAGGCATCACCGTTACCGGCCGCTTGCCTGTGATAGTTGATCCTGACAATGCCCAGCGCTCCCCGCAGGATAACCCTCGCCTGGAAGGCAACTACCGGCTGTTTGTTGCTGCCCGCCAGCCTCAGGTTGCCATGTTTGGCCTGATGGAAGCGCTCCCCACGCTGCCTCTGATACCCGGTGCCGGTGTCGATGAATATTGGAAGCGTGATGCGCTGCTGGAGGGGGCCGACTCGGCTCATCTGCTGTTGATCCAGCCAACCGGTGATATCGATATGGTCCCCGTTGCCGTCTGGAACAAGCTTCATCGTGAACCCATGGCTGGGGCTGCACTGCTGGTCGGGTTTGATCCTGACCTGTTGCCCTCTTCATTTACCGGAATAAATCAGCGGATCGCCGAGATAATTGCAAACAGGGTGCCTCATTAATGATTCCAAAACTTTCATATATTGCCCTGGCCGTCTCGACCGTTTGTGTTGCTGCACCCGGGGTGAATGATCCCTATGGCCCATCGCAAAGTGATTTCGGTGGGGCAGGTCTGCTGCAGATGCCCAGCGCCAGAATGGCCGCAGAAGGCGAGTTCAGTTTCAACTACATGGATAACGAGGAGTATCGACGCTGGTCGATCTCCATGCAGCCCTTTGACTGGTTTGAGGCCACGCTGCGTTATACCGATGTCAGAACTCGCCTGTATAGCCCTTACGAGCAGTTCAGCGGGGATCAGACTTACAAAGACAAGTCGATGGATTTTAAATTCCGACTTTGGCAAGAGTCTGATTATTTACCCCAAGTATCATTGGGCTTCAGAGACTTGATGGGGACTGGCCTGTTCGATAGCGAGTACGTTGTTGCCAGTAAACGTTATGGCCCCTTTGATTTCACCCTTGGAATGGGCTGGGGGAATATGGCCGAGAGCGGCAATATCAAGAACCCCTTCTGTGAATACAAAGAGAGTTGGTGCCAGCGTAATGATGGTTATGCGGGCAATGGCGGCAAATTTGAGGTCGATAGTCTGTTCCACGGCCCGGCGGCCTTATTTGGCGGTATCGAGTATCAGACACCATGGCGCCCTTTGCGTCTGAAACTGGAATATGACGGTAATGATTACAGCCGCGAGTATGCGGCCCGTAACAGCAAAGGCGGCTATGGAGCCTTGCCGCATAGCTCACCTGTCAACATAGGTGCCGTGTATCGTATTTTCGATAATATGGATACTCATCTCAGCTATCAGCGCGGGAATACCCTGATGTGGGGTATTACTATGCGGACCAACTTTAATGAGTTGCAGCAGGCCCATCTGGATGAGCCCCGGCCTGAGTATCAACCGGAAAAGAGTCCGGCCCAACTGGATGATGTCGATTGGGCTGCACTCAGTGCGCAGACGAAAAGCAATGCCGGATATCGTGATCTGGTCTGGTATGGCACGGACGATCGTGTTTTTGTCAGCGGTGAGCAGCTGAAGTATCGCAAGCCAGATGAAGCCGAAGATCGAATGTCATTATTGGCCGCGAATGCGTTGCCCGCTTCCGTTCACTCTCTGCATATCGTTGAGCAGAAGAAAGGGCTCGATATCCGTGAGACTGTAGTGGACATGGACTCTGTACGGTTGGCAAACAGTGACCTCCCATTGGGACAAGAGACTACTTATAAGTCGGATGTCATCGCAGCCAATGCACCGTCGGCACCTGTTCGCCATGAAAGTCGCAGCTCGGCGCTGAGTTACAGCGTGGATCCTGTGTTGAACCAGTCTGTTGGGGGGCCGGAGTCTTTCTACATGTATCAGCTTGGTCTCAACTTCAATGGTGATTGGCGGGTGACCGAGAAGAACTGGCTGGGGGGCACGGTATTTGTGAACCTGGCCAATAACTACGACAAGTTCAATTATAAGAATCCACCGCTGGACGGGGATGCTTTGCCCAGGGTGAGAACCTGGATCCGGGAATATGTCAGCTCCTCCGATGTATTGCTTAACAACCTGCAAGCGACCCATTTCGAGCAGTTCTCACCTGAGTGGTATGGTCAGGCTTATGCCGGTTATCTGGAGATGATGTACGCCGGTGGTGGTGCCGAACTGCTGTATCGTCCTTTTGGTCGTTCATGGGCAATTGCGGCTGATGTGAACTGGGTCAAGCAACGGGATTGGAACAATACCTTGCGGATGGCCGATTACGATGTGGCAACAGGCCATGTGACCGGTTATTGGCAACTGCCCTATGTTGATGATGTGACTGCCCAGCTCTCTATTGGCCGTTATCTGGCAGGGGATGTCGGGGCGACACTGGATCTGTCCAAACGCTTCTCATCCGGCGTTGTGGCAGGGGTGTTTGCAACGTTGACTGATGTGTCTGCTGATGAGTATGGAGAGGGGAGTTTCACTAAAGGTATCTATGTGACGATTCCCTTCGACTTGATGCTGCTTCGCCCGACAACCAGCAAAGGTTCGATTGGCTGGATGCCATTGACCAGAGATGGGGGCCAGATGTTGGCCAGAAAATACAGTCTTTACAGTTTGAGTAGCAACGCGTCATTCCCTGACTAATTAATGCTATAGCTTGAGTAAAGCGCTCTGAATATGGTTGTATGAAACACCATTTTTTCAGAGCGCTTTTTTTATGCCTACATTTCCGTCCACCGGGTCATCAGTGCCATCAGCCCATCGGGAAAAGCGAGTGTTTTTTCTCTTTTGGGGGATAAGCATACTTTGGCTGGGACTTGGAATGCATTTTTTCATGCATAACCCGGGTGGGGCAGGTCTCTATCTTCCTTTCAACGCATGGGGATGGATATTTGCTTCTTTGATGATCTGTCTGGGGTTGTGGCATATCACGTCGAAAGGCGAATTGGTGTCCAGCAGGCTCTTGCAAGTTTGGGGGGGCGCGATTGTATTGATGCTGCTACCCATGGCGTGGTCTGACGCCACCTTGCGTGATTACGCACTTCCTCGCCTCGGAGGTCTTGTTGGCGGCGGATTATTTCTCTTCTCGCTCTATCAGTTCCATCTTGCACAGAAGGCGCGTCAACAGCTATTGACGCTTATGCTGGTTGCGATAGCTATCGAAATGACTTTGGGTCTGGTGCAGTATTACCTGCTAACACCGGGCAATTGGCTTGGCTATGACACCAAAGCAAATCGTCCATATGGCATTTTTCAGCAACCCAACGTGATGGCCAGTTTTATGGCCACCGGTTTGTCTCTGGCTGCTTGGCTAAATACCCTCAACCAACATCGATGGCTGAAGGCACTTCAGGGTTATGTGATCGTTGGTTCAGTGGTGTTGCTGATTGTTCTTCAATCCAGAGTTGGGCAATTGGGTGGAATATTGGCTTTGCTGATGATGCTTCCCTGGTTGAAGAGAAACCACGCTTTGAAGGTGACTCTTTCATGTGTCTTATTGGGCGTGCTGTTCGGACTCGCATCTCTGTATGGTGTGGAAGGGGTCAAGCGGGGTCTTTCTGTCTATCAGTCGGGGGGGTATCGTACGATTTATTGGTCGTATGCATTGCACCTGCTGTCACAGCATCCTTTTACCGGATGGGGGTATGGTTCTTTCGAATCTGTATTCCTGCATAACTATATGGCAGACAAGTTATTGAATCCGGCAATGCCACAGATTGAGTACAACCTTGATCATCCTCATAATGAGTTGCTCTATTGGGCTGTTGAAGGGGGTATCTTGCCTGTCATCGGGCTCTTGGTGATGGGGGCCGCTGTGATATGGCGTGTAGCGGGTCAATCCAGGTCGCATGGATTGGCCTTATTGGCATTAGTCGTACCCATTACACTTCATACCCAGGTCGAATATCCCCTCTATCACTCCATTGCTCACTGGATTTTTTTATTGATGTTGGTCTGGTATATCGATGAAACCTGTGGGGCAGACGCAGCCAGAGGGATAGCCGTATACCGTTACCCCCATAAGTTGTTGTTACGCTTTCTGGCGGTTTCCATCCCCTTGTTTATCGTACCATTCATGTTGACTGCGCTTCATACGGCCTGGGTCGTCACCAAATACGAACGGGGAGGGTATAAGGAGCCAGCATTGTTGCTGGATATTATTAATCCAATGGCTTGGTTGACGCGGGTTGAGTTTGATGTAAATGCGGTACGATTGATGGTGGGTTTACAGACTCAGAATAAGACCGAACTGGAAGCTTACCTGGCATGGGGGCAAGATTTTGTTCGCCATACACCCAGAGCAAATATCTACGCGAACATGGTTGTTGCATTGAATGCGTTGGGGCGCCCTGACGAGGCTCGTAATTTAAGAGCCGAAGCGCTCCGTTGGTATCCAAAAGAACCATTGCTGATTGAGGCAACCTCTAAACCAATGGTCAGTGGTGTGGATACGTTACCTACTGGAGCAGCCAACTAAGGCGTGGAAAATGGGATATGAGGCAATCATAGCGGCTTGGCTCTATCCCGTTATAGCTGTAGGAATGAATCTGTGGTTTCTGTGCAAGAGGTAAGTTGGAGGGGAAATGTATCTTTAGTCGCACGCCTTTTTTATGTTCATTGGGTTGTTTTTAACTTGTTGTTTTTAAGTGGTTTTAATCCCTGGTGCGATTGATTGGGTAATATGACGCATGGTCTTAATCTGCTCATGATGCGAGCAGGCATCGTTCTATTTTTTTATGCAGGTATTGCTCAGGAATCGTTTGACGCACTAGTTGCATTTTCTGAAAAATGTTGATGGCAATTACCCTGAACCTCATATTAATAGTTTCAGATGTGTATGTTCGATTTGGTGGTGATATCAAAAGAGATGTCTAGGCGAGATAGGTTTAATGGGTGAAAGCGTGAGTTTGTTGGCAAGTTTATTTTCATATTCTTTCCAAGTATGCCCTGATAGTAAAAATTGCATGTAGTTATGAATTGTCCATGCTATTCTGAAACAGTTATCCCTGTAACCGACTTTTTTGTGAGGAAATAATGAACGAGTTTCTGAAAGTTCTGCTGAACATTCGCAGTCTGCGTGCGGCTATTCGTGAGCTGCCGTTTGAGCAACTGCTGGAAGCTAAAGAGAAGTTTGACCTGGTTTACCAAGAGCGCGCCGATTCTGTGGAACAGGAGCGTGCTGAACAGGAAGAGCGTCAGCGCAAGCTGAATGAATTCACCGAAATGCTGCAGCAGGCTGGTATTGATCCTCGCGAGCTGTTGGCGACTGCCGCTGCTCCGGCTGCTGCGACTGGCGCTGCCAAGAGCAAGCGTGCTCCGCGTCCGGCTAAATACAAGTACGAAGAAGATGGTCAGGAAAAAACCTGGACCGGTCAAGGCCGTATGCCGAAAGCCATTGCTGCTCAAGTAGCACTGGGTAAAGACCTGAACGATTTCCTGATCTAATTCGTCAGGTTCAGAGATTGAATAATGCCGCCCTTGGGCGGCATTATTTTTTTGCCGTTTTACTCGTGGTTATCCAATCCGCCTTCCGCCCCACTGTTATCTACATCCTCGCTTGTATCCTTTTTTACCGTCGTTTCACTTCACTGTTACTTTGCTCAATATCACTCGCTGTTTGCGATTAATTTTGTCGTGCAGGATTAACTGCGTGATATCGCTATTTGTATCGGTCGTGCAGATACGTGTTTCGGAAATGCCTCTCACGATTCACAGGGCTCCGCTCTGCAAGATCCTAGCGGAATATCCGGTAACCGTTATCTCTGGTCAGGGTGCGTGAGGGATAGAGAGCCGCAAGATATCGCCGGGATAGTCAGGGTAGCCGATGCATGTAACTGTCTGCGCTGTCATACCTGCCCCTGATGATGGGCAATGGCGTTCGGTTGCCGTGTGGGCGAGGGAATTCGGTGCGGTCGATGGCGATGGCATTCCCCACTCTACAGGCAGAGTGGGGAATATTGGGGGGAGGCGTTATCGGGGCGCCACGCTATCGCTGCCACCCAGGGCGCGATAGATTTTGGCGGTGGTGGTGAGCTGCTCTTTTTGCTGTGCCAGCAGGCTCTGCTGGGCATCCCACAGTCGGTTCTGCTCATCAAGCCAAGCTTGCACGCCGGTTGCACCCGCCTGGAAGCGAGCTTTGGCCAGCCGTTCGGCCTCCCGGGCATAACTCAGCTGCTCCTGCAGATAATCGAGTCGCTGTCGGCCATAGTGGCGTGCGGCCAGATTGTCTTCCACCTCCACCAGTGCGGTGTAGAGCTGTTTGCGAAACTCGGTTTCAGCGATCTGGTAATCCAGCTCTGAGCTTTCGATGGTAAGCTGGGTGCGGTTGTATTCAAGGAAGGGGAGGGCGAGGCTGGCTCCCAGCGTACCTACCGGATTTTGCAGCACCTGCGCCAATCTATCGGATGCGGTGCTGGCGCTGCCGGTTAGGGTCAGGCTGGGGTAGAAGCTGGTGCGGATCTCGTCCCCCTTTGCCAGCGTCTTGCGCAGCCGCAATTCGGCCGCTTTGACATCGGGGCGGCGAGCCAGCACATCGGTTGGAATACCCACCGCAAGTTCAGGAATGGTCTGCTTTGCAAGGGACGCGGGTGCATACTCCAGCGGTCCGCTGCTGCGGCCCAGCAGCAGACGCAGGGCATTGCGGGCCTGCTCCTGCTGCGCCTTGAGGGAGGCCAGCTCAGCCTGTTTTCCGGCCAACTGTTGGCGTGCCTGCGCCAGATCGAGCCGGGTGATGGCGCCTTCCTGGTATTTGGTCTGGGTCAGTTGCTCGGTACGGGTTAGGTTGGCCAGCTGCTGTTCCCCAAGGGTGATGGCAGAGCCGAGATAGCCGAGCTGCCAATACTGCTCCAGGGTATTGCCGATCAGCAGCAGTCGGGTGCTGGCGAGATCCTGCTCGCTTGCCGCCGCCTCCCAGCTTGCCTGATCCCGCACCGAGGCAAGCTTGCCCCACAAATCCACTTCGTAACTGAGGCTCAGCGAGGGACCCAGACTGTTGGTGTCTTTGCCGGTTTTCAGATCCTTGTTGCCACTGGCTGCGATAGTGCCATTGACCGAGGGGGTGAGGTTGGTATCGGCTTGCTCGGCGCCCAGTCGTGCGCTTTTGAGCTTGAGGGCCGCCACACGCATGTCCGGGTTGGCGGCCAGAACCGCCTCGACCAGTTTGTCGAGCTGGGGATCATGAAATTCCCGCCACCAGGGACCAGCCTGCGTAGCCAATTGGGTGCCCTCTGCCTGTTGCCATGTGGGGGCGATCGCCAGTTCGGGTCTTTGATAGGTGCTGTGCTGACTGCAGCCGCTGAGGGCCATGCAGAGAGCCAGCCAGGAGAGTTTGTGCATTGTTATTCCCTCGCCAGTGCGACAACAGGGTCGAGCCGCGCCGCATTGCGTGCCGGCAGGTAACCAAACAGGATCCCGATGAGTGACGAGCAGCCAAAGGCCATCAGGATGGAGAAGAGCGAGAACTGCATCTTGATGGAGTCCACCAGCAGTGAAAAGAGCGCGCCAATACCGAGCGAGAGGCCGACGCCGAAGATCCCCCCCAGCAGGCTCACCATCACGGCTTCAATCAGGAACTGCTGCAGAATATCCGACTGGCGGGCGCCTACTGCCATGCGAATGCCGATCTCGCGGGTGCGCTCCACCACCGACACCAGCATGATGTTCATCACGCCCACCCCACCGACGATCAGCGAGATCACTGCGATGGCCGAGACCATCAGGGTCATGGTGGCGGTGGTTTTTTCCACCGATTTGATGATGCTGTCGCTGCTGAAGGTGAAGAAATCCTTCACCCCGTGGCGCTTGGTGATCAGCTCGATCACCGCCTGCTCGGCCAGTGCCGGTTGTACCCCGTCTTTGACCCGGATGGTGATCTGGCTGAAGTGGTGCTGCGAGATGAGGCGACTCATCACCGCGCTGTAGGGCAGCCAGATATTGACCGACTGGCTGGTGGGGCCAAAGCCGGTCTCCTGCGAAACCACACCGACAATCCGCACCGGCAAGGTGCCGACCAGTACCACCTTGCCGACCGGTTCCTCTTTGCCAAGCAGGCTGGTGATGCTCTTCTTGTCCACTACGGCAACGGCTGCCCGCTGCTGGATATCTTGCCACTCCAGTAAGCGACCACTGACCAGCGTCATCCCCTTCACCTTGAAATAGTCGTTACCAACCCCGGTCACATTGCCGCTGTTGGTCTTGTTGCGATAGCGCAACTGGCCGGAGCTGCCAATCTCGGGGCTGGCGCCCGCAAGATAGGGTTGCCCCAGCAGAGCATCGAGATCCCCCTTGTTGAGGGTCTGGATGCTGGCCATCTTCTCATCGCCCCATCCCTTGCCCGGGAAGATTTCGATGGTGTTGGTGCCCATCGCATTGATCTGGTCGATCACCTTGGCGCGCGCCCCTTGCCCCAGCGCCACCACGCTCACCACGGCGGCGATGCCGATGATGATGCCGAGCATGGTGAGGAAGGTGCGCATCCGGTGGGCGAGCATGGCATGCATCGCCATCCGTCCCGCTTCCCGATAGCGATCCCAGTCGTGACCCATGGCACCTTTAGTGGACACTATTTTTTGAGGGGGTGTGGCGGTGGCTGGAGCCAACACGGCCGTTTGGCTGGGGCCACTATCTTGTTCAATCCGACCATCTTTGAGAGTGATGATCCGGTCGGCATGGCTGGCCACGTTCATATCGTGGGTGACCAGAATGATGGTGTGGCCCTGAGCGTGCAGCTCCTTGAGGATTGCCATCACCTCCTTGCCGCTCTGGCTATCCAGTGCGCCGGTCGGTTCATCGGCGAGGATCACTTCGCCGCCATTGGCCAGCGCCCGGGCGATACTGACCCGCTGCTGCTGACCGCCGGAGAGCTGGCCCGGGGTATGGTGGCTGCGATCGGCCAGACCCAGTCTACCCAGCAGCTGACGCGCACGCGCCTGGCGATCCGGGCGAGTGGTGCCGGCATAGACGGCCGGGATCTCCACGTTGGCGGCGGCATCGAGGTGGGGCAGCAGGTGGTAGCGCTGAAAGATAAAGCCGAAGTGGTGGCAGCGTAGTCGGGCCAGCGCCAACGCATCCATGGTGGCGGTGTCCTGACCGCGAAACAGGTACTGGCCGCTGCTCGGGCTATCGAGACAACCCAGCAGGTTCATCAGGGTCGACTTGCCGGAGCCGGACGCGCCGACAATGGCGATCATCTCTCCTGCCGAGATGGTGAGATCAATAGGGTGGAGCACGGTGACTTCGCTGTCGCCGCTCTGGTAGCGTCGCTCGACCCCTTTCAGCTGGATCAACGGCAGCTGGTTCAGGGGCTCACTCATAGCATCACCGCCATCTCATCATTGTCGGCGGGGGCTCCGTGATTGAGCTGCACCTCCTCCTTCTCGCTTAGCCCGCTGATCACCTCAATGCGGATCTCGTCCTTCATACCAGTCTTGATATGGCGGGTTTCGGTTGTTTCATCGTCCTTGATCACGGTGACTTCATACTCGTTGTCACCCAGCGACTTGCCGAGGGCGGTTTGCGGCACAGTGAGCACCTGCTTGCGCTCGCCGAGCACTATGGTCACCTGGGTGGTCATTGCCACCCGCAGGGTATGGTCGGGATTGGGCACATCGAACAGGGCGTAGTAGTAGACAGCCGCATTGTTGGTGGTGGTGCCTGTGGTGGCCTGATCGTTGATGTTGGTAGGCGCTAACTCCACGGCGCGAAGCGTACCCTGATAGCGGGTATCCGGATCGCCGATCAGGGTGAAGTAGACCGGCATGCCGGCTTTTACCTTGGTGACATCGGCTTCGGAGATCTGCGCCTTGACCGTCATGGTCTCGAGGTTGGCCAGCTTGAGCACGGTCGGCACCGTCTGGCTGGCAGCCAGGGTCTGGCCCTGACGGGTCACAATGCTGATGACGGTGCCATCCATCGGCGCCAGGATCTTGGTGTAGCCCAGCTCGGTCTTGGCCCTATCAACCTTGATCAGGGCGTTGTCGATATTGGCCTGGCTGTTTTGCAGTTCGGCGCGGGTGACTGCCAGCAGTGCCTCGGCACTTTCCAGATCGGCCCGTGAGCTCGCCTCCTGTTTGAACATCTGCTGCTGGCGCCGCCAGGCGAGCTCGTTCTGTTTGAGTTGTGCCTGCTTGATCTTGAGCTGGGCGCGGTTGCTGGCAAGCTCCGCCTCGGCCGTCTTGAGGTTGTTCTGGGCAATCAGGGGATCGATCTCGGCCAGCAGGTCTCCCTGCTTGACCTGATCTCCGGCCTCGACGGCCAGCTTGGTAACCTGACCGGAGACTTGGGCCCCCACATCCACCTGCTCTACGGCCTGCAGCACACCACTGGCCAGCACGGTCTGGGCAATATCCTCGCGGGTCACCTGAGCGGTCAGCATCGCCTTGGGTGGTTGACTGGGCCAGAGCAGCCAGCCGAGGAGCACCACGGCGATCAGCATGGTGATGGCCAGTGTTCTCTGCTTGGGGGTTATGTTCATCGATCACCTGAATGGAAACGGAAAAGGTTGTGCGCGGCGATTATCCTGCAGCAAAGCCCTGATAAATAACAGCCGCAAATATGTAAGCAAAGTTATGGCGTTAACTGTCAATAAGCCGAGAAAGGAGTAAGCGAGAGGCCGCAGTCGTGAGCAACATGATCAGCAAGAGGGGGGAGTGCGGCTGGCGGTGGCGATGAAAAAGCCCTGCGCAGAGGCAGGGCTTTGGAATAGGTTATGGCGAGGGAAGGTCAGGCCTTGGCCAGCAGATCCATCACCCAGGGCAGCCCCTGCTTCTTGCGGCTGACAAAGCCCGGGTGGTAGCTGGACTCTGCCGGTACTTTGGCGTGTTCGGTAAAGTAGATTCGGCTGGCAGCCGCAGTCAGGTCAGTCACCATCAACACGAAGAAGTCGAGCCCTTCGCTCGCCACGCGCTGGGCCATCTCCTGCTGCAGGGCTGGCAGGTGCTCGGCCAGCTGCTGTTCGCTGCCCACTTCGATCTGGCTCATGATGAAGCTGCAACCTTCCGCCTGGAACGCTTTCTCATCCTGCTGCAGCAGTTGAGCCGGAGTCAGGCCGCTCAGGTCGGTTTTCGCCATCAGCAGTTTTTGGCCGAATTCGGCCAGCGGTACTTCGGCCAGCGGTGCCAGACGCTCACAGGCGATTTTGTCCTGCTCGGTGGTGGTCGGCGAGGTGAGACAGAGGGTGTCGCTCATGATAGCACCCAGCATCAGGCGAGCCTGGCTGCGGGTCACGGTGCCTTGCTGGCTCAGCAGATCGAAGGCGATGGTGCAGGTGCAGCCGACGGCCCGGATCCAGGCATCCAGCGGAGACTGGGTGACCAGGGTACCGAGACGGTGGTGATCCACCAGACCCAATACATTGGCTTGTGCCAGTGTGGCGGGGCCCTGTTCCAGATCACTGAAATCCACCAGCCAGACATCTTCACCGGTCAGATCTTTGGTCAGCAACTCGGGTTCGCTGACGCCAGCCTGCTCCAGAATAAAACGGGTTTCGGTGCGCAGGTCACCCAGACGCCATGGGGTGGCCTGACGGCCCTGGCCATTGAGCCAGTCGGTGATAACCAGCGCACTGCAGATACTGTCGCTATCAGGATTCTTGTGACCAAAAACGTGGATCATAGACAAAGCCTCACAATTGGATACCCATAAAGGGGGGCAACACTATGCGAAATCCGCCACATGAAGGCAACCGGATCCACGCCCATGTTGCTGCCAGCTTCGCCTAACTCGCCATTTTATTGATCTGGGTCGGTAATCCTGACGCGAGTTCAGTTATCACAGTTGGCTATTGGCTATTGGCTATTGGCTATTGGCTATTGGCTATTGGCTATTGGCTATTGGCTATTGGCTATTGGCTATTGGCTATTGGCTATTGGCTATTGCTGACTGTGCAGGCCATGGCACTCGTCCGTACCTGCGAAGTCAGCATGTTCTGTCAGCGCTATCAGTCGCCATCGCTGCAAATCGGCTTTATCACCTGATTCATCGACGCAGCAGCTCGCGGGCATTGGCCAAAGTGTTGTCGGTGATCTGGTCGCCTCCAAGCAGGCGTGCCAGCTCATTGAGACGGGCAGCCTCATCAAGGGCACTCATTTGGGTTTCGGTGGTTTTGCCATCGGTATGCTTGCTCACCACCATATGCTGGTGGCCGTTGCCTGCCACCTGAGGCAAGTGAGTGACCACCATCACCTGAGTGGACTCGCCGAGCTGGCGCAGCAGGCGACCCACCACGGCGGCAGTCGGGCCGCTGATCCCCACATCCACTTCATCGAAAATCAGGGTCGGAGTGGAGACCTTGCGAGCGCTGATCACCACGATGGCAAGGCTGATACGCGACAGTTCACCGCCCGAAGCTACCTTGCCAAGCGGCTGGATGGGCTGACCTGGGTTGGTGGTGACCATAAATTCGACCCGATCTATACCCAGCGGAGAGAGGCTGCTCTGGGCATCGGGGCGCACCTCGATGGCAAAGCGGCCATCGGGCATCGCCAGTTCGTGCATGCTGCTGGTTACCTTGGCGCCCAGCTCCTGGGCGTAACGCTGACGGCTCTGGCTCAGGGCCTCGGCGGCCTGGACAAAAGCCTGACGAGCCTCGGCCAGCTCATCTTCCATCCCCTCTAACCGCTCCTCATCGGAGTTGAGGCGGGCGAGATCAGAGGCAAGCTCCTGATGGTGTTGGGCCAGATCCGCCGGTTTAACGTGGTGCTTGCGTGCCAGATTGATGGCTTTGGAGAGGCGGGCTTCCAGCTCGTTGAAACGTTCGGGATCGAGCTCCAGCCGATCGAGGTAGCTGCGCAGTTCGCTGTGGCTCTCCTGCACCCCGATCAGCGCTTCATTCAGCATCTCCAGTACCGGGTTGAGGCGGCTGTCCATGCTGACCAGCCCCTCGGCCCGATCGACGGCCGATTGCAGCAGCCCTGCGATAGTGGTCTCTTCGTTGTCATAGAGCAGATCGAGGCAAGCGCCGCACTCCTGCATCAGCTCTGTGCCGTTGGCGAGACGCTGGTGCTCCTCTTCTATCTCTTCGAACTCCCCTGGTTGCAGGGCAAATTCGTCCAGCTCCTGCACCTGGTACTCGATCAGCTGGCGGCGGGCCTCCCGCTGTTGCTGCTCGGCCTTGAGCCGGTTCAGCTCGTTTTGCAGTTGGCGCCACTGCTGATAGTGCTGGCGCACCTCGTCGAGCAGCAGATGGTGACCGGCATAACCGTCGAGCAGAGCGAGCTGGTAATCGGGTTTGAGCAGCATCTGGTGGGCATGTTGACCGTGCACGTTGACCAGCAGCTGGCCCAGATTCTTGAGCTGGGTAAGAGGGACGGGCACGCCGTTGATATAGCTGCGGGAGCGACCCTCGGCGGAGATGACTCGCCGCACGATACACTCACCTTCGTTTTCCAGTTCGTTGGTGGCGAGCCAGGCGCGGGCGGCCGGGTTGTTGTCCAGCAGGAAGCGGGCGCTGACCTCGCTTTTATCGCTATCGGGTCGCACCATGCCCGCTTCGGCCCGTTCTCCGAGGCAGAGACCGAGAGCGTCGATGGCGATGGATTTACCGGCGCCGGTCTCACCTGTGATGCAGGTCATGCCCGGTTGCAGATCGAGTTCGAGAAACTTGACGATGGCGAAGTTGTTGACGGTCAGCTGGGTCAGCATGGTCTCATCCTGTATAGGTCAACATTACTGTTTATGTATCCAGTATATACTGGTCTTATATACAGTAAAGAGGGCGCCGCCATTTTTAACAAAGGAAAGCCGCGCCAGTGCGCCATGGCTATGAGAATGCGGTACTGACTATTGGGACGCGGTACGGATATGAGAGTGCAGGGGACGTTGCTAAGACAGAAATGAGAAAGGCGCCAATTCAGGCGCCCTCTCTGGCAATGCCGTTGTCGGTCAAAGCTGATTAGAACAGCTTGCTGCCCCAGCCGAGCTTGTTGCGCAGCACGTGGAAGTAGCTGTAGTCGAGGGGATGCACCAGATGAAGCTGGTGGTGGCTCTTCTTGATGAGGATCTCGTCCCCCGGGTGGACCGCCAGGGTCACCTGACCGTCACAGCTGACCTGCATGGCATCGTCCTGATTATCCGGCGAGACCAGCAGCCGCACTTCGCTGTCGGCATCGAGTACGATGGGGCGACTGCTCAGGGTGTGCGGAAACATGGGCACCAGCGTGATGGCGTTGAGCTTGGGGGTGAGGATGGCGCCACCTGCCGACAGTGAGTAGGCGGTGGAGCCGGTCGGAGTGGCCACAATGATGCCGTCCGAGCGCTGGCTATACATAAAGCTGCCATCGATATAGACCTCGAACTCGATCATGTGGGCGATCTTGCCCGGGTGCAGTACAGCCTCGTTGACCGCCAGATTGCTCGACTTGCGCTCGCCGTGGCGATAGACCGAGGCTTCCAGCAGGAAGCGGTGTTCGCTCTTGTAGTGGCCGGAGAGCACCTGCTCCAGCGGCAGCAGGTAATCTTGTGGCGAGAGATCGGTCAGAAAGCCGAGGTTGCCCCGGTTTACCCCGATCACCGCCACATCAAAGCGTGACAGTACCCGCGCCGCCCCCAGCATGTTGCCGTCACCGCCGACCACGATGGCGAGATCGGCCTGCTGGCCCAGTTGCACCAGATCCATCACGTTTTCATCGAGGATGCTCAGGGTCTGGGCGACCCGGCTCTCCACCAGTACCCGAAAGCCGCGGGCGGTCAGGTATTGATGCAGGCCGGTCAGCGTCTGGTTGGCCCCCTCATGGTGGGGTTTGCCAATCAGGGCGATGGTTTTGAACGGAGAATCCATAGTCAGTCAGATCTGGGATGGGTATTGCGGGCCAGTATACAGTGCTTTGCTGCGCTTGTGACGCTCTCCCGTGTGACGGGGCCGGCTATCCCCTTGAGGTTACTGGTTAAACGGTGAGCGGCAACCCGGATAAACCGCCGGTTGCGGCTATTCAGCAACCCTGATTGCCCTTTACCCCTTGAAAGCCGGGGATGCATCCCCATAATAGCGCCAACATAGTCGGTCTGTTGTCGTCCGGTCGCTCAACCAGACGTCAGGGCCCTCATAAGTAACCCCGGAATTGGAGATGTCATGAACCACGAAGAGCAAAAGGTTGAAGCGATGGAGCAAGTGGAAGCCCAGCCAGTCGAGCCGACCGATGTAGACAGTGAAGTGACAGCCGAGCAGGCCCGCATTGCCGAACTGGAAGCGCAGCTGGAAACCGCCATCCAAAAAGCGGCGGAAGAGCGTGAACGCGCCCTGCGTACCGCCGCCGAGATGGAGAACCTGCGCCGTCGTACCGAGCTGGATGTGGAGAAGGCGCACAAATTCGCTCTGGAGAAGTTCGCCAATGAACTGCTGCCGGTGCTGGACAACCTTGAGCGTGCCATCGAACTGGCCGACAAGGAGAACGAAGCCCTCAAGCCGATGATCGAAGGTGTCGAGCTGACTCTGAAATCCATGCAGAGCGGCGTGGCCAAGTTTGGTCTGGTGGCGCTCGATCCGATCAACCAGCCGTTTGACCCCAACGCCCATCAGGCGATGAGCATGGTGCCGAGTGCCGATGTGGCGCCGAACACCGTCATTGCAGTGATGCAGAAGGGCTATGACCTCAACGGTCGGGTGATCCGTCCTGCCATGGTGATGATCGCCAAAGCGGTTGACTGATTGGCTGTGGGTGCCCGAGCCCGCCCCGTGGCGGGCTTTTTGTTTCGTAGTGCAGCCCCTGTTCATCTTGCCCGGTTTACGGCTCAACGTGACCGCGCAACCATGACAAAGGGTGTGGTTTTTTAGGGTTGGGGCTTGAAGCTGCGTCTGGCGACCCCATATAGGTAGCAAGGCCACGGCGGCACAAAAAAATTGATGCCGGGAGCTTGAAAGCCAGATTGGCAGCCCCCACCTAGCCGTTAACGCATTAAGGCGAGTTCCTCGCCAGTTTATTCAAAGTATTTGGAGATTCGTCAAATGGGTAAAATCATCGGTATTGACCTGGGTACTACCAACTCCTGCGTCGCTATTCTGGATGGCGACACTGCTCGCGTGATCGAGAACGCAGAAGGCGATCGTACTACTCCGTCCATCATTGCCTATGCCGATGATGGCGAGATCCTGGTTGGTCAGCCGGCCAAGCGTCAGGCCATCACCAACCCGAAAAACACCCTGTTCGCCATCAAGCGTCTGATCGGTCGTCGTTTTGAAGATGAAGAAGTGCAGCGTGACCTGAAAATCATGCCGTACGCCATCGCCAAAGCTGACAACGGCGACGCCTGGGTTGAAGTGAAGGGCAAGAAAATGGCACCGCCGCAGATCTCTGCCGAAGTGCTGAAGAAGATGAAGAAGACCGCTGAAGACTATCTGGGCGAGCCGGTAACCGAAGCCGTTATCACTGTTCCGGCCTACTTCAATGACGCCCAGCGTCAGGCTACCAAGGATGCCGGTCGCATCGCCGGTCTGGATGTAAAACGCATCATCAACGAACCGACTGCAGCAGCTTTCGCCTACGGCGTGAACAAGGTCAAGGGCGAGCGCAAGGTTGCCGTATATGACCTGGGTGGCGGTACTTTCGATATCTCCATCATCGAGATCGACGAAGTGGAAGGCGAAACCACCTTCGAAGTACTGGCGACCAACGGTAACACCCACCTGGGTGGTGAAGACTTTGACAACCGCGTCATCAACTATCTGGTAGACGAGTTCAAGCGTGAGCAGGGCATCGACCTGCGCAACGACCAGCTGGCGCTGCAGCGTCTGAAAGATGCCGCCGAGAAAGCCAAGATTGAGCTCTCTTCTGCCCAGCAGACCGACGTCAACCTGCCGTACATCACTGCAGATGCCACCGGTCCGAAGCACATGAACATCAAGGTGACCCGCGCCAAGCTGGAATCCCTGGTAGAAGACATGGTGAAAGACTCTCTGGAGCCGGTTCGTGTCGCCCTGAAAGATTCCGGTCTGGCAGTTGGCGAGATCGACGACGTGATTCTGGTTGGTGGTCAGACCCGTATGCCGCTGGTTCAGAAGACCGTTGCCGAGTTCTTTGGCAAAGAGCCGCGTAAAGACGTCAACCCGGACGAAGCCGTGGCCATGGGTGCAGCCATCCAGGGTGCCGTACTGTCCGGTGACAAGACCGACGTACTGCTGCTGGACGTCACCCCGCTCTCCCTGGGTATCGAAACCATGGGTAGCGTGATGACTGCGCTGATCGAGAAGAACACCACCATCCCGACCAAGAAGTCCCAGGTGTTCTCCACTGCCGAAGACAACCAGTCTGCCGTGACCATTCACGTGCTGCAGGGTGAGCGCAAGCGCGCCAGCGACAACAAGTCTCTGGGCCAGTTCAACCTGGAAGGCATCCGTCCGGCACCGCGCGGTCTGCCGCAGATCGAAGTGACCTTCGACATTGATGCCAACGGTATCCTGCACGTCTCCGCGAAAGACAAAGAGACCAACAAAGAGCAGAAGATCACCATCCAGGCCTCCTCTGGTCTGTCTGATGACGAGATCGAGCGCATGGTACGCGAAGCCGAAGCCAATGCGGCCGAGGACAAGAAGTTTGAAGAGCTGGTACAGGCTCGCAACCAGGCTGATGGTCTGGTCCACTCCGTACGCAAGCAGATCACCGAAGCCGGTGAAGCCCTGCCTGCCGACGACAAGACCAAGATTGAAGCTGCTCTGAGCGAGCTGGAAGTTGCCATCAAGGGTGACGACAAGGCTGCTATCGAAGCCAAACAGCAGGCTCTGCTGGAAGCGTCCCAGAAGCTGATGGAGATTGCCCAGCAGCAGGCTCAGGCCCAGGGTGCAGCCGGTGCTGATGCCGGTCAGTCCTCCTCTTCTGCCAAGGCTGACGACGACGTAGTCGACGCCGAGTTCGAAGAAGTGAAAGACGACAAGAAGTAAGCCCTACCCAGATGGGCGAAGTCCACTTCGCCCATCGGCTTGGTCAATGAATTCACGGGCGTTGGGTAACCAACGCCCGTCTGCGTAACCACAGGATGAGTATGTCGAAGCGCGATTTCTACGAAGTACTGGGTGTGGCGAAAGATGCCGACGATCGCGAGATCAAGAAGGCGTACAAGCGCCTGGCCATGAAGTATCACCCGGATCGTAACCAGGGTGATGCCGCATCCGAAGAGAAGTTCAAAGAGGTCAAGGAAGCCTACGAGGTCCTGACCGATGCCAACCTGCGTGCCCGTTACGACCAGTACGGCCATGCCGGTGTCGACCCGAGCCAGGGTGGCGGTGGCCACGGTGGCTTTGGCGGCGGTGCCGACTTCGCCGACATGTTTGGTGACGTATTCGGTGACATCTTCGGCGGTGGCCGTGGTGGTGCCCGTCGTGGCCCGGCCCGTGGCTCCGACCTGCGTTACACCATGGAGCTGACGCTGGAAGAGGCGGTACGCGGGGTCTCCAAGGAGATCAAGGTGCCGACTCTGGTTCACTGCGAAGTCTGTAACGGCTCCGGTGCCCACACCGGCAGCAGTGCCCAGACCTGCCCGACCTGCCACGGCTCCGGCCAGGTGCAGATGCGTCAGGGCTTCTTCGCGGTGCAGCAGGCGTGTCCGCACTGTCACGGTCGCGGCAAGATCATCAAGGATCCGTGCCGCAAGTGCCACGGTGAAGGTCGCTACCAGCGCACCAAGACCCTGTCGGTGAAAATTCCGGCGGGCGTCGATACCGGCGATCGCATCCGTCTCTCCGGTGAAGGGGAAGCGGGGGAAGCGGGAGCTCCGGCAGGGGATCTCTACGTACAGGTGCACGTCAAAGAGCACGAGATCTTTGTGCGTGACGGCAACAACCTCTACTGCGAAGTGCCTATCAGCTTCACCGCAGCAGCCCTCGGTGGCGAGATTGAAGTACCGACCCTGGATGGCCGCGTCAAGCTCAAGGTCACTCCGGAGACCCAGACCGGCAAGATGTTCCGCATGCGCGGCAAGGGCGTGAAGTCCGTGCGCTCCGGCCAGGTAGGGGATCTGATGTGCAAGGTGGTGATCGAGACTCCGGTCAATCTCACCGAGCAGCAGAAAGAGCTGTTGCGCCAGCTGGACGAGTCGTTCAGCGGTGCCGCTGCCAAGACCCACAAGCCGAAATCGGAAGGCTTCTTCGAAGGGGTGAAACGCTTCTTCGACGATCTGACCAGCTGATTTCAGCGACCCGAATAAACAGAGCCGGCCTTGTGCCGGCTCTTTTTTTGCCCGCCGTTTAGCCAAGAGCCGCCCTATTGAGTGGATCCTGATGAGGGATCCTCCTCACAACTCCCGCCAATTCCTGCTGTACAAATGTTATCCCGCTCACACTGTTGCTGAAACGGTTTAGTTGTCATATTGAGTTAGCTAAATTGGTTTAGCTATGCTCTGGCTGTCGATAACAACAGCGCCCGTCCGGGCCACAGATGACAGGTGAGGAAGATGATGATGTTCAAGAGCAAGTTGGCGCTGGCGGTAGCGCTGGGATTGGGGATGAGCAGCCCGCTGTGGGCGGCGCAGGCGAGTATTGCAGGTGAGAGTGTCGAGGCCAGATTGGCGGCGCTGGAGGCGCGGGTACAGGCAGCCGAAGCGAGAGCCGAGGCGGCAGAGAGCCGTGCCAGTCAGGCGGAAGTGAAGGCGAGCGCGGCGAGCGAGCAGGCTCAGGTGGCCGACAACCGCAGCCAGCAGGTGGATGAGAAGACCGCAGGTGCCCAGGGCTTCGAGTTTCACGGCTACGCCCGCTCGGGCCTGTTGGTCAACGGCAATGGCAACGGCGGGCGCGGCGGCCCCTACATCACGCCAGCCGGTTCGGTGGGCGGGGCCGTCGGTCGCCTTGGCAATGAGGATGACACCTATATGGAGGCCAACCTGCTGAAAACCCAGACCTTCGAGGATGGCAGCTGGGCCCGCTACAAGCTGATGCTGGCAGACGGGGTGGAGACCAGCAACGACTGGACCGCCAGCGATTCGAGCCTCAATACCCGTCAGGTGTTTGCCGAGATCGGCAATCTGGCGAGCTTCGACGGCCCCTTCAAGAATGCGGTGCTGTGGGCGGGGAAGCGCTTTGATCGCGACAACTTCGACATCCACTGGCTCGATTCCGACGTGGTGTTCCTGGCCGGTACCGGCGGCGGCGTTTACGACGTGCAACTGGCCGACAGCTGGAAGGCCAACTTCTCTCTCTATGGCCGCGATTACGGCGACATCAGCGCCAGCGGTCTTTCCGATATCGAGAGCTACATCCTCACCATGAACAACCGCGTCGGCAACTGGCAGTGGATGGTGAACGGCCTCTCGGCCAAGGACAATGACGCCCGCATCAATGACAAGGGGGCGGGCAGCGAGGCGGCGGACAAGGGGGCCCACACCCTGCTGGCCTACCACGGCGAGAGCTTCTTTGGCCTCAACCCCGGTTTTGCCAAGGCGGCGGTGCTGTACGGTCATGGGCTGGGGGCCGAGGTCAAGGGGCTGGGCTCTGACAGCGAGCTGTTGCCGGACGCCGATGCGGTGCGGGTCGCCGTGTTTGGCGCTACCGATCTTAATCCGCGCTGGCGTTTTGCCCCGGCCCTGCTGGCCGAGCAGAGTCAGGATCGCTACGTGAAAGGGGACGAGTACCGTTGGCTCACCTTCAATACCCGGGTGGCGCAGGTGCTGAGCCAGAACGTCGAGCTGGTCTACGAGGTGGCCTGGCAGTACATGGATCTCGATCCCAAGGGCTACAAGGGACGCCAGGCGGTGAACGGCAACTTCACCAAGCTCACCTTCGCCCCCACCTTCAAGGCGCAGACCGCCGGTTTCTTCGAGCGGCCTGAGCTTAGGGTCTTCGCCACCTGGATGGACTGGTCCTCCGAGCTCGACAACTACGCCAGCGACGATGCCATGGGTCAGAGCAACTTCACCGCCGGTGGCGAGTGGAACTTTGGCGTACAGATGGAAACCTGGTTCTAGTTCGTTATCCCGATCACAAAAATGGCAGCCGGTGCCGAGATCTGTTGGTTGGCTAAAACGGTTTAGCTGATAATGTCAGCCAACAGAACAGAGTTCGGGTTTGACCGTGGATCCGATGCAGCAGTGGAGTAGCAAGGTGACGAATCGTGTGTGGGTAATGGGGGATGCGGTGGTGGACTTGATCCCGGAAGGGGCGTTGCACTACCTCAAGTGTCCGGGTGGCGCGCCCGCCAATGTGGCGGTTGGTGTGGCACGGCTGGGGGGCGATGCGGCCTTTATCGGCCGGGTTGGTGCCGATCCGTTCGGCCGCTTTATGGCCGACACCCTGAGCGGGGAGGGGGTGGATATCGGTGCGCTGCGGCTCGATCCTGACCATCGCACCTCTACCGTGCTGGTAGAACTGGATGACGAGGGGGAGCGCAGCTTCACCTTTATGGTGCGCCCCAGCGCCGACCAGTTTCTCACCCCAAATGAGTTGCCCCGCTTCAAGGCCGGTCAGTGGCTGCTCACCTGCTCCATCGCGCTCGCCAACGAGCCGGTACGCACCAGCTGCCTGCAGGCCATGGCGGACATCAAGGCGGCAGGCGGGCGGGTCTGCTTCGACCCCAACCTGCGCCCCGAGGTATGGGGCAACCCTGCCGAGATGCTGCCGCTGGTGCGTCAGGCAATTGCACAGGCGGATGTGGTCAAGCTCTCCATCGAGGAGCTGCAACTGCTGAGCGGCGAGGATGATCTGGCTGCCGGGCTTGCGACGCTCTCTGGCCCGGCGCTGGTGCTGGTGACCCAGGGTGCGGCCGGGGTGGTGGCTCGCCTTGATGGCGAGTTGCTGGAGTGGGTGGGGCAGAGAGTGACCCCCATCGACACCACGGGGGCGGGGGATGCCTTCGTCGCCGGGCTGCTGGCGGCGCTGGCCGGGCGCTCGTCGCTGCCAACCATGGCCGAGCTACCCGCCATCCTGGCTCAGGCCCACGGCTGCGGGGCGCTCGCCACCACCGCCAAGGGGGCGATGACGGCGCTGCCGACCCGCACCGAACTGGATGCCTTTTTGCGATCAGGCGCAAGCGGCTGTTGAGCTGAGGTTAGAAGCCCGGCTCGACAGCCCCTACTCTCATGTGACTAGGGCCCGCCAGCGTGGCGGGTCATAAGAGGAAGAATATGAATATCAGTGCGATAGCCAAGGATCTGGTGCCCCTGCTCGGGGGCAAGGAGAATATCGTCAGTGCTGCCCACTGCGCCACCCGGCTGCGGTTGGTGCTGGCCGATGACAGCAAGGTAAACAAGGCCGCCATCGACAAGCTGGAGGGGGTCAAGGGGTGCTTTAGCAACGCGGGCCAAATTCAGGTGATCTTCGGCACCGGTCTGGTCAACAAGGTCTATGCGGAGTTTGTGGCGCTGACCGGTACCGGCACCGCCAGCAAGGCTGAGCTGACCGACATGGCGGCGGCCAAGCTCAACGTGGCCCAGCGGTTGGCGCGAACCCTTTCCAACATCTTCGTGCCGATCATTCCGGCCATCGTCGCCTCGGGCTTGCTGATGGGGCTGCTGGGCATGGTGCGCACCTACGGTTGGGTCAATGCCGACAGCGCCCTGTTTGTGATGCTCGACATGTTCAGCTCGGCAGCCTTTATCATACTGCCGATCCTCATCGGCTTTACGGCGGCGCGGGAGTTTGGCGGCAATCTGTACCTCGGGGCGACCCTTGGCGGCATCCTCACCCACCCGGCGCTGACCAACGCCTGGGGCGTGGCCGGTGGCTTCAAGACCATGGATTTCTTCGGGCTGGATGTGGCCATGATCGGCTATCAGGGCACCGTCTTCCCGGTGCTCTTGGCGGTCTGGTTTATGTCCCATCTGGAGAAACAGCTGCGCAAGCGCATCCCGGATGCGCTGGATCTGATCCTCACGCCGTTCCTGACCGTCATCATCACCGGTTTCGTGGCGCTGCTCTTTATCGGCCCGGCGGGTCGGGTATTGGGGGATGGCATCTCGTTCGGTCTGAGTGCCCTCTATGAGCAGGCGGGCTGGCTGGCGGGGCTGGTGTTTGGCGGCACTTACTCGCTTATCGTCATCACCGGCATCCACCACAGCTTCCATGCCATCGAGGCGGGATTGCTGGCCAATCCGCAAATTGGCGTCAACTTCCTGCTGCCCATCTGGGCCATGGCCAACGTGGCACAGGGTGGGGCTTGCCTCGCGGTCTACTTCAAGACTCGTGATGTGAAGATCAAGGCCATTACCGTGCCGGCTGCCATGTCCTGCCTGCTGGGCATCACCGAGGCTGCCATCTTCGGGGTGAACCTGCGCTATATCAAACCTTTCCTTGCCGGTCTGTTTGGCGGGGCCTGCGGCGGCGCCTACGTGGTGGCGGCCAAGGTGGGGATGACGGCGGTAGGGCTGACCGGTATTCCCGGCATGGCCATCGTCCAGCCCATGAGCCTTATTCACTACATCATCGGGCTGGTGATCGCCTTTGGTGCCGCCTTCGCCGCTTCCTACCTGCTCAAATACAAGGTGGAGTGATGAAGGAAAGCGATCTTCTCAACCAGATTGTCCGGTCGCTGCTGGCCGGACAGCTCAAGGCGGCGGCCGATCCCCATCGGCCCCGCTGGCATCTGGCAGCCCCGGTGGGGCTGCTCAACGATCCCAACGGCTTTATCGAGCACGACGGGCGCTACCACCTCTTCTACCAGTGGAATCCGCTGGGCTGCGAGCACCGCAACAAGGGCTGGGGCCATGTCACCTCCACCGATCTGCTGCATTGGCAGCACGAGCCGGTGGCGCTGTTGCCCACCGAAGCCTATGAGAGCCACGGCTGCTATTCGGGCTCTGCGGTGAGCGACGAGCAGGGGCGTCTGACCCTTATCTACACCGGCAATGTCAAATACCCGGATGGCAGCCGCACCGCCTATCAGTGTCTGGCCCGCGCCGACGGTGAGGGTGGTTTTGCCAAGCTGGGGCCTGTGCTGGATCTACCCGCAGGCTACAGCGGCCACGTGCGCGACCCCAAGGTGTGGCACGACGGCAAACAGTGGCTGATGGTGCTGGGAGCCCGCACCCTGGATGACAAGGGGGAAGTGCTGCTCTATCGCGGCGAGACCCTGCAAAGCTGGCAGCGGGTGGGCCCCATCGCCGGTAGCGGGCGAGGGGAGCTGGGTGAGTTTGGCTATATGTGGGAGTGCCCGGATCTCTTCCCGCTGGGGGAACGCCATGTGCTGATCAGCTGCCCGCAGGGGATTGCCCCGGCGGGCGAGGATTATCGCAACCTCTACCAGTGCGGCTGGCTGGCGGGCGATTTTGATGGCGAGCGCTTCGCCCACGGGGCTTTCCACGAGCTGGATCGGGGCTTCGAGTTCTATGCGCCGCAAACCACCCGAGACAGTCAGGGGCGCCGCCTCCTGTTCGGCTGGCTGGGGCTGCCGGAGGAGAACGAGATGAGCCAGCCTACGATCGCTCACGGCTGGATCCACCAGATGAGCTGCCCGCGGGAGCTGTTCTGGCAGGATGAGTGGCTCTGCCAGCGGCCAGTGGCGGAGCTTGCGGCGCTCAAGGGAGAACTGACCCGTTTCGAGGGGACGCTTGGCGAGTTTCCGGGGCTGGCCATCGACTCGGCCTGGCTCGATATGGAGCTCTGCGATGAGGGGAGCCTCTGGTTCGGTGCCGTGGCCGAGCTGGTGTGGCAGCCGGGGCGCATCACCTTACGGCGCCAGAACTGGCAGAGCGGAGCGTGGGAGACCCGCAGCAGCCCATGGGCTGGCGGGCGGATCACCGTCCTGTGCGATCGCTCCAGTCTCGAGTGTTTCATCGATGAGGGGCGGCACAGCCTGTCGGCGCGCTACTTCCCCGGGGAAAAGCCGCAACTTTCATCAGGTAACGGCGATGATGGCTGCAAAATTTGCCTCAATCACTGGTCGCTGTCGGCGTGCCTAGTACAATAGCCCGGTTCTAGTCAGCCGGGAGGCCAGGTGGAGAAGAAGAAACGGATCACGATTGCCCAGATCGCCGAACTGGCGGGGGTGTCCAAGGCGACCGCCAGTCTGGTGCTCAACGGGAAGAGTGCGGAGTACCGGATTGCCGACGATACCCGCAAGCGCATTCAGGCGGTGGCGGAGGAGTGTCACTACCTGCCGAGCTTTCACGCCCGCTCCCTGCGCGAGACCCGCAGCTACACCTGGGGGTTGGTGATCCCCGATCTCACCAACTTCGGTTTTGCCCGCATTGCCCGTGCCCTCGAGGCCTACTGCCGGGAGGCGGGCATCCAGCTGCTGATCGCCTGCTCCGAGGATGATCCCGCCCTCGAGCAGCGGGTGGTGGACAACCTCATCAGCCGTCAGGTGGATGGGCTTATTGTCGCCTCCAGCGGCCACAGCGATGACATCTATGCCCGCATCCACGACCGCCTGCCGGTAGTACAGCTCGACCGCCATATTGGCGAGTCGCGCCTGCCCATGGTGATCTCCGATGCCTGCAAGGCGACAGCCGAGCTGGTGCGGGACATGGCCAGCGAGTGCGGAGAGGAGATCTACTACTTCGGCGGTTTGCTGGATCTCTCCCCCAGCCGTCACCGGCTGGCGGGCTATGAGCTGGGGCTCCATCGCGCCGGTTTTGAAGCCGATGCCGCCCGGGTGCGCCATCGCGACTACCAGCCGAGCTCCGGTTATCAGCTGATGGCTGAGCTGGTGGCCGAGCTGGGAGCGCCCCCCAAGGGGCTCTTTACCGCCTCCTTTACCCTGCTGGAAGGGGTACTGCGCTACCTCAACGAGGCGGGGTTGATGGAGACAGGGATGCGGCTGTGCACCTTCGACGATCACGACCTGCTCGACTGCATTCCCATGCGAATCGACTCGGTGGCGCAGGATTGTCCGGCGCTGGCCCTCGCCGCTTTCGAGCTGATGCAGCAACTGATAGCGGGCAGTCCTCCCGCACAGACCGCCCAGGTGATCACCCCCAGGGTGCGCTGGCGCAGCCGCCGCTAGCCACTCTTCGCTCATCCATATGAAAAAGCCCCGCCATTGCTGGCGGGGCTTTTTGCTGTGGGCGGGTGGCTCGTTCCTCTGGCCGGCAGCTCAGTCGGTGGTACTGGCGCGCCAGAATATCTGCTTGATATGGGGATGAATGCCGAGTTTCACCATCAGGGCATCCAGTTCGTCGCCATCAATGGAGGTGGCCAGCAGCACCGCCGAGATCTCCAGATCCCTCTCGCCAAATGGCTCGATGTCGAGCTCGCTCATGGGATAGTTGGCCTGCTCCAGCATCTCCTCGAGCCAGTGCAGCACCTCCTTTTGATGCTCACGGGGGGTCAGGGCAGTCACCTTGTAGGTGACTTCAGTATCCAGATTGTCTACCGGGCGACGGTTGATCTGGTTGACCAGCGGTCTCAGCAGGGTGTTGGCGGCCAGCACGAACAGGGCGCCCAGAATGGCCTCCATGGCGAGCCCGGCGCCACAGGCGGCGCCGACCGCAGCGACACCCCACAGGGTGGCGGCGGTGTTGATGCCACGGATATTGCCCGACTCGCGCATGATGACGCCGGCGCCGAGAAAGCCGATGCCGGAGACAATATAGGCCACCACATGGACCACGTTGTAGTTGCCGCCGTGCAGGTCATAGATTCGCTGGGCCAGGCTGACGAACAGGGCGGCTCCCACGGCGACCAGCACGTTGGTGCGCAGGCCCGCGGTACGTTGGCGGTACTGGCGCTCCAGCCCGACCAGACTGCCGAGCACAAAGGCGAGCAGCAGGCTGGCCAGAGTGTCGAGCAGTGAGAGCATGTCTAGTTGTTGCCACATCTTCATGGCGTACTCCTTCTTATGAAAGCTGGCTTGGCACAATCCATGATGAAACGCCGGGTGGCGGATGGATCAGAGGGGGATTGAGCGGATGGCCAGCAGAAAAACGCAGCGTCCCGGGTTTAGCTTCCGGGGCGCGAGCATCATCAGATGCCCTGACGCTCGGAGAGGACGCAACAAGTGGGGCCAGCGTGGCTGGCCCCTTGAACGGTCGTTAGTGCAGCAGGATGCGCGTCAGTTGAGTTCGGGAGTCGTGTCGATGCGCGGACGCAGCTCCCAGCGCACCGGATGCGCTACTCCGACCTGATGAACAAACTGCACCAGATAGCGGCGCTGGGGTGGAGTGCAGTGCACATTGAGCACCAGCTCTCGCCCGCCGCTGCGACCCGGTTTCATCGATTGCATCGGTTGCAGTCCGGCCGGTTGCAGGGTGTGGCTCACCATATCCAGCACCTGCTCCATATCGGCGCGATCCTCGCAGCGGATCTGCAGCCTATAGTGGTGCTGGCGCGGTTTGCCGCCCAGCCAGCGTGGCAACATGCCGCGCCCCAGCTTGCTCAGCAGGGGGTGAGCCCGGGGTGCAACAGAACCTGTTGCGACCGCGCGATCCGCAGCCGGTTTGATTGAGATAAAACGCATAGCAGCCTCCTTGTGGGAAGCAGAAACTATGCAGGCAAGGTGTCATGGCAAAGCCAGATCACCTGACGTCAAGTGTAAAAAGGGAGAAGAGGGGAGTGGATTTCCGCTTCTCGCAGGGTTGCGAGCATGCGGCAGAGAAAGACCTGCGGCTAGCTCGCGACCTTGGTACCGACGATGAGGGTCGGTCTACAACTGTCACTTGATGAGTTGCCCACTGATGGTCTCCGCTGTGTTAAGAACGGCAAAATGGTACTCATCCAGAGCGGTGAGGTAAAGCCTTATCGGCCTTCCAGCAACATTTAGATACAAGTTTGTCAATAATGGGGCCGACTGGCTACCTCCATAAGCATCAGGGAGCGACGATAGCCATCGCCGCGCGATGACGCCCCGCTAGCAGGACCGCCCCTGTCTTGCGCGACCTGTTACTTCAGCCCCAGGCGCTTGAGGAGCATGGCGGCCGGGCAGAAACCGGTGAATGCGCTCTGGATCAGGTTGACCCCGACAAAGGCACTCAACCAGACAAAGCCCGGATGAACCCAGGTGGTAAGGATCAGCGAGAGCAGCAACATGCAACCCGCGACGATTCTGACGCCGTTATCTACTGTCATGGTCTTTCTCCTTATCTACTTTAGATGTTGCTAATTTAGTGTTGTTTTATACAATAGAACAAATATCAGCAATTGCTAATTTACTCTTATGAGCCAATTCGACGAGATGAACAGACATGCGACAGCCGCCGCCTCCCTGCTCAAGGCGTTGGCTCATCCCGAACGCCTGATGGTGCTCTGCCAGCTGGTGGAGGGGGAGAAGGGGGTCGGGGAGCTGCTGGCCCATAGCCAACTCGGGCAGTCGGCCTTCTCCCAGCAACTGTCGGTATTGAAGCGCTACGGCCTGATCCGTTCGCGCAAGGTCTCCCAGCAGATCTACTACTCGCTGGTGAGCGAGGCGGCCGCCGATGTGTTGGGCGCGCTGCAAACCCATTTTTGTCACTCAGAAAATAAGGAATCTTGATGATGGAAAGCCAATGGCTGCTCTCTTTGGGCGGTGGCATGCTGGCGGGGCTGTCGGCCCTGATCCTGATGTTGTTCAACGGCCGGGTGGCCGGGATCAGCGGTATTCTGGCCGGTGCGCTGCAACACCGTGCGCCGTGGCGGGTGCTGTTTCTGCTGGGGCTCGGGGCGGGTGCCTGGTTGGCGCTGAACCAGGGCTGGGCCCGCATGCCCACATTCACCACGCTGCCCGGCTGGCCCGTTGTGCTGCTGGCCGGTCTGCTGGTCGGCATCGGTACCCGTCTTGGCAATGGCTGCACCAGCGGCCACGGCATCTGTGGCATGGGGCGGCTCTCCCTGCGCTCCATCGTCGCCACCCTCACCTTTATGGCGGCAGGCTTTATCACCGTCTTCGTCACTCATCATCTGCTGTAAGGGGCTGATCGCCATGAAGTTGCTGACAAGTTTGTTTGCGGGCCTGCTGTTTGGACTGGGGATGGCCATCTCCGACATGGTGGATCCCGCCCGGGTCACCGGTTTTCTCGATCTGGCAGGCACTTGGGATCCCAGCCTTGCCTTCGTGATGGGGGGCGCCCTGCTGGTCTTTATGCCGGGTTATTTTCTGCTGGTGAAACCCCGTCCCCTGAGCCTGCTGGGGGAACCAATGGCCCGGGTTCCCGCTCCCGTGCTGGATCGCCGCCTGATTGGCGGGGCTGCGCTGTTTGGTATCGGCTGGGGATTGGTGGGCATCTGTCCTGGGCCTGCTCTGAGTCTCATTTCCAGCGGGCAGCCCATGATAATGTTGTTTATCGCGGCCATGGTGGCCGGGATCTTGCTGTTTGACAGAGGGCTGGCCAGGGTGCTGACCAAGGCGCCAGCTCGGGGAAAGGATAAGGTGCGCCAGTCCCATACCGCCTGATCCCGTGAAGTGACTGATGATGCCAGGGAAGGAGAGTAATGATGGAAAAGATCCGGTTGCTGGGGATCACCTTGTTGGTGATGACATCGCAGGCCATGACATCCGCCCTGGCCGCGGAAGGGGAGCCAGAGCCCTTGCTGACAGTGGCGCCACTGCCGGTGACCGACTGGCTGACGCTGGATGGCACCGTCAGTGCCATCCATCAGGGGACGGTGGCGGCCCAGACCAGCGGCCGGGTCTCCCGCATGCTGGTGGATGTAAACGATCAGGTGCAGGCGGGGCAACCGCTGCTGGAGATCAGCGGCAAGGAGCAGTTTGCCGCCGTCACGGGGGCGCAGGCACGGCTGGCGCGGGCGCAGGCCCAGCAGGTGGAGGCAGAGCGCCAGCTCGCCCGCTTTCAGGCGCTGATTGCCAAAGGGGTGATCACCCGCGCCCAGCTCGACAATGCCCAGGCGACTGATCGCGCCGCCCGCGCCGAGGTCAATGCGGCCGATGCGGCCCTCACTCAGGCCCGCGAGGCCTACGGTTATACCCGCATTCTGGCCCCCTACGCTGGGGTGGTGACCAAGCGGCTGGTGGAGTTGGGGGAGACTGTCGCCCCCGGTACCCCGCTGCTCTCCGGCTTCTCTCTCGACACCTTGCGGGTGGAGGTGGAGTTGCCCCAATCCGCCCTGACGCTGGCTCGTGAGCCTGCGGATGTGCAGGTGCTGCTGCCGGATGGCCGGCCTGTTACCCCGGTCAAATTGACCCGCTTTAACTATGCCGACAGCCAGAGCCACGCCTTCAGGTTGCGCCTCGACTTGCCGCCGCAAACCACCGGGGTATTGCCCGGCATGTGGCTCAAGGTGCAGCTCAAGCAGGGTGAACGTCAGGTGTTGCAGGTGCCGGATCGCGCCCTGCTGCGGCAAGGGGAGTTCAACGGTGTCTATCTGCAACAGCCCGCTGGCTGGGCCCTGACGCCGGTGCGGGTAGGCCATTGCGTCGAGGGACAGTGCGAGATCCTGGCCGGTCTGCAAGCCGGTGACAAGCTGGCCCCCGATGGCTGGGCGCAGCAGCAGGAGATGGCCCATGAGTAGCGAACTGAACAGCAACAAGGAGAGGCTGGGGCCTGCCGGTCGGCTGGCTGCGCTGTTTCAGGGCTCGGCCATCACTCCGCTGCTGGCACTGGTGGGGCTGCTGCTCGGCCTGTTTGCAGTGCTGGTGACTCCCAAGGAGGAGGAGCCGCAGATCGATGTCACCTTCGCCGATGTCTACATTCCCTTCCCGGGGGCCAGCCCGGCTGAAGTGGCCTCTCTCGTCACCACCCCTGCCGAGCAGGTGGTTTCCCAGATAAAGGGAATTGATACCCTCTACTCTTTTTCCCAACCCGATGGCGCCCTGCTGGTGGTGGTATTCAAGGTAGGGGTGAGCCGCGAACAGGCCATCGTCGATCTCAACAACCAGCTCGACTCCAACCGCGACTGGTTGCCACAGGGGATCGGAGTCGGTCAGCCGCTGGTGAAACCCCGGGGGATCGATGATGTCCCTATCGTCAGTTTGACCTTATGGAGCAAAGAGGGGAGCAAGCAACTGGGGGCTCCCGAGTTGACCCAGGTCGCCCATGAGCTGGAGACCGAACTCAAGCGCATTCCCGGTACCCGCGATATTTACACGCTGGGCAGCCAGAGCGCCGTGTTGCGGGTGATGCCGGATCCGGCGGCCCTCAGCGCCCACGGCATCAGCTGGGGCGATCTGAGCCAGCGACTTGCGGCCGCCAATCAGGTGGGCCCGACACAGGCCATCGAGCAAGATAACCGGGAGATCAAGGTGCAGGTCGGGCAGTTCCTGCAAAGTGAGCAGGAGGCTAGAGAACTGGTGGTGGGGCTGCACGACGGCAAGCCGGTCTATCTGGGAGAGGTGGCCAAGGTCTCTCTGGGTCAGGAGACTCCGACCAAGCGCAGCTGGATGGGGCTGGGGCAGGCCAGTTATCCGGCGGTGACCCTGGCCATCGGCAAACAGCCGGGCCAGAACGCGGTTGATGTGGCCAAGCGGGTGGAGGCGCGGGTCGAGAGTTTGCAGAACCGACTGATCCCTGCCGGGGTCAAGGTGACGGTGACCCGGGACTACGGCGTTACCGCCGAGACCAAATCCAACACCCTGATCGGCAAGCTGATTTTTGCCACCACGGCGGTGGTGCTGCTGGTACTGGTGAGCATGGGTTGGCGCGAGGCGCTGGTAGTTGGCGTTGCCATCGTCATCACCCTGGCGCTGACCCTGTTTGCCAGCTGGGCCTGGGGCTTTACCCTCAACCGGGTGTCGCTGTTTGCGCTGATCTTCTCCATCGGCATTCTGGTGGATGACGCCATTGTGGTGGTGGAGAACATCCACCGCCATCGCGGTTTGGGCAAGGGGGCGCTCAAGGATCTGATTCCGGGGGCGGTGGACGAGGTGGGGGGGCCGACCATACTGGCGACCCTGACCGTCATCGCGGCCCTGTTGCCGATGGCCTTTGTCAGTGGCCTGATGGGCCCCTACATGAGCCCCATCCCCATCAATGCCAGCATGGGGATGCTTGTCTCCCTGCTGGTGGCCTTTATCTTCTCCCCCTGGCTGGCGAGCCATTTGCTCAAGGATTCGGCGCACGGTGCCCACGGCGAGGCCAAGGCGGGTCTTTTTCACCGGCTGATGACCCCTTTCCTGATCGGTGATGGCGCCAAGCGCGCCAGACGCAAGCTCTGGCTGGCGGTGTTGCTGCTGGTCGGGGCGGCTACCGCCATGCCGGTGGTGCAGTGGGTGGTGCTCAAGATGCTCCCCTTTGACAACAAGTCGGAATTTCAGCTGGTGCTCGATATGCCGGAGGGGGCGACCCTGGAGCAGACCGAGCGCACCCTGCTGGCGGTCGGGCGGGAGCTTGCCAAGGTGCCCGAGGTGAAGGATTACCAGATCTATGCCGGTACCGCGGCCCCCATCAACTTCAACGGGTTGGTGCGTCACTACTTTATCCGCAGCGGCGCCAACGTGGGGGATATTCAGGTCAATCTGGTGGACAAGCATGAGCGGGATCGCAGCAGTCACCAGATTGCACAGTCGGTTCGGGCAGAGCTGCAGGCCATCGCCAGTGCAGCAGGGGGCAACCTCAAGGTGGTAGAGGTGCCGCCCGGCCCGCCGGTCTGGTCACCCATAGTCGCGGAAGTGTATGGCCCGACGCCTGCCGCCCGTGAAGCGGCCGCTCGCGCCGTACAGGCCCGTTTTGTGGCCACGGCGGATCTGGTGGACGTGGATATCTATCTGACCGACCCGCAGCCCAAGTGGCGGCTGGTGGTGGATCGCAGCAAGGCGGCCCTGCTCGGGGTCGATCTCGGGGATCTGGTGAACACCCTCAATGGCGGGGTGGGTTATCAGGATGCCAGCTGGCTGCAGGGGCATGGCGCCAAGTATCCGGTGCCGATCCGCATCGAACTGGCTCCCGGTGACAAACGGGATCTGGCGGGCGTACTGGCCCTCAAGGTGCGCAGCCAGAGCGGCCAGTTGGTGCGGGTCTCCGAGCTGGTGAGTCGCCGTGATGAGGTGGCCCCCAGCTATATCATGCACAAGAACATGCAGCCCATGGTGATGGTGGTGGCCGACATGGGTGGCCATACCGACAGCCCGCTCTACGGCATGTTTGCCGCCGGTGCCGACATCGATCTGCCCCAATATTACGTGCAGCAGCCCGACAAGCTGGGGGAGGTGGCGCTGTTGTGGGACGGGGAGTGGAAGATCACCTACGAGACCTTCCGCGACATGGGGCTAGCCTACGCCGTGGGGATGATCCTCATCTACCTGTTGGTGGTGGCCCAGTTCCGCTCCTATCTGGTGCCGCTCATCATCATGGCCCCCATTCCGCTCACCATCATAGGGGTGATGCCGGGCCACGCCCTGTTGGGGGCCCAGTTTACCGCCACCTCGATGATCGGGATGATCGCCCTGGCCGGGATCATCGTACGCAACAGCATCCTGTTGGTGGATTTTATCGAGCAGCAGCGCAGCGCCGGAGTGGCGTTCGAGCAGGCGGTGATCGAAGCGGCGCAGGTGCGGGCCAAACCCATCATGCTGACGGCGTTGGCGGCGATGATCGGAGCCCTGTTTATCCTCGATGATCCCATCTTCAACGGACTGGCCATCAGCCTGATTTTCGGGATCCTGGTCTCCACTTTGCTCACCCTGGTGGTGATACCCTTGCTCTATTATGCCCTGCTCTCCCGACGCTCATGACGGGAGTCACTAGCGAAAGGATGCGCGATGAAGAGAGGTTGGTTGTGGTGGGGAAGTGGCGCCGTGGTAGCGGTGGCTGCTCTGGCATGGTGGTGGCGACCGCAGCCGACGCCGATCAGGCTGGCAGAGGTCGGGCGGGGGGATGTGCTGGTCACCGTGGTCAATACCCGGGCTGGCACCATCAAGTCGTGTCAGCGGGCCGGGCTCAGTCTGCCCGGTGGTGGCGTGGTGGAGCAGATCGCCGTCAAGGCCGGGGATAGGGTAGCCCAAGGAGATCTGCTGCTGACCCTCTGGAGTGACGATATCCGTGCCGATCTCGCCCGTGCCCGTGCCCAGCAGGCGCTCGGCAAGACCCAGCGTGAGGAGCGTTGTAGCGAGGCGGCCTACTACGAGCGGGAGGCTAACCGGCTGGCCACCTTGCTGGCCAAAAACCTCACCTCCCGCACCCTCGCCGAGCAGGCCCAGAATCTGGCCGATACTCGCCGCTATATCTGCCGCGCATCCCGTCAGCAGGAGCGGGTTGACGAGGCGCAGGTCGCTCAGGTGGAGGCTCGCTTGAGCGAACGCCGTCTGCTGGCGCCGTTTGCCGGAGTGGTGGCGGAGGTCAACAGCAAGCTGGGCGAGTACATGACCCCCTCACCCCCCGGGGTAGCCATGCCTCCCGTTATCGATCTCATCGACGATAACTGTCTCTATGTTTCCGCCCCTATCGATGAGGTGGATGCCGCCCGCCTCAAGGTGGGCCAGCAGGCTCGGGTGCTGCTCGACGCCATGCCCGGGCGCGATTTTGCCGCCACCGTCACCCGCATCGCCCCCTATGTGAAAGAGCTGGAGAAGCAGGCCCGCACCGTCGAGGTGGAGGCGACGCTCACCGCTGTGCCCACCGATGCCCCCCTGCTTATCGGCTACAGCGCCGACCTTGAGGTCGAGGTGACCCGCACCACCGATGTGCTGCGGGTAGCGGCCAGCAGCCGGGCCGACGATGGCAGCGTGCTGCGGCTGGAAGGGGATAAGCTGGTGCGGGTGGTACCCCGTTGGGGCGTGGAGAACTGGAACTGGATTGAAGTCGCCGAGGGGCTCGCCGCCGGTGATCGGCTGGCGGCCCAGCCCGGACAGATTGTCGGGGAGGGCCCTTTCAGTGCCGCCACGGAGCAGACGGATGAGTGATCTCATTCGCCTTGATGCCGTCAGCCGTCGTTTCACTCTGGGGGGGAGCGAAGTGGCCGCCCTCGATCGCGTCTCTCTGCGAGTTGCCGAGGGGGAGTATCTGGCGGTGATGGGCCCCTCTGGCTCCGGTAAATCGACCCTGCTCAATGTGCTGGGGCTGCTGGATCGGCCCGATGAGGGGCGTTACTGGCTGGGAGGGGAGGATACCGCCACCCTGTCAGAGCCGGCGCTGGCCCAGCTGCGCGGCCATCGCATCGGTTTCGTGTTCCAGTCGTTTCACCTCATCTCCCGCCTCACCGCCCGTGAAAACGTCGAGCTGCCGCTGATGCTGTGCGGGATCGCCCCCGCCGAGCGCCATCGCCGAAGCCAGCAGTTGCTGGGGGAGCTGGGGTTGGAAAACCGGGCCGGACACCGCCCAGCCGAGCTCTCCGGCGGTCAGCGTCAGCGGGTAGCCATCGCCCGGGCCATGGCAATGGCGCCGCGGCTGATACTGGCCGACGAGCCCACCGGCAATCTCGACTCCCGCTCTGGGGAGGAGGTGATTACCCTGCTGGAGGAGCTCAACCGGGAGCAGGGGATCACGCTTGTGGTGGTAACCCACGATCCGCGCCTCGGTGAACGGGCAGGCAGGCGGATCCTGATGAACGATGGCCGCATCAACATTGATAGCGGCGGTGGCTGAATGCGGCGCCCCGATGTGATCCGCTTTGCCGCCGTAGCCCTGCTGCGTCAGCGTTCACGGGCGCTGGTACTGATCCTGGCGGTGAGTCTGAGCGTTACCTCGGTGCTGCTGCTCACCGCGCTGGGGGAGGGGGCGAGGCGCTATGTGGCCGACCAGTTCAGCTCCCTTGGCAAGGATCTGCTGGTGATGTTCCCGGGCCGCAAGGAGACCACCGGCGGGCTGCCGCCGGTCACCGGAAACAGTCTGCGGCAGATCACTCTCGATGATATGCACTACCTTGGCCAGCATCAGCCAAACGTGCGGCTGGTGCCGCTGGTGATGGGCTTTGCCGAGGCCAAACAGGGGGCGCGGCTGCGCCAGACCATGCTGCTTGGCAGCAGCAACGGGCTGCGCGATACCCACGGGCTGGAGCTGCTCTCCGGCCGCTGGCTACCGGGGGATGCCGCAGAGGATCGCTCGGCCGTCCTGCTCGGGGCCAAGGTGGCCCGTGAGCTGTTCGGTCAGGCCGATCCGGTCGGCCAGTGGCTGCGTTTTGACAATCGTCGCTTTCGGGTAGTGGGGGTCTTCACCAGCCAGAGCAGCAATCTGGGGATGGATATGGCCGAGGCCGCGCTGATCCCGGTGGGTAGCGCCATGCGGCTGTTCAACACCGAGGGGCTGTTTCGGCTGTTGATCCAGCCGCTGGCGGGGCAAGCGGTGCCCCCGCTGGTCAAGCGACTGGAGCAGTTGATGCAGGCGCGCCATGGGGTACTCGATGTGACCGTGGTGCGCCGTGACGCCATGCTGGCCACCTTCTCCACCATTCTCTCGACCCTCACCCTGGCCGTTGCCGGCATCGGCGCCATCAGCCTGCTGGTCTCCGGCATCATGATGATGAATTTGGCGCTGATCAGCACCCGCCAGCGCACCGGCGAGATCGGCCTGCTCAAGGCGCTGGGGGCCGATAGTCGCCAGATCCGCCAGCTGTTTTTGTGGGAGGCGCTGTTGCTGAGCGGCAGTGGCGCGCTGTTTGGCACTGTGTTGGGCTATGCCCTGGTTGGCCTCGCCGGAGTGATTTGGCCCGGATTTCCGGCGGCGGTCCCTCTGATCGCTACTTTCTGCACCATACCGGCGGCCCTGCTGACCGGGCTGTTTTTTAGCTGGCTGCCCGCCTCCCGGGCGGCACGGCAAGATCCGGTCAGCAGCCTGCGCAGCGGGCAATGGAGTGGTGGCTGATGCGCTCCGCCGATCTGCTGTTCTGGCTCTGGCGCGCCTTGCTGGCGGGGCGCAGTCGCAGCCTGCTGTCTGCGCTCGGCATCGCCATCGGGATCGCCTCGGTGACCCTGCTCACCGGCATCGGCGAGGGGCTCAGGCTCTATCTGCTCGACAGCTTCTCCCAATTTGGCACCCGGTTGATCGCCGTGACCCCGGGCAAGACCGAAACCGCCGGCGGCCCGCCCGGCATCCTCTCCAGCAGCCGTCCCCTGTTGCTGGAGGATGCCGATGCCCTCGCCAGATTGGCAGGGGTAGAGGCGGCGCTCCCTGTGGTGCAGGGGCAAGGGGAGGTGCGCAGCCGCGGATTGACCCGCAGCACTGCCATTCTGGGCACAGGTCCGGCGGCGCTCTCCGGCTGGCGACTCACCCTGGTGCAGGGACGTTTTCTGCCCGCGGACGACAGCGCCATGCCCCGTGCCTATGCGGTGCTGGGGGCCAAGGTGGCAGCTGAGCTGTTCCCCGGTGGCGATGCACCGGGGAACCTGCTGCGCGCCGGTGATCGCCGTTTTCGGGTGGCCGGGGTGCTGGCGCCCAAGGGGCAGTTTCTCGGCTTTGATCTGGACGACATGATCTATCTGCCCGCCGCCCACGCCCAGGCGCTGTTCAACAAGGAGGGGTTGCAGGAGATCGACGTCATCTATCGCGCCGGGCAGACGGAGGCCGACATCTCCGCCCAGATCAGGCGGCTGCTGATCGCCCGCCACGGCGCCGAGGATTTTACCCTCACCTCCCAGCAGGACATGCTGGCCAGCCTCGACAAGATCCTCTCCATCATCAAGCTGGCGGTTGGCGGGCTCGGCATTATCTCGCTGCTGATCGGGGCGGTCGGCATCTTCAGCATCATGAGCATCGCCCAGCAGGAGCGGATCCCCGAAGTGGGCTTACTGATGGCGCTGGGCTGTCCGCGGCGGCGCATTCTATTGCTGTTCCTGCTCGAAGCCGTGGTGCTGGCGCTGCTGGGCGGAGCCATGGGACTGGCCCTGCTCGGCGGGCTCAAGCTGCTGCTCACCCTGCTGGCGGCCGGCTTGCCGCTCACCCTCCATCCTCTCTATCTGCTGCTGGCGCTCGGTTGCAGCGCCCTGGTCGGTCTGCTGGCTGGGGTCGCTCCTGCGCTGCGGGCAGTGCGTCTCGACCCCGTGGTTGCCCTGCGCGGTGACTAGGTCGCCCCTTCCGCAAGAGGCGCATTACGCTCGGGGCTGAACAGGGGGGACTAGGTGACCACCTCCGCAACCGACAGGCTGCGCTCAGATCTGAACAGGGGGAAGTAGCGGCGATCCGCCTGACTCATGTGGCCGACCACCAGCTCCTGAATGATGAAGTTGAGCAGCTCGTCGTTGCCCAATGTCCCCGCTTTGGCGGCGTGCAGCAGTTGGCTCGCTTTGTTGAGCAGGCGCAGGTGATCCTGACGGTGGCTGACGAGCTCCTGATAATCGATCTCCGCCAGCATCTGCTCTTCAAAGGCGAAGTGATGGCGGGCCATGTCGAACAGGCTCTCCAGACTCTCCAGAAACGGGGCCGGATCCTCGTGCTGATCTTTCATCCGCTCCAGCAGCCGGTTGGTCAATACGAAGAGCTGGCGATGCTCGGCATCGATGCGCGGGTGACCGCACTCGTGGCCGGGTTGCCACAGCAGGGCGCCCTGCTCGGGATCAAGGCCTTCGGTATAGAGGCAGACCCGGCCGCGGCCGCGATTCTTCGCCTGATACATGGCCTGATCGGCGTGGTGCATCAGGGTTTTGGCATCCTCCCCGTGCTCGGGATAGAGCGCCAGCCCGATACTGCTGGAGATGAGCAACTCCTGCCCCTCCAGCTGGAAGGGATGACGCAGCTGCTGGTGCAGTTTGTCGGCCACCGCCAGCACTTCGTCGCCACTCTCCGGCAGCAAGATAACGAACTCGTCGCCCCCCAGCCGTGCCACCAGATCCTGTTTGCGCACGCAGTGGCTCATCCGCTCGGCCACCATATTGAGCAGAATATCCCCGGTTTCATGGCCGAAGGTGTCGTTGATCGGCTTGAAGTGATCGAGATCGATAAACATCAGCGCCAGCGGACGGGGCGTCTCCTGCTCCATCAGCTCCTTGAGCCGTTGCTGCAGCAAGCGGCGATTGGGCAGCCCGGTGAGGGGATCGTAGAAGGCGAGGCGGCGCATCATCTCCTCCCGCGCTGCCCGCTCGGTGATATCCCGGGTGACCCCGAGGATCGCCTCCGGCTGGGCATTGTGGTTGCCATGGAGGGTGGTGATGGTCTCGGTCGCCACCAGATGGCCATCCTTGTGGCGCAGCTGGGTGCGAATGACCCGGCGGGTCTGGTCATGTTCTCCCCGCTGCCAGGCCTCCAGGGTGGCAGAGATCTCCTCGCGCAGCAGTTGCCTTGAGGCATCCGGCAGCAGCTGTTTGAGGGGCAGGGCAAACAGCTCGGGGGCCTCGTAGCCGCTCAGGGGGGCGATGGCCGGGCTGACGTAGCGAAAGCGCAAGCTGGCGGCATCCATGGTCCAGATCACATCGGCACTGTTCTCCGCCACGAAGCGGTAGTGTTGCTCGCTCTGGGCCAGTTCACGGGTCAGCCGCTGGCGATCCCGCGCCTCCTGGCGCAGGCGCAGATAGAGGTGCAAGAAGATGCCGAGTAGGGTCATCAGGGTAAAGGTGATGAGCATGGCCACCGCCACGCTCTTGTCGAGCAGTTGCCGTTGCTGGCGCAGCCGCTCCTGCGCCGGGTCGTAGATAAAGCGGTCGAGGTTGGGCAATACCGTGAGCATGCCCGCCTCCAGATAGGTTTTGGCGATCTGCAGCCAGCGCTCCTGCTGCATGTAGCCAGGTTCGATAAGGTCGGGCTGCATCAGCGCTCTGGTTTCGCGAGCCTCGAACTCCAGCTGTTCACGGCCAGCCCCGGTCGGGTACTGCTCCATGATGAGGTTGATCATCTCTTCGGGGTGGTCCATCGCATAGCGCCACCCCTTGAGGCTGGCCTGCTGGAAGGCGTAGACCCGATCCTGTCGGGTGATCAGCTCCCGCTCGGAGGTAAACAGGTTGTCGCCGTAGAAGTCGAAGTCGATGGTGCGCGGACTGAAGACCCGATAGGGGATGCCTCTTTGCTGCAGATAGAAGGGTTCGGTAGTGCTGTAGGCGCTGATGGCATCCACCTTGCCCGCCAGCAGTGCCTCTATCCCCTGTTTGTAGGGAAGGGTGACCCAGTCGCGGCTGCGGGTATGGTGGGAAAGGTAGGTCAGCAGCTCGTTGGAGCCCGGCTCCAGCATCAGTCGCTTGTTGGCCAGATCGGCCGGGTTGCGAATATCTGGCCTATCCAGCGTGAGCAGAACCAGCGGCGAGTGCTGCAGCAGGGCGGCGAGCACCACCACCGGACGACCGGCAGCCCGATCCAGCAGCAGATCACTGCCGCTGATGCCAAACTGGGCCTTTCCCGAGATCACCTCGCTGACCACATCGGTGCGGGAGTCCGCTTCGCGCAGGGTGACATGCAGACCGGCCTCCCGATAAAATCCTTTGGCGATAGCCGCGTAGTAACCGGCAAACTGGAACTGGTGTTGCCACGGCAACTGGACGATGACCTGCTCGCCGGCTCGCACGGGGGAAGAGGTCAGGGTCGCGATGACCATACCGACCAGCATTGGCATAAACCAGCTGAGGGGCTGGCGGGGGGCTGCGTTCTCCGTCATACAACGTTTCTCTCGGGAGCGATGTCTAGGCTAGATTCAAGCAATTTTGTGTCACCTGCAAGGGGAGAAAAGGCGTTTGCAATAGGGTATAGGGGGGTTGGAAAGTCATTTTTGTGTCGTTCATCACACGGGATGGATACATGCCGTTTTTTTGCAAGTTATGTGACCAATAAGAGAGTCATATGGCCTATCGAAGTGGTCGCATTCTAGCCACTTTTTCCCGTTTTTATCGTTGTCATTGTGGCTTGACTGCATTTTTTCCGTGGTTGCACGTCAAGCTGTGTCGTTATATCAATAGATACTTTTAGGGGGCGGTCAGGTGTGACGCAAATGTGTCGCGGCTGCTGCGCACCGGTTAATGTGCGACAGCTCAGTGATGGTACCCCGTCAGTGTTATCATGCTGCCCCCAGTTCCGGATAAGGTCTTTTTATGTCCCGCTTGCGTCTGCTTGTCTCCGACTCTCACGATCCCCTGTTCAATCTGGCCGTCGAGGAGTGCATCTTCCGCCAGATGGACCCCGGCCAGCGGGTGCTGTTCCTCTGGCGCAATGCCAATACCGTGGTGATTGGCCGTGCCCAGAACCCGTGGAAGGAGTGCAATACCCGCCGCATGGAAGAGGACGGGGTGACCCTGGCGCGTCGCAGCAGCGGTGGCGGCGCCGTGTTCCACGACCTTGGCAACAGCTGCTTCACCTTCATGGCGGGCAAGCCGGAGTATGACAAGAGCGTCTCCACCGCCATCGTGCTGGACGGGCTCAAGCGATTGGGGATCGAGGCGTTTGCCTCTGGTCGCAACGATCTGCTGGTGGCCACCCCGGACGGGGAGCGCAAGGTATCGGGGTCGGCCTATCGGGAGACTCAGGATCGCGGTTTTCACCACGGCACCCTGCTGCTGGATGCCGATCTCGGCCGCCTTGCCAACTATCTCAACCCCGACCCCAAGAAGCTGGCGGCCAAGGGGATCACCTCGGTGCGCAGCCGGGTGGCCAATCTGTGCGAACTGCTGCCGGGGATCGACCATCAACAGGTGAGCGAGGCGCTGCAGGAGGCCTTCTTCCACCATTACGGCGCGCGAGTTGAGCCCGAGCATATCTCCCCGGAGCAGATGCCGGATCTGCCGGGCTTTGCCGAGACCTTCGCCCGCCAGCGTAGCTGGGAGTGGAACTATGGCCATGCCCCGGCGTTCAGCCATCTGCTGGAGGAGCGGTTCAGCTGGGGCGGGGTGGAGCTGCACTTTGATGTGGAGAAAGGGGTCATCACCCGGGCGCAGCTCTTTAGCGATACTCTGGAGCCGGCCCCGTTTGATCTGCTGGCGGCCGAACTGGCGGGTTGCGGCTATCGGCCGGACGCTGTCGCCGCGCGCTTGCAGCCCTGGCTGGCGGCCTTTCCGCAGCAGCAGAGCGAGCTGGCGGAGTTTGCCGAGTGGCTGTTGACCTCCCTGCGTTGAGGGGGGGCACTGCACTGATGGCGGTCTGGTAGTAGGGACTCTGTCAGCCAGGATGGGAGCAAGATCACGAAATATAAAGAGGCGCCTCAAAGACGCCTTTTTGCCAGCCCTTGTCATGGCTGATACATGACAAAAAGTAGGGTAGGCCATTAGATATTGTCACTGTTGGCCCCGCTGACACAGGGGTATAACAGCCGCACATTTGCTGTACTAATGGTATAAAAATGAGTGACTTAGTTTATCTTCAAGACGAGAGTGTCAATGCCGTCCACCCCGATTTCTCCGCCCGTTTCGCCACAGTCAAAGCCAACTTTTTCTCGCGCAATCCCGATCTCTGGCCCGTTTTTCGCGAACCCGGATTTGCCACCCTCAACGAATTTCGGGCCCGTGGTCTGGCGCCGGATGCCCGCCTGAACGCCTGGCCTGATGGCCGTGCCCGCCTGGCCGATCTCTGCGAGACCATGCCGGTGCCCGCCACCATGCGCACCCCGGGCGAGCCGATGGCCGAGCTGCTGTTTGCTGCCGCCCTGTCGAAGGATTGGGAGAACCCCTCCAGCGTCGAGAACGTCATCACCATGTCGGCGGATCCCGCCATCTACGGCGCCCAGCTGGGCATTCTGGCCAACCCCAATCTGGTCTACTCCGAATATGCCGGGGTGGCCGAGGAGCTGGAGAAGAAGGTGGTGCGCCAGATTGCGCTGCTGGCGGGTTATGACCCCGAGCGGGCCACCGGCATCTTCACCCAGGGGGGGACCTTCTGTAACCTCTACGGCTACCTGCTCGGCATTCGCAAAACCTTGCCGGAGGCCAAGCACAAGGGGCTCGGCCACTATCAGGATTACCGCATCATCAACTCCCAGGGCGGTCACTACTCCAACATCACCAACCTCTCCCTGCTCGGGGTCGACATCGAGAACAAGACCATCCGCATTCAGGTCGGCGAGAATAATGACATCGATCTCGACCACCTCGAGCGCACCCTGACCGCCTGTTTTGCCCTGAAACACGTGGTGCCCACCATCATGCTCACCATGGGCACCACCGACACCTTCGGGGTGGATCAGGTGAAACCCGTGTTCGAGCTGCGCAATCGCCTCTGCGAGCAGTTCGAGGTGGCGGTCAAGCCCCATATCCACGTCGATGCCGCCATCGGCTGGTCGATGATCTTCTTCCTGGGTTACGACTTTGCCGCCAACCCGCTCGCCATCAACAGCGCCACTCTGGCGGGGATCGAGCGCAACGTGGCGCGCTTTGCCGAGCTCAAATATGCCGACTCCTTCACCGTCGACTTCCAGAAGTGGGGCTATGTACCCTACACCTCCAGTCTGGTGATGATTAAAGAGCAGGATGACCTCAAGGCGATGGAGAATGACCCGGAGAACTTCTCCTACTTCGAGCGGGATATTCAGGGCCAGACCCACCTGCAATCCACCATCGAGTGCTCCCGCGGCGCGAGTGGCCTGTTCGGTGCCTATGCGGCGCTCAACTATATGGGGGTGGAGGGGTATCGCACCGTGCTGGCCCACTGCCTGCAAAATGCCAATTACTTCCGCTTTAGGTTAAGCCAGCTGGGCAACGTCAAGCTGGTGGCGCAGGAGAATCAGGGGCCGAGCGTCGGCTTCAAGATCTACAACCCCGAGTGGGTGAGCGATCCGGAAGCCGAATTCGCCTTCGAGCTGGCCCGCTCCAGTGACCCTGCCTACAAGGTGCGACTGCAGCGCAATACCGATTACCACCGCAGCCTGTTCAAGGGGCGCGGCAAGGTGGGGCTCTACACCAACTGGGTGGAGGCGGTGGCCCACTCCGACTACGACGCCCGAGGCAAATACTCCTATATCGCCGGGGAGAAGGCTGTCTTTATGAATCCTGCCTGCACTCGCGAGCAGATCGACGCCTTTATCGACCATATTCGCGGTTGAGGGCGGTTGCCCTGACTGCCGAGCGCGGCCTGTGATGGCAAGAGGCGGTCAGGGTACCTCGCCAACAGATAAACAAAGGGCAAGCCAATTGGCTTGCCCTTTGTTTTTGCGGCTCTGTTTTTGCAGCACTGTGCATAAGTAGTGGGGAAGGCTGGGTTCAGAGGGTCAGCAACTGCTCGTTCTCGACAATCTCGCACCCGGCGGGCAGTTTCGAGAGGGCGATCATGGCGCGAGCCACCTGACGGGCCTCGATGGCGCGCCAGCGGGCGAGTTTGCCCACCAGCAGCGGCCGAAACAGCGGGTAGATAGTCTGAAAGATCTGCTCGGAGAGGCGCGGTGGCTGGCGATCTCCGAGCAGCATAGCGGGCCGTACGATGGCGAGCCGTGGCCAGGATTGGGCCAGCAGGGCCTGCTCCATCTCCCCCTTGGTTCGCGGATAGAGAGCCGGTGACGATGCGCTGGCCCCCATGCTCGAGACCACGATGAGCCGTTGACAACCGTGGCGGCGGGCCAGTTCGGCAAAGGCGATCACATAGTCGAGATCGACCCGGCGAAACGCCTCGGCAGAGCCTGCTTCCTTGCGGGTGGTACCGAGGGCACAGAAGGCGATATCCACCGGGCGGGAGAGGGTGACGCTGGCCAGATCATCAAAATTGACCGGCAGCCAGTGGTGTGCCTCCTTGCCCGGCTTGCGACAGAGCAGGGTCAGTTCATGTTCGGCAGGCAGTTGCTGCACCAGTTCGCGACCGATCAGGCCGCTGGCCCCGGCAATCAGGATACGGCTCATGGGGATTCTCCCTGTGTCATTCGATGGTGTTGATGCCATGGTGGCTGCTCATCAGCATCAGGCAATTTGCGGGTAGCTGCAATGGGGAGAAATGACTCAGTGTTGTCGGGCAGGATGAATTACGCGGGGCTTGATAAAACAAAACCGGCGCGAGGCCGGTTTTGCGGGATATCAGAGCGGGGTATTGAAGGCTGCTGGCAGCGGGAAGTCACCCGTCACTGTGGTCAGCCTGTCGTTGGCGAAGGTGACGGTGAGCTCTTTGCGCTCCTTGTCGCCGTGGCCCGGCTGGAATTCATAGAGGTAGTACCAGGTGTTGGGGTCAAAGCCGTCACGCAGCATGGGGGTCCCCAGCACATAGCTGACCTGCTCGCGGGTCATCCCCTGGCGCAGTTTGTCGACCTGTTTTTGTTCCACATAGTTGCCCTGGGGAATATCGATACGATAGACCAGGCTGCAACCGGAGAGGGTGAGGGCGGTCAAAGCCGCGGCAATCAGGTGTTTCATCCGCATATCGAGTTCAGATCATCCATACAGTCTTTTTGGCTCGGCAAATCATACCGACTCCCTCCACGGAAGTAAAAAGCCATTGATCCATCAGCCAATAAAAAGGGTCGCACTGCGACCCTTTCTGGCAATCCGGCTGCTGTCACATCGCCGCGCGGAAGATGGCCACGATCTCGTCGTGGCTAGCCTGTTTCGGGTTGGTGAAGCCGCAGGCATCTTTCAGGGCGTTGCTGGCCAGGGTATCGAAGTCATCGGCCTTGACGCCGAGCTGCTCCAGACCGGCCGGGATCTTCACATCCAGCGCCAGCTGCTTGATGGCGGCAATGGCAGCGGCAGCGCCCTGCTCATCGCTCATGGCACTCACGTCCACCCCCATGTAGCGGGCCACATCCTTCAGACGAGCGGCGCTTACCTGGGCGTTGAACGCCTGAACGTGGGGCAGCAGCACGGCGTTGCAGACACCGTGGGGCAGGTCATAGAAGCCGCCCAGCTGGTGGGCCATGGCGTGCACGTAGCCCAGGCTTGCGTTGTTGAAGGCCATGCCGGCCAGGAACTGGGCATAGGCCATCTGCTCGCGGGCGTGCAGGTCATCGCCGTGGTGAACGGCGGTGCGCAGGTGCTTGGCAATCAGCTCGATGGCCATCACGGCGCTGGCATCGGTCACCGGGGTGGCGATGGTGGAGACATAGGCTTCGATGGCGTGGGTCAGGGCATCCATACCGGTGGCGGCGGTCAGACCGGCTGGCTTGGCCAGCATCAGCTCGGGATCGTTGACCGACATCAGCGGGGTAACGTGCTTGTCGATGATGGCCATTTTCACGTGGCGCGCTTCGTCGGTGATGATGCAAAAGCGGGTCATCTCGGAGGCGGTACCGGCGGTGGTGTTGATGGCGATAAGCGGCAACTGCGGCTTGGCGGAGCGATCCACCCCTTCGTAATCCTTGATGCTGCCACCGTTGGCGGCGACCAGCGCGATGCCCTTGGCGCAGTCGTGGGGCGAGCCGCCACCCAGCGAGATGACGCAATCACAGCCGTTGGCCTTGATCATCGCCAGACCCGCTTCGACGTTGCTGGTAGTGGGGTTGGGTTTGGTCTCATCGAAAACAGCGCTTTCAATGCCATGTTCAGCCAACAGGGTGGTGAGCTTGGCGACCACACCGATCTGGTTGAGGATCTTGTCGGTGACGATCAGCGCCTTGCGATAGCCGTAACCCTTGATATCGGCGGCGGCCTCTTGCAGACAGCCGGCACCCATCAGGTTGATTGCGGGAATATAGAATTTGAATGTAGCCATGATGGACTTCCTATAGTTAGCCATTAAGTGGTAGTTGAGAGTTAGGCTACCATCTAGAAAGGGATACAAAAGCATCTTATTTACAACTTTACGGGGTCGATCACGAGTCGTTAATTAAGCGCTGAACCAGGCTTGACTTTCCCGCATCTGACTCGATTAGTAGAAAAACGTTTGTCAATTATTTCATTGAGTTAGCAAACGTTTTGCGCAATGTTTGTCACTGTCAATGCGTGGAAGTGTGAGGCGCTTCAAGGAATTGGAAAGCGCTTTCGACCATAGTTGGCGCCTCCCCGAAGAGGGGGGTAAAGGCTTGAAAGTATCATAAAGAATCATCTTAACTTGTGCCCTGACCATGCTGGCAGGGGGCAACCAGGAGTCCACTATGTCTGATGTATTTCACTTGGGTTTGAAGAAAGCGGATCTGCAAGGCGCCACCCTGGCGATCGTCCCCGGTGACCCCGAGCGCGTGAAGCGTATCGCAGAGCTGTTGGATAACCCGGTGCACCTGGCCAGTCATCGTGAATTCACTACCTGGCGCGGCGAGATGGACGGCAAGGCCGTGATCATCTGCTCTACCGGTATCGGTGGCCCGTCCACCTCCATCGCAGTGGAAGAGCTGGCCCAGCTGGGTATCCGCACCTTCCTGCGTATCGGCACCACCGGCGCCATCCAGCCGCACCTGAACGTGGGTGACGTGATCGTGACCACCGGTTCCGTGCGCCTCGACGGTGCCAGCCTGCACTTCGCTCCGATGGAGTTCCCGGCTGTTGCTGACTTCGACTGCACCACCGCGCTGGTCAACACCGCCAAAGAGATGGGCTCCAAGCTGCACATCGGTGTGACCGCCTCCTCTGACACCTTCTACCCGGGTCAGGAGCGTTACGATACCGTATCCGGCCGCGTAGTGAGCCGTTTCCAAGGTTCCATGAAAGAGTGGCAAGCCATGGGCGTGCTGAACTATGAAATGGAATCTGCAACCCTGCTGACCATGTGCTCCAGCCAGGGCCTGCGTGCCGGTATGGTGGCTGGCGTTATCGTCAACCGTACCCAGCAAGAGATCCCGAACGCCGAAACCATGGCGAAGACCGAATCTGATGCCATCAAGATCGTACTGGGCGCTGCCCGCAAGCTGATCTGATAGCACCACAAAGAGTGGGGGGTGGGGGCCGTTGCGAAAGCGCGGCCCCTATCTTTATCCGCCGTTTACCGCTTTGCCCCTCTTCTGCTTGCCCGCCCCTTGTTTCCCTACTCCAGGTTACCCCGGTTGCCTTGTCATGGTCGCCAGCGCCTGTGCAAAGGGCGCCTCACAGCGGATCTGCATCGGTTCGCCGCTGACCGGATGAACAAAATCGAGTTCACTGGCGTGCAGCATCAGCCGCGGTGCCTGTTCGCTGCCGGGCGGCAGCAGGCCACCATAGAGATCGCAGCCGAGGATGGGGTGGCCCAGCAGCTGGCTGTGAATGCGCAGCTGATGGGTGCGGCCGGTCTCCGGCACCAGTCGTACCCGGGTCAGTGGCACGGTCTGCCCCTGTATCTGCTGCGCCAGCCGCTCAATCACCCGATAGCGGGAGCGGGCGGGTTTGCCGCTGGCGGCGCAGATCTTCATCAGCGGAAAGAGGGCCGGATCCTTGGCGATGGGGGCGTCGATAACTCCTTCGTCGTCAATCAGATGACCGCAGAGCAGGGCGCTGTAGGCCTTGCTTACTGCCCGCTGACTGAACTGCTGGCAGAGCAGGGCATTGATGGCCTTGTTTCTGGCCACCACCATGATGCCTGAGGTGCCAAAATCGAGGCGATGCACCAGAGTGCAGCCGGGGAAATCCTGCACCAGTCGATAGTGCACCGAGTCGAGGTTCTGCGGGTTCTTGCCCGAGAGGCTCAGCAGGCCGCTCGGCTTGTTGATGAGCAGCAGGTGCTCATCCTTGAACAGGATCTCGATGGCTGCATTGCAGGGCGGGGCGATAAAGGTGTCGACGATAACGGACATAGGTGGCACAGGCTGGAAACGGGGTGCGATCATACCCGAACCGGCGCGGCCGGGCGAATGGGTGGTGCGCAGCCTCGGAAAATGAACGGAATGACGTCATGCAACCTATTGATAATGAGCCGTGTTGAGCGAGGCGGTGTACATTGCAAACCGCCCAGGTCAGCAACAAGGCCCCGTTTTGTGACCCCTTCCCGAGTTCATCCGAGGCTTGCTTGTTAAGGTATGGCTCCCTGTTATGTTGTAAGGACTCATCCCATGGCACAGCCCGTTATTCTCGATTGTGATCCCGGCCACGACGACGCCATCGCCCTCATTCTGGCGTTGGCCAGCCCTGAACTGAACGTGCTGGCGGTCACCACCAGTGCGGGCAACCAGACGCCGGACAAGACCCTCAACAATGCCCTGCGCATCCTCACCTTGCTGGGGCGCGACGATATTCCGGTGGCGGCGGGGGCGCCGAAACCGCTGGCCCGCGAGCTGATTATCGCCGACAACGTCCATGGCGAATCGGGCCTCGATGGCCCCAAACTGCCTGATCCTGCCTTTGCGCCACAGGCCATGACTGGGCTTGAATTGATGGCCAAATGTCTGCGCGAGAGCCTAGAACCTGTGACCCTGGTGCCGACCGGGCCGCTGACCAATATCGCCCTGCTGCTGGCGGCACATCCCGAGCTCAAACCCAGGATTGCTCGCATCGTGCTGATGGGGGGCGCCGCAGGGGCTGGCAACTGGACGCCGGCGGCGGAATTCAATATTTATGTGGACCCGGAAGCGGCCGATATGGTGTTCAAGTCGGGGATCCCTATCACCATGTGCGGCCTTGATGTGACCCACGAGGCTCAGGTGATGGACGAGGATATCGAGCGGGTGCGCGCCATCACCAATCCGGTGGCCCAGTGCGTGGCCGGGCTGCTCGACTTTTTTATGATCTACCATCGGGATCCCAAGTGGGGATTTGCTGGTGCACCGCTCCACGACCCCTGTACCATTGCCTGGTTGCTTGCTCCCGAGCTGTTCCACGGGGTCGAGTGCCGGGTCGATATCGAGACCCGGGGGGAGCATACCGTGGGGATGACGGTGGTGGACCGCTACGGTCTGACTGGCAAACCAGCCAATGCGCTGGTGTTGCTGGGGCTGGATCGGGCAGGCTTTATTGATCTGATGGTGACGCGGCTGCGGGCGTTTGGCTGAGCGCCGATTCACTTTTTGCAAGAAGGGGCAGGGAATGTGGAAGAGAGGCTTGGCACTGCTGGCCGGGTTGCAACTGACAGGCTGTGCGACGCCATTCGAGCGGATGTGGCAGGGGCTGGCGACCTGTGAATTTACCGATCTCTATGTGGATGAGACGGGCAGGCCCGCCAATCTACAACTGGCCAACTACACCCCCTACAAGGTGAGCGACGGCTTTGCCTGGTACAAGGTGCACGAGGAGCTGCACGGCCTGCCGGTGGTCGGCTTTATCGTGCCCGCTTCCAGCTTCGAAGTGCACGCCCTGTTTGTCGATACCCCCATCGCCAATGCCCGCCGCTTGACCCACAACGCCTACGGCAGCGAGTTTGGCGACGAGCAGAAGCATGACGAGGGCTCAGCCCCTCTGCTTTTGCGCGATCCCAACAACCCCAAGCGCTCCATCATCGATTGCACCCGCGGCGAGTCTGATGGGGAACTTGAGGATTCGGCCATGCCTGAGTAGGACTACCTGTCATGCTATCGGCCTGAAATAGAGGGGCCAGCCTTGCCGGCTGGCCCCTCTTTTTTATTGTTGCTTAGCGCCCTGATCAGGGATAGCTCAGCGTCTCCTTGATAAGCGGCAGTTGGGCCTTGATCCATGCCGGATTGCAATAGGTTCCCCAGTCGCAGGCCTGACTCGACATCATTTCAGGGATAGCTCAACGTCTCTTTGATAAGCGGCAGTTGAGCCTTGATCCACGCTGGGTTGATGGGGCCCCAGTCGCTGATGCGGTAGTGTCCCTGCAGGTGGCGAGCCCCCTCGGTCTGCTCGAAGGCGCAGCTGATGTCGAGCTCGGCCAGCGCGCTCAGGGTATCCTGCGCTGTGCGGCGCGGCATGCCGGTCGCCTCCATAATGGCAGGCACCGTATCTGTGCCCTGGCTGATCAGCCAGGCCACGTAGAGCCGCCGGTAGAAGCTGGTGCGGGTCTTGCTCGGCTCACTCATAGCTCGTCCTCAAGACGATCGAAGTAGCGCCAGGTCGCAATCGCTGCTTTGCCCATCACCAATGCCCAGAGGCCGAACCAGAACCAGCGGAAGAAGCTCCAGGTGGAGGCGTCAGGCTCAGTGCTCTCAATCTTGGTGACGTTGGGGAACATGGAGAACATGTTCACGCGCCAGCCGTAGGAGGTGATGATGGCCAGGCGTTTCTCGAACTCCATCGACTTGGCCTTGGCCTGGACGTCGGCGGCGTTGAATTTGAAGTAGAAGGGCCAGCCCCACTCGGTATCTTCATTGCGAAACACCCGGATCTTCTCGCCGGGGCGCTCGGTGTAGATGTAATAGACGTCGGTGGTGGGGCCGTCAGCCGGGTTTTTCTGGCTGATGGGGCCATCCTTGTCGGTGCGCTTCACCTCGACCCCGGTGATGGTGGCGATGGTGTGCTCCGGCAGGTAGTAGTCGAGCCAGGCGGCGGAAATGAGGGCGATGAGCCCCAGGGCGATAAAAGCGGGTTTCTTGAATCTCAGGCTCATGGTGTGCTCACGTGAGGGGGAGTAACGTGCCTCTACCATACCGATATTTGACAGGGCAGCCCAGCCCCTTATGGCGCCACAAGCCAAAAAATGGCGTTTAAAACAGAGACAAAGCCATTGCTCCATCAACAAGAAAGGCCCTTGCGGGCCTTTTTGTCTGGTTCACTTTGTGCGCTTACAGCTGGAATTGGGCCAGCTGCTTGCGTTGCTGCTCGGCGAGCTGCGAGAGTTCGTTGCTGGCACTGGCGCTCTGGCTGATGCCGGCGGAGCTCTGGCTCACGATCTCGTGAATATTGGTGATGTTGCGGTTGATGTCGGCAGTGACGCAGGACTGCTCCTCGGCGGCGGTGGCGACCTGGGCGTTGGCGTCGTTGATCTGGCGTACGGCACCGGTAATGCCGCTTAGCAGATCCTGCACCTGAGCCGACAAGCGCTGGTTATGGCTGAGGATCTCCAGGGTCTCCTGTACGCCGTTGTTGGCGGATTGGGACTGGCTCTGCAGCCGCTCGATGATGGCCTGGATCTCCTTGGTGGAGTCTTGGGTACGGGCTGCCAGCATTCTCACTTCGTCGGCCACCACCGCAAAACCACGACCCGTTTCACCGGCACGGGCTGCTTCGATGGCGGCATTGAGCGCCAGCAGGTTGGTCTGCTCGGAGATCCCCTGAATCACTTCAATTACCTTGCCGATCTGCTCGGACTGGGATTTGAGCTGGGCCACGATGGCGGCGGCATCTTCCAGACTGCCCGCCATCCGACTGTTGGCGGCGATGCTTTCGGTAAAGAGGGCGAGCCCCTGTTCGACCCGGCCATTGGCATCCCGCGCCAGCTCGTCGGCGATGGCGGCGTTGTGGTTGACATTGTCTGCGGTGCTGGAGAGTTCGGTTACGGCGGAGGCGACCTGTTCGATCTCGCTGTGCTGCTGCTTTGCATTGGCCTCGGACTGGGTCATCACGGCCGCCAGCTCGGTGGCGGCGGAGGCGACGCTGTTGCTGATCCCGGTCAGGTTCTCGATGGTGCTACCAAGTTGCCCCAGAGTGAGGTTGATATCTTTGGCCAGACGGGTCAGCTCGTTGTTGCCCTCCGCTTTGGCGCGCACGTTGAAGCGCCCTTGCGCCACGGCGTGCATCACCTCTTGTAGCTGACTGATGGGGCTGACGATGCGCCCGGAGAGGACCCAGCCACAGATCAGCGCCGCTAGCAGGGTACCTGCGGTGAGCAGCAGGGTACGCAGCAGGGTGGCGTCGTAGTGGGCCTGCTCTTCGGCCAGCTCTTGCTCGATCAGCTGATTGATGTGGGCGGACATGTTGTCGATCTGTTTGATCAGCTGTTCACCCAGCTCGCGGAAATGGAGGCGAGCCGCCTCGTAGGCGACCGGATCGCCGCCACCCTGATGTTTTTGCGCCAGCAGCGGCAGCATGTTGCTGCGGGTATGGCTGAGGTAGGCCTGCAGGGCGGCAGCGACCTGACGGTTATCCTGCTCGGCACCGGGGAGCACCAGACGGCCGAGGATGGCGTTGATCTCCTGCTCGGCGCTGTTGAGGTTTGCGGGCAGAGCGGCAAACAGCTTGGCATCGTAGAGGCCATAGATAGCGCTGGTGCGCAGCCGGTAGGTGGCATGGATCAGTTTGGCAATATCGTCCTTGTGCTGGACCACGGTCTGGGTCGTCTCATCTATGTCATTGATGGCTTCATCCAGACCCTGTTTGCTGATGGCGACCATCACCATCATCAGCAGGCTGGCCAGCAGCAAAGGTATCAAGACCTGGATGCGTATTGATAGATTATTCAATGACATAAGTGGCTCTAATCCGGAATTGGAGGAGCCGACATCTTACACATGCACGTCAGGAGCTGTCACAGGCTTTTATTGCTGAAATGTGCTGAAGAAAAGGTTTTTTCTTGTGAGAAGGGAGCCATTTAGGCATGATTGAGCGCTTTATCCCCTGAATATGTGGTACAACTGGCTGGGTTATGTCAATCCTGTCCTGTTTTCGTTATTTCCCGCTCTTGTCATATGGAGGTGTGTTGTGTCCAGCTGGATCGATCCGGCCATTCTGGCTCTGTTTATCCCGACCTTTTTCTTTGTTTCGGTGACCCCCGGCATGTGCATGACCCTGTCGATGACCCTGGGGATGAGCCTGGGGGTGCGCCGCACCCTGCACATGATGTGGGGGGAGCTGATTGGGGTCGGGCTGGTCTCGGTACTGTCGGTGATCGGGGTGGCCGCCATCATGCTCAACTATCCGGGGATCTTCGCCGCCTTCAAATATGTGGGGGGCGCCTATCTGGTGTGGCTTGGCATCCAGATGTGGCAGGCCAAGGGGAAGATGGCCATTCCGGCGGATCTCTCGGCCGGTCAACAGACCAGCGCCATGGGGCTGGCGCTGCAGGGCTTTGTCACCGCCATCGCCAATCCCAAGGGGTGGGCTTTCATGATCTCCTTGCTGCCCCCCTTTATCTCTGCCGACAAGCCGATGGCGCCGCAGATCAGCGCGCTGGTGGCGCTGATCCTGGTCATCGAGTTCTCCTGCCTGTTGCTCTACGCCAGCGGTGGCCGTACTCTGCGCCACTTCCTCGCCAAGAGCGGCAATGTCACCCTGATGAACCGCATCGCCGGTACCCTGATGCTGGGGGTGGGGGTCTGGCTGGCGCTTGGTTAAGCGCTGTCAGTGACTCTCGCCACAAAAGAAAAATGCCACCGGTCGGTGGCATTTTTAATGGGCGCAGGGTGGCTCAGCGAGGCTTGAAACGCTCGACCCAGGGGTTGGCGGAGAGGCCGTGCAGGATGACGCTCAATATGATGGTGCAGAGCACGGTGGCGATGATAGGGCGCTGGCCAATCAGGGCGGGCTCGTTTTGCAGCACCATCACCGCAAAGACGATGCTGGCAAGGCCCCGCGGCCCGAACCAGCCGATAAAGAGCTTGAGTTCGGGCTTGAGGCCGGTGCCGATGAGGCTCAGCCAAACCGGCACCATCCGCAGCAGGGTGAGGCTGGCAAAGGCATAGAGCCAGTATTGCCAGTGCAGCAGCTCCGGCAGAATGGGCATCAGGGTCGCGCCAAACACCATCCAGATCACCACGGAGAGCAGGTCGCCGTAGCCTTCGCAGCTGTCCATATAGGCGTGCTTGTGCTCGCCGAGGCGGTGGCCGATAAAGAGGCCGCCGACAAAGGCGGCGATAAAGCCGCTTCCACCCAGACTCTGTGCCAGCGCAAAGCAGAGCAGGGCCAGCCCCGGCATGGTGAGCTGGCGCCAGAGCGGCAGTTGCCAGCCGTTGAGATAGGAGGTCTTCAGCAGCCGGATGGTGAGGCTGGTCAGCACAAAGGCGACCAGCAGGCCAATGCCGATCTCCTCCAGCATCAGGGTGATGGCAAGAGTGGCTGTGCCTGCGTGCTGCTCTGTGGGGGCGATAAGAGCCAGCAGCAGAAGCAGCACCGGCACACAGATGCCGTCGTTGAGGCCGCTCTCCTGATTGAGCCCTTCACGCACAGGTGCAGGCACCGCGGGGTTGCTCACCACCGCTTTGCCGAGCGCCGCATCGGTGGGGGCAAGAATGGTGGAGAGGATGGCCATCTCCAGCAGTGGCAAGTCGGGGAAGACCCAATGGCCAAACAGGGCGCCACAGAGCAGGGTGAGGGGCAGGCCAATCAGCAAAAGCCGGATGGGGAGCTGGCGGTTGGCCAGCAATACCTGCCAGTTGGTGTTGGCAGCATCGTTGAACAGCACAATCACCAGCGTCAGCTCGGCCAGCAGCTTGATGCCAGCGCTGTCGATAGAGAAGGAGAGCAGCTCCAGCCCACCCGGCCCCAGCAACCAGCCGGTCAGCAGAAAGAGCAGGGGGCCGTTGACCAGTTTTGACTCGAAGCGCCCCGCGATCAGGCTGTAGACCAGCAAGAAGGCGGCGATCACCGCCAGATTCTGGTAAAGCAGGTGTGCATCCATACAACCTCCTTTCTGCCCCCGCAGGGGTGGTTTAATCGGTCAGGCAGTCGGGGTCGAACACATACTCCCCGTCCAGCCAGCTCACGATTTCGTCTACGCAGGATTGGTCGCGAAACGGCAGATAGCGCGCCTTGAGGGCGGCAATCTGCTCGGGGGGGAGCTGTGCCAGCCCCAGATCCTGAAACAGCGGCAGGTCGGCCTCGATCATCGCCGAGATCTGCGGGCCGCAGGTGGCGTTGAGGGCGGCATGCAGCGCCTTGTCGGGATCGTACTGTTTGCCGAGTCGGTAACTCATCGGCAGGGTGGCGAGGGGCAGGGCCGACAGCGCCGCCTGTTTCATCGGGTTGACCGCGTGGCCAGAGACCAGCTCTGCCAGCTCGGCGGGGCGGTTCTCGAAGGCGCGCAGGTGCAGGTAGCTGCTCGCCTTGCTGCCATCGTTAACCGGGTAGTTGTCCCACAGGAACGGCTTGCGGCCGAGCAGTTCGGTCACCTGCTTGAGGTGACTGGCCGGATATTCGCTGGAGCAGACCTTGGGGCCGGTCCAGAAGATCTCGAAACGGCGATCGAGCTGCTCGCCAAGCTCCTCCAGATAGCGGGGAGGCATGGCGCCAAACACCTTCTCCAGCACCGGATCGGTCGAGTAGTAGCTGGGGCAGAAGATAAGGCGGGTCGCCTTGCTGTGGACCGCGATATCGTGGGCGATGGTGAGCTGGTGACGGGCCAGGTCCGGGGTATCCCCCTTCATATCGTCAAACAGCACCGCCAGAATATCGGGCTGGAGCATCTCGTCGATGAGGCGCACTTTCTCAAGCAGTGCCGAGCGTTTGCGATCGTAGTCGTGATGGGCCCCCATGGGGCTTAAGCCCACCCCGAAGGCGAGCCCGTTGGCGCGGCACTGGCGCGCCAGCTCGGCGAGATCCGCCAGCTGCTGCTCGGGCCAGGGGAGGGCCCAGTGCTTGCGCAGATAGCCATCCTCTTTCGGTGCATAGATATAGAAGCCGTAACCGTGGCGTGGCAGCCACTGTGCGTAGCGGGCGCGGGCCTGCCAGCTCCATCCCTTGCCAAAAAAGCCTTCAATGACCCCCAGATTGGCAGCGGGGGGCAGGGGGCCGGACAGCAAACTTTGATATGGCATAACTCTCTCCCTTCTTGCTGGGGACTTGATACGGGACGGTCAGTCAGACCGGGTCCTCTTCCTGAAAGCGCACCCCGATCTTGCTCGGCACGCTCTCGTCCATTTCGGCCACGGTCCAGATCAGGCCCTGCCATTCGATGTTGTCACCGACCACCAGATTATCGCCCAACTGACTGGCAATAAAATCGCCCAGTGTCTGATCCGCCACCTCGCTCACATCCAGCCCGTAAAGAGGGGCGAGATCCACCAGCCGTGCCGCCGCTTCCAGCAGGAAGTCACCGAAGAAGCGGGGGCCGAGATCTTGCTCCGGTGCCTGACTAAAGAGCTGACCGAGGGCGGGGAGGTCACGTTCGTGACCGATGACGCAGAGGATGTCATCGGCCTGCAGACAGGTACTACCCGAGGGGTGGAGCAGCTCGCGGCCACGAAACAGGGCGCAGATCCGGGTGCCGGTGGGCATCTGCAGATCCCGCAGTGGCGAGCCGATGCACCACTTCTCTTCCCCCAGCTGGTAGACGAAGGTCTCCCACTGGCTGTCGAGATCGATTTCGAGCCCCGAGCGGTTGATGGGCGACGGCGGTGCCGGTACCTCCACCCGCGCCAGTTTTGAGGCCAGCGGTAGCGAGCTGCCCTGCAAAATCAGCGAGACCAGTACTACAAAGAAGGCGACGTTGAAGTAGAGCTGGGCGTTGGGCAGCCCCGCCATCATGGGGAACACCGCCAGAATGATGGGCACGGCGCCGCGCAGGCCAACCCAGGAGATAAACCAGCGCTCGCGGGGGGCGAAGTTCTTGAACGGTAGCAGCCCGATCCAGACCGACACCGGGCGGGCAAACAGGATCATCCACATCGCCAGCGCCAGCGCGGGCAGGGCGATGGGCAGCAGCTTGTGGGGGGAGGCAAGCAGCCCCAGCACCAGAAACATGCCGATTTGGCTGAGCCAGGTCAGACCGTCCAGCACCGACAATGTGGTGCTGCGGCTGCGCAGGGCGAGGTTACCGAGCAACAGACCGGTGAGATAGATGGCGAGAATGCCGCTGCCACCGACCGCCGTGGTGAGGGCGAAGATCAGCAGACCGCCGCTGACGGTGAGCAGCGGATAGAGCCCCGGCGCCAAGCGGGCTGTGTTGATGAGGCGCCACAGCAGCCAGCCGCCGCCAAGGCCGATCCCGGCGCCAAGACCAAACTGCTTGACCAGTTGCAGCAGCAGGAAGCCCCCATCCAGCCCTTGCTGGGCGGTGGCGAGCACCTCGATCAGGGTGACGGTAAGAAACACTGCCATAGGATCGTTGCTGCCCGACTCTATCTCCAGCGTCGCGCTCACCCGCTCGTTGAGGCTGCGCCCGCCGAGCAGGGAGAAGACCGCCGCCGCATCGGTGGAGCCGACAATGGCGCCGATCAGCATCCCCTGCATCAGGTTGAGGTCAAACAGCCAGGCTGCGGCAAGCCCCGTCAGGCCGGTGGTGATAGCCACCCCGACTGTCGCCAGCGACAAGGCAGGCCAGAGTGCAACCCGAAACGAGGAGACCCGGGTGCGCATGCCACCGTCGAGCAGAATGATGGCAAGCGCCAGGTTGCCCACCAGATAGGCGATGGAGTAGTCGGCGAAGTGGATGCCACCAGGGCCATCCTCACCGGCCAGCATGCCGACGGCGAGGAAGATAACCAGAATGGGAATACCGAGGCGGGAAGAGAGGGCGCTCAACAGTACGCTGGCTCCCACCAACAGGGCAGCGACAAAAAAGAAACTGTTGATGGTAGCGGCATCCAAGGGCGAACTCCTTCCTGGTAATGTGCAAAGTAGGCACATTATATGCAGTTAGGCCCCCCTTGTGTGGCTTATTTGTGCATCAATTTTCACTTTCTTACATTTTTCATCCCTTTTTTCAGCATGGCCGCGCCATATTCTGACTGTGACGGGGTTAACGAAAGCGGAGTCAAAGGATCGTCGATTTCAGGATGCGCAGGGAGGAGAGGGCGGGAAAAAGCGAAACGGCACAGCAGAGGGAGAGGGGAGCACAAGGGCGCTCCCCACGGGATGGGGGCGGGATTCAGTCGTCCTCGTCATCCTTTACTTCGCGGATCTTGTCCTTGTAGTTGGGCAACTGCTTCTCCAGCCGTTTCATGTCTTTGATGGCATTGAGAAACAGCCCGAGCAGGAACAGCAGCGGCAACCCTATCCACAGCCAGAGATTCATGGGATTTTCCTTTCGTCAGGACAGGTGGTGACATAACAGGCCAAAATTTCATCAAGGTTGGCCAATATGGTCGACTTGCCTTCAATATCCGCCTGTTGCAGGCAAAGCGCCAGTGCCGCGGGATCAAGTCGCTGCTCGTCGGACTCCAGCGAGAAGCTAATATGCCAGGGCTCGTAGGCGACCCCGCTCTCTGCCCCGACCGGCTTGGCATAAGGGAGGAAGAAGCCGAAGTCGCTCATATGGTCGCTGAGCCACTCGCTCAAGCCTGCAAACCAGCCCCCGGCTTCATACTCCCACGGCTCCAGTGCCAGTTTGGTATTGGCGGGCAGGCAGTCCGGGTCGTAGATATCGAGATCGGTCCCCCAGTGGTGACGGCTGGTGCCGGGCAGGGCGCTCCAGCGCAGGATAGCGTGGAGGCGCTCCTCGTCGCTCAGTTGCAGGGCGTCGATGGGCTGGCTGTGGGCATCGAGCAGTGGCCGTTCGCCGCGCCACTTGCCATTCCAGATGGCGAGTTGGCGCTCGAAGCTGCGCCAGCTGGAGGCCGCCTGCAGGTTGAACCCCTCGTAGGCGGCCGCCACCTGCATGTCGTTGAAGGCCGCCGCGGTGGCGGCGGTCAGCCGATGGGGGCCGCGCCCCACCAGAATAAGGTGGCTCTCGTCGAGCCCCAGCAGTTGTTCCTGCGTCATGCCAGCAATCTCTCGAGCACCCCTTGGTACATGTCGGCCAGCAGATCCAGATCGTCCGCCTTCACGCACTCGTTCACCTTGTGAATGGTGGCGTTGACCGGCCCGAGCTCAATCACCTCGGCGCCGGTGGGGGCGATAAAGCGCCCGTCGGAGGTGCCACCAGTGGTGAGCAGGGCCGGTCGCTGACCGTTCACCGCCTCGATGGCCGCCACGGCCGCATCAAGCAGCGCGCCGGTATCGGTGAGGAAAGGTTGGCCGGAGAGGGTCCAGCTCAGCTGATAATCGAGGCCATGTTTATCCAGCAGCGCCTCGACCCGCTCGCGGATATCCAGGTCGGTCAGTTCGGTGCTGAAGCGGAAGTTGAACTGGACGTGCAATTCGCCCGGAATGACGTTGGAAGCGCCGGTGCCGGCCGAGATGTTGGCAACCTGGAAGCTGGTGGGGGGGAAGTAGGCGTTGCCCTCATCCCACACGGTGGCGGCAAGTTCGGCCAGCGCTGGCGCCGCCTTGTGGATCGGGTTGTCAGCCAGATGGGGATAAGCCACATGGCCCTGCACCCCGCGTACCAGCAGATCGCCGGTGATGGAGCCGCGGCGGCCGTTCTTCACTACATCCCCTACCACGGCGGTAGAGGAGGGCTCGCCGACGATGCACCAGCGGATCTTCTCGTTGCGGGCCTCCAGGGTGTCGATCACCCGGGTGGTGCCATTGATAAAGGGCCCCTCCTCATCGGAGGTGATGAGAAAGGCGATGGACCCGGTGTGATCCGGATGCTCGGCCACGAAGCGCTCTACCGCCACCACCATGGCAGCCAGCGAGCCCTTCATGTCGGCGGCGCCGCGTCCGTAGAGCACGCCATCCTTGATGGTCGGCTCGAACGGCGGGGTGTGCCATTTGTCCAGCGGCCCGGCGGGCACCACGTCGGTGTGACCGGCGAAGCAGAACAGTGGCCCCTCGCTGCCACGACGGGCCCAGAGGTTGGTGGTGTCCTCAAACACCATGGGCTCGATGACAAACCCGAGCTTGGCGAGGCGCTCCGCCATCAGGGTCTGGCACCCTTCATCGAGGGGGGTAACGGAGGGGCGGCGGATCAGATCCTTGGCCAGTGCGATGACATCCGACATCAGTTGTCCTTAGTTGTCCTTAACGGGAAAAGAGGGATTGGTAGTGATCAGCCTTGAAACCCAGGGTCAGTTCGCCGTCACGGTCGAGCAGCGGGCGCTTGATCATGGCCGGATGTTCCAGCAGCAGGGCGCGCGCCTTGGCGGTGTCGAGCCCCTGTTTGGCCTCATCCGGCAGGGCGCGGAAGGTGGTGCCGCGGCTGTTGAGCAGGGCTTCCCAGCCGAGTTTTGCCAGCCAGCTGTCCAGATCGTCCGGGTTCAGGCCGTCGGCGCGGTGGTCGTGAAAGCGGTAGTCGATACCGGCCTCATCCAGCCACTTGCGGGCTTTCTTGATGGTGTCGCAGTTCTTGATGCCATAGAGGGTGATGGCCATGGGGAGTCCTTCTCTTGTGGGCGCTGGCCGTGGCCGCGCCCGAAAATCCGAATCAACAGAGTGCAAGGGCCCGATTCTGGCATTGTGGCAATCCCATGGCAACGCCGATGGTCCGGCTCGCGGGTTTTACCGGAACTGGTCACACCTGAACGGCGATTTTGAGCACAAAGTCAGAAGCAGTGGGGCTGGCGTGCCCGATGGGGTTGGGTATTGCGGGAGAAGATCGACTATTGCAGGAGAAAAAGAGAAGGGGGCAAACGCCAGATAGCCAAAACGCGCCAGTGGGCGCGTTTTGGTCGGCATCATCAAGTACCTCAATCAGTGCAGGGTGGTCCACTCATGGTCAAAGACCCGGGCCCGTTCCCAGGGTGCATCAGGCAGGCTGGAAGAGAGGCCAGTGTATTTGCCCACGTCGTCCACCACGATGGCGGAGAGGATCGGCAGGTTGTTTTCGGTGCAGTACATGCGGATGCGTTGCAGCAGGGTGCGCAGTTCATCCTGGCACTGCTCCAGCCCGGCCTGCTTGGCCAGTTTGGAATAACGAATGGTAGTGCGTTCCTTTGCAGACTCGACGAGGATGTCCCACAGCTTGTAGTCGCAGGTCGAGACACCTGCGGTGGCTTGGCTTGTCATAACTCTCTCCGGCGCGAAATGGTCGCTATATGTCGAAGCGCATCTTCGCCACTTCGGCGCTGTCGTATGTTGATCCAACGCAAAAAAGAGGGGAGTCGCGTCAGACAATTCTCTTTCCGAGAATGGTAAAGGTTTTTCTGTGGGTGAAAAAACTAAAATTTGGCGCTTGGCTAACATATTGTGCTGTCAAAGCCCAATGTCGTCACCTTTATTGATGGGGATCAAAGGCAAACAGTAGTCAGATCACTAGATTTCGCTCCTCGATAAATTTATCAGGAGTGAATATTGGAACTTTTATTCGTCTTGCTCGTTCTGGTCGCCGTGGTCTACGGCATCATCAAGGATTACAACCCGCAGGCGGTGCTGGCGCTGGCGGGCATGGCCATTTTTGCAGTGGCCTACTGGTTGGGGCTGCACCCCATTCTCCCCGCTGACAAGAGCACCGGCTTCGCCCTGTTCGACCTGTTCGAAGTGTTCAAGGGGATCTTCTCCTACCGCGCGGCGGGCCTCGGCCTCACCATCATGGCGGTGGCGGGTTTTGCCACCTACATGTCCCATATCGGCGCCTCCCAGGCGCTGGTGCGGGTGGCGGTCAAACCGGTGGCGGGCATCCAGTCCAGCTACCTGATGCTGGCCATCTGCTACCTGGTGGCGGTCTTCGTCTCCCTGTTCGTCACCTCTGCCACCGGCCTTGGCCTGCTGCTCATGGTCACCATGTACCCCGTGATGCGCAACCTCGGCATCAGCCCGGCCTCCGCCTGTGGCGTCATCGCCACCTCCCAGGCGTTCGAAATCGGCCCGACCCAGACCAACGCCATCTTCTCCGCCGGCCAATCCGGCATGGATCCCACCAGCTATTTCGTCGACTACCAGATCTGGCTGGTGGCCCCCATGTTGCTGGTGACCATGGTGCTGCACTTCTTCTGGCAGCGGCACTGTGACCGCCAGGATGGCTGGGATCCGGCCCAGCATCGCGGCGAGCACGCCGAGCTGGACGAGAAAGGGGCAGACGAGGTGCCCGTACCGACCTGGTACGGCCTGCTGCCCATCATCCCCTTCGTGCTGATGATGACCTTCTCCAAGCTGCTGGTGAGCGACATCAAGATGAGCGTGGAGGTGGCCATGCTGCTGTCGGTCTTTATCGGCATGCTGTGCGAGCTGCTGCGTACCCGCTCGGTGCGCAGCGCCTTCGCAGGGCTCTCCAGCTTCCTCGACGGCATGGGCAAGGTGTTTGGCCCCGTGGTGGCGCTGATCGTCTGTGCCGAGCTGTTTGCCGAATCCCTCAAGGCCATCGGCGCCATCGACACCCTGCTGCACTCGGCCAGCAACGCCGGCATCGGCAGTGGCCTGATGACCCTGGTGATGGTGGGCCTCATCATGGTGGCGGCGGTCATCATGGGCTCGGGCAACGCGGCGTTCCTCAGCTTCTCGACCCTGGCCCCCGCGGTGGCGGCCAAGTTCGGGGTGCCGGCGGTGACCATGCTGCTGCCGATGCAGCTCGCCTCCAGCATCGGCCGCACCGTCTCTCCCATCGCGGCGGTGCTGATCGCCTGTGCGGGGATTGCCAAGGTATCGCCCTTTACCGTGGTCAAGCGCACCAGCGTGCCGATGGCGGGGGCGCTGCTGACGGCGCTGACCCTCAACTATCTGCTGTTTATGTAGTGATGTGGGTTATGTAGTGGTGTTTGGAATTTACCGGTCGGGCGGGTGGCATGGCTGCCCGCCTTTTTCTCACTGTGTCGCATTATTGCAATAGACGATCGGCCATCAACGCTGATTGTTGCATGGAGAAGATAATGACAGTTGTAAAGAGCCCGTTTTCCCTCGATAACTATCTGGCCGATCTGGCCCCGCTCATCAACCTCGATTGCGGTACTCGCATCCCGGCCGGGGTGGCGAAGGTGGCCGACATCATGACCGAGAAATATGAGGCCATCGGCTGGCAGGTGACTCGCCACCAGTTCGCTGCCGAGTGCGGCCCCTGCCTCGAGATCACCAATGCGCCGGGTGCCGATCACTACGACGTGATGCTGTGCGGCCACATGGATACCGTCTTCCCCGAGGGGACGGCGGCCAAGCGCCCGCTGAAAATCGAAGGTAATCAAGCCTTTGGCCCCGGCGTCTCGGACATGAAGAGCGGCCTGCTCTCTATCTGGTATGCCCTCAAAGAGATGGATCCGGCATTGCTTGCCAAGCTCAAGGTGCTGGTCTGCTACAACTGCGACGAAGAGATTGGCTCCCCCTGGTCGAAAGATTGGCTGGTGGAGAAGGCCAAACAGAGCGGCTGCGTGCTGGTGGCCGAGGCAGCCCGTCCCAACGGGGATCTCATCAGCGCCCGCAAGGGCAATGCCAAGTACCGTATCACCTTCCACGGCAAGGCCTCCCACGCCGGTTCGGCCCTCACCGAAGGGGTCTCCGCCATCACCGAACTCGCTCACTGGGTGCTGGCCATCAACGAGCAGGTCAACATGACCACGGGCACCACCATGAACGTCGGCGTGGTACAGGGCGGCACCGGTGTCAACGTGGTACCGGACTTTGCCGAGGCGATCGTGGATTTGCGCTTCTGGAGTAACGAAGAGGCCGCTGCGGTACACGATCGGCTCACTTTTATGGCCAACAACCCCTTCCTCGCGGGCTGCCGGGTCGAGGTGGATCGCCAGAGCTTCAAGCCGGCGATGCGCCCGAGCGGTGACACCGAGGCGCTGATGGCGCTGGTGGAGGCGGCAGCCAAAGAGGAGGGGATCCCCTTCAACTGGCAGGAGGCCGGTGGCGGCTCGGATGCCAACTTCACCGCCGCCGCAGGTGTGCCGTCCCTCGATGGTTTCGGCCCCATGGGGGGCGGTTTCCACTCGGAGGCGGAGTTCCTGCTGCTGGAGAGCATCGAGCCGCGCATCCGCCTGCTGCAGCGGGTGCTGGGCAAGCTGGCGAAATAAGCCGGTTTATCCCTTGTTCGGGTCGTCATGGCCCGCTCAAATCCAAACGGGAGGCTGTAGCCTCCCGTTTTTTTATCTCGATTTTTCGCGTGTCCCTGAACGAGCGTGCCAGATGGCCTGAGGCCGTTACCCCTGTGGCTCGGCCAGATAAGCCAGATGATCCTGCCGCGCCACCTGCCAGCCATCGAGGCGCAGCGGGGCGGCAAAACCCGGGCCGTCGGTCACCATGGTGTGGTACTCCCCCTGCTCGCCGCAGGCATCGAAGCCCTCGCGCTCGGCCAGTTGCTGCAATTCCACGAGGGTGGCGGCATCGAGGGTACGCCCAGTCCACTCGGGAGCCAGCACCCGGGTATCGACGCAGGAGAGGTGGGCGACGATGCCGCGCGCCAGCATATCCGCCAGCAAGGCTTGGCGAGATTGCTGCCAGAGCGGGGTATGGACGGTGAGACCCAGCGGGCGGCAGCGTTCGCGGATCCAGTTAGGCGCACCGCCCACGCTGTCGATATCGCCGGTGACTACGCCATCGAGTTGCCACTCCTCCTTGAGCCGCGCCAGTGCCCGCTCATAACCGAGATCGAACGGCGCTTCTATGGTGACCAGCAGATGGGGCAGCTCTAGGGCTTCCGCCTGACGGCGCACCAGTGGCAAGGGGTGAGCGAGAAATCGGGGCTCTGGCGGGGCAAAGGTGGCCAGTGCCACCACCTGATGGCCCGCTTGGCGGGCATGACAGAGGGCCAGCATGGCATCTTTGCCACCGCTCCAGAGCAGGATGACGCGAGACATGGATGAGATTCCGGTGGTGAACGAGGGGGCATGCTACCCAGCGGCGGGGGCAGAGGTAAAGGTATTGTGTCCGGAAATGGCGGCGGGAAAAGGGTTGGGGTCACAGAGCGGGGAAAAAAGCAGGCCCCCGAAGCGGGGGCCTGTCTGGCAATGTGTTAAACGCGACTGCGATTAAAGCAGGATGCTGGTGAGGATAAAGCCCAGCGAGCAGGAGGTCACCACCCCGATCAGCCCCGGAATGATGAAGCTGTGGTTGATGATGAACTTGCCGATGCGGGTGGTGCCGGAGCGGTCGAAACCGATACAGGCCAGATCGCTCGGGTAGGTCGGCAGCACGAAGTAGCCGTAGCTCGCCGGCAGGAAGGCGATCAGCAGCTTCGGCTCCACACCCAGCGCCAGACCCATGGGGGCGATGGCGGTGAGGGCAGCGGCCTGGCTGTTTACCAGCTTGGAGATGAGGAACAGCACCAGGGCGTAGGTCCAGGGCTGGGCCTGTACCACATGGGCCAGGGTCTCTTTGAGCAGCGGCATGTGAGCCTGGAAGAAGGTCTCACTCATCCATGCCACCCCGAATACGGAGAAGATGGCGACCATGCCCGCCTTGAAGACGGCGCCGTTGGCGATCTCGCCCGGCTTGACCTTGCAGCGCATCAGGATGATGGCACCGGCGATCAGCATCATCATCTGGATCACCAGGTTCATGGAGAGCGGGCCGGTCTTGTCCTTGATGGTGAACACCGGACGCAGACCTTCGTTGGCACCGAGCAATACCACGGCAGCGATGGCGGCGAAGAAGATCCAGGTAGACCAGTAGGCCTCTTTCGGGAACTTGGTGTTGAGCAGGGTTTCACCACCGCCGTAGATGAAGGCGCGCTGCTCCGGGTCTTTGATCTTGGCCTGGAACTCTTCGTCCTTGTCCAGATCCTTGCCGCGACGCAGGCTCCACAGGGCAGCCACGATGACACCGGTCAGGGAGGAGGGGATGGCGATCATCAGGATGTCGAGCAGGCCGTAAGCCTGACCGATACCGTGACCGGCCGCCAGAATGGAGACCATGGAGACCACGGCAACCGATACCGGGGAGGCGCAGATGGCCATCTGGGAGGCAACGGAGGCGACAGCCATCGGGCGCTCGGGACGGATGTTCTTCTGCAGCGCGATGTCGGCGATGATGGGGAACATGGTGTAGACCACGTGGCCGGTACCGCACAGGAAGGTGAGGGTCCAGGTCGTGAGCGGCGCCAGGATAGTGATGTATTGCGGGTGACGGCGCAGCAGACGCTCGGCCACTTGCATCATCAGGTTGAGGCCACCGGCAGTCTGCAGGGTAGCGGCACAGCCGATCACCGCCAGAATGGTCAGCATGACCTGAACAGGCGGTTCGCCCGGCACCAGGCCGAAGACGAAGGTCAGCAGGAAGAGACCGATACCACTGATGAGACCGAGTCCCATGCCCCCAAAGCGGGTACCCAGCAGCAAGCAGCCGAGTACCACCAAAAATTCCATCAAGATCATTCCGTTACCTCGTGTGATTCAACCCATATTGCCGCGGGTAGCCTGAACCATGAATTGTCATTGTCTGTTTTATTTAGCCCAAAAGGGTTAGTTGCTATTCTGCTCCCCTGAAAAAGTGAAAAAATTGAGTTACTTCAATAACTCGATGAATTTTTGATTAAACCACTTAAAAACCACGTACTAACAAAAACATCATTTTGTCACCAAGTGGTATCACTCGGGGCCAAGCCATCGGGTGGTCATGGTGGCTGCGCAGAGTGGCAGCAGGGCTGCAGGGGAGGGGCATAAAAAGGGCTCGATTGCGGCAGAAGAGGGTGAAAAAGCCAGCGCTCAGGCTATTTTTGCCAGCAAGGGCTGACTTCAGCGGGTTGGCTCACTTGGCCGCAGGTGCTTGCTGCAGATAGCGGCGCTGATAATCCTCGCTCAGCTTGGCAATATCCAATCTGGCAATGGCCTGTGCCACCCGTTGCTGCAACGCCTGTTGATCGGGACGAAACATGATGTGCAGGCTCTTGTGTTCGAGGATCTTCGGGTGAAACAGCAATCCGGCGCTGCTCAGCTTGCGATCATGGTTGATGAGCCAGTGGAAGACATCCCGGTCGATCACCGCCAGATCGAGCCGGTCGCGCTGCAATTTGCGCAGGTTGAGCAGGTCTGCATCGACGGCGGCAGTGTTGAGGCGCTTGTTGGCCATCAGGGCATCGAATTCACGGGTGTTGACGTATCCCTCCACCACGCCGATCCGGTAGGGGGCGAGATCCGTGAGCTGCTGCCAGGGGATGGGGGGGCCTGAACGCTGCGCCATGCCCAGCACGCTGTCGCCCACGCTGGGGGAGCTGCGCCACAGGGTCGGCAGGGTGTCGGAGAGGTACTCGGGAAAATAGCCGCTATAAGGCTGGGTCGGGTCGGCCGCCAGCCGCACTGCCCGCTGCCAGGGATAGAAGTCGAACGTCACTTCCAGTCCCGCCTCGGCAAAGGCGCGTTTGACGATATGACCGGTGAGGCCGCCATCGGGCAGGCTCTGGCTGGTGTAGGGGGGCCACTCCAGGGTGGTCAGACGAACGGGATCGGCCCACAGTTGAACAGGCATGCAGGACAGCAATAGCGAGAGCAGCAGGCGATATCCCATAGGCGACGAGTTCCTTGTGCCGGTTGATCCTGAGTATCACCCATAACGGTGACAATAAAAAAGCCGACCCACAGGTCGGCTTTTGCAATGCAGTGGCAAGATGCCGCTGATCAGAACTCGGCGGTACGCGGGGTACGCGGGAAGGGGATCACGTCGCGGACGTTGCCCATACCGGTCACGTAGACCACCAGACGCTCGAAGCCCAGACCGAAACCGGAGTGCGGCACGGTGCCGTAGCGGCGCAGATCGCGATACCACCAGTAGTCTTCCTGCTTCAGGCCCATCTCGGCCAGACGGGCATCCAGCACCTCCAGACGTTCTTCACGCTGGGAGCCACCGATGATCTCGCCGATCCCCGGAGCCAGTACGTCCATCGCGGCAACGGTCTTGCCGTCGTCGTTGAGGCGCATGTAGAAGGCCTTGATATCTTTCGGGTAGTTCTTCACGACTACCGGAGACTTGAAGTGCTCCTCGGCCAGATAGCGCTCGTGCTCGGAGGAGAGATCGATACCCCAGGAGACCGGGAACTCGAACTTCTTGCCGCATTTTTGCAGCACTTCGATGGCGTCGGTGTAGTCGATCTGGGCGAAGTCGGAGGAGACGAAACGCTCCAGACGGCCGATGGCATCCTTGTCCACGTGCTGGGCGAAGAACTCCAGATCGTCGCGACGCTCGGTCAGTACGGCGTTGAAGACATACTTCAGCATGGCTTCGGCCAGTGCGGCGTTATCTTCCAGATCGTTGAAAGCCACTTCCGGCTCAACCATCCAGAACTCGGCCAAGTGGCGGCTGGTGTTGGAGTTTTCAGCGCGGAAGGTCGGGCCGAAGGTATAAACCTTGGAGAGTGCGCAGGCATAGGTTTCGGCGTTCAGCTGGCCGGATACGGTCAGGAAAGCCTCTTTGCCGAAGAAATCTTCGTTGTAGTCCACCTTGCCGGCGTCGGTGCGCGGCAGGTTTTCCATGTCCAGAGTGGAGACGCGGAACATCTCGCCGGCACCTTCGGTGTCAGAGGCGGTGATGAGCGGGGTCGCAACCCAGAGGAAACCCTCTTCGTGGAAGAAGCGGTGGATGGCTTGCGCCAGGCAGTGACGAACGCGGGTCACGGCGCCAACGATGTTGGTACGCGGGCGCAGGTGAGCCTGTTCACGCAGGTATTCGATGCTGTGGCGCTTGGCAGCCATCGGGTAGGTGTCCGGATCTTCGACCCAGCCGACTACCTTCACCTCGGTCGCCTGCAGTTCGAAAGCCTGGCCGCTGCCCTGAGAGGCGGCAACCACGCCGGTCACTTCCACGGAGCAGGCAGTGGTCAGACGCAGCACTTCATTCTCGTAATTGGCCAGGGTATTGGGGACAACTGCCTGTACCGGATGGAAACAGGAGCCATCGGAAATGGCCAAAAATGAGATCCCCGCCTTGGAATCACGGCGAGTCCGGATCCACCCTTTGACAGTTTGGGTGGTGCCGACCGGATACTTACCGGCCAGCACATCTACTACGGATGCGTGCGTCATCGAAATATTGTCTCCAGCTTGTTCTTGCAGCGCTATTTGCAACACTAGGGAGTCTGGCCCGGGCACAGGTGGCCCACCATGGCAGACTAAGCCGTCAATCTTACCCGCGCGGGTTTGATAAACAAGCAAAAATGTCGGACTCTGGTGGGGTTTTCGGCATGGTTCACTCAACAAGAGTGTCACGGGCGCAGGAGAGGTGGGTGAAAGATCGGCGGCATGGGCCAGATTGGCTGACACGGGTGTTACAGGGGCTGGTGATGCTCTGCTGGGGCGGCTTTATCGTGCTGCTCTCCCTTTACCACTATGCCCGGCCCGAAATTGCCTACGGTTTTCTGGTCTATGGCGGGATCGAGGTGCGCGATTATTGGGACCCGTCCCTTACCCCCTGGCTGGTCTACGGGCTCTGGAGCTGCTGCGCCCTGACGCTGGCGGTGTTGCTGCTGGAGCGCAAGCGCAGCCGCCGTCAGGATGACTCCCGGCATGTCAATCTGGCCATCCTGCTATTGGTGCTGATCGCCAGCTTGCTCTTCTACTACGTCGGTTAAGTGCTCGCCTCAGCGGGGCTGATCCGGTTCCTGCCTGCTGGCCTTGGTGCGCTTGCCGAGCTGTCGCTCCACGCTGTCGAGCATCTGGTTGTAGGCCACCGCCACCCGGCCAATCTCGTCGCCGTCATCCCCTTCCAGCCGGTGGCCGAAGTCGTGCAGGTCGGTGGCCTCTTCCATGGAACGGGTCAACTGGTTGAGGGGGCGCACGATCCAGGTGCGGATGACCCAGAGGGTCAGCAGCAGTCCCATCCCGAAGATGCCGGTGAGAATGAGCGCCGAGGTGAGAATATTCTGCTCGACCCGGGTAAACAGCGAATCGAGGGAGTAGTCAAAGCGCACGGCCCCTAACACAGTGTTCTCCGGCACCAGATGACAGCTGGTGCAGTCGGTGCCGCGAAAATCCTTCTTGGCCAGTAGTGGTCGGGTGACCACCAGACGGCTGTGCATGCCGTTGTGCACCACCTCCAGACTCCCTTTGCCCGCCAGAGCCAGCTCATCAAACTCATCTTTTACCTGTTCTGTCTCCCGTCCTGGCCCGAACTGTTTGCTCACCGCGTCGCCACGGACGATGCGGGCATCCTCCACATGGGCGTGGTCGAGAAACTTGCCGCGCAGGGTATCGCGGGCATCCATCTTGCCGGTCAGCATCAGCATGTTGAGGCCATCAAAGTAGGCTTCGGTCTGCTCGCGGCTCTGCTCCTTGATGAGCGTCAGGATGAGATCGCGCTCGCGCACCGCCTGATAGGCTGCGGAGAAGACCAGTACCATGGAGAAGATGAAGAGCAGGAAAAAGTTGATTTTGGCAGCAATGGAGAGGCGCATGAGCAGTCTTTCTTGATGGTAAAACCGCAGCAGTTTACCCCTCTTGGAGCCTCAGGTCTGGTGTTTTGCTCACATTACGGCAAGTGAAACTGCACTGAAGTGGATAAAGTTGCCCTCTTTATATATCAAATGTGGGTAGTCAAACGGGCGGCAGCGATGGCCGCCCGTTGCATGCATTAAAACTCGCCTTCGGTGATGGCCTGACGGATGGCGCCGGTCAATACCCGCAACTCTTCAGGGGTAATGACGAAGGGGGGCATCAGATAGACCAGCTTGCCAAAGGGGCGGATCCAGGCGCCCAGTTCGACAAACTTGCGCTGGATGTGCGCTACATCCACCCGCTCTTTCATCTCCACCACCCCGATGGCGCCGAGCACCCGCACATCCGCGACCGCCGGGTGCAGGGTCAGCTCTACCAGTTCTGTTCGCAGCTGATGCTCGATGGTGCGCACCCGCTCCTGCCACGGTGAGGCCAGCAGCAGATCGATGGAGGCGTTGGCCACCGCGCAGGCGAGGGGATTGCCCATAAAAGTGGGGCCGTGCATAAAGACGCCGGCTTTGCCGTCACAGATGGTGCGGGCGACATGCTCGGTGGTCAGGGTCGCCGAGAGGGTGAGGTAGCCGCCGGTAAGCGCCTTGCCCAGACACATGATGTCGGGGCTGATCCCCGCCCAGTCGCATGCAAACAGCTGACCGGTACGGCCAAAGCCGGTGGCGATCTCGTCGGCAATCAGCAGCACACCGAACTCGTCGCACAGGGCGCGCACCCACTGCAGGTAGCGGGGGTGATAGAAGCGCATGCCGCCAGCCCCTTGCACTATGGGCTCAAGTACGATGGCGGCGATCTCTTCGTGATGATCGGCCATGAGTGTCGCCAGCTCCACCACGCACTGTTCATCCCACTCGGCGTGGAAGCGGCAGCTGGGTGCTTCGACAAAATAGTGCTCCGGCAGGAATCCCTTGTAGAGCTCATGCATGCCGCCGTCCGGATCGCAGACGCTCATGGCGCCAAAGGTGTCGCCGTGATAGCCGCTGCGCAGGGCGACAAATTTGGCTCTGGGCGTTCCCTTGGCGTGCCAGTACTGCTGGGCCATCTTGAGCGCCACTTCCACTGCCACCGAGCCGGAATCGGCCAGAAAGACCCGATCAAGCCCCTTTGGAGTGATCTCCACCAGCTTGCGGCAGAGCTCGACCGCCGGGGCGTGGGTGAGGCCGCCAAACATCACGTGGGACATCTTGCCGAGCTGGGAGGTGGCGGCAGCATCCAGCTCCGGCACCTGATACCCGTGCACGCAAGCCCACCAGGAGCTCATGCCATCCACCAGTTTGCGGCCATCGCTGAGGGTGATGGTCACCCCTTTGGCGCTGGCCACTTCATAGCAGCGCAGGGGGTGAGTGAGGGAGGTATAGGGGTGCCAGATGTGGTGCAGGTCGAATTCTTGATTGGTCATTTATTGTTCTGTTGTCAATTGGTTTGATCTGGTCGGTGTTGACAGTCTACGCGTGCTCTCTACACTAGCCAACAATTTCAGCCACTTGGCACTGCGCATCACCCTGAGCGCGCGGGCCCGGCGGCGGGTTCTGTGGCCGTCCATCCCAAGATGGCGGGCGGAGGATCCCACTAATAACAACCGGAAGCCATGTATGAATGCTCTCACCGCGGGCGGTCACGCCCTTCGTCATGACTGGACCCTCGCCGAGGTTCAGGCCCTGTTTGCCCTGCCATTCAACGATCTGCTGTTTCAGGCCCAGACCGTCCACCGCGCCCACTTTGACCCGAATGAAGTGCAGGTGAGTACTTTGCTCTCCATCAAGACCGGCGCCTGCCCGGAAGATTGCAAATACTGCCCCCAGAGCGCCCGTTACCACACCGGGCTCGAAGCCGAGCGGCTGATGGAGGTGGAGAAGGTGCTGGAGCGGGCCCGCGAAGCCAAGGCCAACGGCTCGTCACGCTTTTGCATGGGGGCCGCCTGGCGCAACCCCAAAGAAAAAGACATGCCCTACATCATCCGGATGATCGAGGAGGTGCGCGGGCTCGGCATGGAGACCTGTATGACGCTGGGGATGCTGACCGCCGATCAGGCGGCGCGTCTGGGGGCCGCGGGGCTCGATTACTACAACCACAACCTCGACACCTCGCCGGAGTTTTACGGCGAGATCATCTCCACCCGCACCTATCAGGATCGGCTCGATACCCTGGAGCATGTGCGCAGTGCCGGCATGAAGGTCTGCTCTGGCGGCATCGTCGGCATGGGCGAGCAGGCCAAAGATCGGGCGGGCCTCTTGATGGCGCTGGCCAACCTGCCGCGCCACCCCGAAAGCGTGCCCATCAACATGTTGGTCAAGGTGAAGGGAACGCCGCTGGAGAACGAGGAGAACCTCGATCCATTCGAATTTATCCGCACCATCGCCGTGGCGCGGATCATGATGCCCGCCTCCCATGTGCGTCTCTCCGCCGGGCGGGAGAAGATGAATGAGCAGATGCAGGCCATGTGCTTTATGGCCGGGGCCAACTCCATTTTCTATGGCTGCAAGTTGCTGACCACTCCCAACCCGGACGAGAACAGCGATATGCAGCTGTTCAAGCGACTCGGCATTCGCCCCGCTCAGCGGGCCCAGAAGCCGGATCAGGTTCAAGAAGAGGAGCTGCTGGCCGAGGTGAGCCGCCAGAGCGAACCTGCCGAAATGTTTTATGACGCCACCCGCCCCCGTGCAGGGGCCGCTCGGTGATGAACGGCCCTACAGTAACGGGCCCCTTTGGGTTGGGCGCGGCGCTGGCCGAGCGCGAGCAGGCGGGTCTGCTGCGCAACCGCATCGCGACCGACGGGGCGAGTGGCGGGCGGCTCAGGGTTGCAGGGCGCGAATACCTCAATTTTTCCGCCAACGACTATCTGGGGCTGGCAGATCATCCCGCCATCAAGACCGCCTTCAACGCGGGGATTGAGCGTTATGGTACGGGCTCCAGCGCCTCGCCGCTGGTGACCGGTTACAGTCATGCCCACCAAGAGCTTGAGAAGACCCTGGCCGAGTGGCTCGGGGTGGAGGCGGTGCTGCTCTTCAACTGCGGTTTTTCCGCCAATCAGGCGGTGCTCAAAGCCCTGCTCGGCAAGGATCATCTGCTGTGGCAGGACAAACTCAACCACGCCTCCCTGCAGGAGATGGGCAGCCAGCTCCCCTGCAAGATGAAGCGCTTTGCCCACAACGACATGGCGGCCCTTGAACGGCAGCTTGAGCCAAATCGCGGACTGATTGTCTCGGAAGGGGTGTTCAGCATGGACGGGGATCAGGGCCCTTGGCGCGAGCTCGCAACCCTCGCCGCCCAAAGCGGCAACTGGTTGATGATCGACGATGCCCATGGTCTTGGTGTGCTGGGATCCGAGGGGCGCGGCACCCTGGCGGCGCAGGGGGTTCCTTCTGCCAGCGTACACATCCAGATGGGCACTTTTGGCAAGTCGCTTGGCGTCGCCGGTGCCTTTGTCGGCGGCAGTCGCGAGCTGGTGGAGTATCTGGTCAACTTTGCCCGCCACTATGTCTACAGCACCCATATGCCCGCCGCGCAGGCTTGCGCGGTCAGCAAGAGCATCGAACTGGTGCGCGCGGCTGATGAGTCCCGCGCCCATCTTGGCCAGCTGATCGCTCGCTTCCGGCAAGGGGCAGAGGCGTTGGGTTGGCAGCTTGGCGCGAGCGATACCCCGATCCAGCCGCTGCTGGTGGGGGAGAGCAGCACCGCTCTGCAACTGGCTGAACGGCTGCGGGAGCGCGGCGTCTGGGTGAGCGCCATCCGCCCGCCCACTGTGCCGGTCGGTACGGCCCGGCTGCGCATCACCCTGAGTGCGGCTCACCGCGAGCAGGATGTGGATCGCCTGCTCGATGCCTTGGGGGTCAGCCCTGAAGTTACAACGCTTGGGGAGGCTCACTATGGCTGAGCGTTTTCAAACGGTCGACAAGGCGCAGCTTGCTCGCCGTTTCGGCGCCGCCGCTCGTCATTACGATGCCCATGCCCGCTTTCAGCAGGAGGTGGGTCAGGCGCTGCTGGAATGGATGCCAGACAGGCTGGTTGGCACTGATCTGACGGTGAGCGGGCTGGATCTGGGCTGCGGCACCGGCTTTTTCTTGCCCCAACTGGCGAACCGTTGTCACCAGCTGGTGGGGCTTGATCTCGCCCCCGGCATGCTGGCGCAGGCCGCCTTGCGTGGCAGCGGTGCTCGCCTGCTCTGCGGCGATGCGGAGCAGCTTCCTTTCGCCGATAACTCGTTCGACTGGGTTTTCTCCAGTCTGGCGTTGCAGTGGTGCGAGCGTCCGGCCCAGGCTTTTGGCGAGTTGCTTCGGGTGGTCAAACCGTGCGGCCAGATCTTTTTCTCGACCCTGCTCGATGAGTCGCTCTGGCAGTTGCGAGCCGCCTGGCAGCAGCTTGATGGTCGCGCCCATGTCAATCGCTTCCTCAGCCTGCCACAATTGGAGCAGGCGCTGGCTAGCGCCGGGGTATCTGCTCCCGAGCTGCGTTGTATCACCTGGGATCTCGCCTATCTTGAATTGCCGCAGTTGTTGCGCGATCTCAAGGGGATTGGGGCCAATCAGATCAACGACAATCAAGGGGGCGCCGCCCCGGCCGGTCTGAGCGGTCGCGCCAGATTGCAGCAGCTGGCTCAGGCATATGAAGCATTTCGCCAGCCCGATGGCAGGTTGGTCGCCAGTTATCGGGTGTGTCTCGGTCGCCTCAGCAAGCCTCGCTGAGCGCTGGGAATTGCAGTGTGTGCAGGGCAGTGAGCCACTCCCTGCCAAGGAGAGAACCATATGAAATCATTCTTTATCACCGGCACAGATACCGATGCGGGCAAGACGCTGGTGGCACGCACTCTGCTGCGCGAATTCAGCGCACAGGGGATCCGCTGTGCCGGCTACAAGCCTATCTCGGCAGGGTGTGCCCGAACACCCGATGGATTGCGCAACCTCGACGCTGTTCTGTTGCAGGAGGCGGCGAGTGTTCAGCTGCCTTATGAGGTGGTCAATCCCTTTGCCTATGAGCCGCCGATTGCGCCACATATCGCTGCCAGCGAGGCGCGCCAGCCCATTACCATGCAGGGGCTGAGCGAGGGGCTGCGCAAGATTGAACAGGCAGGGGCCGAGCTTGCAGTAGTGGAAGGGGCGGGGGGCTGGTATCTGCCGCTGGAGCGCAAGCATCTGCTGTCGGATTGGGTGAAGCAGGAGAACATGCCGGTGATTTTGGTGGTGGGGGCCAAACTGGGCTGTCTCAACCATGCACTGCTCACCTTTGCTGCCATTCGCAACGATCGGTTGCCAGTGGCGGGATGGGTTATTAATCGCCTTCACAGTGCCATGAGCCACTATCAGGAAAATCTGGACACCCTGAGGGGGATGTTACCGGCCCCGTTTCTGGGGGAAATTCCCTTTATAAATAATCCATTTGAGGCTGATTTGCAGGGGCGGCTTGATATCTCTCCGCTCTTGTGACGTCACATTCAGCGAACATTCATCGAGTCTCCCTAAAATTCATCCATAACATGGAGATAGGGAGGTCGAGTGATCTATCTCCGTGTCTTTAATTCTCACAAGGAGTCTATATGAAGCGAATTATGCTATTCCTGGTGACCAACCTGGCCGTCATGCTGGTGCTGGGGGTGGTACTCAATATCCTGTTCTCGGTTCTGGGGATCAACAAGTCCAGCATTTCCGGGCTGTTGATGTTCTGTGCCGTGTTCGGTTTTGGGGGTTCCTTTATCTCCTTGCTGATGTCCAAGTGGATGGCCAAGCGCAGCTATGGCGTCCAGGTCATCGAGCAACCCCGTAACGAGACCGAGCACTGGCTGGTGAGCACTGTGGCCCGTCAGGCCCGCGAAGCGGGTATCAAGATGCCGGAAGTGGGGATCTACGACTCTCCCGAGATGAACGCCTTCGCTACCGGTGCCCGCCGCGATGACTCGCTGGTGGCCGTCTCCTCGGGTCTGCTCTACAGCATGAGCCGCGACGAGGCAGAAGCGGTGCTGGCCCACGAGGTGAGCCACGTGGCCAACGGCGACATGGTGACCCTGACCCTGATCCAGGGGGTGGTGAACACCTTCGTGATGTTCTTCGCCCGCATCGTGGCTGGCGTTATCAGCAACTTCTTCAGCTCCAACAACGAGGAAGAGAGCAGCAGCACCGGCGGTTTTGCCTACATGATCACCGTGTTCGTGCTGGAGATGCTGTTCGGTATTCTGGCCTCCATCATCGTCATGTGGTTCAGCCGTCAGCGTGAGTTCCGTGCTGATGCCGGTGCCGCCAAGCTGGCCGGTCGTGACAAGATGATTGCCGCCCTTGAGCGCCTCTCCCGCGGTGCCGAGCCTCAGCTGGAAGGCTCCATGATGGCCTTTGGCATCAACGGCAAGCGCTCCATGAGCGAGCTGTTCATGAGCCACCCGCCCATCGAGCAACGCATCGCCGCCCTGCGTGGTTGATAGATGCTGGATGACAGGGGATAACCCCGCATAAAAAACGGCTGCCTTCGGGCAGCCGTTTTGCTTTTCAGCGTTCTTTAAAGCTTGAAGTGCCCCATCTCCTGGCGCAGCACCCGTGACAGTTGCTTGAGCTTGGCCGCCTCTTGGGATACGTGGCGGGCGGCATCCCCCGACTGCTCCGAGAGGGAGGTGATGTTGCCGACGGTCGAGACCACCTCGTTGGCGGCGGTGGACTGCTCGCGCAGGGTGTGGCTGATCTCCCCCATCAGGCCGGTGAGGTTGGAGGCGTGGCTCTGGATGCTGGCGATCGCCTCGCCGGTCTGGTTAGCCAACGTGACACCGCGAGAGACGTTGTTGACCGTGTTCTCCATGCTGCGGATGGAGGCATCCGCCCCGCTCTGGATCTTGCTGATCATCCCGGTGATCTGCTGGGTTGAGGCTGCCGAGCGACTGGCCAGATTGCGCACCTCGTCGGCCACCACCGCAAAGCCGCGACCCTGTTCACCGGCCCGTGCTGCCTCGATGGCCGCGTTGAGAGCCAGCAGGTTGGTCTGATCGGCGATACCGCGGATCACCCCGATGATCTCCGAAATCTGCTGGGTATGGCCGTTGAGCTCGGAGATGGTGCTAGCCGCATCCCCCACTGTGGTGGAGATATTCTCGATGCTGCCAAGCGTCTCTTTAATGACCCCTGATCCCTCCTCCAGGGTATTGGCTGAGACCTTGCTCAGCTCGTCGGCATGGGTGGCGTTGTCGGATAGGTGACTGATGCTCACCACCAGCTCCTCGATGGCGGCGGCCATGGTCTGGGTACTGGTTTGCTGATCGGTGGCAAACTGGGCAGTCTGCTCGGCGATCTGGGCGATGCTGTCAGCAGAGTGGGACAGCTCCTCGGTGGAGTGGGAGACCTTGGCGATGATCCCCTTGAGGGTGGTCTGCATACCGCCGAGCAGACCGATCAGGCTCTCTTTCGATCCTGGCGGCACCTTGATGGGGCGCGAGAAGTCCCCTTCCGCCATCATATGGAGATCGGTCTTGAGCTGTTCGACCGAGGTGCCCACCAGATCGAGCAGGGAGCGGTAGGTGCGCCAGAGGAAGAACATCAACACCAGACCGAGGGCGATAAAGAGATAGCGCAGCATGTCGGTATTGGCGATGGCGCTCTCGACCGCCTCATGGTTGCGCTGCTCCATCATCACGTAGAAGTCATCGATGGGGGACATGATGCGCCCCTTGTTCTGGTGATAGGCCTTGTCATGCATCATGGCGATGGCTTTTTGCTGGTTGGCAACCAGATCGCCATCGGTCTGCTGCACCAGCTTGAAGGCAGCGACCTCGGTGTTGACCAGCGCATCCGAGTTGTTTTTGGCCTCGTTCAGTTTGGCGAGTTCGCCGTCGGTGAAACCGGCATCCTTCATCAGGTCGATCAGGCCACGGCGAACATTGCTGTCGGGGCGGGGATTCTGGCCGTTGGCGGCGACAAAGTCCCAGTAGATACGGTTGTAGCCATCCGGCCTCGGCTGTTCGCCGTTGCGAATGGCCAGGATCCGCATGTACTGCTGCTCGTAGGCTGGATCCTTGGTGATGACGTAGGTGCGCCCGAGTCGGGTCAGATCATCGGAGGATTGGCGCAGCTCATCGGCCAGCAGGTAGGAGACATATTGTTGTCGATAACTCTCTTCCAGTTGTTTACCCGCCCAGCTGTAGGCGAAAAACACCAGTGACAGCAGGATCAGGGTGATGACGGATAGCAGCAGGTTGAGCTGAAAGGCGGGCTTGTTCTGTTCCATGGTATGGGCATCCTTTCCCTATGGCTGAGTGTCGTATGGAGCATCGCCAAGTCAATGGCTGGCAAGGCTTTTTGCTCTGAGAGTATAGGAAGGGAAACTCACAGATGAAGGCGGTGGGGACAAATTAAGGGCGGGTCAGGTGAACAAGTGCAGAAAAAGATGACCGGGGTCAATTCCCCGGTCATCTGGATTGGCGTGAGTTAATGCGGCCCGATCACCCGATCATAGGATTTCAAGCTCGGAGAGCGGCACGGCGCAGCAGGCAAGGATCTTGCCCTCTGCCCGCTCGGCGGCGGTGATGGCGGGGGCGTCGGGGTGATCCACCTCGCCCGAGATCAGCGTCCGTTTGCAACTGCCGCAGATGCCGGCGCGGCAGCTCCATGGCAGCTCTACACCTTGCTTGTTGGCCTGATCCAGCACAGTGCCCTGATTGTTGCCGGTAAAGGCTTGGGCGCCGATACGCAGTTGCACCGCCTGATGGGGGCGGGCCACCGAGAGAATGGCGCCGCCAAAACTCTCCTGTCTGATCCGCGCGGCCGGAACGCCGAGGGCCGCAACTTTGGCGGCAGCATCGGCCATAAAGCCGTGGGGGCCGCAGATAAAGACCTCTTTTTCGGCCAGCCCTTTGACCAGTTGCAGATGCTCATCATTGAGCCGCCCTTGCAGCCCCTGCCAGTGATTGTCCGGCTGGCTCAGGATCAGGGTGAGGGTCATCCCCTGCTGCGCCATGGCGTGCAGTTCGCTGGCGGCGGGAATGTCCGCTTCGCTGCGGCACTGGTGCATAAAGTGAACCTCTTCCAGCTCCCCGCGTAGCACCAGGGTGCGGGCTATCGCCAGCATGGGGGTGACGCCGGAGCCTGCGGAGAGCAACAGGAGGTTGCGCTCGGACCCTAAGTGAAACTCGCCAGCGGGGTTGGCGGCCAGCAGCCGGTCGCCCACCTGCAACTGCTGGTGCAGCCAGTGGGAGATGCGGCCACCCTCCACCTTCTTGACGCTGATGCTGTAACGCTCCGGGTGATCCGGCGTGGAGCTCAGGGTATAGCGCCGCTGGATCCGTTCATTTTTGATATCGAGACTGATGGGCAGATGCTGGCCCGGCAGGTAGTCGGGCAGGGGCTCGCCATCGGCTGCTTCGAACCAGAAGGTTTCCAGATCCCGCGCCAGCGGTTCGCGGGCCACGCAGACCAGCTCCCGCTTCTTCGGCGCGGCGGCGGGATAGACCACCGGACGGGTGCGCTCCAGCACTTCTATCTCGCTGCATGCCTCAATCCACCCCTCGTTCAGCGCCACCAGATTCTGGCCGAAGTAGACCTCGCCATCCTCGCCACGGCGGTAGCGGGTAAGGGTGGCCAGCGGCTCTTTCAGAGCGTTGAAACGATCGGTGCCCGCTTCCACCGTGGTCATGATGCAGCGGCTGCAGGGCTTGACCACTTTAAATTCCACTTCGCCGATGCGGATGCGCACCCAGCTGTCCTCCTCGAAGGGCTGGGTATTGCTTGCCACCAGATTGGTGCGGAACTGGCTCATCTGGTGCAGCGCATCGGAGCGCAGATTGAGATCCTCAAGGGAGGCCTGGCTTATCAGCAGCAGCGGATAACCGTCCGCAAAGCTGACCCGGGTGCCGGTCTTTTCGCGAAAACGGTCCGAGGTTTCACCCAGCCAGAGCAGTTGAACCGTCTCCCCTGCCACCCGGCTTAGCCAGCCATCGGCTTTGGGGTCGGTGTGCAGGGCGGTGAAGCGGTCGCTCCAGACTCCGGTAGCTTGCGGGGCTCGGCTGAAGTCGGCCTCTTGCAGGGTGAGCGGTTCAAAGCCCGGATAGCGCAGTTGCAAGCCACCTTCGATGGGGGTAGCCACGACCTGTTGCAGTTGGGGATGGGTTCGGGCGGTGATAAAGGTGCCGTCCGGTTTGACCACCATGTAGCGGCGATCCCCTGCCAGTCCCTCTTCGGTCACCCGAGCGCGAGCCAGCGGCATACCTGCAGTCGATTTGATGGGGTAGAGGTGAATGCTGTCTAGCCTGGGCATCTTCATATCCTTGTGACGCGGCGCGATCGCCTGGAAAAAGGGGAACATAACGGTTCCCCGACGATCCGGCAATCCTTTCAAGGGGGCGGTCTATAGTTGGGAAAACAGAACAAGAGGGCATCGGGATGAAAATAAGCTGGTTGCTGGCGGGGAGCCTTTTTTGCCACGGGCTCTGGGCGCAGGAGCTGACCCTGACCACGGGAGAGTATCCCCCTTACTGCTCCGAGACGCTGAAATATCAGGGGCTGATCCCTCATGTGGTGAGCGAGGCATTCAAGAGTGAAGGGGTGAGCGTCAAGTTCCAGTTTCTTCCCTGGAAGCGGGCCTTTCGCTTGTCGGAGGAGGGGGTGGTGGATGGCACAGTCCACTGGTATGAGTCGAGCGAGCGGCGCAAAACCCATCTCTACAGCGATCCCATCCTGAGCGAGACCTACGTCTGGTTCTATCTCAAGTCCGATCCGCTGGAATGGCGTGGCTATCAGGATCTGGCGGATCGCAAGCTGGCTGCGGTCAGTGGCTATACCTACAATTCAGATTTTTTTGCAGCCATCACGCAAGTGCCGCTGCAGGTGCAGTTCGTCACCCGGCTGCGCCAGAGCTTTGATCTGCTGCTCTCCGGCCGCGCCGACCTGACCCTGGAGAACATCGATGTCGGCTACTACTCCCTGCGTCAGTTCTACCCGGCCAGCACGGTCGATCTTTTTGCAACTCATTCAAAACCCGTGATGAAAGTTGAAGGTCACCTGTTGATCAGTCGCAAGCGCGCCAACGCTGACGAACTGATCAAAACCTTCAATCGGGGGCTCGCCAAACTGAAAGCCAGCGGTCAGCTGGAGAAGATGTTACTTGAGTCACGTTCTGGTCTCTATGAACCATAAAGTGCAACATTTTTTGATCCTGATTCGCTAATCAGTACAAAAAAGCGGCCATTATCGACTCAGTTCCCAGTTTCTAACGCTTTCGCTTCTTCCCCATCCGGCCACCGTCCGCTTCGGCTACACGGTATCAAGCGCCATCGGGTGGGGCCTGTCACACAAAAAGAAGAAAGCAATGTATGAGCAAACAACTGGACATGACCCCATTGCCGGATCTCTCCCTGAAAACGGGAACAGGCCCGGTGCGTACTCGGCTACCCGTTTGGCGGCCAGCCCTGCCACCCTGCAATCACGCCTGCCCGGCCGGAGAAAATATCCAGGCCTGGCTCTCTTTGGCGCAGGCCGGCCGTTTTGAGGCAGCCTGGCAGACCCTGATCGAAGAGAACCCCTTGCCCGCCATTCATGGCCGGGTCTGCTATCACCCCTGCGAGAGTGCCTGCAACCGCGGGCAGGTGGATGAATCCGTCTCCATCCATGCCATCGAGCGTTTCCTCGGCGACGAAGCGTTGGCCCGTGGTTGGCAGCCTGCGCCACCTGCCCCTGCTAGCGGCAAGAAGGTGCTGGTCATTGGCGCTGGCCCCTCCGGTCTCTCCTGCGCCTGGCACCTCAACCGGCTCGGCCATCAGGTGGAGATCCGCGAAGCGGGGCCGCTTGCTGGCGGCATGCTGCGTTTCGGTATTCCCGCCTACCGTTTGCCCCGCGATGTGCTGGAGCGGGAGGTAGCCCGCATCGTGGCGGCCGGGGTGACCCTGACCCTCAACCACAAGGTGGAGGATGTGCTGCGCGAGCGCGACGAGGGGGGCTTTGATGCCGTCTTTATGGCCATCGGCGCCCATCTGGCCAAGCGGGTCGATATTCCGGCCCGTGAAGCGGGCAAGATCCTCGATGCGGTGAGTTTCCTCGAACAGGCCAGTCTGGCCGAAGAACAGGGCTTGCCGCCCCCTAAACTGGGACGGCGGGTAGCGATTTATGGGGGTGGCAACACCGCCATGGACGCAGCCCGCACTGCTCGTCGCCTCGGGGTGGAAGAGGCGATGATCATCTACCGCCGCGACCGGGATCATATGCCTGCCCACGCCTTTGAAGCCGACGAGGCCGAGGAGGAGGGGATCAAGATCAACTGGCTGCGCAGCATCCGCCAGCTCGATAGCACCAATATCGAAGTGGAGGTGATGGCGCTGGATGCCGAGGGCAAGCCGGTGCCCACCGGCAAGTTTGAAACCCTCGAAGCAGACTCCCTTATTCTGGCGCTCGGTCAGGAGGTCGACCTCTCGGTGCTGGAGAGCATCCCCGGCGTGCGGGTCAACAAGGAGGGAGTGGTGCAGGTGGCGGGTAACCTGATGACGGATGTGCCGGGGCTATTTGCGGGCGGCGACATGGTGCCCTCCGAGCGCACCGTTACCATTGCCACCGGCCACGGCAAGAAGGCGGCACGTCATATGGATGCCTGGTTGCGCGGTCGCCACTACCACAAACCGCTCTCCTACCCGCTGGTGGGGCCCGAGCAGTTGCAGCTCTGGTTCCAGACCCACGCCCCGGCCAGCAGTCAGCCGGTCAAACCGGCGTGGGCGCGAGATGACTTTGGCGAGATCATCGGCGGGCTGGATGAGGTGGCCGCCCGCTACGAGGCGGCGCGCTGCTACTCCTGCGGCAACTGCTTCGAGTGTGACGGCTGCTATGGCAGCTGCCCCGAGCAGGCCATCGCCAAGCTGGGGCCGGGCAAGGGGTATCAGGTGGATGCCGAGCGCTGCACCGGCTGCGGTGCCTGTCACGACCAGTGCCCTTGTCACGCCATCGAGCTGCGCCAACCGGAGGAGTCCCAATGAAACATGAACTGATCATGGTCGACGGCAACGAAGCCGCGGCCCGGGTGGCCTACCAGCTGAGCGAAGTGTGTGCCATCTACCCCATTACCCCGAGCTCGACCATGGCCGAACTGGCCGATGCCTGGGCGGCGGAGGGGCAGACCAACCTGTGGGGCAACATTCCCACAGTGGTGGAGATGCAAAGCGAAGGGGGGGCGGCCGGCACGGTACACGGCGCCCTGCAGGCGGGGGCGCTCGCCACCACCTTCACCGCCAGTCAGGGGCTGATGCTGATGCTGCCCAACATGTACAAGATCGCCGGTGAACTGACCTCGGCGGTGTTTCATGTGGCGGCCCGCTCGCTGGCGGCGCAGGGGCTGTCGATTTTTGGCGACCATCAGGACGTGATGGCGGCGCGCAGCACCGGTTTTGCCATGCTTGCCTCCGGCTCGGTGCAGGAGGCGCAGGACTTGGCCTTGGTCGCCCACAGCGTCACCCTGCAGTGCCGGGTGCCCTTTATCCACTTCTTCGACGGCTTTCGTACCTCCCACGAGGTGAACAAGATCACCGCCCTGCATCGGGATGAAATTCGCGCCCTTATCGACAACGACTGGGTGCGCGCCCACCGTGCCCGGGCCCTCAACCCGGATCATCCGGTGATGCGCGGCACCGCCCAGAACCCGGACACCTATTTCCAGTCCCGCGAGAGCGTCAACCCCTTCTACGAAGCGGTACCGGCGCGGGTGCAGCAGTGCATGGACAATCTCGGCGAGCTGACCGGCCGCCACTATCGGCTGGTGGAGTATCACGGCGCGCCTGATGCCACCGACGTCATCGTGCTGATGGGCTCGGGGGCGGCTACCGCCCGCACCACTGTGGATTGGCTCAACCAACAGGATCGCAAGACCGGGGTCTTGGTTGTGCGCCTCTATCGCCCCTTCTCGGCACAGGCGCTGCTCGATGCGCTGCCGCAGAGCGTGCGGCGCATGGCGGTGCTGGATCGCACCAAGGAGCCGGGGGCAGGTGGCGAGCCGCTGCTGCTGGATGTGCAGAGCGCGCTGATCGACGGCTTGCAGCGCGGCCTTATCAAGCGGCTGCCCTGGCTCAGTGGCGGCCGCTATGGTCTCTCTTCCAAAGAGTTCACCCCCGCCATGTGCGCGGCGGTATTCGAGGAGCTGGCATCCGATGCGCCGCGCCCGCGCTTTACCGTGGGGATCGTCGATGATGTGTCGGGCCTCAGCCTGGCATGGCACCCCATCGGCGATCTGGAGCCCGCCAGCCGGGTGCGGGCGCTCTTCTTCGGCCTTGGTGCCGACGGCACGGTGGGCGCCAACAAGAACAGCATCAAGATCATCGGCGAGCTGGAGGGCTTCCACGCCCAGGGCTACTTCGTCTACGACTCCAAGAAGTCGGGCTCGCGCACCGTCTCCCACCTGCGCTTTGGCCCCGAGCCCATCGATGCCCCCTGGCTTATCGAGCAGGCGAGCTTTATCGGCTGCCACCAGTGGGGTTTTGTCGAGTCGGTCGATCTGCTGGAGCATGCCGCCGAAGGGGCGACCCTGCTGCTCAATGCTCCCTATGAGCCTGAGCAGGTCTGGGCCGAGCTGCCCGAGCGGCTGCGTGCCCGTATTCGCACCCTCGATATCCGCCTCTACTGCATCGACGGCGATCGGGTGGCCGAGCGTAACGGTATGGGCAATCGCATCAACACCATCATGCAGACCTGCTTCTTCGCGTTGGCTGGCATCTTGCCGCGGGATGAGGCGATTGCACTGATCAAGGAGAGCATCGAGAAGAGCTATGCCCGCAAGGGGCCCGAAGTGGTCGAGCGCAACTTCGCGGCGGTGGATGACACCCTGGCCCACCTCCATCAGGTGGTCATCCCGGCCGGTGAGGAGCAGATCAGCGACTATCCGCTGCCATTGGCTCCCGGCGGCAGCGAGTTTGTCCAGCGGGTCACTGGCGAGATGCTGGCGGGGCGCGGCGATCTGATCCCCGTCTCCATGCTGCCGGTGGATGGCACTTACCCCACCGCCACCAGCCGCTTCGAGAAGCGCGATATAGCCCGCGAGATCCCGATCTGGCATTCGGATATCTGCATCCAGTGCGGCAACTGCGTCTTTGTCTGCCCCCACGCGGCGCTGCGGGCCAAGTTCTACCATCAGGACTGGCTGGCGACCGCCCCCGAGGCAGCGCAGTCGGTGCCCGTCACCGCCAAGGGCTTCCCCGACAGCCGCTACACCCTGCAACTCTATCCGGAGGATTGCACCGGCTGCGGTCAGTGCGTGCAGGCCTGTCCGGTGCGGGCCGGGGCCGATGAGGAACACGAGGGCGAGCGAGCCATCACCATGATGGATAAGGCGCCGCATCTGGCTGGCCAGAAGCAGGCGCTGCGCTGGTTCGAGAGCCTGCCCTGGCCTGCCCGCGAGCGGGTGGATTTCTCCACCGTGCGCGGTGCCCAGTTCCTCGAACCCCTGTTCGAGTTCTCCGGCGCCTGCGCTGGTTGTGGCGAGACCCCGTACCTCAAGCTGCTGACCCAGTTGTTTGGCGATCGCATGCTGGTGGCCAACGCCACCGGTTGCTCCTCCATCTACGGCGGCAACCTGCCGACCACGCCGTGGGCCAAGAACGGCGAAGGGAAGGGGCCGGCTTGGTCCAACTCCCTGTTCGAGGACAACGCCGAGTTTGGCTTTGGCTTCCGTCTCACCGCCGATCAGCATCACGGTCAGGCGGTAGGGGCCTTGCAGGCGATGAAGGGCGAGTTGGGCGCAGAGCTGGTCGAGTCGCTTATCAACGCTCCGCAGCGGCTGGAGTCGGAGATCCGTGCCCAGCGGACCCGGGTGGCGCAAGTGCGGGAGCGGTTGGAAGAGGTGAAATCCGGCAAGGCTCGCGAGCTGCTGTCGCTTATCGATCAGCTGGTGCGCCGTTCGGTCTGGATCATCGGCGGCGATGGCTGGGCCTATGACATCGGCTCGGCGGGGCTCGATCATGTGCTCGCCTCCGGACGCGATGTGAACGTGCTGGTGATGGATACCGAGGTCTACTCCAACACTGGCGGTCAGATGTCGAAATCGACCCCGCTCGGTGCCGTCGCCAAGTTCGCGGCGGGGGGCAAGACGCTGGCCAAGAAGGATGTGGCGTTGCAGGCCATCTCCTACGGCAATGTCTATGTTGCCCGCATCGCCTTTGGTGCCAATCCGCAGCAGGCGCTGCAGGCCTTGCGTGAGGCCGAGGCCTATCCGGGCCCGTCGCTTATCATCGCCTACAGCCACTGTATCGCCCACGGCATCGATATGGAGTTTGGCCTGACCCAGCAAAAGCGGGCCGTGGCTTCCGGTCACTGGCCGCTGATGCGCTACAACCCGGTACTGCGCAGCGCGGGGCAGAATCCCTTCAGTCTCGACAGTCTGCGTCCCTCCATCCCCCTTGCTGAATATCGGCAGGAGGAGACCCGTTATCGGGTGCTGGCCCAGAGCCATCCGGAGGAGGCCGAACGGCTGATGCAGGTGGCACAAAAAGTGGCGTGGCAGAAGTGGGCCACCTACGAGGAGATGGCCACCCGCGAGGCCAGCCAGTTCCATCCGCCGGTGTGAGGATTAGGTGAGTAAAATATAACCAAGCGGGCCATTGGCCCGCTTTTTTGTATCGAGGATCATGAGGTGTCTTTAGACAGAACAACTCTATAGCAAGGTTTACTCTATTATCTTATAACTATTAGATTGCAATATATTTTAGATATCACAAATATGTGAGGTGGCACAGAGAAAAATATATTAAAGGATAATACCCTGCAATAATGGTTGTTTGAAATGACAAATTATTAACATGGAGTTTAATTTTACAATGTCTAATAATAAGATACCCTTTGGTTTGAGAGACGGTGTTTTAGTCGAGGTTTCAGAAGTGAAATCTGGGCTTGCTTGTGGTTGTGTATGTCCTTCTTGCCATGGGAAATTACAGGCGAATAAAGGACAAAAAGTTTCACATTACTTTTCTCATGATCCATCCAATACAACTAAAACAACGAAGGCGTGTGAGTCAGCTTTTGAAACATCAATTCATTTAATGGCCAAACAAATTTTAAGCGAAGAGGGGGTTTCAAAATTCCCAAAGCTATCAGTAAAAGTCACCCAAACGGATAAACTTGGAAATTCTCATGAAGAAACGTGTGTGGTAACTGAAGAATCATTAATGAAATTTAGTCATGTGAAGTTAGAACAACAATTGAGTGTTATCAGGCCTGATATAATTGCTTATAACAATTCAACTCCTTATCTAATTGAAATTGCAGTAACACACTTTGTGGATAATGAGAAACTGAAATGGATTAGGGCGAATGAAATGTATGCAATTGAAATTGACTTATCTAAGGTGACTTATACAACAACGAAAGATGCTCTAAAGCAATTGATTATTGAAAACGTAGCCAATAAAAAGTGGCTATCTTATCCTGAAGCCCATGCAAAGAAGTCTGAATTAAAGGTGAAGTTAGATGAAAGAGTGAGGGTTATTAATGAAAACATTGATGAGGTTAAGCTGAAAAATAAAGTTGCTAGCTATATTGATGTCGTAGTGCCTCAGAAGAAGAAAGTGACTTCTGGCTATGATAATAAAACTAAAAATATAAAGGAATCTGATCCTAGGTGGTTTTTATGTGAGGCGTGTCGCCATGTATTCAAAGTGGCGTTAAAGGATGCGCCATACACAATAAAAAACATCCCATGTCCAGAGTGTGAACATGCTGTCTCAGCTAGATAAAAAGTTGTGAATATGAAATAGTCGGATTTTTATTCGTGCTGGGTAATTTGAAAATTGTGCTGTGTTCATAGCTAGTTATGAAGAAAGGCTAGCGTTCTGTGGGGCTGGCCAAGAAAGAATATTGAGAAAATATAACGTCCCTAACGTAATGATATGTTGTTGTCTTGGCAGCATTTATTTATCCGCAGGTTAAGGCTTCCCTTTCCTGCCAAGGCAGGTAAGCTGCGGGGCAAATAGCGTCAAGCAGGAGAAGGGACCATGACAGAACAACATATCGCCGGGACGATCGGCATTCTGGGGGCGGGTTGGCTGGGGCTGCCGCTGGCGCGAGCCCTGCTGGCGGCTGGCAAGCAGGTGGCGGTGACGGTCAGTAGCGCCGAGAAGGCGGCCCGTCTGCAGGGGGAGGGGATCGCTGCCTATCCGCTGACCATCTCTGCCAACATGGGTTCTGCCGAGATGCCCGTCGCTGATAAAAAAGAACTGTGGCCCATCCCCTGCGAATCGCTGGTTATTTGCGTACCGCCCAGCAAGACCGATGACTATCCGCAGGCAGTGGCAAGGGCCTGCCAGCTTGCCAAAGCAAGTGGCACTCGGCGAGTGCTGTTTGTCAGTGCCACCTCAGTGTGGGGTGCAGGGCAGCAGGAGGGGGAAGAACCGCAACCCCGCCATGCCCGTGGCGAGCGGATGCTTGCGGCGGAGCAAGCGGTGCTGGCGGCCGGTTTCGAGGCGGTGATGATAGTGCGCCCCTCCGGCCTTTATGGTCCGGATCGCCATCCCGGCCGTTTTCTGGCGGGCAAGACCCTGGATGGCGGCGCCCAGTCGGTCAATCTGGTCCATCTGGACGATGTGGTGGCGGCTTGTATGTTGCTGCTGGAGCGGGGCAAGGATGGGGACGTCTTCAACCTGAGCGCACCGGTGCATCCGCGCCGCGAGCAGTTCTACCCCTTTGCGGCGCGCCAGCAGGGGCTGCCCGTGCCGGTCTTTATCGAGCCTGCCGGTGAATTTCAGCCCATCGACGGTCAGCTGATTTGCCAGCAGATGGGATTCAACTATCGCTGGCCCGATCCGGCCCACTGGTTTGCCGAGCTCGCCGCCTCGGGCAATTGAGGTTTGCCAAGGGGGTGATCGCCCCCTATCATGCCGCCATCCATGAGAGAGAGGCGGTAATGATGGTAGATACAAAACGTCACCCCGATGGGGAGTTGTTGCTGAGAACCCTGGCAATGCCAGCCGATACCAACCCCAATGGCGACATCTTTGGTGGCTGGATCATGTCCCAGATGGATATAGGTGGGGGCATTATGGCCAAGGAGCTGGCAAAAGGACGTATTTGTACCGTATCCGTCGAAGGTATGACCTTTCACAGTCCGGTCAAGGTGGGCGATGTGGTCTGCTGCTACGGCCGCTGCATGAAGATCGGCCGCAGCTCCATGAAGCTCAAGCTGGAGGTGTGGGTCAAGCCGGTACTGCGGGAAAACGATGCCCAGCGCTACTGCGTGACCGAGGGGATCTTCACCTATGTCGCCATCGACGAACAGGGCAAATCCCGCCCGGTTCCGGTGAGTGCCTGATTAAATCAGCCGGGCATTGATGATGGATATTTCCTGCTCAAGCCCGGTTTTTTGCCGTATCATGCGTTCCAGCATCTCTTCCGAGCCCACATATTGCAGGGTGTCGAACAGGCAGAGATCGCATTGAGGGTCCCGTCTTATCTGATAGACGGTGGACAGCTCCACTTGATGACAATTTCCTTGTTGATCATAAAACGTCACGTTGTACCGAAGTTCTTTCGCCATGAGACAAGGTCCTTCTGGTTGGGTGGAACAGGGACTATCAGCTTAGTCGGCGTGGATGACGTTTGTGATGGTCGCAACAAAAAGCAAAGGCGGGCGGTTGTTAGCCAATGAAAAATAGTTATCGCATTCTTGGCACCTCCCTGCTGACCCTGGGGTTGGTAGGCTGTTTTGAGGTGCCGGATCAGAACCATCTGGTCACAGCTCAAGGGATTGTGCCGGGACTCGACTGCCAGCGTCCGCCGCTGGTAGCGTTGGCGACCACGGCGCTGCCCCGTGAGTTCGGGGTGACGGTGTGGAATCTCTACAAGGGTCAGCGCAAAAACTGGCGCGAAGGGATGGACAGTTATGCCAAGGGGCAGGATCTGGTGCTGCTGCAAGAGTCGGCCACCCGTCCCGATATGCTCGAGTGGCTGCGGGCCGGTGATTTCCAGTGGCAACAGCTGCAAGCCTTCACCCAGGGCGGCGTCTCGTTTGGGGTGATGACGGTGGCCAAGACCCCGCAGGCGTTCGTCTGTGGTGTGCGCTCCCCCGAGCCCTTGCTGCGCATCCCCAAATCCGGGCTGGTGAGCCTCTATCCGCTGCAGGGCGATCCTGACGGCGTCATGGTCATCAATATCCATGCGGTCAACTTCGAACTGGGGATGGCGACCTTCCGCGAGCAGCTCAACGACCTGACTGCCTTGGTGCGCCGCCATCAGGGGCCGGTGATCTTGGCCGGTGATTTCAATACTTGGAGCGACAAACGTCAGTTCTGGCTGAACAAGCTGGTGGACGAGCTGGGTCTGCAAGAGGCCGTGCCGGTGCCTGATTTGCGCCGCACCGCCTTCGGCCGCCCGCTGGATCACCTCTACTACCGCAATCTGGACCTGGTTGAGGTGAGTTCACCGGCGACCGATTCCTCAGATCACAACCCCATCATCGCGCGCTTTGCCGCCCAGTCTGTGACTCCCTGATCGGGGATGATGTGTGCGTGTTGCCCATAAAAAATCCGGCGCCTGATGGCGCCGGATTTTTTTACGCTCTGGCGGTCAACCCGTTCGGGATGACCCGCAGGCATTACTGGTAGAGACCCAGATTCGCTTTGGCGTAGGCTTCGAAATCGGTGCAGCCACCGATGTGCTGCTCGTCCAGGAAGATCTGCGGCACGGTATTGACCGGCTTGCCGGCGCTCTTGGCCAGATCTTCTTTGGTGATCCCTTCGGCATGGATATCCACGTAGCGGAATTTGAAGTCATCGCGCTGTTCGGTCAGCTGCTCGGCGATCTGTACGGCACGGACACAGTAGGGGCAACCCGGGCGACCAAAAATCACTGCAAACATATTTTCTCTCCGTTTTTTAAGCCGTTTTTGTATGGCCGTTGATATGAGGCAGGCAACAGCATAGCCCTGCCTCGTGGCGACTTGAAGCCGAAATTATCGATACCGTGATTCGAGTGGGCCTATTGGCTCAGCTCTCATCGGCGATCTGGATCGGCTGCTGCTGATAGATGCTCTCCAGCACCCCCTTCTCGAACACAGTCCAGGGCCACGGCGCCTTGCTGGCGCGGTAGCGCTCATGGGTGGCCGGATCTTGGGACAGGCCGCGCTGGAACATCACGAACGCCTTGCGCTGGCCGCCTGCCGTGTCGATAAAGCCCACCAGATTGGAGGTGCCGGTGATGGTGCCGGTCTTGGCGTGGACCTTGTTCTTCATCATGGGAGCGGTGACGCTGCGGCGCCACGCCAGGGTGCCATCCACCTGGGAGCTTGGCAGCAGCTTGATCAGGCCAAGTTCGGCATCATTTTTCTGGATGAAGTTGAGCACCGACATCATCTGACGGGCGCTAATGAGATTGTGAGCGGAGAGACCGGAGCCGTCAGCCAGGGTGGCATTGCCCAGATCGATGCCGTTCTTGGTCAGGATGGCGCGCACCGCCATGGTGCCGCTGCGATAGCTGCCCGGCTTGTTGTAGTAGTGACGGCCCACGGTTTTGAGGAAGGTATCGGCATAGAGGTTGTCCGATTTCTTCAGCATCTTGGCCAGCATCACCGGCAGGGAGACCGAATAGTGGGTGCCGAGGGTCTCAGCCCCTTCAGGGGCCTTGTGGGTGACCCGCAGCAGGCCATCATGCTTGATACCGGCCCGGTTCATCGCCCAGCGGATATTGTCCCAACCCCAGGCCTCCACATCGTGGATGGCGAAACGCAGACCCTGCGGCTCTTTATTCGGGGTGATGCAGCCCTTGAGCTCGTAGAAGTTGCCCTTGGCCATGTCCACTTCCAGTGCGCAGAACTGGCGCGCCATATCGCCATAGCTCATCACCTCCACGTTGTCGGCACCGATGCCGATGGGGACGCCGGTAGCTACATTGCCGACCGCCGGTTTGCCAATCTGGGTGGCAGTGATGGTGCCGTAGGCGCAGTTCTTGTCGATGATGACCGAGGAGACGGGAGCGGCGAAGCAGAGGGTCTGATCCCCCCACGACCAGCCGTTGCCGCGTTCGTAGCCGTTGTAGGCGCCGGTGTTGACGTAGACATTGCCCTTGATGCTGGTGACGCCGAGCTGTTTGAACAGGGCCAGCAGATCCATGCGGGAGAGGGTGGGGTCGCCGACGAAGTTGATCCAGATATCGCCGTTGATGGTGTCACCCTGTTTGGCACCGGGTTGGGCCTGAATATCGGTGGCGAAGCGGAAATCGGCACCCAGCTCGAGGCGAGCTGCCAGCGCGGTGAGCACCTTCATGGTGGAGGCGGGGGCGATCATCTGATCCGCGTGGCGGGCGAACTCGACGCCGTTATTGCCCTGCACTATGATGGCGTACTGGCCACCCTGAGGTGGCGTCAGCGGGGCGGCGTGAGCCGCCAGAGAAGAAAAGAGAGCACAAAAACCAATCAACAGCCGCTGCATAACATCCTCTAACGTGACGAAGGGCCTGGCAGTGGTGCCGACCCTGATAATTCAACCCGCCGATGCGGGATCGACGGGATAACGCAATTCATGCCATGTATGCCGGTCGCCATCATGCCATCGAGTTGGCGGTACGATAGCGGCCCTCATAATCAAAAATTTTCTCTTTTATCTGCCAGAAGCGACCCGATTTGCGGGCGATGACAAAATCCGGATGACGGAACTGGCTTTGCGCGGCCAGCACGCTCGCCAGGGTGGCAAATTCAGGCTCCAGCCCCGGGGCGGGCCAATGATGACGCACAAAGTGCTGTTGAAACAAGCGCCGTGCGCCCGGGGAGTGAAATCCGAAGTATTCGCTGAGGGTCAATCCATCCTCATCGTGATAGGTCACCTCCAGCCGCTCCCCCTGTTTGCCGCGCCCTTCTGTGAGGGTCAGCCCCGCACAGCGGATCACCATGCAATCTTTGAGATTGAGCGCCTCTTTGAGCTTGTCGTCAGGGTCCACCAGCAGCTGATCGCAGCTCTGGCAGCGGCGGGCGGCGATGTCATTCTCCGCACCGCAGCTGGGGCAGATCTTGGCGCGAAAGCGGTAGTCACACTCTTCGCGGTTGCCCTCGTCATCTTCAAACAGCCCCTGACAGCGGCGGCCGTAGTGCTCGATCACCTTGCCATCCTCGTCGGTCTTGCCCCAGAAGGTGTTGGCAAAGCCGCAGGCGGGGCAGGGCACCTGTACCGGTTCGGTACCGGCGTGGGGGCGAGGCTCCCCCACTTCGGGGGCGAACAGGTTGAAGTTGTTGCCCGCATAGTCGAGCACCAGACAATCGCTCTTGCCCGGCGAGAGACGCAGGCCCCGCCCGACGATCTGCTGGTAGAGGGAGACCGACTCGGTGGGCCTGAGCATCACGATAAGATCGACATGAGGGGCATCGAAGCCTGTGGTGAGCACCGCCACGTTGACCAGAAACTTGAGCTCGCGTGCCTTGAAGGCGTTGATGAGGGCATCGCGCTCCGGCCCCGGCGTCTCACCGGTGATAAGGGCCGCCTGCTGGCCTCTGGCGCCAAGCAGGCCGTGAATTTCCCGGGCGTGTTCGACGGTGGCGGAGAAGATCATCACCCCCTGCCGGTCGGAGGCATACTCCAGCACCTGGCTCAGGATATGGGGGGTAACCCGCTCCTGACGCTTGAGCTCGCCGTTGAGATCCGCCTCGCTGAAGAGGCCATTCTCCCGCGGCACCAGCTTGCTGAAGTCGTAGTGGACGATGGGGGCATCCACCATGCGTGGCGGCGTCAGGTAACCGTTTTTCACCATGAAGCGCAGCGGCAGCTCGAACACGCAGTCGCCAAACTGCCGTTCGCCGTGGCTCTTGACCATGCCGTGATAGTGGCGCCGGTAGATCCAGCCCAGCCCCAGCCGATAGGGGGTAGCGGTGAGGCCGAGGATCTTGAGGGCCGGATTGGCGGCCTTGAGGTGGTCGATCACCTGATGGTACTGGCTGTCGTCATCGAGCGAGACCCGGTGGCACTCGTCGATGATGAGCAGCGAGAAGGCGCTGTCGAAGGCCGCCAGATTGCGGGCGACCGACTGCACCGAGCCGAACACCACCTGGGCGCTTGCCTCCTTGCGGGCGAGACCGGCGGCAAAAATGTCGGCCTTGAGCCCCCACGCCTCGTACTTGGCGTGGTTCTGCTCCACCAGCTCCTTGACGTGGGCCAGTACCAGCACCCGTCCGCGCGCCTTGCGGGCCAGTTCGGCGATCACCAGACTCTTGCCGGCCCCGGTGGGCAGCACCACCACGGCGGGATCCGGGTGTTTGCGAAAGTGGCTGATGACGGCGTTGACGGCGTCGGTCTGATAGGGTCTTAGAACGAACATGCAGGTTTGGCGCGGGGCTTGGCAGGATGGCGCCATTATAGGGATCTTGCCGCCAAAAAACAGCGGGCCGACATGATGCCGGCCCGTTGAATACATTGCGTGCTTAGTGGAAGGGGAAGAGGTAATTCATCCAGCTTGCCATGCGCAGCAGCACTTTGCGCATTACAGAAACATGGTGGAAATACTCGGTATAGACAGCGGCTTGTCCGCTGGCACCCGCGATTACCTGATACTTTGCCCATTCGGGGTCGGTAATGGAGATCAGTACCGGCATACGACCCGGACGAATGGCGCTATTCTGGTCAAGCAGCATAGCGTTGGCCTGCACGTTACCGGCGGCAATGGCCGGGATCACGGCGGTCACCTTGCCCTTGAAGATCTTGCCGGGAATACCGTCGATCACCACTTCGGCCTCATCACCCACCGCCAGACGCTGCATGCTGTTCTGCCAGAACCAGCCAACATAGGCAGTCTCATCTTTGTGGATGAAGGTCATCACCGGACGGTACATAAACGGGGTGGCGATCATGCCTGGACGCAGGGCAAGCTGCACCACATGGCCATCGCTCGGGGCATAGACCACGGTCTGGGCCAGCTGGTATTTGGCTTCATCGAGCTGGGCCTGCAAATCTTCCAGCGTGGCGCGTTGCTGATCCATCTGGGCGGCGATCTCGTCTACGCTCGCCTGAGTCACGTCGAGGTCACGCTGCTTGCCGACGCCGCGGCGCATCAGGTCACTGGCGCGATCTCTGTCCAGTTTGGCTGAGCGTAGTCTGGCGTCAATGGACTTGAGTTGATCCTTGTTGGCATCGAGGCGAGCGCTCAGGCTCTCCACTTTCAGTCTGAAAGGCTCGTCATCGAGGCGAAACAGCACATCGCCCTTCTTCACCGGCTGGTTGGCTTGCACCGGCACCTCGACCACCCGGCCCTTGACCAGCGGTACGATAGGGGTAGAGAGGTAGTAGTTGCGCGCCATCTCGGAGTAGGGGTGGTTGTAGTTCATCAGCATGATGAGGGTGCCGATGAGCACCACACCACCCAGCGCGGCAGTCGGAACAGTCCACTTGTTGAGCGGGATGCGGAAGATTTTGAAAATGGCTACACAGAGTGCCGTATAGGTCAGGATCAGTAGCAGGTCCATGATTTATCCCTGTTGCTCTTGCTGTTCGATATGGTTGAGACGGCCCTTCAGTTCAGCCAGCTCTTCTCTGAGGGCCGCGATATCATCTTCATCTTTTTGCAGGCGTTGGTTAAAGCCCCAGCCCCGATCCGGGCGGTAGAGGGTGGCCCAGATCCAGAGGAAAGGCCACAACACGTGCAGCGTAAACAGGCTGACCCAGCCGGCAACATGGATGGCATCCTGATGGGGATGATTGCGATGTTTGGCGATTTCGTAAGGAATATCGTGGATCACGATGATTCCGTAGAAGATGACCAGCGCGACAAAGACGAGCAGGCCAAGGGCAAAGTAATCAAGGAACATGTATAACCTCCACTGGCTTTAAGCACAGCTTTATCATTGATTCATATATTCGGGAAAGCAATTTAAAATCACATATTTATCGTCAGGTCGCACGGAATCTTAAGGGCTTGTGCTGTATAGGAGCTTAAGGGAATAACGAGTTGTTTTATTGGTTCTTTTGTCAATTAAAAAGGGGCCTTTTGGCCCCCTTTTTTACCACCTCAAGTCAGACATCACCCTTCACTGGGATTGCTAACCAGTGGTTGGCGGAACTTCATCAGGAAGGCCACGGTAATGGCCGCAGTTGCAGTCAGGCCGATGATAGTGGAGGTCCCCATCTCCAGCCCGAACCCGATGGGGGCGTTGGCCAGATAGGTGATCACGACAGCAGTCATGAACATGGCGGGAATGGTGCAGATCCAGTGCAGCTTGCCCTCTTTGATGAGGTAGGCAGCCGCAGCCCAAAGCATGATGACGGCGGTGGTCTGGTTGGCCCAGCCGAAGTAGCGCCAGATCACCCCGAATTCAGCCTTGGAGATGATGAAGCCAAGGATAAACATGGGGATGGCGATCAGCAGACGCTTGGCCAGCGGCTTCTGGGTCATCTTCAGGAAGTCCGCCACGATCAGGCGAGCACTGCGAAACGCGGTGTCACCGGAGGTGATGGGCAGGATCACCACGCCGAGGATGGCCAGAATGCCGCCCACGGTGCCGAGCAGGCTGGTGGAGACTTCGTGTACCACGGCTGCCGGGCCGCCGTTGGCCATAGTCGCGTTGAGCGCTTCGGTGCTGTCGTAGAAGGAGAGACCCAGGGTGCACCAGATCAGGGCGATGATCCCTTCACCGATCATTGCACCGTAGAAGATGAAGCGGCCGGATTTCTCGTTTTGCATGCAGCGCGCCATCAGCGGTGACTGGGTGGCGTGGAAGCCCGATACCGCGCCACAGGCGATGGTGATGAAGAGCAGCGGCCACAGCGGCAGTTCGGTCGGGTGCAGGTTGGAGAAGTCCATCCCGGTGTTGTAGAAGCCTTTGCCGGAGGCGATCAGGCCAACGATGAGGCCGACCGACATGAAGACCAGCAGGGCGCCGAAGATGGGATAGAAGCGACCGATGATCTTGTCGATGGGGACTATGGTCGCGAGGATGTAGTAAGCAAAGATTGCCACGATCCAGTAGACCAGATCGGTGGAGGTGAGGTTGGCGAGCAGCCCTGCCGGGCTCAGCACGAATACCACGCCCACCAGCATCAGCAGCACCACGGCAAACAGGTTCATGAAGTGCTTGGCGGCGGTGCCCAGATGCTCACCGACCACGGTTGGCACCGAGGCCCCCTTGGCGCGTACCGACAGCATGCCGGAGAAGTAGTCATGTACCGCACCGGCGAAGATGCAGCCAAAGACGATCCACAGCATGGCGACCGGGCCGTAGAGGGCACCCAGGATGGGGCCGAAGATGGGGCCAACGCCTGCGATGTTGAGCAGTTGAACCAGATAGACTTTCTTGTCCGACATCGGGACATAGTCCACTCCGTCAGCCATGGTGATGGCGGGGGTTTTCAGCTCGGGTTTCGGGCTGAATATCCGTTCGATGAATTTGCCGTATATGAAGTAGCCGGCCACAAGTAAGCCGACACAGAGGAAGAACCAGATCATTGCTACGCTCCTGCATTGTTATTTTTTAGTGTGCAGAGCGAGTCTAAAACGGTTGCGCCTGGCTGGCAGGTGAAACTCCCCGAGCGGCGCTTTGGCGCGCTGAGTGGTCGGCGGCTGTGATCAGGCGCACACTCCGCGGTTCAGTCCAGCCCCAGCTGATCTTTGAGCTCCTTGAGATAGCGACGACTGACCGGCACCCGGGCGCCGCTCGGGGTGACAATCTCTGCCAGCTGGTTATCCAGCAGCCGGATCTCGAAGATGGCGTTGGGGGAGACCAGATACTGGCGGTGACAGCGCAGCAGCGGGCTCTTTTCTTCCAGCGATTTGAGGGTGAGCTGGGTGTGAAACAGCTCGCCCTGACAGGCCACATGGACCCCGCCCAGATCGGAGAAGGCATATTCCACCTGCGCGATGGGCAGCAATCTGACCCGATTGTGCAGATAGCCCGGAATATGTTCGATAGTCGGGGCCAGCCGCTCGATGGGCTGCGGGGAGATATCCTGCTTGAGGCGAGCGAGCGTCTTGGCGAGCCGGGCGGGCTCCACCGGCTTGAGCAGGTAGTCGAAGGCGTTCTCTTCAAATGCCTGAATGGCATATTCGTCAAAGGCGGTGACAAAGACGATGCGGGGCAGGGGGTCGAGCATGGCGACCAGCTCCATGCCGCTCAGCTTGGGCATCTGGATATCGAGGAACACCACGTCGGGCTTGAGGCGTTGAATAAGCGGCAGCGCCTCGATAGCGTTGGCCGCTTCCCCCACGATCTCGATGGCAGGATCGCAGGCCAGCTGCTGCCTCAGCTCCTCGCGGGCGTAGTGTTCGTCATCGACTATCAGGGTGCGGATCATGGTTGCTCCTTGGGGATGGTGAACGACACCCGGGTCCACTGCTCAGGCTCGCAGGCAATAGTCACGCCATAGCGCTCGCCAAAGGCGCTTTTCAGTCGCCGATCGACAATGGTCATGCCCAGACCGTCGCCAGCGGGATGTGCTTGCCAGGTGCCTGCATTATCTTCCACATGGATGGTGACGCTGGCGGGTTGCTCATCGGTATAAAGGCGAATGCGCCCTTGCTCCAGCAGGGTCGAGATGCCGTGCTTGATGGCATTCTCGATCAGCGGTTGCAGGGTGAAGCTGGGCAGTCGCAGTGTGGCCAGATGGGGCGGGATCTCGTTTATCACCGTCAGTCGATCACCAAAGCGAGCCAGCTCGATCTCCAGATAGGATTGGCAGTGCTCCTGCTCCTCCTGCAGGGTCGCAAGGCCGCTCTGGCGTTTGAGGTTCTTGCGAAAGAACAGCGACAGATGCAGCAGCAGATCCCGCGCCTTGTCCGGATCGCGCCGGGTTATGGCACTGATGGTGTTGAGGGTGTTGAACAGAAAGTGGGGGTTGATCTGGGCCTGGATAAGTTTCAACTCGGACTGCACCAGCAGCCGCTGATGCTGCTCCAGCCGACCGGCCAGCAACTGCTGTGACAGCAGGTTGGCAATCCCTTCCCCCAGGGTGTGGTTGATCTTGAGAAACAGCCGCTTCTTCGGCTCGTAGAGCTTGATGGTGCCGATCACTCCTTTGTCCCCCTGCAGCGGGATCACCAGCACCGAGCCCAGCTGGCATGCGGGGGAGAGACTGCAGCGATAGGGCTGACTGTTGCCATCGGCAAACAGCACCTTGTTCTGGGCGATGGCCTGCATGGTGATGGCTGACGCAATGGGGGTACCCGGCAGATGGTGATCTTCGCCGGTGCCGATAAAGGCGAGGATCTGCTCGGTGTCCGTGATGGCGACAGCCCCCACGCCGGTCTCCTCCTGAATGATGCGGGCAATCTTGTTGCTCGCCTCCGGGGTAAAGCCCTGACTCATGATCCCCACTGTGCGGTTGGCGATATTGAGCGCCTTGGCGGAGAAGACCCGGGAGAACTTCTCATACATCCGCTGCTGGTCGCGGATCATGCTGATAAAGAGCGCCGCGCCGCAGGAGTTGGCCAGAATCATCGGGGTGGCGATGGTGCGCACCAGCAGCAGGGATTTGTCGAACGGGGTTGCCACCAGCAGGATGATGACCATCTGCATGATCTCGGCATAGAGAGTGGTAAAGAAGGCGATGCGTGGTTCAAACAGGGCATCCGTTCGCCCCGAGCGCATCAGTCGCCAGTGCACTATGCCACCGAGCAGCCCTTCACAGGTGGTGGAGATGGCACAGGCGAGATCGGTAAATCCCCCTAGGGTATAGCGGTGCAGACCGCCGGTCAGCCCCACCAGAAAGCCCACCAGCGGCCCCCCCAATAATCCCCCCAAGACGGCGCCGACCGCCCGGGTGTTGGCGATGGCATCATCGATATCGAGGCCCACATAGGTGCCGAGGATACAAAAGCTGGAAAAGATGATGTATATCAGTATTTTGTGAGGTAGTCTCACGGAATAGTTGGCAAGCGGGCGCAGCAGCGGGCTTTTCGAGAAGAGATAGGCGATCACCAGGCTGACGCTCATCTGTTGCAGCAAGGAGAGGACCAACTGCATAAAAAACGCTCCTCATAAGCCAGCTGAAAAAATGTTCAGCCCGTGAATAAGTGTGATCAGGATCTTGTTCTGCTGGCCCAACTGGGCGCAACGGGCCGTCAGTTTGCCAGAACAAGTGGATAAAACCATATTAAATCAGCATGTTAAATTGATATTTGTGTAAGCGGCAGTGGGTTGATATTGATGGATGGAGCATGAATGTATCCACTGGATACGCCACACGGAGGTGGCATGCTCCGCCCGGCCCCTTGGTTGGGCGTTTTTTATACATGATCAGATGGCAACCTGTTGGTGGGGATTCGTGCAATTATTCCGGTTTGTCCAATGAGTTATCCCCAGCTTCTGGGGATAACTCAGAATGCAAAGTAGTAACAGAAGCGGCGGGTCAGATTGAAGAACTGCCGCTGTCCCTCATCCAGCTCCTCCTGTTTGATAAAGGCAGTGATGGTGCGTTCATCTTCCCGCAGATCGATCATGGCGACCGCTTCCGGCCGCTGGGCCTTGATATAGGGCAGGATCTTCGGCTTGAGGGGCATGGTGGGTTCGGTAGAGAGCACCAGCGCAATGCTCTCGTCGGAGAGTTTCACCAGGGATCCCGGCGGGTAGACCCCCAGCACCTTGACCAGCAACTTGACCAGATTTTGGTCGAACTTCTTCTGGGATAACTTGTAGAGCTGGCTTATGGCCTGACTCGGCGCGGCCGGGTTGCCGCTGTTGCGGGGATGGAGCAGCTCGTCGTAGAAGTCGACCAGCCCGATCAACCGCGCCAGCGGCGGGATCTCCCCGCCCTTGATCCCGAGCGGATAACCGCTGCCGTCGAGCCGCTCGTGGTGCAGATGGGCGACCTGACGGATTTTCGGTTCAAAGGCGTTGAGCTGGGTCAGCATCTCCAGCCCGTATTGGGGATGCATATTGAGGAAGTTCTGCTCGGCCTTGTTGAGATCCCCCCGTTTTTGGGTGATCTGGCTCGGGATTTTCAGTTCGCCGATGTCGTGGATAAGTCCCGCAAGTCCCGTCTCCTCAATCTCGATGGGGTTCATGCCGAGTTCGCGGGCCATCAGCATGGCAATAAAAGCCACATTGAGGCTGTGTTGCAGCAGGATATCGGTGTGGGGGCTGCGAATAAGGTGGAGCCCGAGAGGCCCTTCATGCTGACTGAGGGTGAAGGCGGCATTACGGACGATCTGGGCGGTATTGGCCAGCCCCTCATCCGGTTTGAGGTTCAGCGCCCCGAGTGCATCGCGCAGCTCGCTCATGGATTGGCCAAAGGCTTTGTCGGCGGCGCGCATGGAGCGGCGAAAGGCCTTTTCGTCAAAGGGGGGCGGGCCCGAGGCAATCAGCTCTTCCAGCTCGTCAAGGTCAGGCCCGGCATCCGGGATATCGCCGCGCAGCAGCGGCTCGATGGGCAGATCGCTCTTGTCGGGGTCGACCATCAGCAGGGTGAGATCAAGATGGCGGAGAATGTCGAGTTGCTGCTGATCCTTGATCTTGAAGGTATTGAACATAAACGGGTGGTTGGTCCATCCCGTGGGGAGATGGATATAGTGGCCTACTCTCAATTGCTCTATCGAGGCTTGGATCAGTGCCATCGGTTAACCTGCATTTCGTGAATGCCTACTCAACAAGCTAGCAAAATCCGATGGATAGACAACTAAAAATCCATTTCGGGGCCACGGAGCGCCCCGTGCTGTGATGGGGCGCACGAGCGCCGTGCTTCTCCTCTTAATTCGCGCTTAAGTTTTACTTCCTACGCTGGCCCCGTCGTTTTTGTTGGCTTGGCCGGCCCGCTGCGCTGCAGGCCGGTATGTAGGAGTTGTTTATGCGTGTAACGCTCGGTGTACTGCAGACCAATCTGTTGCTGGTGCTTTTTTTCGCCCTGGTACTGAACTGGCCAATCTTTTTGCATTTCTATACGGTGCTCAGTGCACTGACCCATGTCAAAGCCGGATTTGTCATCTCGATCCCGCTGGTGCTGGTTGCGGCACTTAATGCCGTGTTTATTCCCTTCACGTTCCGGTTTGTGCTCAAGCCCTTTTTTACCGTGCTGATCCTGAGCGGCTCCATCGTCAGCTACGCCATGCTCAAATATGGCGTCATCTTTGATGCCGGCATGATCCAGAACATAGTAGAGACCAACAGCGGTGAGGCGCAGGCCTATTTGAACGGCTCCGTTGCGCTCTGGTTTTTGCTGACCGGGTTGCTGCCTGTTCTGGTGCTCTGGTCACTGCGGATCCGCTATCCCGCTCGCTGGTATCAGGGGTTGGCCTTGCGCGCCGGTGCACTGGCTATCTCTCTGCTGTTTATCGGGGGCGTCGCGTCACTTTATTATCAGGATTACGCCTCGGTCGGGCGCAACAACAAGTCGCTGGCCAAAGAGATTGTGCCTGCCAACTATGTGCACGGCCTCTACAAATATGGGCGGGATGTGCTGTTTGCTACGCCGATCCCTTACCAGCAGTTGGGGACCGATGCCAGGGTGGTGGCCCGGGGAAGCAAGCCGACCCTGATGTTCCTGGTGGTGGGGGAGACGGCGCGCAGCCAGAACTACTCCCTCAATGGCTATGGCAAGGCGACCAACAGCTTTACGGCAAAAGAGCAGGGGGTGGTGTCGTTCAAAGATGTGCGCTCCTGCGGGACTGCAACCGCCGTCTCGGTGCCCTGCATGTTCTCCAACCTCACGCGCCGTGGTTACGATGACCAACTCGCCAGCTCCCGTGATGGCCTGCTCGATGTGCTGCAACATGCCGGAGTCTCGGTGCTGTGGAAAGAGAACGATGGCGGCTGCAAAGGGGTGTGCCGCAATGTACCGACCATCGAGATCATCCCCAAGTCCTATCCTGCGCTCTGTCAAGGGGAGTCCTGCTATGACGAGGTGCTGCTGGAAGGACTGGATCAGCAGATTGCCGGCATGAAGGGCAACAAGTTGGTGGCTTTTCACCTGATGGGCAGCCATGGCCCGACCTATTTCCGTCGTTATCCCGCCAGCGAGCGCGTCTTTATGCCGGACTGTCCGCGCAGCGACATCGAAAACTGCAGCAACGAAGAGCTGGTCAACACTTATGACAACACCATCCGCTATACCGACAAGGTGGTGGGGCTGCTGATCGACAAGCTCAAGTCGCTGGAGAACCAGTACGATGTGGGACTGGTCTATCTCTCCGATCACGGTGAATCCCTAGGGGCCATGGGGCTCTATCTGCACGGCACGCCCTACAAGTTTGCGCCGGATGATCAGACCCGGGTGCCGTTGCTGACCTGGTTCTCGCCTCAGTTACAGGCCGATCGCCAGCTGGATATGGGTTGCCTGGCGGCGGAGGCGAGCAGCCAGCGCTTCTCCCATGACAACCTCTTTCACTCCATGCTGGGGATCATGGATGTACAGACCCGTGTTTACGACAACAAGCTGGATCTGTTCAAGCCGTGTCGGGCGGGATAAACCGCCAGCAAGCACACAATAGAAAACGGCAGCCACTGGCTGCCGTTTTGTTATCTCGCAAGATCAGAGCCTTACTTCTGCTCCATGATGATCTGCAGCAAATCTCCCTCCAGCAGGGCGCGCTTGACCAGTGCAAAGCCGCCATAGGTCGGCTGGTTCTGGAAGCGGGCTTTCACGATGGGCAGACCACGGTGGAAGCTCGGCAGGGATTGATGCTCGACGCAGCGACGAATGGCCGGGAAGAGGATCTCTTCGGCGGCGGTGATTTCACCGGCGATCAGCACCTTCTGCGGGTTAAAGAGGTTGACCGTGATGGCCACCGCCCGTCCCAGATGCTCACCCACGTTCTCGATCACGCTGCGGGCCAGTTCATCGCCTGCCAGCGCCGCCTTGCACACCTCCTGAATGGTGATGTGCTTCTCCTGCAGCGCGCTCTGGTGACCGCGGCTGATGAGCTCCTTCACTTTGTCGATGATCGCTTCGTTGGAGGCGATGGTCTCGAGGCAGCCGAAGTTGCCACAGTGGCAGCGCTTGCCGAGCGGCTCGACCTGAATATGGCCGATCTCGCCGACGTTGCGGTTCTGACCGAGGAACACCTGACCCTTGGTGATGATCCCGGAGCCCGTCCCCTGGTGAACACTCACCAGAATGGAGTCCATGCAGTCGCGGGACTCGCCGAAGAAGTGTTCGGCCAGTGCCAGCGAGCGGGTGTCGTTGCCCACGTAGCAGGGGAGGTTGAAGTGGTTCTCAAGAAGCTTCGCCAACCCCAGATTACGGATCTGGTACTTGGGGGTGTAGATGACCATGCCGGATTCCGGGTTGACCAGACCCGGCATGGTCAGCGCGATGCTGATGAGGTTGCGACAACGTTCGCGGTTGGCATCGATAAAGGCGCCAATCTCTCGCAGCAGCATGTCGACCACGGGTTGCTGGTCGATCTCGGTCACCTGAATGACGTGCTGGTCGAGCTCCTTGCCATCGAGGTCATAGAGACTCAGTTGCAGGTAGCCGCGGCCCAGCTTGGCAGAGACAAACTGAAAGCGATGTTTGATGGTGGTCAGGGAGATGGCACGCCGCCCGCCGGTGGAGGCTTGCGGAGAGGTCTCCTTGATCAGGCCATGCTCGATCAGTTGCCGGGTTATTTTGGTCACGCTGGCCGGGGCCAGCTGACTCAACTCGGCAATCTTGACCCGGGAGATGGGGCCTTGCAGGTCGATGAGCCGATACACGGCTGCACTGTTGACCTGCTTGATAAGATCTACGTTTGCTATTTGTCCGCCAGTCATGATGTCACTGTTGTGTGTAGTGTCCGTTAACCACGGTCCCACGGACCGTGAAGTCCTGATCGAAGACAGTGAGGTTGGCTACTTTACCGACCTGGATACTACCGAGACGTGAGTCCCATCCAATGGCGCGAGCGGGGTAGAGGCTGGCCATTCTCAGTGCTTCATCGAGCGGTAATCCGACCTGCTTGACCAGATTCTCCACCCCCTCAATCATGGTGAGGGAGGAACCGCCGAGTGTACCATTCTCGTCGACACACTGACCATCGCGTAAAAAGACGGTGGTGCCACAAAAATCAAATTTCTCAAAGCCTTCCGGCGCTCCGGCTGCTGCGGTGGCATCGGTGACCAGCACCAGTCGCTCCCCCAGCGCCTTGTGAGCCAGACGCACGTTGGCCCAGTGCACATGGTGGCCATCGACGATGATGCCCGCGTAGACATCCTTGCGATCATAGATGGCGCCCACAACACCCGGCTCGCGACCGTTGAGGGTCGGGGTCATGGCGTTGTAGAGGTGGGTCGCAAAGCGAATACCGTTATCGAACCCGGCCATGGCCTGATCGTAACTGGCGGCAGTGTGACCGGCCGAGACCAGAATGCCCGCTTCCACCAGACGGCGGATATGGGCCGGCTCGTTGCGCTCCGGAGCCAGGGTGATTTTGGTGATGGCATCCGCGTTGGCGCAGAAGAAGTCGATCATCTCGTCCGCTGGCTGGCGAATTTGCGCGGCAGGGTGGATCCCCTTGCGCTTGAGGTTGGTGTAAGGCCCTTCCAGATGGACGCCCAGCACCTCGTTGGGGTGTGCCGCCATGTAGTCACGGGTCACCGCAACGGCCTGCTTCATATCCGCATCCGGACTGGTGATCAGGGTCGGCAGGAAGCTGGTGGTACCGGATTTGAGGTTGGCCGCCTGCATGGTCGCCAGGGTATCGACCGTAATGTCAGTGTTGAACATCACACCGCCACAGCCGTTGAGCTGCACGTCGATAAAACCGGCAGTCAGGTTGGCGCCTTTGAGGTCAATCTGATCGATGTCCGCAGGCAGTTCGGCCAGGTGAGAGATGGCGACAATCTTGTCGCCCTCGATAAGCACCCCGTAGCCGGTCAGCACGCAGCTGCCGGTGTAGAGGGTGCAGTTGGTCAATGCGTACATGACGACTCCTTACAGACGGCCGATGTTGGCGGCTTCCAGCTGCTGGAAGTAGCGAACGGTCTTGACCTTGAGCTCCATGGTGGAGGGCTCGTCACACACCATCATTCCCTTCGGATGCAGCTGCAGGGTGGAGATGGTCCACATGTGGTTGACGCTGCCTTCCACCGCGGCCTGCAGGGCCAGTGCCTTGCCGTGACCGGTGACCAGGATCATGATCTCTTCCGCATCCATCAGGGTGCCTACACCCACGGTCAGGGCCAGCTGGGGCACCTGCTCCATGTCGCCACCGAAGAAGCGGGAGTTGGCGATACGGGTATCTTCGGTCAGGGTCTTGACCCGGGTGCGGGAGGAGAGGGAAGAGGCCGGCTCGTTGAATGCGATGTGGCCGTCGTTACCCACGCCCCCCATGAACAGGTGGATCTTGCCGTAGGACTTGATTTTGTCTTCGTAGCGCTTGCACTCGGCCACCAGATCCTCGGCATTGCCGTTGAGGATGTTGATGTTCTCGGGACGAATGTCGATGTGGCTGAAGAAGTTGTTGTGCATGAAGCTGTGGTAGCTCTCCGGGTGATCTTCCGGCAGGCCGACGTACTCGTCCATGTTGAAGGTGACCACATTCTGGAAGCTCACTTCACCGGCTTTGTGCAACTCGATCAGGCGCTTGTAGGTGTTGAGCGGGGTGCCACCGGTGGGCAGGCCCAGTACGAAAGGGCGATCGCTGGTCGGCTTGAACGCGTTGATGCGGTCAACGATGTAACGAGCAGACCACAGGCCTACTTGGCTGGCAGATTTCAACGGGATCAGGCGCATATGGGATACCTCTGTGTCGGGTTGCGACCGGTTTGGCGGTGGCAATTGGCTAAGACGGATTCAAGTTGTTTTATAGCGTAAATAAAGATTGCGAACTAAGCCACATCTATCCACCACCTTTATCTTGTTTGGGTGATAACGATCACGATTATCGGTTTATTAATTTGCGCAGCGAAATAAAAGCCCTAGACTGCCAATCAAGCCTTGATGGCTTATGCGTCAAACGTGATAAGCACTTAATTTCTAGAAAAACATTAACTAAGGAGAGGAACCGTGAACATTCTCGGTTATTTGCAAAAGATCGGCCGTGCCCTGATGGTGCCGGTAGCGGTATTGCCTGCCGCCGCGATCCTGATGGGGGTTGGCTACTGGATTGACCCGAATGGTTGGGGTGGTGACAGTGCGCTGGCTGCCTTCCTGATTAAAGCGGGCGCAGCCATTATCGATAACATGTCCGTACTGTTCGCAGTCGGTGTCGCTTACGGTATGTCCAAGGATAAAGACGGTTCTGCTGCGCTGGCAGGTCTGGTCGGCTTCCTGGTCGTTACCACCCTGCTGAGCCCGGGCGCTGTGGCCCAGATCAAGAGCATCCCGGTGGAGCAGGTTCCTGCCGCGTTTGCCAAGATCAGCAACCAGTTCGTGGGTATCCTGTGTGGTGTTATCGCCGCTGAGCTGTACAACCGCTTCAGCAGCGTCGAGCTGCACAAGGCACTCTCCTTCTTCTCCGGTCGTCGTCTGGTACCGATCGTAACCTCCGTGGTGATGATCGTCGTATCCTTCATCCTGATGGCCGTATGGCCGGCAATCTACGGTGGTCTGGTCTCCTTCGGTGAGTCCATCGTGAGCCTGGGCTCTACCGGTGCCGGTATCTACGCCTTCTTCAACCGTCTGCTGATCCCGATCGGTCTGCACCACGCCCTGAACTCCGTGTTCTGGTTCAACGTGGCCGGTATCAACGACATCCCGAACTTCCTGGGTGGTCAGGCTACCATCGATGCCGCTCTGGCCGCTGGCAAGAGCCTGGAGCAGGTGAAAGGCGTGGTCGGTATGTACCAGGCTGGCTTCTTCCCCATCATGATGTTCGGTCTGCCGGGTGCCGCTCTGGCCATCTACCACTCCGCCAAGAAAGAGAACAAAGAGAAAGTTGCCTCCATCATGATTGCAGCTGCCTTTGCCTCCTTCTTCACCGGTGTAACCGAGCCGCTCGAGTTCTCCTTCATGTTCGTTGCGCCGGTACTGTATGTCATCCACGCCGTACTGACCGGTATCTCCGTGTTCATCGCTGCCTCCATGCAGTGGATGGCCGGTTTCGGTTTCAGTGCCGGTCTGGTGGATATGGTGCTCTCCAGCCGTAACCCGCTGGCGACCAACTGGTACATGCTGATCCCTCAGGGTCTGGTCTTCTTCGGCCTCTACTACACCGTGTTCCGCGTAGTGATTGCCAAGCTGAACCTGAAAACCCCGGGTCGTGAAGATGACGAAGAGAGTGCTCCGGCTGCCGCTCAATCTACCAACCGTACCGAGCTGGCCAAGCAATACCTGGAAGTGCTGGGTGGTCAAGAGAACCTGGTCTCCATCGATGCCTGCATCACCCGTCTGCGTCTGACTCTGAAAGACCGCAGCATCGTCGATGAGCGCAAGCTGAAAGCCTTGGGTGCGGCCGGTGTGGTCAAACTCGGTGAGCAGAACCTGCAGGTGATTCTGGGCCCATTGGCCGAAATCATCGCCGGTGAGATGAAAGCCCTGCGTTAATCGAGCGACTCGCTCACCTCAAGTCTAAGTCCATTGTTGACATAACTAAGGGCCCCGCTCAGGGGCCCCATATAAAAAAGCCAAGAAAATCCAACCTTTACTTCAAATGAGAGCAGCAGTTATGAACTTGAAACATTCTCTGTTAGCCATTGCCATGTCTACCGTTTTTGTCAGCCAGGTCCAGGCAGCCGATGCCGCCAAGCAGGCAGTGGTCGACTCCCTCGCCAACAACCTGGTGGTCAAGTATGAAGTGGTCACCAACGACGGTGCCGGTGCTGGCCTCGATTGTCAGGCACTCGGTTCCGAGTGGGCGAGCTGTGGCGTTGCCAAGCTGCACCTGACCAATACCGGTGCGGACGTGACCTCCAAAGACTGGAGCATCTACGTCTCTTCCATTCGTCGTATCCAGCGTGTGGATAACGACCAGTTCACCATCACTCACCTGACCGGCGATCTCTATCGTTTGACGCCAACCGAGAAGTTCCAGGGCTTTGCCAAGGATGCCACGGTCGAAGTGCCGCTGGTGGTGGAATACTGGGTACTGTTCGAATCTGACATCATGCCGAACTGGTATGTCGCCAGCGAAGGTGCCGAGCCGAAAGTACTGGCCAGCATGAGCAACATCAATGATGCCAGCACCTACGAGAAGCCGATGCCGGCCGATGGCTGGAAGCGTACCAAGGATGACAAGAACATCCTGATGAACAGCGAGACCCGCTTCGCGGCCAACCAGACCAGCACCCTGCTGCCGGCTGGCAAGATTGACAACCAGATCCTGCCGACCCCGATGAAGCAGGTAGTCAAAGCTGGCCCGCAGGTTGACTTCTCTACTATCAAACTCAATGCCCTGGACTTGCCGAGCGATCGCGCCGAGGCCCTGAAGGCTCAACTGACCAAGCTGGGTGTTACCCTCTCCGACACCGGCTACCCGGTGACCATCAAGCTCGGCAGCAAGCTCAAGCAGGCTGAAGGCTATGACATGACCATCGGTCAGAAGGGCACCGTGATCCAGGGTCGCGACATCGACGGGGCATTCTGGGGTGCACAATCCCTGATCTCCCTGCTGGGTGTTGATGACAAGCTGGTGAGCCCGATGACCGTCGAGGATGCGCCGCGCTTTGAATACCGTGGCATGCAGACCGACGTGGCCCGTCACTTCCGCAGTCTGGATACCATGAAGAAGCTGGTTGACCAGATGTCTGCCATGAAGCTCAACGTGCTGCACCTTGGCCTGACCAACGATGAAGGCTGGCGTCTGGAGATCCCGGGTCTGCCGGAGCTGACTCAGGTCGGTAGCCAGCGTTGCCACGACGAGTCCGAAACCAAGTGCCTGATGCCGCAACTGGGTTCCGGCCCGACCAGCGACAACCAGGGTTCCGGTTTCTACAGCAAGTCTGACTACGTGGATCTGGTGCGTTATGCCAAGGCCCGCGGTGTGACCGTGATCCCCGAGATCAACATGCCGGCCCACGCTCGTGCTGCCGTGATCTCCATGGAAGCGCGCTACAAGCGTCTGATGGCGGAAGGCAAAGAAGCGGAAGCCAACCAGTTCCGTCTGACTGATCCGGCTGACACCTCCAACGTCACCTCCGTCCAGTTCTACGACAAGATGTCCTTCATCAACCCTTGCCAGCCGGGTGCTGCCACCTTCGTAGCCAAGGTAATGGATGAAGTTGCCCAGATGCACCAGGCCGCCGGTCAGCCGCTGACCGCATGGCACTACGGTGGTGATGAGGCGAAGAACATCATGCAGGGCGGTGGCTATCAGGATCCGGCCGTCACCAAGAAAGAAGAGCTAGTCGCCTGGAAAGGCAACGTCGACTCCAGCAAGCAGGACAAGCCGTTTGGCAAGTCTCCGATGTGCCAGAAGATGATCGACGAAGGCAAGATCAAGGAAGTGGGCGAGCTGCCGGTTTACTTCGCCAAGGAAGTGGGCCAGATGGTCAAAGATCGCGGCTTCTCTACCCTGCAGGCGTGGGAAGATGGTCTGAAGTACGCCAGCGGTGCCAAGGATTTCGCCACCGACAACACCCGTGTCAACTTCTGGGAAACCCTCTACTGGGGTGGCTTCAACGAAGCGATGAAGTGGGCCCACAAGGGTTACCAAGTAGTGCTGTCCAACCCGGATTACCTCTACTTCGACTTCCCGAACGAAGTACACCCGGCCGAGCGAGGCTACTACTGGGCAACCCGTTTCAACGACACCCGCAAGGTGTTTGCCTTCGCCCCGGAAAACCTGCCGCAAAACGCCGAGACCTCGGTTGACCGGGACGGCAACGCCTTCGTGGCCAAGGGTGACCAGGATCCGGTCAAGTTCAAGGGGATCTCCGGTCAGCAGTGGAGTGAAACCGTGCGTACCGATGCTCAGTACGAGTACATGGTCTACCCGCGTATCTTCTCTGTGGCCGAGCGTGCCTGGCACAAAGGTGGCTTCGAGCTGGATTACGTGAAGAACCGCGAGTTCTCCGGCGAGACCAAGTTCGTCAACAAGGCCACCCTCAACAAAGAGTGGAACCAGTTTGCCAACGTACTGGGTCAGCGCGTGCTGCCGAAACTGGATCAGGCCGGTGTTGAATACCGCCTCTCCGTACCGGGTGCCAAGGTAGTGAACGGTGTGCTGGAAGCGAACGTGGATCTGCCGGGTCTGCCTATCCAGTACAGCCTGGACGGTAAGACCTGGACTGCCTATGACGCCGCGGCCAAGCCGAGCGTGAATGGCAAGGTTTACCTGCGTACCACCAGCTTCGATGGCAAGCGCACCAGCCGCGTCACCGAACTGAACTGATAGCAGTCAACCGTTAACATCAGGTGGGTCGCAAGACCCGCCTTTCCCAAGGGCGATGGCGCATCGAGTTTGGGAAAGGTTGACTGTGCGTGTGAGCCTTTGTTGTGTGTAATTGTCTGTTTTGTGTTTTTCATCACTTTCAGCCCCGCCCAGTGCGGGGCTTTTTTATGCATTTGGTGTGCAATGTGCCAAGCCACGCTGTTTTTAGCGGTGCAATGGTCGGGAAATGGCCCGGAAGTGCCAAATTCAGGTTGAGACAGCGCCCGTAATAAGGGATCATACCCGGCTTGACGGCGGGGGGATGAGGGTGCCAGCCGGCACAACTTCCGCCAGTGACGCTTTTTTGAGGTGAGCCATGAGTCAGGCGAACAGCCCAACTAACTTTATTCGTCAGATCATTGATGAAGATCTGGCCAGCGGTAAGCACAGCAGCGTGCATACCCGTTTTCCGCCCGAGCCGAACGGTTATCTCCATATCGGCCACGCCAAATCCATCTGCCTGAACTTCGGCATCGCCCGCGACTATCAGGGCCAGTGCAACCTGCGTTTCGATGACACCAACCCGGTGAAGGAAGATATCGAGTACGTAGAGTCCATCAAGCAGGATGTACAGTGGCTCGGCTTCCAGTGGAACGGCGAGATCTGCTACTCCTCCGACTATTTCGACAAGCTGCACGGCTACGCCATCGAGCTGATTGAAAAGGGTCTGGCCTATGTGGACGAGCTGACGCCCGAGCAGATGCGCGAGTACCGTGGCACCCTGACTGAAGCTGGCAAGAACAGCCCGTTCCGCGATCGCAGCGTGGAAGAGAACCTGGCGCTGTTTGCCAAGATGAAGAACGGCGAGTTCGCCGAAGGCACCGCCTGCCTGCGCGCCAAGATCGACATGGCATCCCCCTTCATGGTGATGCGTGATCCGGTTATCTACCGTATCAAGTTTGCCCACCACCACCAGACCGGCGACAAGTGGTGCATCTACCCGATGTATGACTTCACCCACTGCATCTCGGACGCGCTGGAAGGGATCACCCACTCCATCTGTACCCTGGAGTTCCAGGACAACCGTCGTCTGTACGACTGGGTGCTGGACAACATCACCATCGACTGCCACCCCCGTCAGTACGAGTTCTCTCGTCTGAACCTCGAATACACCGTCATGTCCAAGCGCAAGCTGAACCTGCTGGTGACCGAGAAGCACGTTGATGGTTGGGATGACCCGCGCATGCTGACCGTCTCCGGTCTGCGTCGTCGTGGTTACACCCCGGCTTCCATCCGCGAGTTCTGCAAGCGCATCGGCGTCACCAAGCAGGACAATATCGTCGAGATGAGCATGCTGGAAGCCTGCATCCGTGAAGACCTCAACGAGCATGCGCCGCGCGCCATGGCCGTGCTGCATCCGGTCAAAGTGGTTATCGAGAACCTGGCTGCCGACGAAGTGCTGACTGCCCCGGCCCACCCGAGCAATGCCGAGATGGGTACCCGCGAGCTGAACTTTACCCGTGAAATCTTCATCGACGAAGCGGACTTCAAAGAAGAGGCGAACAAGCAGTTCAAGCGTCTGGTGCTGGGCAAGGAAGTGCGTCTGCGCAATGCCTATGTGATCAAGGCCGAGCGCATCGAGAAAGATGCCGATGGCAAGGTCACCTGCATCTACTGCTCCTACGATCCCGAGACTCTGGGCAAGGATCCGGCCGATGGCCGCAAAGTGAAAGGGGTGATCCACTGGGTCAGCGCCACTCACTCCCTGCCAGCGGAAGTGCGTCTCTACGACCGTCTGTTCAAGGTACCGAACCCGGGCGCCGAGGATGACTTCGAAGCCGCCCTGAATCCGGAATCCCTGGTGATCATCGAGGGTGCCCGTGTCGAGGCGTCGCTCAAAAACGCCAAGCCGGAGCAAGCTTACCAGTTCGAGCGTGAAGGTTACTTCTGCGCCGACAACAAGCTCTCCAGCCCGGAGCATCTGGTGTTCAACCGCACCGTTGCCCTGCGCGACTCCTGGGGCAAGGTAGAAGGCTAACTCAGTAGGGCAGGGGAAACCCTGCCCTGTGTGCTGCCAGCGGCTTGCGCCGGACAATAAAAAAGCCAGCTGACGCTGGCTTTTTTATTGTCCGTTATCTGCAAGTCGCGGGCGACTTATTCGTCGTGCTTGCACTCACCGGTAGCACAGTGACCGTAGAGGTAGAGGCTGTGGTTGGTGAGACGGATATTGAATTTCTTGGCGATCTCGCGCTGGCGCTGTTCGATAACTTCGTCGGAGAACTCGATCACCTTGCCGCAGTCGAGGCAAACCAGGTGGTCGTGGTGCTCCTGAGTGGCCAGCTCGAATACCGACTTGCCACCTTCGAAGTGGTGACGGGTAACGATACCGGCATCATCAAACTGGTTGAGAACGCGATAGACGGTAGCGAGACCAATCTCTTCACCCAGGTCGATCAGTCGTTTATAGAGATCTTCGGCGCTGGTGTGCTGGCAGTCCGGCTGTTGCAGGATTTCCAGGATTTTGACCCGGGGCAAGGTGATCTTGAGCCCGGCCTTTTTTAACGCTTGGTTGTTGTCTGCCATATTCTACTTATTCGCATTCTCGAAGGTGGGGTTATTCTGATGGACTGCCGCAGGAATGGCAACCTTGAACTCGCTTGGCCTGTCATTATAGGTCGTAGCCTCCCTAAAAATAAACCCAGCAATTCAAGGGGTTTAGCCATAAATGGCCGGTTGGATTGAAATAATCAATCGTGTCGTCCGACTTGCTGGCATGGCAGATGTTGATAAGATGTAACTTTCATATTCTGGTCGGATGAGATCCATGGATTGGCTTTTTGACAATGCGGCCTGGGTGCGCCGCGCACTCAACGCCTGGCCCCCTTTCTGGGGCGCCGGTATCAAGATAGAGACCCTGAGCGATGACTTTCGCTACTGCCGGGTTACCCTGAAATCCCGCTGGTGGAACAAGAACGCCAACCGCACCCAGTTTGGCGGCAGCATGTTTGCCATGACGGACCCCATCTATCCGCTGATGCTGATGGGCTACTTCAAGAATCGCTACTACGTCTGGGACAAGGCGGGCAGTATCAACTACATCAAGCCGGGCAAGGGCAAGCTGGTGGCCGAGTTTAACCTGACCGAGGGCAAGCTGGCCGAAATCGTGGCGGCGACCGAAGGTGGCAACAAGCACTTCCCAGAATTCGAGGTCACGGTACAGGACAAAAGCGGCGAACTGGTTGCGCAGGTCAAGCGCACCCTCTATGTGCGAGCCAAACCGGAGCACAGAGGTGAATAACAGGGAAGAATAAAGGCAGGCATCGCAACAAGCAGATACAACAAGGGCCCCGTCGGGGCCCTTGTTGTCAGAGATATGAGGGGAAGCGGATTACTCCAGCTCGCCCAGGCACATCTCTTCGTGCAGTTGCTTGCACCAGCCCTTGACGCGCTCGGCGGTCAGCTCCGGCTGGCGATCTTCATCAATACCCAGACCGACAAAGTGCTTGTCATCAACCAGCGCCTTGGAGGCTTCGAACTCGTAGCCGGCAGTCGGCCAGTGACCGATGATGATGGCGCCTTTGGCTTCGACGATGTCACGCAGGGTGCCCATGGCGTCGAGGAAGTACTCGGAATAGTCTTCCTGATCACCGCAACCGAAGATGGCGACCAGCTTGTTGGTGAAGTCGATTTCGCCCAGATCGGGGAAGAAGTCGTCCCAGTCGGCCTGGGCTTCGCCGTAGTACCAAGTCGGGATGCCGAACATCAGCAGATCAAAGCTCTCGATGTCGGCCTTGCTGCTCTTGGCAATGTCACGGACTTCAATCAGTTGTTTGCCCAGTTCTTTCTGGATCATCTTGGCGACAGCTTCGGTGTTACCGGTATCGCTGCCAAAAAACAGACCTACACTTGCCATAGTGTTTAGTTACCCGTATTTGGTGTTAATGCTCAACGCTCAGACTGCAATGTCCACCGCAAAGGCGGACTCAATCTGTTGTTTCAGGATAGATTGGATCAGCTCGGCTCGGCTGATGTTCTGTTGTAACGCAAGTTGGTTCAGGCGCTCCAGCAACTCGGCCTCCACCTTTAACTCTACCCGCTTCAGCCCATTTTCCCGATCGCGCTTAAGCTGGTTACGCTTGTTGATCTTGAGCTGGGTCTCGCGGGGGAGTGGATTGGTCTTTGGCCTGCCGGGGCGCTTCTCATTTGCGAACAGATCCAGTGTTGTTCGATCAGTTTGCTGTTTGGCCATACATCACAGATGAAAATAAGTTAGCCGAGTCCTGAGCCTTCCCAGCCCAGTTCGATCAGCCCCTTGGCGACAAAACCCGCACAACCCAGAAACAGTACCAACCAGACGATAAAACGACCGAAACGGGGCACGTTGCCGCGCTTGAGCACGTCCTGAATGGCCAGGCCAATCAATATGAAAATGGCCACAAAGAATAACTTGAGGCCCAAACTTTCGATCAGGTCGATATGTTCACTTAGCATGGATTGCGCACACTCCTTATGACGGGCGCACTATATCACAAAGGATTTGAAACTGTTAACCGCCTGTCGACAGGAAATCCACAACCAATTTGTTGAACAGAGCCGGTTTTTCCGCATGCAACCAGTGGCCGGTACCCGTGATGACACGCACCTTTGCCGCCGGGAATTGGGCCAGTGCCGTCTCGCTGTATTGGGGCTGCATATAGTCAGAATCCCCCCCTTTGATAAAGAGCACTGGCCCCTCGAAGCGATGCTCATCCTCTGGCCAGCCCATGATGTTGGCGTAGTTTTGCTCAAGGGCGGGCACATTGAAGCGCCAACCCCAGCCATATTCACCTTTGGCGAAGGATTTGAGCAGGAACTGGCGTACCCCGGCGATCTCGATATGCTGCGCCAGCATGGCTTCCGCTTCACTGCGGCTTTGCGGCGGCGTGCGTAGTGTGGCGTTGAGTCCGGCAAAGACATTCTGGTGGCGGGAGTGGGGATAGGCGACCGGCGCCATGTCGGCCACCACCAGCTTGGTCACCCGCTCTGGCGCCAGCTTGGCGACCTGCATCGCCACCTTGCCCCCCATCGAGTGGCCAATCAGGGTCGCTTCGGCAATATTCAGCCGATCCATCAGGGTCAGGATATCGGCTGCCTGGGCCGGATAGCTCATCTCGCTGCTATGAAAGGAGGCACCGTGGTTGCGCAGATCGACGCTGATGACCCGATAGTGCTCGACGAGGGCGCGGGCCAGCAGGCCCAGGTTATCGAGGCTGCCGAACAGCCCGTGGATCAGAATGATGGCCGGGCCCTGACCCTGCTCCTTGAAGTTCAATATGCTGTTTTGTTGCAAAATGACACCTTGTCGGTCGTGGGGGCGTATCGCTGTTTTATTTAACGCACTGGAAAGAAAAGGATTTCGTCCAATGGATTGGGATTTTATGTGGTTTTTTTTCTAAAAAATCCCGTCCGGATTGGCTATCAGTGCGGCTGATCACACACTTGGCCCGCTATTATGCCGTATTCTCGATGAGATTCATGTACATCTGCCAGCCCCTTGCTTGGGCTGTCGGGTTTGCCTATGTATAATCGCCGCATCCGAATTTCGACGAGTCCAGCGCATCCCTATGAAAACCATCGAGCTTGATGACGATCTCTACTTCTATATCGCCAGCCAGACCCGGCACATCGGTGAGAGTGCCTCCGATATCCTGCGCCGTCTGCTGGAACAGCCTGCTCACCAACGTGTGCCGGTTGCCGAGCCCGTTACCGTCGCGCAGCCCAGTGCGGTAGCCACCCAACAAGGGCTGCAAGCCCTGCTCGATTCCGGTGAGCTGCAAAGGGAAGAGAAGTCCATCAACCGCTTCATGCAGGTGCTCAGTACCCTCTACCGGGACGATCCGGTCGGGTTTACCCAAGCCACCGAAATCAAGGGGCGCAAGCGCGTCTATTTCTCGCAGGATCCCGAGGCTCTGCGTGCCAGTGGCAGCACCACCAAGCCCAAGCCGGTACCGAAGACCCCGTTCTGGGTGATCACCAACACCAACACCAGCCGCAAGCAGAATATGGTGGCCCAGCTGATGGTCAGCATGGGCTATGGCGAAGAGGTGATCGCACAGGTGTGTGGCGCCATTTAACGATTCTTCAAGACTCAGGCCTTGCCCGGCAAGGCCGCCATTACGCAAGGAAAACGCCATGGCTCAGCATTCCCACGCCGGTCAACCGGCCCGTTTAAGCGACCTGACCAACATCCCCCGTCTGGTCAGCGCCTACTACCTCAACAAGCCGGACATGAGCCGCCCCGAGCAGCGAGTTGCCTTCGGTACCTCCGGCCACCGCGGCAGCGCCCTGCACAGTGCCTTTACCGAATCCCATATTCTGGCGGTGACTCAGGCCTTGGTGGAGTATCGCCAGCAGGCCGGTATCACTGGCCCGCTGTTTGTCGGCATGGATACTCACGCCCTGTCCGAATCCGCCTTTGCCAGCGCCGTCGAAGTGCTGGCCGCCAACGGCGTTGAAACCCGCATTCAGGCTGGCCTCGGCTTTACCCCGACCCCGGTCATCTCTCACGCCATCCTGCGCCACAATGCTGGCAATCCTGCTGCTCGTGCTGACGGCGTGGTGATCACCCCGTCCCACAACCCGCCGGAGGATGGTGGCTTCAAGTACAACCCGCCCCACGGTGGCCCTGCCGAAGGGGAGATCACCAAGTGGGTGGAGGACCGCGCCAACGCCATTCTGGAAGCGGGTCTGGCCGGCGTGAAACGGATGCCGTTCGCCGAGGCGCTCAAGAGCCCGTTCGTGGCCCTGCACGACTATGTCACCCCCTATGTGGATGATCTGAAGAACGTGCTGGATATGGATGCCATCAAGAACGCGGGCATCAAGATCGGTGTCGATCCGCTGGGTGGCTCCGGCGTTGCCTACTGGGACGTCATCGCCAAGACCTATGGCCTGAATATCGAGGTGGTGAACTACAAGGTCGACCCGACCTTCTCCTTCATGACCCTAGATAAAGATGGCAAGATCCGGATGGACTGCTCCAGCCCGTTCGCCATGGCCAGCCTGATCGCTCTCAAGGACAAGTTCGACATCGCCCTTGGCAACGACCCTGACTACGACCGTCACGGCATCGTTACCAAGTCCGGCCTGATGAACCCGAACCACTATCTGGCGGTGGCAATCCAGTATCTGTTTACCCATCGCACCGGCTGGTCTGCCGATGCAGCCGTCGGCAAGACGCTGGTCTCTTCCTCCATGATCGACCGGGTGGCCGGCGAGATTGGCCGTACCCTGAAAGAGGTGCCGGTCGGCTTCAAGTGGTTCGTGGATGGCCTCTACAGCGGGGAGTTCGGCTTTGGTGGCGAGGAGAGCGCGGGCGCCTCCTTCCTGCGCAAAGATGGCACCGTCTGGACCACCGATAAGGATGGCTTCATTCTGGCGCTGCTGGCGGCGGAAATTCTGGCGGTCACCGGCAAGGATCCGCAAGCCCACTACGATGCACTGGAAACCAAGTTCGGCCGCTCCAGCTATCGCCGTATTGACGCCCCGGCCAACAGCGCCCAGAAAGCGGTGCTCTCCAAGCTGGATCCTGCTCTGGTAGAAGCCTCCACCCTGGCCGGTGAGCCCATCATCGCCAAGCTGACCAAGGCGCCGGGCAACGATGCTGCCATCGGCGGTCTCAAGGTGGTGACCGAGAACGGCTGGTTCGCGGCGCGCCCCTCCGGCACCGAGTCCATCTACAAGATCTATATGGAGAGCTTCAAGGGCGACGCGCACCTCGACCTCATCCAGCAAGAGGCCCAGCAGATCGTCTCCGCGGCACTGGCCAAGGCCGGGGTCTGATTTCGGGTCAATCTACCGTGAATAAATAAAGTAATTGGTATAAAAAGGAGCCGTTAAGGCTCCTTTTTTTATCTGCTGCTCGCGGTCTGTCAGCGCGCTGCCTTCACCGCCAGCCCCAGCTGCCACACCGCCATGGCGTAGTGGGTGCTGTGGTTGTAACGGGTGATTGTGTAGAAGTTGGGCAGGCCGTACCAGTATTGGTAGCCGGTGCCGACATCGAGGCGTAGCAGGCTCGCTTCGCTGTGGTTGCCCAGGCTGCTGGTTGGCGTCAGCCCTGCGCGGCGCAGGGTGGCGATGGGGTAGCGGGTCTGGAAGCCATGCTCATAGCCGGGCAGTTGGCCCTGACCGCGCACCGCGACCGGTTGACCTTTCTCCCAGCCGTGGGCCTTGAAGTAGTTGGCGACGCTGCCGATAGCATCCACCGGATCCCACAGGTTGGTGTGGCCGTTGCCGTCAAAGTCCACCGCATAGCGCTGGAAGCTGGAGGGCATAAACTGGCCGTAGCCCATGGCGCCCGCATAGGAGCCCTTGGGTTCGGTGGGATCCATCCCCTCGTCGCGGGTCATCACCAGGAAGGCTTCCAATTCGCTCGTGAAGAACTCGGCACGGCGCGGGTAATCAAACGCCAGCGTGGCCAGTGCATCCAGAATGCGGGTCTTGCCCATCACCCGGCCCCAGCGGGTCTCGACCCCGATAATGCCGACGATGATCTCCGGCGGCACCCCGTAGATCTGCTCCGCCCGGTTCAGCTCGCTTGCGTATTCACGCCAGAAGTTGACGCCGTTCTGTACGTTGTCGGGGGTGATGAACTTGGCGCGATAGCGGTTCCAGGCACCGGTCGGGCCGGTGGGCTTGGCGGTGGTCGGCGCCTGGGCATCCATCAGGCGGATGATCCAGTCGTAACGCTCTGCCTGTGCCAGCACCTGATGCAGCTGGGCGTTGTCAAAACCGTGCTTCTCGACCATTTTCTGGACGAACCTGTCCACGTTGGGGCGATTGGCGAAGTCCCCCTTGCTAACCCCTTGTGTATAAACGGGTTTGCTCGATGGCGCCTGATTGATAAAGGCGCTCTTGGGTTGGGGGACGACCACGGGTTTTGACGCGGGGGCGCTGCTGCAGCCACCGAGCAGGGGGAATAATGACAGAGTGAGAAGAGAGGCAAGGCGACGCATAGGGTTCTCAAAGAGACTGATAAAAGTGTCGCAATGGTAAAACATTGTCATCCCCGTGCAAGTGTTCCGTGCGCCTTGTTTGCCGCCAATTCATCGTGCGATGGATTAGCCCTCCGGTGAGGGCTGTGCTGTTTAGGGCTGGGGGGGACGCAGGGTGTGGTAGCCGCTCCAGAGTCGGGTCAGGGTGGTGATGGCGCAGAGCAGGGCAAAGCCGTAGGCGAGCGGGGCGAAGGCGGCGGGCCACAAGCACATCAGCACAAAGAGGGCGATGGTCTCGCTCCCCTCGGTGAGGCCGCCCAGATAGTAGAGGGATTTGTGGTGGTAGACCGGATTGTCGATCCCCCGCTTGCCCGCCATGATGGCAAATGCCAGAAAGCTCGAGCCGGTGCCCATAAAGGCAAACAGCAGGGTGGCGGCGGGCAGCGCATTGGCAGGGGCGGCGAGGGCAAAGCCCAGCACCACGGCGGCGTAGAAGATAAAATCCAGCGTGATGTCGAGAAAGCCGCCGCAGTCGGTGATGCCGGTTTCCCGCGCCACAGCGCCATCAAGCCCGTCCAGCAGCCGGTTGAGCAGGATGGCCGCGAGCGCCCACGGATAGCAGCCAAAGGCCAGCAGCGGCAGCGCCAGCATGCCGATGGCAAAGCCGGTGAGGCTTATCTGGTTGGCACTGATCCCGGCACGGCAGAGCGGCTTGGCGAGCTGTGTGAGGGGGCTGCGGATCACGGGGATCAGATGGCGATCAAACAAGGTGAACTCCTCGGTCAAAAACAGGATTCGGTGAGGTGGAGTATGGTGCCCGGCGCGTCTTCCGCATCGTGGGTCACCAGGATGGCGGGGATGGTCAGCGCCTTGATCTGCGCGAATACCAGCTCGCGAAAGGCGGCCCGCAGTGGCTTGTCGAGGCGGGAGAAGGGCTCGTCCAGCAGCAGGGCGTCGGGTTCGGCCAACAGTGCCCGCAGCAGGCTGACCCGCGCCCGCTGACCCCCCGATAGCAGTTGCGGCAGCTTGTCAGCCTGATCCGCCAGCGCGACCTGCGCCAATGCGGCCAACGCCTTTTCCCGCCGCGCACGTTTTCCCTTGATGATCGCAGGCATGCCGAACATCAGGTTCTCCGCCACCGTCAGATGGTCGAACAGCAGGTCATCCTGAAACAGCATGCCGATGCGCCGTGCTTGCGCAGGCAAGGTGTTGAGTGGCCGCTCGCCGAGCCTTACCTCCCCCTCCAGCCGGATCGGGCCGCTCCCCGTCAGTGCGCCCGGTAGTACCCCGGCCAGCCCTGCCAGCAGGGAGCTTTTACCGCAGCCGCTTGGTCCCATCAGGGTCAGCACCTCGCCGGGGGCCACTTGCAGGGCAGGGAGTGAAAGCAGCGGATTTTCATCAAGGTAAAGTCGAAGAGGCGTGGTGCTCAGCATATGGCTGTTTCCATCATCAGAGTTCATCGTGAGCCGCCCCCCTTGAGCGCCGGATTGAGCCGCGCCGGCAGCCAGAGTGCCAGCAGATAGATAACGAGTGGCAACAGCAGTTGCAGCAAGCCGTAGAGCCCCGCCAGCCGCCGGTTGAGGCCGCTGCCGATGGCCACCGCTTCGGTGGTGATGGTGACCACTCTGCCAGCGCCAAACAGCAGGGTCGGCAGATATTGGGCCAAACTCACCGCCGCCCCGACGCTGAAGGCAAACAGCAGCGGGCGCGCCAGTAGCGGCGCTTTGATCTGCCACCAGGCTCGCCATAGCGTAGCCCCCAGCAGCAGGGCGCTCTGGGTGATCCGCGGATCGAACTGGCGATAGGGGCCGTGCAGGCAGAGGTAGACATATGGAAAGACAAACAACAGCTGGCTCCAGAGCACCCAGCCCCAGCCAATGCCGCTGCTTATCGAGTCATGAGCAAGCCAGTCCAGCCCGAGCCGGATGCCAAACAGCAGGCTTGCCTGCGGCAGCAACAGCGGCAGGCAGATAAGCCAGAGTGGCCAGGGGCGGCGGCCGGCTTGTGCCTCCAGACTGCACACCGCCATCATCAGTGCCAACAAGCCGCTCACCAGTGCCAGCAGTGCGCTGGTTACCAGCAGTGGCAGCAGGGTTGGCAGCAGATCCAGCCAGTAGTGACTGCTCCACTGGCTGGGCCAGAGGGCGGGAAAGGGCCAACGGCGCGCCAGTGACCAGAGCAGCAGGGCCGCCAGCACCGCCAGATTAAGGGTGATCAGAGTGAGTGCAGAGCCTGCTGCGAGCCGGTTGGCAAAGGAGTGGGGCGCCGCCCGTTTGCCATCGAGCCAGCAGCCTTTGCCCACCTCTTGATGAAGCCACTCCAGTAATCTGAGCATGGCGATCAGCAGCGCCGTGATGGCGAGCAGCAGCAGGGCGCCGCTGGCGGTGGCGCCGCGCCAGAGCAGATCCGGATCCTGATACCAGAGCCACAACCGCACCGCCAGCGGAGCGGGGGCATCGGGCCCGAGCAGCTGGGCGAGATCCACCACCGCCACCCCATAGGCCGCCACCGCATAGATGGGCAGGCGCAGGGCAGGCCAGAGCGCTGGCAGCAGCAGGCGCCACCAGATCTGGGGCGCGCTGAAACCGAGGCTCGCCCCCAGCCACTGCTGGCGTGCCAGCAGGATGGGTTGCTGCGCGGCCATCGCCATCAGCAGCAAAAAGGGGGTCTCCTTGAAAACGAGCAGTGCAATCAGCCCAAGCCCTAGAGGGTCGCGAATGGTTTGCCAGTCGGGAGGCAGTTCAAACCCGGTCAGAGCTGGCGAGACGAGCCGTAGCAGCCAGCCGGAGGGGGCGAGCAAAAAAGCAAAACCGATGGCAAAGGCGACGTGGGGCATTGCCAGCATGGGCGAGAGCAGGCGGCGGAGCAGACCGAAAGCCCGGCTGTCGCTGTGGGCCAGCAGCAGGGCGGTCATCAGCAGGCTGCCAAGGGTCGAGGCGGCGCCAATCCACAGACTCAGCGCTGCTGAGTGCCACAGGCCAGGCTGGGCCAGCAGCAAGGCGAGATGAGAGGCGGCCATCCCTTCCGCCAGCAGTTGCCACAGCCCCGCCAGCAATGGGATGACGAAGAGCACCAGATAAATGACCGCCATCCCCATACTCATACTGGGGGGGCGTGTCAACCGGCGCCACGGTCGGGAGCGGGAAAGCGGGTGACCAGCGGCACTCATCAGTGACCGTAACGCTCGGCCCAGGCCGCTTCCAGTTTGAGCTGCCAGCTGGGGTGAGGCTCGGCTACCGCTTTGAAGCGCAGTGTCGGTTGCCCTTTGGCGGAGTCAGGCAGGGCATCGGCCCGCAGCACGCTGGGATCACCCCAGAATGCCGGATTGGCCTTGCGCGCCTGCGCCGCCGGACTTAACAGAAAGTTGGCCACCACTTTAGCTCCCGCACGGGCACTGGCGTTGAAGGGGATGGCGAGAAAATGGCTGTTGGTGAGCGCCCCTTTCTCCATGGCAATCGCCTCCACACTGGGGGGCAGGGCGCCAATCTGGGCGGCGCTTTGCGCCTCCTTTGGATTGAAGCTGATAGCCATGGCCAGTTCGCCATCATCGAGCAGCTGGCGGGTCTCAGCGGCGCTGGTGGGGAACAGTTTGCCCTTGCGCCAGAGCGCCGGATGCAGCTCATCGAGCCAGGCCCAGAGCGGGGCGGTGAGCTTGGCAAAGTTGCTCTCAGTCGCCTCCCGATAGAGGGGGGCGGGGTCTGGCGTCAATTCCAGCAGGATCTGCTTGAGAAAACTGGAGCCATGGAACTGGGGCGGCTTGGGATAGGTGAAGCGGCCGGGATGAGCCTTGGCCCACGCCAGCAGGGCTGATGCCGAGGTGGGCTGGCTGGCGACCTCTTCGGTGTCGACCATCAGATTGAGCTGGCCGATGCCCCAGGGGGCTTCCAGCCCTTCCACCGGCAGGGTGAAGTCCTCACTCACCGGCAGGGTGCTGTCTACCAGCGCCATGTTGGGCAGCTCGGAGGTAAAGGGAGCGCCGAGCAGCCCCTGCTCCTTGAGCACCTTGAAGTTCTCGCCGTTGACCCAGAGCAGATCGATGGGCCCGCCAGCTTGCTTGCCTGCCAGCTTGTTGGCCAGCAGTTGACTGACGCTCTGGGCGATATCATCCACCTTCACCTGCACCAGCTTGACCTGATAGTCGCGCGCCAGCTCCTGCCCGGCCCACACCAGATAGGCGTTGATCTCCGGGCTGCCGCCCCAGGCGTTGAAGTAGACGGTCTGTCCCTTCGCCTCCTCAAGGGTCTGTTGCCAGTTGCCGTCTGGATTGGCCGCCAACAGCGAGCCGCTGGCCAGCAGTGGCAGGGCGCACAGCAGGACATTTAGCCGCTGTTTGAGCTGTGAGTTGAGTTGTGAGAATGGCTTGAGCATAAACGTTTCTCTGGTTGTCAGGCGCCACGGCGCCAGCGGTGATAACGGGCCAGCAACGCCAGTACCCGGGTGGGCTGGTGGGCCCTTTTCCATTCACCCGCCACATATTTGTTCCCCTCCATCAGGGTGGGATAGGCGTGAATGGTGCCGAGGATCTTGCCAAGGCCGAGGCGGTGACGCATGGCGAGCACGAACTCGGCGATCCGCTCACCGGCGTGAGTGCCCACTATGGTGGCGCCAAGGATAGTATCCTTGCCCGGCACGGTCAGCACCTCGACAAAACCGTGGCGCTCCCCATCGGCGATGGCTCTGTCCAGCTCGGCCAGCTCGAAGCGGGTCGCCTCGAAGGGGATCCTCTGCGCTTCGGCCTCCTTGCGATTGAGGCCGACCCGGGCAATCTCCGGCGTGGTGTAGGTGGCCGCCGGAATGACCCGATAGTCGGCCCGAAAGCGCTTGAACTGGCCAAACAGGGCATTGACCGCCGCATACCAGGCCTGATGGGCGGCGAAGTGGGTGAACTGGTAAGGGCCCGCTACGTCTCCCACTGCCAGTATGCTGGGGAAGTTGGTGGCAAGGAAGCCATCGACCGCTAGGGTGCCGCGGGGGGCCAGCTCGACCCCCAACGCTTCGAGCCCGAAGCCGCTGACGTTGGCGACCCGACCCAGTGCCAGCAGCAGTTGATCCCCTTCCACCACTTGTGTCTCATCGCCCCGGCGCAGTTGCAGCCGGATGGGGAGATCCCCCTTGGCTGCGGGCAGATAGTCGGCTCGTTCGGCGCGCCAGCCGGTGAGTAGCTGCACACCATCTCGGCTCATTTGCCCGGCAAGGGCGTCGGCTACCTCTCTCTCTTCGCGGGGCAGCAGTTGCTCCGAGAGTTCCACCAAGGTCACGGGAATGCCGAGCAGGGCGAAGCTCTGGGCCAGCTCGCAGCCGATGGGGCCGCCGCCCAGCACCAGCAGGCGGCGCGGCGGGGTGCGCAGCTGCCAGAGGCTATCCGAGGTGAGGTAAGGCACCTGATCCAGCCCCGGCAGCTTGGGCACCAGCGGCCGAGCGCCAGTGGCGATAACGATATGGCGGCTGGCAAGGCGCTGGCCGTTCACCTCCACCTCCCAGGGAGAGACCAGCCGCGCCTCCCCTTCGATGCATTCCACTCCAAGCCCCTGATAGCGTTCGATGGAGTCGTGTGGCTCGACCTCCTTGATAACTTCAGCCACCCGCTCCATCACGGCGGCAAAATCGGCGCGGGAGTGGCTTGGGCTAAAGCCCAGCTCGTCGGCTTTACGCTGCTCTGCGGCAAAGCGGGCGCTTCGGATCAATGCCTTGGAGGGGACGCAGCCGCTGTTGAGGCAATCGCCCCCCATCTTGTGCTTCTCGATGAGCGCCACCTTGGCCTTCACTGCTGCCGCGATATAGCTGGTGACCAACCCACCTGCACCGGCACCGATCACCAGCAGGTTGTAGTCATAGCGAGCGGGTTTACGGTAAGGGGCGAGCAGGCGCCGTTGGGCGAGGTGTGCGGTCAATTTCTTGACCAGCCAGGGCATCAGCCCCAGCAGGGTCAACGCGACCATCAGGCCGGGGGAGAGGATATTGCCGGTGCTGGTTAACTGGCCAAGCTCGCTGCCCGCCAGTACATAGACGAAGGTGCCGGGCAGCATGCCAAGCTGGCTGACCCAGTAGTAGGTGCTGACTCTGATGGGGGTGAGCCCCATCAGCAGATTGACCAGAAAGAAGGGGAAGATGGGGATGAGGCGCAGGCTCAGCAGATAGAAGGCCCCCTCCTTCGCCATGCCGGACTGAAAGGTGGCCAGCTTGTCGCCAAAGCGGGCGGTGACCCAGTCGCGCAGCAGAAAACGGGCGCTGAGAAAGGCCAGGGTTGCGCCTATGGTGCTGGCAAAGGAGACCAGCAGCAGCCCCCAGGCGACGCCGAACACAGCGCTGCCACCCAGGGTGAGCAGGCTGGCACCGGGCAGGGAGAGAGCGGTGCTCAGCACATAGATAAGCACGAACAGCAGGCTGGCCGAGACAAAGTGGCTGTCGACCCATTGCGCCACTGCCGCCTGCTGGGCCTGCAAGGCGTCCAGAGTGAGGTAACGACCGAGATCGAGGGCAAAAAAGGTGCCGATAAGGCTCCCCATCACCAGTGCAAGCAGCAGGCGGGTCCGGTTCATCAGGCGTCCTTGCTGTCTGGCTGTGCGGGGCGTTCCGGCTGCACCGGCAGCTGACAGAAGCCCTGCGGCGCGATATCGAGGGCGGCGTTGAACTTGGCTGACATGTTCTGGAAGGCGATAAGGCCGGTCAGTTCCACCATGGCGTCGTCATCGAACCAGGGTTTGAGGCGGGCCGCCTGCTCATCGCTGACTCCATCGAGGCCAGTCATCGCTTCGGTGTAGTCGAGCACCGCTTTTTCCCGCTCGTCAAACAAGGGGCTTTCGCGCCAGTTGGCCAGCGCCTCCACCTTCTCGCTGGAGCCGGCTCTCTTTACCAGGGTCATGGCGTTGATGTCGACGCAAAAACGACACCAGTTGAGCTGGGAGACCCGCACCGTCACCAGCGAGCGCAGCACGGGGTCGATGGGGGAGCGCTTGCGGTTGATGACGCCGTAGAGGGTGGCGACGGCGGCAAAGAGACGCGGCGAGCGGCCCCAGCATTTGCCCGGAATAAGCACCTGACCATAGTTGCGCTTTTGCAGCCAGAAAAAGGGGCGGATAAACCAGGCATATTCCCGGTCGGGTTTGACCTCAACGCGCATCAGTTACCTTCTTGTTGTTTCACTCTTACGGTTTCAAATTAGGTTTGTAGGCTTGGCCCAACCGCTCGTTCAGGCGGGTCAGGAAATCCTCGATCCGCTCCCGGTTGGTGCCCAGATCGCTTTGTCCCTGACGGGAGGCTGATCGCATATCGATGCGAGTCTCTTTGGGGCCGGCAAAGACCCGCAGCGCCACATCATCCTGAAAGCCGAACCAGCCGGTGGTAACCACCGCATCCAGACCGTCGGGGCTGGGTCGTACCTGCCAGCCCAGCTCCTGCATCAGTTCGTTGGCTTCAATCACCACTTCGGCAGGAGAGGCCCTGGTAAAGAGAGGACCGGGTTTTGCCTCAACTGCTTTCAGCGGTGCGCTTTTTATTGGCAGACCCTGCGCCGTTCTGAGCTCTGCCGCCCAGCGCAGTTGGGGGGGATTGTAGGGATCTGTGCTCACATCGTTGATCAGCGGCATGCGCAGCGCCTGTGCCACAAAGGTCAGCGGTAGCAGCAGTGGCAAGGCGCCAAGGCCGCTGGCATAGCGGTTGCGGCTCCACGGCAGGCGTACCAGCAAGATCAGGGAGACAAGGGCTCCGATGAGACAGATCGCAAAACCGATCCACCAGGGCCAGAGATGAAGGCGGCTGCCGAGGGCGCCAGCGAGCGGGAGTAACCAGGCCAGCAGGGGCCACAAGCAAGAGCGGGGCATAGCACGGGATCCATCGTCGAATGTGGACAATGCCGAGAAGGATAAACTTAATTGCCTGATAACGTTAGTAAATTGATGAGAGTTTGGCGTGGTTTTGGTCAGTTTTGCGAGGGGAATGCAGAGGGAGGTGAAGCCCGCCTGACGGGAGCTTCACCGAGAAAATGGTCAGTTGAGGTGACTTAGTTGCGATAGAGCACTTTGATCAGATGGAAGCCGAACTTGGTGCGCACCGGCCCCAGCACCTTGAGCAGTTCGCCCTTGAAGACGGCATCGTCAAAGGGCTTGACCATATCCCCTTTATTGAACTCCCCCAGATCGCCGCTGCGTTTTGAGGAGGCGCAGGTGGAGAAGCGCTTGGCCATCTGGCCGAAGTCGGCTCCCTTCTCGATCTTCTCCTTGATCTCCAGACACTGTTTTTCGGTCTTGACCAGAATGTGCTGGGCACAGGCTTTTTTCATCGGGGCGCTCCTGGGAGTGATGGCGAAGGTTGTTAACGCCAAGGGTGGTAGCAAATCGGGGCGCAAGAGTACCCCAATTTGCCACCGGCGTCAGCCATCACAGCCCTCCATTTACCGGCGATCGTCAGCCCTGTTATTGGCGAGCGCGGGTGGCCAGCACGGCGCGGGGGCGCGCTTGCCAGATGATCTCCAGCCCGAGCAGGGCGTAGAGGCTCCAGATGGCCAGCGGATTGAGCCACTCCCCCCCCAGTTGCAGGGTCATCAGAGCGCAACCTGCCAGCAGCAAGGTGATCCCCGGCAGCCGCCAGTGGGCGGGCAGGGGGGCCAGCATCGCCATCGCCAGCAAAATGCCGAGGCCAAACGGCAGGTTCAGGGCGGTAAAGGCCAGTGCCTGTTGGCCACTCATGCCGGTCAGCAGGGCCAGCAGGGCACTGCAACAGGCGAGAAAGGTGATGAACTCGAGACGATCGGCAATATAGTCAGCCATCTGTTCGCTACGTGCATGCATGATGTGTCTCCTTCAGTTGATGGTTCAAGTGTGAGGGAGGGGCGCTTGCAAAGGCAGCGGGATAATTCGATTGCGCTGAACGAGCAATTCTTAATCACCCGCTACGGTGGGCTTTAGGGTGTGCCGGGCCTGTTAAACGGTGAGGGTGGGGCGATGCCGACAAACTCTGTCGTGGTGGGTTTCTGGTGGTAAAGAGAGGAGGAGAGGTGACAAATGGTGCCTGATGGTGGGGTGAGCCTTGTTCAGGGCAGGTCAATTCGCTTCCATCGGGAAAGCGGGCGGCGTCATCGTCACCAAAATGTGTGATTTGTGGTCAACCTCTTAAAAGATATGGCGAATTTGCCAATGGCACCGCGCTGTCGCTGGCCGATGCCTATGTTAGGATAAGGTTCGCCATTTTTCTGGCGCGCATTATCGTGTCACGGCCATGCACTGCATGGCGTGCTGCGCCGCATTCGGGGTTGGCCCGAAAGGGCGCTGGTTTCCTTCACCACAGATTCAGGAATATTGACCTTTGACAGGATGCATTTCATCCCTGCTGGCAGGGCGTTCACTGTCCGGCCCTGCGTTTCGCCGCGGCCTGCGGGTACTGGGGGTGGGCCTGTTGCTGTCGCTGCTGGCTTCGCCCGCGTTTGCCGCCAAGCTCACCTATCAGGTCAAGGGGTTGAAAGGGGAGAACAAGGATAACGTTGAAGCCTACCTCAATGCCCTGCCAGTCTATCAGGAGCGGCAATACCGCCCGGCCCGCGCAAAAATTACCGAGAGCGTGCAAAAGGCGCTGCAGGTTTATGGCTACTACCAGCCGAAAATCACCCTGAGCCGCGACAAGAAGACTCCGTCCAAAGTGGTGATTGAGGTGGACAAGGGGGAGCCGGTCATCGTCTCCCGCCTCGATATTCTGCTGGAGGGGGATGCGGGCAGCGACGAGCTCTACAGCGCCCTGCTGGACAAGTTGCCCCTCAAAGAGGGGGAGCCACTCAACCACGCCAAATATGAATCCATCAAGGCGGATCTGGGCAGCCTCGGGCTGGCCCGCGGTTACTTTGATGCCAAGCTGAGCAAGAGTCAGGTCAAGGTGTTCCCGGACAAGGGGACGGCAGAGATCTTTATTCTGTTCGAATCGGGCCATCGCTACCGTTTTGGCGAGATCCGCTACGACGCGACACCCGAGGCGCTTCACCTTATTCGCCCGCTTATCAACATCAAGAGCGGTGACCCCTATCTCGCCATCCGGCTGGCCGAAATGTCGCAGGATGTCTCCTCCACCAAGCTGTTCCGTCAGGTCGATATCAAGCCGGTATTGAGCGAGGCGAGCAACTATCGGGTTCCCATCGCGGTGACGCTGGATAACCGGGTCGATCACGAAATCGAGACCGGTATCGGTTACGCCACCGACGTGGGGCCGCGGATGAGTGCCACCTGGGAGAAGCCCTGGGTCAACCGCTACGGCCACCGTCTGTTTGCCACCGCCAAGGTGTCGGCGCCGGAGGCCGAGCTCAGCTTCGACTACCAGATCCCGGTGGGTAACCCGCTGCGGGACTACTACTCCATCCAGACCGGCTACCAGTACAAGGATAACAACGATACCCGCTCCGATCTCACTACCATCGGTGTGCACCGCTGGACGCGGCGGCCGGAGAGCTGGGATCGGGACGTCTTTATCCGGCTGGAGAACGAGATCTATACCCAGGGCGCCGACGAGGGGAACAGCTTGCTGCTGATCCCCGGGGTCTCCTGGTCCCGACTGCGGGTGCGCGGCACTCTGGTGCCCGATTGGGGGGATCGCCAGCAGCTGACGCTGGAGTTCTCCGATCCCAGATGGGGTTCCGACATCAGCTTTATGCGGGTGTGGGGGCGCAGCAAGTGGCTGCGAACCCTCGGCGATAACCACAGATTCCTGATGCGGGCCGAGCAGGGGGCCATCATAGGTGACAGCTTCTCGCTGGTGCCGCCTTCCTTGCGCTTCTTTACCGGTGGCGATCAGACGGTGCGCGGCTTTGGTTACGAGAGCATCTCCCCCACCGGGCCGGATGGCAAACTGACCGGTGGCCGCTACACCAGCGTGGCCAGTCTGGAATACAACTATCGCTTCAGCGAGAAGTGGCTGGGGGCCATGTTTGTGGATGGCGGCACCTCCACCACCGATTACAGCGAGCCCTGGAAGATTGGTACCGGCGTCGGTGTGCGCTGGGTCACCCCCATCGGTCAGGTCAGACTGGATCTGGCGGTCGGGGTATCGGAGGAGGACAAGCCCTTGCGGCTGCATTTCGCATTGGGGCCTGAATTATGATGTTGTCTAAACGCTTTTTTCTTTGGCCGCTGCGGCTGTATCTTGCGCGGGGGTCTGCATTGTGATCTGGCTAAAACGTATTTTTCTCTGGCTGATGGGGCTGGTGTTCCTGCTGCTCATCGGCGTCAGCCTGCTGGGCTTTACCCATCAGGGCAACAAGTGGTTGTGGCAACAGGCCAAGGGGGCGCTGCCCTCCCTAAAGGGGGAGCTGGTGGCCGGTCAGCTTGGCTATGGCTGGACCCTGGAAGGGGCCGGCTGGCAGGATGAGCTGGTGGATGTCACGGTGGATCGCGCCGTGCTCGACTGGGATCTTGGCAAGTTGCTGCAGGGCAAACTCTGGATCAAATCGCTTGAAGTGACTCATCCGGTGGTGAAGGTAGCCGACTCGGAGCCTGCACCGGAAGAGCCGTCGGAGCCTTTTGTCTGGCATCCGCTCCCCCTCAAAATTCAGGTCGACAGCCTCAAGGTAGCTGACCTCGATCTGGCGGTACCCGGTGTTGCTGTGACCCTGGGGTCCCTCGATATCGGCGCCACCCTCAATCACAAGGGGCTGATTGTACGCGGCCCGGTGCTCGATAACTTGAAGGTGACGCTGGATGACGCGGCGCCCGCCAGCGCAGCCAAATCTGCCAAGCAGCCGGCCGCTAACGAGAAGCAAGCCGTGACTGCGGTTGCTCGTACCGACAAGGCCAGCGCCAAGACCGTCAAACAGGGCAAAGGGACGCCAGTTGCGAACACGGCAAAGGCAGCCCCCATTCTCCTGCCCGCCATTCATCTTCCTTTCCCCATCCAGCTGGAAGGGGTCAGCGCGACCCGGGTGCAATATAAGCAGGGCGAGATGATTGAAGGGCTCGACAAGCTGCTGCTGTCGGCCACTGCCGCCGACGATCGTATCGAAGTGCGCGAGCTTTCGCTGCGCCACACCATGGCCGATCTGGCGCTCAAGGGACACATCCAGCTAAGTGATGACTACCCGCTGGCGGTGACGCTGGATGCCAAGGTCCGCAAGGGGCTGCTGGATGGCGAGCTGCAAGGGGAACAGGCCACGCTGGCGCTGAGCGGTTCGGTCGGCAAACTGGGGTTGACGTTGTCGGCCAAGGGGCCGATCGCCGCCAATCTCAAGGGCTCGCTGGCCTCGCTCGACCCGGATCTCCCTTTTGATTTGGCCCTCGACTGGAAGAGCCTAGGCTGGCCGTTGCACAAGCCTGCCAAAGATGAGCCGAGCTATCGGCTGGATAAAGGGTGCCTGACTGCCAAGGGCAAGCTCTCCGGCTATCAATTTGCCCTCAATACCTCCGGCAAGGGGACCGATGTTCCCCCCTTCAAGCTTGCGCTGGACGGGAAGGGGGATCTGGAGCGGCTCAGCAAGATCGCTTTGCTGCTCAATGCCCTCAAGGGGGAGCTGAAGCTCGATGGCAAGCTCGCCTGGAACAAGGGGATCGAGTGGCAGGGGACCACCCTGTTCAAGGGGATCAATCCGGCCGAGCTGCTGCCCGAGCTGAAAGGGACGCTGGCCGGTGAGCTGGAGAGCCGTTTCGTGATGAACGAAGCGGGCCACTGGGAGCTGAAACTGCCCAAGCTCAAGGTGGATGGCAAACTCAACCAGTACCCGCTGGCCCTCAAGGGGGAGCTTAGCGGCAACGACAAGATGGAGTGGCTGATCCCGGCGCTCTCGCTGCAAAGTGGCCCCAACCAGTTGCAGGCCAAGGGCAGTATCAGCAGCGCCCAGTGGAAGCTCGATGCCAACCTGCAGGCTCCCCAGCTGGGGGGAATCTATCCCGGCCTGAAAGGGGATATCAAGGGGCAGGTGAAGGTCAGTGGCAATCAGCAGACGCCAAAAATCGATGCGGATCTCGCCTCCGAGCGGCTCTACTATGCCGGTACCGACCTGAAGGGTGTTAGCCTCAAGGGCAATGCGGTGATCGGCGCCAAACCGGCCGGTGAGCTCGCGTTGTTGGTGGCGCAGTTGAAACAGGGCGAAACCAAGCTCAGCCAGCTTGCCCTGAACCTCAGCGGCGACCTCAATCAGCACCTGTTGACCCTGACCATGAAGGGTGACCCTGTTGCGGCCAACCTCAAACTGGGGGGCGGCGTGCGGGGGGATCACTGGCGCGGGGCGCTTTCCGAGTTGCAGCTGAAAACCCCGCTGCGCCGTTGGGACTTGAACTCCCCCTGGGCACTGGATCTCGATCTGCCGCGTCAGCGGCTGGCGATGGGGGATCTCTGCCTCGGTTCCCAGGGGGCCAGCCTCTGCGTCAAGGGGAGTCAGGTCTCCGCTGCGCAGGGGACTCTGGAGTTTGCCCTGAGCGAGTTTGATCTCAAGCGGCTGCGCCCCTGGTTGCCGGACAATTTCCGCTGGCAGGCGATGCTCTCCGCCGATGGCCGCGCTAGCTGGCGTGGCAATCAGCCGACCCTGCATGCGGTGGTGCGCACCACGCCGGGCACTTTTGTGGCAGATGGTCTCAAGACTGATTATCAGCAGCTGGCTCTGGCCCTGGATTTCGAGCGGCAGCAGGCGGCCATTCGCCTCGATTTTGCCTCCAAGCAGATCGGCAATATCGATACCGATTTGCTGATCAGGGAGCCTGCCGGTCGCGGTCTGCTCGGCGGTCAGCTCAAGTTTGACGATCTCAAGCTCAATACCTTCGCGCCGCTCATCCCTGAGGTGCGCTCCCTGCAAGGGATCATCTCCGCCGATGCCCGCTTCGACGGCACCCTGGCGGCGCCCCTGCTGTTTGGCCAGCTCAACCTGCGTGACGGTGAAGTGCAGACCCACTCCGACATGGTGACCCTGACCAAGCTGGTGACCCGCCTCAAGATTGAAGGCAACCGTGCCGAGCTGGATGGTTCCATGCTGGTTGGCAAGGGGCCGCTGGCACTGGGCGGCTGGCTCAGCTGGGCCAAGATGCCGGTCAGCGGCAGCCTCACTATTCAGGGCAAGGATCTGGAGGCGCAATATCCGGGCATGGGCCGGGTAAGAGTCTCGCCCGATATCGCGGTGTCGCTGGGGGAGGAGACCCGCATTACCGGTCAGGTGGATATTCCCTGGGCGCGCATTCTGGTCAAGAGCCTGCCGGATTCGGCGGTGGCGGTCTCCGACGATGTGACTGTGGTCTATGACGATCTGCCCCCGGCTCCCAAGCAGGCCAGCCTGCCGCTGGCGATGAAGGTGGCGATCCGCCTTGGCAACGATGTGAAGCTCGATGCCATGGGGCTGAAGACCGATGTCTCCGGCGGTCTCAATATCCGTCAGGACCCCGAGAAACCGCTGGCAGGCAACGGCCAGCTGGTGCTGACCAACGGCCGCTTCAAGGCATATGGTCAGAACCTCATCATCAAGGAGGGGCGGATCCTCTTCTCCGGTCCGCTGGATCGGCCCTTCCTCAACATCGAAGCCAACCGGGATCCCGATACCATCGAGGGTCAGGTGACGGTCGGGGTGCGGGTGACAGGCCCTGCCAGCAAGCCGGAGATCACTGTCTACTCCGAGCCGCAGATGGCGCAGTCGGAACAGCTCTCCTATCTGCTGCGCGGCAAAGGGTTGCAGACCGGCGGTGAGGATGGCGGTTTCAACGGCCTGCTGGTAGCCGGTGCTGTGAGTCAGGCCAACGGCGTGGTGTCGAGCATCGGCGAGTCGCTGGGGATGAGCGATGTCTCTCTCGATACCGCGGGCAGTGGCGACAACACCCAGGTGACGCTGTCTGCATATCTGCTGCCGGGCCTGCAGTTCCAGTACGGGGTCGGGGTCTTCAGCCCCATCGCCGAGTTCAAGCTGCGCTACGAGGTATTGCCACGGCTCTATCTGCAGGCGATGAGCGGGGTGGCTCAGGCGGTCGATATCTTCTATCGCTTTACTCTGTAACGCTTCATCCCGTAACAGGGCTGATATGAACGTAAACGGGAGGCGCAGACCTCCCGTTTTTTATTGCGCGATCGGCTGCAGGCAAACAGCGATAAGGGGCTGGAGGGCAGAGGAATAACGGATTGGGCAGACCAGAAATGCGAAAACCCGGCGCTAGGCCGGGCTTTCTGAATGATGGTGGAGGGAGAAGGATTCGAACCTTCGAAGGCAGAGCCGTCAGATTTACAGTCTGATCCCTTTGGCCGCTCGGGAACCCCTCCACGGGGTATTGCTTTCAACTTGTCGCACTTGAAATGGTGGAGGGAGAAGGATTCGAACCTTCGAAGGCAGAGCCGTCAGATTTACAGTCTGATCCCTTTGGCCGCTCGGGAACCCCTCCACAAGTGCGAGGCGCATACTAACAGATCTTCCGGTTTTGTGAACCCCCAAGCAGGATTTTTCCATTAAAAGAATTGGATTTGTGGCCGATAACCAGTGAAATCGCCATTTTCGAGAGTTATCTCATGCTGCCCAGTTCAATCCGTAATCACCTGCTCGTTGATGAGGGCCAGTTGGGGCAGCGCCTCAACCGTGACCTGCAGCATGGGGATCGGGCTGATTTCCGGTTGCATCTGGCCCTGCTGACCGATGCGGTGGAGGAACAGCCTTGGTTTGATGCCAAACCGGCGGCCACTCCCCAGAGCCGTGACTGGCGTCTGCACTTTGCGCTGAGACCGGCAGAGGTGCTGGTGGCTGAAGGGGCGGGGAGTGACTGCAGTGCCATCAATGAGCGGTTGCAGCAAGGGGGAAGCATGGTGGATGTGCGGCTCTGGCTGGCGCTGCAAACACCGCCGCTGGCGGTCAAAAAGCCGCTGATGGATGAGGCTGTCTACGACAACCTGTCACCGCTTGCGCGGGAGCGGTTGCAAGGAAAGCTGGCCGATATGCCACGCCAGGAGGACCCGCTGGTATTGCTGCCGATCCTCGATCGTTTGCAAGAGGGGGTGGATACCCGGTTGCACTGGCTCAGTTGATGGCGCCTGTTCACTGGTGTAACGCGATGTTTGTCGGCAAATCACAGGCAACAAAAAGGCGGGTGACCCCGCCTTTATGCCCTTTGGAATTTTTAGCCTTGCGGCATGCAATCAAGCGTCAGCTTCATCCGGTTGCGGCTGCTCTTTGAGCGCGGCATTGGCACGACGGGCAATCGGCTTTTCGGTGTGACGGTTGAGTTGGCGCTCCAGTTTTTGCCCCAGTTCGTTGATGGCGGCGTAGAGATCCTCATGCTCTGCCTGGGCAAACAGTTTGCCGTTGGGGATGCCAGCACTGGCTTCGACAGTGAACATCAGACGCTCTTTGGAAACAATCACATGGGGTGTGATGAGAGGCACCTGAAGACGTTCGAGCTTTTCAAAACGGGATTCGATGCGCTCGCGGATAGCCGGGGTGATGTCGATGATTTTGCTGGTAATTTCGATTTTCATATTGGCCCCCTTCGGGTCGTCTTGCTTGTGTCTTCACCTTCAGATTACTCATTGGTAAAGATTGAAATGTGATCCATGTCACATAACCTTCCCTTAGCTATTCAGCAACTTATAAATTGTGATCTTTTCCGGTTTCGTGCCAAAAACAGCTTGAGCTCCATGAAACTGGCAGGCAGTATGACGGGAATAGGATCGTTTCTGTCCCTTCTTGGCAGCACTTCGTGTCGACCTCATGTCCGGTTTCCACTGCTTGATATCGCATGTTTGTACTCTTCCCTCGCAACCTCTGATCTGATGAGCGGATGCAGGGGGCGTTGCTATGCCTGATTGGACATCAAACGTGGTTGGTTGTTGTGTTGGAGTGGTAAATGAAGCAGCAGGCCACGCAAGTCATGTGGTTTTTCGATCGGCAACATGATCAGTGGAGTCTCTCTGATCAGGGGGCCTACCAGCAGTGGCAAGGGGAGGGCAATCATCCCTGGGCTGCTCGCCTGTTACCGGAAGATGAGGCAGGCTTTGCCGACTTTCTCGTCCGGCTTCATGAATCACATCTGCCTGAACAGTTCATCGGTCATCTGAAAGATGATCAGGGGCAGCTCAACCATGTGCTCTGGAGCGGCCAGTTTGTGCCCACCCAGCAGATCTGCTGTGGCTGGCTGGCCCCTCTTGATACCGCCAACAGTGCGGTATCCTCCCTCAATCTCTCTTTGCCGTTGCTGCAAACCACCCTGCTCACCCAGTTGGCGCAGGCGCTCTCTGCCCGCACCGGGCTCGATTTCTTCAATACCTTGGTCAGCCAGCTGGCCCATATCCTCAAGGTGGATGCGGTCTGGGTGGGGGAGTTGTGCGGTGCCGACCGGGTCAAAGTGCTGGCCGCCGACGGGCTGGCGCAGAAGGACTATCCGCTGGCGGGAGCCCCCTGTCAGGAGCTCTACAAGCAAGGGGCCATCTGTTTCGAGGTGATCGACGAGTCGCAGGAGTATCAACCCTGGCTGGCGGCCGGGCAGACTTATTATGGTCAGCCGCTGTTTGATGCCAGAGGCCAACTTCTGGGCCATCTGGCGTTGCTCTATTCGGCTCCGGCAGATACCAGCAACCTCACCTCGGTGCTCAATACCTTTTCGGTACGGATGGTGGCAGAGCTGGAGCGATTGCAATCAGATGCCCAGATGCGCCTCTCTGCTGTTGCATTCGAGACCCACGAAGGGATCATCATCACGGATCCGGGGTTCAAGATCCTGCGGGTCAACAACGCCTTCAGCCAGATCACCGGCTTTGACAGCCAGTCGGTGCTGGGTCTGCATCTGGAAGAGGATCTCTGGCCAAATCTGGGGGGACTCGGTTACGAGCTCAATACCCTCAGCCGCTGGCAGGGGGAGACCCAGCGTCGCCATGTCGATGGTCACACCTATCCCCAGTGGGAGATAGTGACACCGGTGCAGGATGAGAAAGGGGTGATCAGCCACTTTGTCATCTGCTTCGAGGATATCTCCGAGCGCAAGGCGGCCGAGCGACGCATTCAGGATCTCGCCTATTACGACGAGCTGACCGGATTGCCCAATCGCCGTCAGCTCCACGAGACTCTGGTGCAGACCTTCAACGAGGCGACCCGCGATGGCTTGATTGGTGCGCTGCTCTTTATCGATCTCGACCACTTCAAGACCATCAACGACTCCCTCGGCCATGCCACCGGTGACTGGCTGCTCAAGGAGGTCGCCGCCCGTCTCAAACGGTTGGTGCGGCAAGGAGATTGCCTGGCCCGCCTCGGCGGTGACGAGTTTGTGCTGCTGTTGCCATCGCTCTCGGCCAGCCCGCCCCAGGCGGAGATGCAGGCCGATATCATTGCCGAACGGCTTATCACCGAGATTGCCGCTCCTTATACCTATGTGGGGCAGGTGCTGCACATTGGCGCCAGCGTTGGCATTACCCTGTTTCCGGATCGGGAGCAGGGGGTCGATGATCTGCTCAAGCAGGCGGATACCGCCATGTATCAGGCCAAGTCCGCTGGCCGCAAGACCCGTCGCTTCTTCGATGCCTCGATGCAGCAGCAGGCGGATCGCCGTCTGCTCATTCACAACGAATTGCGTAACGCCCTCAGCCAGCAAGAGCTGACCCTCTACTATCAGCCCCAGCATATGGTCGATGGCGGCGATATCATCGGTGTCGAGGCGCTCATTCGCTGGCAGCCGGCCGGTCGCTCGATGGTCTCACCGGCCGAGTTTATTCCCATCGCCGAGGAGACGGACCTGATTGTCGATATCGGCAACTGGGTGCTGCACGAGGCGTGCGCCCAGTATGTGCTGTGGGAGGAGAACGGCATCCACATTCCGCAGATCTCGGTCAACGTCAGTGCCAAGCAGTTCCATGCCACCGATTTTGTCGAGCGGATCCACGATGTGTTGGCGCAAACCGGCATGGATCCGGCCTGCCTCAATCTGGAGATCACCGAGTCCGTGGTGCTGGGCCATGCCGAGGACACCATCAGCAAGATGACCGAGCTCAAGGAGCTCGGCATCAGCTTTGCCATCGACGATTTTGGCGCCGGTTACTCATCCCTGAGCTACCTCAAGCGGCTGCCTGCCGATGAGCTCAAGATCGACCGCTCCTTCATTCAGGACATCCCGAAAGATGGCGACAACATGGCCATCGTCGAGGCGGTGATCGCCATGGCGCGCCATATGGGCTTTAACGTCACGGCGGAAGGAGTGGAGTCCCGTCAGCAACTGGAGTTTCTCAAGGCGCAGGGGTGTAGTTTCTATCAGGGCTATCTCGCCTCCAAGCCGCTGCCGGTGCCCTATCTGGAGAAATATGTACAGCGGCTGACCAGACCGGAACAACTGCGTGAAATGCAGCTGAGCGAGGCAGAAAAATAGTCCCTGCTCCCCGCTGTAGCGCTGCCCGGCAACGGGTAGAATGAGAGGCAGTAGACCCACCGCCACCGGGCGGTGTATTGCCCTCAATGGAGATGTTCAGTGAAAGCTGTATGGGGAATTGTTTTGTCGGCGCTGTTCGTGCCGACCTTGATGGCGCAGACTGCCGACCAGACGCTCTACCGTCAGGCGTATGACGCCGTACGGGCCAATGATCAGGTCCGTTTCCAGCAAATTCGTGCCCGTTTGACCCATTACCCCCTGCTCCCTTACCTCGATTACTATCAGCTCGCCTTTCGTCCGGGGGCGGCCGATTACAACGATGTGACCCGCTTTATCCGCCAGCATGGGGATACCCCCCAGTCCAACCGGCTGGAGCGCAGTTATCTGACCTATCTGGCCCAGAGCCAGCAGTGGTCGCAGTTCCTGCGCTTCTATCCGGCCAAGCCGAGCTCCACCGACCTGCTCTGCATGCACTATCAGGCGCTCTATTACACCGGCAAGCCGAAAGAGGCGTTGCAGGGGGCGGGCAAGATCTGGATGAGCGGTCAATCGCGCCCCGATGCCTGCTCCCCACTATTTCAGCTGTGGCAGGCATCCGGTCAGCGAACTCAGGAGAAGATCTGGCAGCGGATGGCGCTGGCGTTCGAGGCGGAAAACCCCAACCTGATCCGCCACCTTGGCGCGACCCTGGGTAGCGGCTTGCAAAGCTATGGCGATCAGATGGTGACCCTGTTCGAGCAGCCTGCCAAGGCGATGAACCCGGCCTATTTCAGCAGCAATCCTTATTCCCGCAAGCTGCTCTCCCTCGGTTTGACCCGCTATGCCAATCAGGAGCCGGAGTCGGTGCTGCGCCAGCTTGCGCTGTTTCGCAGCCGTTTCGGCCTGACCCAGGCCGAGGTGAAACCGGTAGAGCGTGCCATTGCCCGCCGCCTGCTGCTGGATCGCTCCATAGCCCAGCGCAGCTGGGTCGACAGCACGGTGAAAAAGATGGCGGATCCCGACATCACCGAGCTGCGGGCACGACTGGCCATCTGGGAGCAGGATTGGCGTGGCCTCTCCGGCTGGGTGAAGATGATGCCGATGGCCCGTCAGAAAGAGGATCGCTGGCGCTACTGGATGGCGCGCTCTCTTGAAGTACAGGGGCAGCAAAAACCGGCGCGGGATCTCTATCTGGAGACCGCCAACCTGCGCGGTTTCTACGGCTTTATGGCCGCCCAGCGCACCGGCGTGCCCTATCGCATCAAGAACCAGAGCGTCAAGCATGTACCGGACTGGCGCACGGCCAGCCAGCGCTGGCCCTTCCTGTTGCGGGTGCGCGAATTGCTCTCGATGAACGAGATTGCGGCGGCCCGCTCGGAGTGGATCCACAACATGGATCGCAATCCGGTGGCCCAGCGCATCGAGTTTGGCCATATCGCCCTCAATCAGGGCTGGCACGAGCTGGCCATTCTCGCCAGCATTCGCGCCGAGGCGTGGGATGCCCTCGACCTGCGCTTCCCGCTGCCGCTCAAACGCACCTTCTCCCAGATGGCGCAAGAGCGCACCATGAACACCAGTTTGCTCTATGCCATTTCCCGTCAGGAGAGTGCCCTCTATCCGCTGGCCCAGTCGCCGGTGGGGGCGCGCGGTCTGATGCAACTGATGCCTGCTACTGCCAAAGAGACTGCCGGCAAGCTGGGGGTGCCCTATCGCAACGAGCAGCAACTGTTTGATCCGACGATGAATATTCGTCTGGGGAGCGCCTATCTCAAGCGCTTGCTGGATGTCTATGATGGCAACCGGATCCTGGCGGCGGCCGCCTACAACGCCGGGCCAGGACGGGTAAAACGCTGGCGAGAGCAGAGTGACAACAAGCCGATGGACGTGTGGGTCGAGAGCATCCCCTACAAGGAGACCCGCAACTACGTGCAAAACGTCTTGTCGTTCGATCTCATTTATCAGCACAAGCTGCAGCAGCCGCTGCGCTTCATGTCAGAGCGGGAGCTCAATCACGCCTATTGAGTCGGGGGCCGCAAGCCGGCCCCTGTTTTCAAATTTCCCTGCTGCCGGGTATCATCGGGTAAGGTTTTGTTACCAAAGGAAACATGCCTGGTGACCTGGCTCCGGGAATTGCATCAGGCCGCAGGGTATACTCGGGCGTCGGCATCGACAGGTTCCCCCACAATAAAGGAATGGATAGTGGCAACGATTAAAGACGTTTCTCAGCTGGCAAATGTGTCTATCTCCACCGTGTCGCGGGTTATCAACAACACGGCACAGGTAGCACCGGAAAAGCGTGAGGCCGTACTGGCGGCCATGAAGGAACTGAATTTTCGACCCAACAGTTTTGCCCAGGCACTGGTCAGCAAGCGTTCCAACTGCATTGGCGTGCTGGTGGGCGACCTCTGCGGCGGCCCCTTCTTTGCCCAGATGATGCGTGGCATCGAAACCATGGTCGATCAGGCCAACAAGTTCACCATCGTCATGTCTGGCAACCATGATATCGCGCGCGAGCGTCACGCCATTCAGGCGCTGCTGCAGCGCCAGTGCGATGCGCTGATCCTCCACAGCAAGGCGCTTCCGGACGAGGAGCTGAGCGAGCTGGCGGCTGGCTCAACCCCCATCGTTTTCATCAACCGTCAGGTACCGGGCTTTGAGGATCGCTGCGTCTGGCTCGATAACCAGGCGGGGATCACCACCGCGTGCCAGTACTTGCTGGATGCCGGGCATCGCAACATCGCCTTTATCACCTCCGATGATGAAGAGTTTGTCGATGGTCAGCAGCGGATGGCCGGTTACACCCAGACTCTGGCCAGAGCCGGGATCGCCTTTGATCCTGCACTCGTCAGCCGCGCCTTTGCCGACGAAAATGGCGGCTATGTGGCGATGAGTGAACTGCTGGCCCGTGGTGTCGAGTTCACGGCCGTGCTCGGTTTCAACGACGGCATGGTGGCGGGGGCGATCTCTTGCCTGCTGGAGCGGGGTTACAAGATCCCGCAGCAGGTGTCGGTGGTGGGGTTCGACGATATCCCCTACGCCCGCTACATCTATCCCAAGCTCACCACAGTGCGCTACCCCATCGAGGAGATGGGCAGCCGCGCTGCTGAACTGGCGCTGCGCCTGCTCGATCACAAGCCGGTAGACGGCCTGGCGCTCAAGTTTGAAGCCCAGCTGGTGGAGCGTGAGTCAGTCGCCTGACGTGCGTCAAACAGTGAACAACAGTGTGGCCCCATCGGGGCCACACTGTTTTCTGAGTTATCTCTCTAATCCGCCATTTATCCCGCCAGGGCGATCCGCTGCTGGCGGCGTGCCTCCACCCCTTCTGCCACCATATCGAGCAGCCGCCTTGTCTGTTCCCAGCCGATACAGCTATCGGTGATCGACTGGCCGTAGCGCAGCGGTTTGCTGCCGATATCCTGACGCCCTTCGCAGATAAAACTTTCCACCATGATGGCGGCGATGGCATGGCTACCAGCACCCAGCTGGTCGGCAATGTCACGGGCAACCAGCAGCTGGCGGGCATGCTGCTTCTGGCTGTTGCCGTGGCTGCAATCGATCATCAGCCGGGGTGACAGATGATGCTGGCGCAGCAGCTCGCCAGCCTCTGTCACATGATTGCTCTGATAGTTGGGCTGGCGGCCACCTCGCAGGATCAGGTGGCAGTCGGGGTTGCCATGGCTGCGCACCAGTGCCAGCTGGCCATCACCGGAAGGCTGGGTATAGAGGTGGGCTGCCCGGCTGGCGAGGATCGCCTCTACCGCGATCCGGATATTGCCGTCGGTACCGTTTTTAAAACCGATGGGGCAGGGAAGGGCCGAGGCCAGCTGACGGTGGAGCTGGGATTCAGTGGTGCGGGCACCGATGGCACCCCAGCTGATGAGATCCCCCAGATAGAGCATGCTGGTGAGATCGAGAAATTCGGTGGCACAGGCGAGCCCTCCCTGTCCAAGGGCCAGAAGTAACTCCCGGGCCAGCGATAGGCCCTTTTCCAGCCGATCGCTGCCATCGAGGTCGGGATCGAAGATAAATCCTTTCCAGCCGAGCGTCGTGCGCGGCTTTTCGAAATAGGTACGCATCACCAGTTGCAGCTGCTCCCCGTATTGGCCCTGTAGTTCAGCCAGCCGGCCACCATAGTCGCGGGCGGCTGCCGGATCGTGAATGGAGCAGGGGCCGATCACCAGCAGCAGGCGATCATCCTCTCCCTGCAGAATATGGCGGGCTTGCTGGCGGCTGCGTGCGATCTGGCGAGCGAGCCGTGCCGGACAGGGTCTGGCCTTTAACATCTCGTCAGGGGTGGGCAGGGTGGCAAGGGGTGAAGCATTCAGAAGTGAGGTGAACATGAGCGATCCTGATGACAAATGGAAATCTGCATGCTCTTTGCTGTCCAGTGGGGATCTTCCCCTTATTCTCTTGGTTAACAGAGCGCGGGCATGGGCCCGCGCTCTGTTATATCGGCCTTGGCTACCTTAGAAGCGGGCTGAGCCGCTGACGTAGTAGCTGCGACCCGGTTCGATGTTCTGGAAGACGGTGTCTTTCTCTTGCAGGCGCACGTCGGTCAGGTTGTTGATCCCCAGTCGCAGGTCAAAGTTCTCGGTGACCTTGAAGCCGGTGCCGAGATCGAAGGTCTGATAGCTGGGCAGCTTGTGCAGTACGACAACCTTGTTGACGGTCTGCTCGGCAAACTGGGTGCCGGTGTAGGTGGTGCCGACAAAGGCATTTACCCGCTCGGTGGCCTGCCAGGTGATCTTGGCATTGGCCTTGTGCTCCGGCCGCTCGGGCAGTGCCTGACCCTGATCGCCTTCAGCCTTGAGGTTGGTGTAGTTGGCGCCAAGGTTGATATCGTCGGTCAGATCGAGTTTGCCGGTCAGCTCCAGCCCCTTGGTGGTGGCTTTCTCCAGGTTGTACCAGGTGCGGTCAGTGGAGTTCGGCAACTGCTTGAAGGTGAGCATGTCGTCGATGTCGGAGTAGAAGAGGGTGGCGCTGGTCTCCCAGATCCCTTCTCCTGCGATGACACCCAGCTCGTAGTTGGTGCTGGTTTCCGGCTTGACCTTGTCGCTGCCATAGATGCGGCAGCTGCCGCCGCAGCTCTCGATGCTGTAACCGTTGGAGTACTGGTGCGGCGCCGGTGCCTTGAAGGCCTGGCTGACACCGCCTTTCACTGTCACCACATCGTTCATCTCATAGACCAGATAGCCGCGCGGGGTGAAGTGGCTGCCGTAGATCTCGTGGTGATCGTAACGGCCGCCCAGCGTGAAGGTCAGGCTGTCGGTCAGGCCAATTTCGTCCTGAGCGAACAGCGCCTCCTGAGAGTGACTCTCTTTACCGCCGATATCCTTGTAGCTCACCGCATCCACCAGCTCCCGGTCCAGATATTCACCACCCAGGGTCAGGTAGTGGTTGGCCAGCGCCAGGTTGGTATAGCCCTTGAGGGTCAGGGTGTTCTCTTCTAGCTCCCGCTGCTGCGGGGCCGAGTAGCTGGTGTTGAAGTCGTCGATCTGGGAGGTCTCGTAGTTGGCCATGACGGTGGTGTCACCCCAGCTCCAGTTCCCCTTGTGAGTCAGGCCAAACAGGTTGCGATCATTCTGCTGCTGGCGGCTGTGAACCTTGTTGCCGGTCTTGCGGAAGATATCGAGAGGCCGCTCATCCTGGTTGTAGAGATAGTCAAACTCGAAGCGTTGCTGCTCATCCACCAGCCAGCTCAGGGTGGAGGCAAAGTTACGGGTCTGTTTGGCTTCGATAAGGGGGATGCCGTCAGCAGCTTCGGTGGGGGTCCAGGCTTGACGATCATACACCTCGCCGTTCATCCGGATCAGCAGGTTGTCGGTCAGCGGGCCGGTAAAGCCCAGGTTGGTTCTGTGCTGATCGCCGCCATCCTTGCCCTCGATGGCTTTGAAGTCGGCATCGGCCGCCCCTTGCCAGGTTTTGCCCAGCTGCTTGGTGATGATGTTGATGACACCACCGATGGCATCGGAGCCGTAAAGTGCCGACATGGGGCCACGGATCACCTCGACCCGCTGGATCATGCCAAGGGGCACGGGAGTGTTGTCGAAGTTGCCGCCGCGCCACAGGGCATTGGAGGAGGAGAGGCGTTTGCCATCGACCAGTACCAGGGTGTATTTGCCGGACATGCCGCGAATGCCGATATCGCTGCGGCCATTGGTGTCAGCTTCAGCCTGAATGCCCACTTCGTGGCGCAGCAGGTCGGCAAGGTCATTGACCGGCGCGGCGGCGATCTGTTCGGCCGTGATGACAGAGATAGAGGCCGGTGCCGAGCGGGTATTGTGCGCCGTGGTGGTGACGGTGATCACCTCATCGGCTTGAGGGGCGTTGCTGGCGGCGATCGCTTGCTGGGTCAGCAGAGTGACGATGGTGGTGGCCAGCAGGCTGGGAGCAATAAAACTGGAGGTTGAGGATTTCATTATTTACATCTTCCATAATATACAAATGATAAGCGTTATCATTATCAAGTTGAATTTGCTCCGATCGCAACTCTTTTTTATCGGCGAAGTTCAGTTTCGTTCGTCACCTGCTTTTGACTAAAAAGAAGTTAATGAAATTGATTCTCATTTGTATTGATCGTTTTTTCGCTCCTTGTTAGGATGCCGTTCACCCTGACATCTGGTGAGTCAAATGACTCACTTTAAGTCGTGTCAGGCAGTGATTCATTCCAAGGAGTAGCACCGTCATGTGTGACCATGCACTGGAAGGAGAGTGGCCCGCCACAGCGGTCGGGCTGGATAAAGTGTGCTGTTTTGCCAGCGGTGACAGGGTTCTGGTCGCTTCCGGTATCCACGACAGTTTTACCGGCATCCCACCGGAGAAGCTGCTCGCTCATCTGCGTCAGTTGCGTCAACAGGGGATGGCCAATCCCATCGCCATCGGCGCCATTCCGTTTGATACCCAATCCCCCTGGCATCTGGTGATCCCGGCGCAATCGCAGTGGGTCAAACGAGATGCGTTGTTACCCGCCCGCTGTTGCCAGCTCCATGGCGAGGTGAGCGAAGTGACCGGCTCCGCCCACTATCAGGGGGCGGTGCGGGCAGCGTTGCAGCAGTTCAGCGAGGGGCAACTAGAGAAAGTGGTGTTGTCGCGCGCCATTGATGTGCAGAGCGCAGAGCAGACCTCCCCCGCACACGCCTTTGGCTCTCTGCTGGCCCAGAATCCGGGCGCCTATGTGTTCCAGATCCCGCTGCCTGAGGGAGAGACCCTGCTTGGCGCCAGCCCCGAGCTGCTGGTATCGCGCAGCGAGATGGCGGTGGTAAGCAATCCACTGGCGGGCTCCCGTCCGCGCCACACGTTTTCCGATCAACAGGCAGCTAGTGCCGAACTGCTGGGGGCCCAGAAGGATCGCTATGAACATGCGCTGGTGGCCGATGCAGTCGCTGCGGCCCTCTCTCCCTTCTGCCGCGAGCTGGATGTTCCCCCGGAGCCGCAGGTGATCGCCACTCCTACCATGTGGCACCTCTCGACCCGTATCGCCGGGCGGCTCCATGAACCCTCTCCCGTGCTGGCACTGGCGTTGGCGCTGCACCCGACACCGGCGGTATGCGGCACGCCGCTCTCGGCTGCGCGTCAGGCCATCTCCCGGCTTGAGGGGTACGATCGCCGCTTCTACTGCGGCGCCGTCGGCTGGATGGATGCCGACGGCAATGGCGAGTGGGTGGTTACCATCCGCTGTGGCGTGCTGGCCGGCAGGCAACTGCGGCTCTATGCCGGCGCCGGGGTGGTGGTGGGCTCTTCGCCGGAAGCGGAGTGGCAGGAGACCGCCGCCAAGCTCGGCACCATGCTGCGGGCGTTTGGCCTCGAAAGCCGGGAGCCGGAGGTAACCGCATGAAGCCGCTGGTGCCCTTTACCCCCTGGCCCGCCGAGCTGGCAGCCCACTACCGGGCACAAGGGTGGTGGCGCGGGCAAGCGCTCACCGCCCTGCTCGATGACTCTGCCGAACGTTATCCCGAGCGCACGGCCCTGATCTGCGGCGAGCGAACCCTCAGTTATGGCCAGTTAAAGCGTGAGGTCGATGCGCTGGCGGCGCGGCTGGCCGCGCGCGGGCTGGGCCATGGCGATACCGCGCTGGTGCAGTTGCCCAACTGCGCCGAGTTCTATATCTGCTGGTTTGCCCTGATCCGCTGCGGCGTGGTGGCGGTGCATGCCCTCTACAGTCATCAGCGGCGCGAGCTGGTGGCCTTTGCCCGCCAGATTGAGCCCGCCTTGCTGGTACTCAGCCCCTCCCATCCCGGCTTTGCCGGTGAAGCGGGGAGCCTCGTGGCCCTTGATGAGCTGGTATCTCCTTCCTGCCAGACACTGCTGTTCGAGCAGGCTGAAGGCTCCGATCTTCAGTCAGGATTTGCATGGTGTCAGCCTGACCCGATAGCCCGTGCTGATGGTTCGCCGCTGACGGCTATCGCGCCAACTCCTACCCCGGCCGATCAAGTCGCTTTTTTCCAGCTCTCCGGCGGCAGCACCGGCACCCCCAAACTGATCCCCCGTACCCACGATGACTATGGCTACAGCGTGCGCCAGAGCGTAGCGGTGTGCGGTTGGGATGAGCGGGTGATCTATCTCTGCGCCCTGCCAGCGCCCCACAACTTTCCCCTGAGTTCCCCCGGGGCACTCGGGGTGTTTTATGCCGGTGGCTGCGTGGTGCTGGCAAAGGATCCTTCCGCCGCAACCTGTCTGCCGCTGGTGCAACGCCATCAGGTCAACTGGGCGGCGCTGGTGCCACCGGCTCTGGCGCTCTGGCTGGAGGCGGCCAGCCACTATCCGCAGACCTCTCTGGAGTGTGTGCAGGTGGGCGGTGCGCGCCTCAGCCCAGCTCATGCCGATGCGGTAGCGAGCCGCCTTGGTTGCCGCTTGCAGCAGGTGTTTGGCATGGCCGAGGGGCTGGTCAACTACACCCGCATCGAGGATGACCAGTGGCACATCGTCAATACCCAGGGTCGCCCGATGAGCCCGGGCGACGAGGTCGAGGTGCGGGGCAGCGACGGACGCCCCTTGCCAGATGGCGAGTGCGGCGAGCTCTGGACGCGTGGCCCCTACACCTTTCGCGGCTACTTCAAGGCTGATGCCCACAATCAGCGGGCTTTTGATCGGGACGGTTTCTACTGCACCGGCGATCTGGTCTGCCGCTTGCCCGGCGGTCATCTGATGGTAGTGGGGCGCAACAAGGATCAGATCAACCGGGGTGGGGAGAAGATCGACGCCCTCGAGATTGAAGAGCTGTTGCTGACCCACCCGGAGGTGCGGCAGGCGGCACTGGTCGCCATGCCTGATCCCATGCTCGGGGAGCGCAGCTGCGCCTTTCTGATGTGCCGCGAGCCCCTCAATTTGCCCCGCTTGCGCCGTTTCCTGCGCGAGCAGGGTGTGGCCGATTACAAACTGCCCGATCGCCTGGTGCTGGTGGAGCAACTGCCCCACACCCCGGTCGGCAAGATAGACAAACAGAGGCTGCGCGAGCAGCTCGCCAAGGAGTGTGCATGACCATTCAATCCCTCGCCGCCTATCCGCTGCCTACCGCCGAGGAGCTGCCTACCGAGCGGGTGAACTGGCCCTTCGAACCGGGCCGCGCCGCCTTGCTGGTCCACGATATGCAGCACTATTTCGTCGACTTCTACGGGCCCGACAATCCGCTGATCAATCAGGTCATCGACCATATCGCCACCCTGATCCGTCAGGCGCGAGCTCTTGGCATGCCGGTGGTCTATACCGCCCAGCCCGCTGAGCAGAGTCAGGCCGATCGGGCGCTGCTCAACGACATGTGGGGGCCCGGATTGACCCGGGCGCCGGAGCGTCAGCCGATTGTTTCGGCGCTGGCCCCCGAGCCGCAGGATACGGTGCTGACCAAGTGGCGCTACAGCGCTTTTTGCCGCTCACCGCTGGCCGAGCTGATGGCCGGATGGGGGCGGGATCAGCTGGTGATCTGCGGCATCTACGGTCATATCGGGGTGATGCAGACGGCGGTCGATGCTTTTATGCGCGATATCCGTCCCTTCCTGGTGGCAGATGCCATCGCCGACTTCTCCCGCGAGGATCACCTGCTGGCGCTCTCCTACGTCAGCCGCAATGCCGGTCGGGTGATTACCGTGGCCGAGGTGATGGCGGCCAGCAAACGCCCTCTGACTCGCGAGTCACTGTGTGATCTGGTGTTGGCGCGGCTGCCCGCCGAGATGCAGCAGGAGCAGCCCACCGAGGATGACAACCTGCTCGACTACGGTCTCGATTCGCTGGCGGTGATGGGGCTGGTGGAAGAGTGGCGTCAGCAGGGGCTGGTGGTGGAGCTGGCCGAGCTGGCCCGTAACCCGACCCTGGCTCACTGGTGGGCGCTCCTCTCCCGTCAACCCAATGTCAGTCAGGCCACGGCTTATCAGGTCAACGAAGATCACGTCAGCGAACCGGAGTGCACCCCATGAGCGAGTGGCAAGGCAGAACCGTCTGGGTGACCGGCGCGGCGCAGGGAATTGGCCATGCGGTGGCGCGCACCTTTGCCGGGGCGGGGGCCAGCGTGGTGGCGTTCGATCTGCAACTGGCCGAGGCACTGCCCGGCAACGTGAAGGGGGTGGTGATCGATGTGAGCGACAGCGAGGCTGTGACCCGCTGCTGCGAACAGCTGCTGGACGAGGGGCTGGGGCCCGATGTGCTGGTCAATGTCGCCGGCGTACTGGCGACCGGCAGGATCGGTGAGGTGGATGACGCCCTCTTGCAGCGCACCTTCGCCATCAACACCTTCGCCCCCTTCTACCTGATGCGGGCCCTGACCCCCTGGTTTCAGGGACGGCGCAGGGGCGCCATCGTCAATGTCTCCTCCAATGCCGGTCGGGTGCCGCGAGTGGGTATGGGCATCTATGGCGCCTCCAAGGCGGCGCTGACCAGCCTGACCCGAACTGCTGGGTTGGAGCTTGCCCCCTACGGCGTGCGCTGCAATCTGGTGTCGCCGGGCTCAACTCGCACCCCGATGCTGTACGGCATGTGGCAGGAGGGGGAGGCGGAGCTGCGCAAAGGGGAGCTGCGTACCATCGCGGGTCTGCCCGGGCAGTTCAAGCTGGGGATCCCCCTTGGCAAACTTGGGACCCCCGATGAGGTGGCTGCCTGCGTGCTGTTTCTCGCCTCCGATGCGGCCAGCCATATCACCCTGCAGGATCTGGTGGTCGATGGCGGTGCCACTCTGGGGGTCTAGCCCGCGCGCTGCCGATCTGGCAGGCGTGACACTCTACTTTATGGAGGAGGCCTGGCCTCCTCGCTTTTCAGCCATGCGGGCAGGAGCAACTCACTGCCCGCTTGATGTTTGCGCAAGGACATTCCCATGGAACAGACAATGGCGATGCGCGCCACCCACCTGCGTGGGGAGCAGCCGCGCTGGTCGCTTACCACAGCTCAGGCGGGCATCTGGTTTGCCCAGCAAAAATACCCGCAGAGCCCCGCATGCAATACCGGCGAGTACTGGCTGCTGGAGGGGGCGCTGGCTCCCCATCACTTCACCCGAGCGGTGCGTCAGACCATCGACGAGATCCCCGGTCTGCACTACGCCTTTGTGTCTACTGCCGATGGCCCGCAGATGGTGGCCAACCCGGCTTGCTGGCAGCTGGCAGAGCGGGATCTGCGCAGCGAAGCCGACCCGCTCGCCGCTGCGCAGGCCGAGATGCGTGCGCAGTTGGCCGTCCCCTTCAATCTGGCCGGGGGGGCGCTGTTTGCCACCACCCTCTATCGCCTGGGCGAGGGGCGGTGGGCCTGGTTTATCGCCGTGCACCATATCGCCATCGACGGCTTTGGCCTGAGTTTGCTCTGCCAGCGGGTGGTGAGCTGGTATGAGGCGCTTTGTGCGGGCGAACAGCCTGCCCCCTGCCGTTATGCGACTCAGCATGAGTTGTTGGCCGAGGAGGCGGCCTATCAGGATTCGCCTCGCGCCGCGCGGGATCGCGATTTCTTCGTGCAGCAGCTGGCCGGGGTGGAGAACCCCGCGTCAATCTCCCGACGTCCGGCGCAAGGGCCAGGTCCCACTTATCGTTTCGAACAGCGGCTGGCAGGCCGCCAGTGGCAGGCATTGGTGGCACGGGCGAGTCGCTCGGCCTGTCACCCCTACAGCTTGCTGCTGGCGGCAGTGGCCAGCTATGTGCAGCGAATGAGCGGCGCTGGCGAGGTGGTGCTGGGTATTCCGCTGATGGGGCGGCTGGGCTCAGCGGCGGCCGATACCCCCTGCATGAAGGTCAATGTGGTGCCCCTGCGCATTGAGCTGAGCGGCACCAGCCGGGTAGGGGAGTTGCTGGCACAGGTTGAGCGGCAATTTGCCGCCCTGCGCCGTCATCAGGGCTGCCGTCAGGAGTGGTTGCAACAGCGCCAGCCGGGTCAGCCGCTGTTTGGCCCTCAGGTCAATTTGATGCCCTTTGCCCGAACCCTCAGCGTTGGTGAAGGGCACAACCAGGTTCGTGGCGAGGTGCAGGTGCTGGCGGCGGGGCCGGTGGAGGAGTGCGCCTTCTACTTTGCCGAGGAGGCGGGCGCGATGACCCTGACCCTCGAAGCACATCAGGGGCGCTTCAGCCATCAGGAGAGCGAACGTCATCTGGCCCGACTGCTGGCCTATCTGGCCGCCTGGAGTGAGGCGGATGACGAGGCCCTGGCGGTGCGTTTGCCGCTGTTGCTGCCCTGCGAGCAGGCTGAGCTGGCGCGCTGGAACCAGACCGACCATCTGTTGCCGACTACCACCCTGAGCGCACTGCTGGCCGAAGGGCTGGCGGCGGCAGATCAGAGCGCCATCGCGCTGGGGTGTGGCGCCGAGAGCTGGAGTGTGGCCGAGTTGCGCCAGCGCACCCGCCAGCTGGCCAGCTATCTGGCGGGGAGGGGCGTGGGCCCCGGTTGTCGGGTGGCGGTGGTGATCCCGCGCTCTCCCGAGCTTATCCTCGCCCAGCAGGCCATCATGGCGGTGGGTGCCGTTTATGTGCCCGTTGACCCGGACTATCCGGCGGAGCGGATCGGCTACATTCTCGCCAGCAGCGATCCTGCGCTGGTGCTGACCAGTCGCACCTTGCGGATGCCGCTCGATGTGGTCGCGCCACTTGTCTGCCTCGATGCCCCCGGTGTGGCAGAGCAGCTGGCGACGATAGAAGTGGTGGCGACAGAACCTTGTGATCTGCCAGCCCCCAAACCGGAAGATGCGGCCTACATCATCTACACCTCCGGCTCGACCGGTCGGCCCAAAGGAGTGGTGGTGAGCCACGGTGCCATCGTCAACCGGCTGCTCTGGATGCAGCACATGTATCCCATCGGCCCGGCGGATCGGGTGCTGCAAAAGACCCCGGCCGGTTTCGATGTCTCCATCTGGGAGTTTTTCTGGCCCTTTATGACCGGGGCGCGGCTGGTGCTCGCCAAACCGGGTGGCCACAAGGATCCCGCCTACCTTGCCGAGCTGATTGAGCAGGCCGGGATCACCACCTTGCACTTTGTCCCCTCCATGCTGCAGATCTTTGTCACTCAGGCCGAGCCTGCGCGTTGCCGCGCCCTGCGCCAGGTATTCTGCTCCGGCGAGGCGCTGTCCGCGGATCTGGTGCAGCGCTGGTATGGGACATTCTCAGCCCCCCTGCACAACCTCTATGGCCCGACCGAGGCGGCGGTGGATGTCACCTGGTATCCCTGCCGGGCAGACGAGGCGGTGACCAGCGTGCCCATCGGCTATCCGGTCTGGAATACCTGCATCCACATTCTCGACCCCTGGTTGCAGCCTGTGCCGCCCGGTGTAGCGGGGGAGCTCTGGATTGGCGGCGTACAGGTGGCGGATGGCTACTTTGGTCAGCCCGAGCTCACTGCCGAGCGCTTTATTGCCAATCCCTTCGGGACGGGACGGCTCTATCGCAGCGGCGATCTGGCTGCCTGGCGCGAGGATGGCGCCATCGAGTATCTGGGGCGCCTCGATTTTCAGGTGAAGATCCGTGGCCAGCGCATCGAGCTGGAGGAGATCGAGCAGGTGCTGCTGCGCCACCCCCGGGTGGTGCAGGCGGTGGTGCTGGCCCCCGAATTTGCCCCCGGCGATCGCCGTCTGGTGGCCTATGTGGTAGCCGCAGATAGCAGAGATCTGACGCTGGCCGAGCTGGTACCCACCCTTGGCGCTTCCTTGCCTGACTACATGGTGCCGGGGCTCTTGGTAAACTTGGCCGAGCTGCCGCTTACCCCCAATGGCAAGCTGGATCGCAAGGGGTTGCCGCTGCCCGATATGGCGTTGGCGGTGGGTCAGGCGCTGCCGAAAACCCTGCTGGAGGAGCGGCTCTGTCGCCTCTTCGCCGAGATACTGGGGCTGGCGCGGGTCGGCGCCGACGATAACTTCTTTGCCCTCGGTGGTCACTCCCTGCTGGCGGCGCAGCTGGTGGTGCGCATTGAAGAGTCGACCGGACAGGCGCTCACTCTGGCCAGCCTGTTCGAAGCGCCGAGCCCTGCCCAGCTGGCGCGCCGTCTTGGCGGCGAACGGGAGGCAATGCCCATGCTGTTGCCCCTGCGAGCGTCCGGTGCGCAGGCGGGTACATCGGGCCCCACCCTCTTTTGCGTCCATCCCGCCGGCGGGCTCGGCTGGTGTTATGCGCCATTGGTGCCCCATCTGCCGACCGACATGGCCGTCTATGCCCTGCAGGCACGGGCGCTCTGCCAGCCGGATGCACCGCTGCCCGCCAGCTTTGACGAGCTGGCCCTCGACTATGTGACTGAGCTGCGTCGTCAGCAGAGCGAGGGGCCCTACTGGCTGCTCGGCTGGTCGCTCGGGGGCATGCTGGTGCACCGGATGGCCGCCATGTTGCAAGAGCAGGGACAGGAGGTGGCCATGGTGCTGCTGCTCGATGCCTACCCCTGTCAGCAGTGGCAGACCCAGCCGTTGCCCGACGAGCAGCGGATGCTCGATGCGCTGCTGCGGATGGGGGGGATTGCGGTTGCGGACGAGGCGCTCGATTCCCTTACTCGGGGCGACGTGGTGGCCAGGCTGGGAGCGGAGGGGAGTGCGCTGGCCATGCTCGACGAGCAGGTGGTGAGCGCCATGATTGAGCTGGTGGGCCACAACAACCGGCTGATCCGTCAGCCGGTCGACTACTGCTACCACGGGGAGGTGATCTTTATCGAGGCGTCAGCTTCCCGCCAGCCCTGGCTGGATGGACGTGGCTGGGAGCCGCTGACAAAAGGTGAAATCCGCTATGAGCGCTTCCCCTGCCTGCATCAGGAGATGGTGCATCCCGACTGGTTGGCGAAGATCGGCGCTTTTATTTGTGAGCGGGTCGATGGGGTCGGGCAACAACCGCACATCCGGCAGGAAGGGGATGCATGACCCCGGTTGCCGCCATCCGAGAAGCCTTGCAGGCGGGCAAGCTGGTGGGGCTGGGGGAGCCGCACTGGCACCCGGATTTTATCCGGCGCCAGCACGCCTGGCTGTGTGATCCGGCGCTCTGGGGAATCATGACCGATCTGGTGCTGGAGTGCGGCAACCGCCGCCATCAAGGCTTGCTCGATGCCTGGCTGGCGGGTGAGGTGCGCTGGCAAGGGGAGCCGCTGACGCTGGCGCGGCTCTATCCGGTCTGGCTCGACTCCTGTGCCTTTCCCGCTTGGATGGCCCCCGAGTTTCCGGCTCTCTTTTCCGCTCTGCGCCAGAGCAATCTGGCGCGCCCTGCACATATGCGGCTGCGGGTGCATCTCTGCGAGCCCTCGTTCGAGTGGCAGGAGATGAGCCCGGAGCGATGGCAGCAGCACAACAGGGGGCGGGATCAGGCGCTGGCCGACTATCTTTTTGCACTTCCCGCCCGCGGCGTGGTGGTGTTGGCTGGGGCGCGCCATCTGCTCAAAGCCGCAGGGGATCCCCACTTTGCGCAGCCGACGCTGGGTCAGTTGCTGGAGGCGGCAAGGCCGGGTTGGCTGCAGGTGCTTCACCCCTGGCCAATGGTTGCTGGGAAGGGAGATGAGGAAGAGGCGCGGGTGTGCGAGTTGGCCGATATCACAACTGTCGAGCTGTATCCCCACTGGCCGACGCATCCGCCGCTGGAGACTCTTATCGACAGGTTGGTGCGCGTGACTGACCGGGGACGGGAGATGCAAATTTGCCCCACCTTGCAGGCCGAGCCCTGGCGCAGCCGCTTGTTGAACCGTGCTCACCTGCTGCCAGTTGGCATGGCCCGCCAGCTGCAACAGTGGCTGGCGTAACTGTTGGTTGGAGTAACCGCTGACTTGAGTAACAGAAGGGGGAGCCAGGCTCCCCTTTTTCACATTTGGCATCCTGCGTTCAGTGCTGCAAAGTTGCACCATTTACGGCATACATTGCCACTCATCGCCGAAAATTCAGCTCCTTCGCTACTTTAAAGAAGTTTCTACTGGTCTTACCTGAGTAAATCTCTTTGCTTTTTATTTAACAAGGTATTTACATCTAGGTGTCACCAGCATCGGTGACGCTCACAACGGCAAGGAGCCAGTTATGACCCATGTCGACATCCCTTTCCTTCGTTACCTCGATGCGGAAGGGTGCCCGGTCGCCACCTTACCGACCTGGCTGGACAAGGCGATACTGCACACCTTCTACCGCAATATGGTGATGGTGCGCAGCTATGACAAAAAAGCGATTGCGCTGCAACGAACCGGCAAACTCGGTACTTTTCCCTCCCATCTCGGCGCAGAAGCCGTGGGGATTGGCATCGGTCTCGCCATGCAGCCGCAGGATGTCTACGTTCCCTACTATCGGGACATGCCCACCCTCTATGTGCGGGGCGTGCCGATGGAGAAGAACCTGCAATATTGGGGCGGTGACGAGCGGGGCAGTTATTTTCTCAAACCCGATGGGACTCCCTCTGAAGATCTCCCCATCTGCGTTCCCATCGCCACCCAGATCACCCACGCCTGCGGTATTGCCTCGGCTTTCAAACTGCGTAATCAACCGCGGGTTGCCGTGGTCACCATCGGCGACGGCGGCACCTCCAAGGGGGATTTTCTGGAGGGGCTCAACTGCGCCGGTGTCTGGCACCTGCCGATGGTGATCATCGTCAACAACAACCAGTGGGCCATCTCGGTGCCGCGCAAGCTGCAATCGAGCGCCCCAACGCTGGCCCAAAAGGGGATTGGTGCAGGGGTGCGCAGCCTGCAGGTGGATGGCAACGATGTGGTGGCGGTCTACGATGCCGCCCGCAGTGCCGTCGAGCGGGCCCGCAGCGGCAAGGGGCCGACCCTGATAGAAGCGGTCAGTTATCGCCTCGGCGATCACACCACGGCCGACGATGCCACTCGCTATCGAGATGGGGCCGAGGTCGAGGCCGCCTGGGCGAAAGAGCCGGTCAAGCGGCTGCGCCAGTTTATGCATAGCAAAGGCTGGTGGGATGAAGAGCAGGAGCAGAGCCTGCTGGCGGAGGCTACCCGAGAGGTAGAGCAGGCGGTTGCCCGTTATGAGGCGATGGCGCCCCAGCCGCCGGAGGCGATGCTCGATTATCACTACGCCAGCCTGCCCGCCGAACTCTTGCCCCAGCGCGAGCGAGTGATTGCCAAGGGGATGAAGCAGGAGGTGGGCCATGAGTGAGATCAGTTTGCTGGAAGCGGTCAACATGGCCCTTCACTACGAGATGGAGCACGACCCGGATGTGGTGGTGCTGGGCGAGGATGTGGGGGTCAACGGCGGGGTGTTTCGCGCCACCGTGGGGCTGCGCGACAAGTTCGGTTTCAAGCGGGTGATCGACACGCCGCTGGCCGAGGGATTGATCGCCGGGGTGGCGGTCGGCATGGCGACCCAGGGGCTCAAGCCGGTGGCGGAGTTCCAGTTTCAGGGTTTCATCTTCCCCGGGATGGAGCAGATCATCTGTCAGGCGGCGCGGATGCGAAACCGCACCCGTGGCCGCCTCTCCTGTCCTCTCGTCTATCGCTCCCCGTATGGCGCGGGCATTCATTCGCCTGAACACCACAGCGAGAGTGTCGAGGCGCTGTTTGCCCATATTCCGGGGCTGCGGGTTGTGATCCCCTCCAGCCCGAGACGCGCCTATGGCCTGCTGCTCTCGGCCATCCGCGATCCGGATCCCGTGATGTTTTTCGAACCGGACCGCATCTATCGCTCGATGAAATCCGAGGTGGTGGATGACGGTGTCGGCCTGCCGCTGGATGTCTGCTTTACCCTGCGCCCGGGCCGGGATATCACGGTAGTGGCCTGGGGAGCCTGCATTCAGGAGGTGATGCGGGCGGCGAACCTGCTGGCCGAGCAGGATATCCAGTGCGAGGTGCTGGATCTGGCCACCATCAAGCCGCTGGATATGGAGACCATCCTCACCTCGGTGCGCAAGACCGGCCGGTTGCTGGTGGTACACGAGGCGTGTGGCAGCTTCGGGGTCGGGGCCGAGATTGTGGCGCGGGTGACCGAGCAGGCACTTCCCAGCCTCAAGGCGCCACCCAAACGGTTGACCGGGGTGGATGCAGCTGTTCCCTACTATCGCAACGAAGCGTATTACCTCATCACCGAGCAGGATATCGCCGATGCCGCTCACCAGCTGATGGAGAACCAGTGGCTATGAAATTTTTCAAATTACCGGATCTGGGTGAAGGGTTGGCCGAAGCCGAGATTGTCGAGTGGAAGGTGAGTGCCGGTGATACCGTTGCGGTCGATCAGGTGCTCTTGTCGGTGGAAACGGCCAAGGCGCTGGTGGATGTACCCTCTCCGGTAGCCGGGGTGATTGCCCGTCTCTGCGGCGCCGAGGGGGATATCCTCCATATCGGTGCGCCGCTGGTGGAGTTCGAGGGGGGCGAAGATGATGGCACCGTGGTGGGCAAGGTGAGCGCCCATCAGCAACATATCGAGGATCACTTCGTGGTGGGGGCCATTGCCCCGGGGGGATCGCTGGTGCAAGCCATGCCTGTCGTGCGCCTGCTGGCACAAAAATTGGGTCTGGATATCGACCGGATCAAGGGGAGTGGCAGCGGCGGCATGGTGACCGAGCTGGATGTACAGCAGGCATTCGAGTCACAGCAGTGCAGTGGCAACGAATTCCTCAAAGGGTCGCGGCGGGCCATGGCCAAGGCGATGGAGCTCTCTCATCAGACTGTGGTGCCGGTCAGCATCACCGACGAGGTGGATTTGCGTCACTGGCGGCCTGATGAGGATGTGACGGTGCGCCTTATCAAGGCCATTGGCGTGGCGTGCCGCGCCGAGCCCTCGATGAACGCCTGGTTTGATGGCGACACCCTGTCACGGCGTCTGTTCAAAGAGGTCAATGTAGCCATCGCGGTGGATTCAAAGCATGGCCTTTATGTGCCGGTGATGGAGAACGTGGCCGAGCGGGAGGGGGCGGATATCCGGCAGGGGCTGGATCGGATGATCGCCGATGTGAAGGCGCGCGCCGTGCCGCGCGAGATGTTGCAGGGGGCGACCATTACGCTCACCAACTTCGGCGCCATCGCAGGCCGCTATGCCAGCCCCATCGTGACGCCGCCGCAGGTGGCCATCATAGGGGCAGGCAAACTGTTCGAAAAAGTGGTGTTCATCCATGGTGAAGCGCGTCCCGTCAGAGCATTGCCGCTGTCGATGACATTTGACCACAGAGCCTGTACTGGCGGGGAGGCGGCTCGTTTTCTCAGAGCGCTGGTCGAAGCGTTGGAAGCGGCCACCTTATAACGGTTTGTGCCCTGCCGTTGGCAGGGCACAAATTTGTTTGCGTAATCTACAAAGCCACGTATAATCCAAACCAGCTTGAAAGGGCGATAGTTATGTCAATGAATACGATGTTTCACATCTTGTCCTGTTGTTCATAAGTTAATCCCGTTTTTTGAGCTTTACCCGCTGAAAAGCATAAGTAATTATTTTGAATACAGGTTTAAAAGATATGTCTAACATGATCACCGGTACCGTTAAGTTTTTCAACGAAACCAAAGGTTTTGGCTTCATCCAGCAAGAAAACGGCCCGGACGTTTTCGTTCACTTCAGCGCCATTCAAGGTAACGGTTTCCGTACCCTGGCTGAAGGTCAGCGCGTACAGTTCTCTGTGACCCAAGGTCAGAAAGGCCCGCAGGCTGAGAACGTAACCGCTCTGTAATTCTTACAGAATTTAAGAAAGCCGTGGTACCTCTGGTGCCACGGCTTTTTGTTTATATGGCTTCTGCTACTGACTCCCATGTGCTGAATCATGCTGCTATCGCTCCTGCTTGCTGCCACCTTGACTCCGACGTCCGATGCGCCTGTACCGGTTCAATCCGCGATGGAAGCGCAGGTGATCTGCCAGCAGTTTGTCCAGGTCCGAATAGGTGCTGCGCTGCAACCCGATGAGGTAAATGCGCGACTGGTACCTGAAAGGGAGGGGGAGTGGCTGGTGGATGGCAAAGTAAAAGGACCCGAAGGTCCTTTGCTGTTTGCCTGTCATCTTCACCAAGGGGAGCGCTGGGAGCTACTCAACTTTTCGCTCTGGGCACCACAGCCGGTCAAAGCGGTTTGAGTGCGACCAACAGATGTTGCAGGTGTTCAACCATGGTCATGCCAAACGGGGTGAGATAGCCGCCATCTTCTGCGCTGATGAGCCCCTGTTGATGCAGACGGGCTGCCGCCTGGCACAACTCTTCAGACATATCGCTGCGTAATTTAATCCCCAAGCTCATGTTGGCCGGATCAAAGCATGCCAGTATTTTCAAATCGTTCACGAATTCGTTAGAAACCTGGTCGATCCCAATCATGGATTTACTCCTTACGCTAAAGATGTATGCAAACTAGCATCCCCGGATCCACTTTAGTGGGCGCTGGCTCAAATTATTGATCTTTGGCTGGGGGCCGTGTTTCAAATGCTGTTTTTTTCGGCGTAATCAGATGGTTGGCTGACAGCTTCGTCAAGGGCCGAGTCGGACCAAACGTGGTAGGATAGGGCACTTCTTTATATCGGACGGTCTATTGGTGGCTGTTCGCCCTGTTCAAGGTATCGCTCATGGTCAAGATCACTCTGGTATCCCTGCTGCATTCACTTTGTACCCGCTTTCCGGTTTACCCCGCTGCTTCGTTGACGTCCCTGCTGGATGCCCATCAGGGCGAGGTATGGTTGCCTGCACGCAAGGGGGCCGACATTGCACTGTTACGCAAGCATGCCAATGGGGCTCATGAGCTGGCGTCACTCGATGCGGGCTGGTGTGATTTTGCCGCCAGCGACAGCGGTGATACACCCGAGCTGGATGCACTGGCCAACTACGACAGCGAGATGATGGATAACCTGCTGATGTACTGGCACACCGCCGCCAAGATCAACAGCCCGATCACCGATAACCTGTTCGAGCTGCGTCGCGAAGTGGTGGATGAGGCCCACGGGGCCAAACTTGCTGCTGCCTGGGAGCAGCAACAACAGCTGCGTTTTGAGCAGCTGATGGCGATGGCGGCCAATGGCCAGGATCTGCTCTGCTTTGTCGAAGTGGAGTCCGCCTACTGGCTGCGGCAAAAGCTGAGCGAGCAGCCTGATGTGGAGCTGATCACCCCTGCGTTGTAAAAGGGGCAATATGATAGCTGGCGGTCTCGTTATCGAGGAGGCTGCTCTATCCTTATTTGCGTCATTGTCCTCCCCATCCGGTGCCAAGGGGCTGCAAGCTGGACAAGCTGACGACAAGATGTGAACATGGCGCCCTTTATCGAGAGAGAGACTTGGCCAATGAGCTATGAATTGAGCGACACCGAGCGCAATGCCGCGCTGCAACTGAACGCTGACTACCGTTACGATCACTTCATCAGCAAGCTGGTCGAGCATGAAGAGCTGTTCGTCCTGACTGACGAGCATGGCGTCATGATGCTGACCACCGACGATGAGGATTGCATCCCGGTATGGCCGCACCCGGAGTACGCCAAGGCGTGGGCTGAAGGCGAGTGGGCCGATTGCAAGCCGCAGTCCATCACCCTCAAGGTGTGGCTGGAGCGCTGGGTTGACGGTATGGAGCAGGACGAGCTGTGTGTTGCCGTGTTCCCGACTCCGGATCAGGAAGGCATCGTACTGGAGCCGGCTGACGTGGCTGACGCCATTGCCGAGAAGCAGGCCAAACGCGGCTGATCACTGCTCGATTCGCAACACCGGTTGCCAACAAAGACCCCGCCATCTGGCGGGGTCTTTGTTTTAGGTCTGTTTGCCAAATGAGTTGTCGCTATCAGGGCTGGCGATAGGTGGTGTCGATGATGGGCTCGGCCGGGAAGGTTTTGCCGCTCTTGATGGCTGCCCTGGTCTCGGTTTTTAGCTCTTCATCGATCCACAGCAGACCGCCATAGCTGTAACCGCTGTTGTCGCCACCAAGGGGCCAGTAGAGCTGCTCGCTCTTGGGGGTTGCTGGTACTTTTGGCAGTTTGATCCAGCGCCATGCCCCTTCCCGGGTATAGGGCACCTGATAGGCAGGGACGAAGCTCGCCAGCTCATAGAGCCGCTGCTGGATCTGCCGTGACAGGGCCGCCTTTTTGGCAAAGTCGAACTCCTTGTCATACTGCTCCACCAGCGCTGTGATGGCGTCGTCATCGATGTTCATGATGTTGTTGGTCTGGGGTTTGTTAGCGTTGACCTTGTGGAAGAACTCCCAATAGGCGGGATAGCGGCTACCCGCCCAGGCCATCCAGGCGCTCTGGTGCTTTTTCTCCAGCATCGATTTGAAACCGGCCGAGGCATCCATCAGGTTTAGCTCCAGATTAAGCCCCGCCTTCTTGGCCTCTTCCCGCAACAGCGTGAGCCGCTGGGCGTGCTCTGCGGTGGTGTAGGTGATAGCGAGCGTCAGTGACTGCCCCTTGTCGTTTTGCAAAATCCCCTGTGGCCCCACTTTGTTAAAGCCTGCCTTGGCAAAGTATTCCCGTGCTAGTTTGGGATCGAACGGACGGGCCTTGATCTCGCTGTTGGTAAACTCACCCTGACCTGAGCCATAACTGTTGAGTCGCTGGTAATCCCCCCGCAGCAGGGTGGTGAGCATCTTGTCGAGGTTGAGGGCATGCTGGATCCCGAGCCGCACATCGAGATTATTCAGCTGCGGATCGGCGGTGTTGAGATAGAGCCCCATCGGCGATTGCGGAGTCTGGTTGTAGAACCAGGTGCGCGCGATATACCCCTTCTCGAACTCGGCGGTTTTGGTCTTGTCGTGCCACCAGTTAGGCATCACCAGCGGGAAGGTGTCGAGATCGCCGCGCAGGAAGTGCTGCCAGGCGATGTTCAGATCCCTGAGCACCTTGATCTCGATCCGCGCAGGATTGAAGCGATGCTGGAAGTAGCGCTCGTCATCCCCCCACCAGTTTTCAATCCGCTTGAAGGTGACCGATTTACCCTTTTTCACCTGATCGATCTGATAGGGGCCGGTGACCGGCAACACCTTCCAGTTGTACTCCTTAACCCAGTTGGCAGTGAGCTTGATGGCGTGGCTCGGCTCCGGGCTGATGGGCAGTGACTCGAGCAGATCCTGGCGGCTCTTTTCGGTGCCGCTGGTGATGGCCAGAGTGTGATCATCAAACTTGGTTATGTCTGCTATCTGGGTGCTGTAGTAGTTGTTGTACCAGGGGTCGTTGATCTCTTTGCTGCGCATCATCTTGAGGGTAAAGAGCCAGTCATCGGCGGTGACCGGCTGGCCGTCTGACCAGCGTGCTTTGGGATTGATGCGAAAATAGAGGGTCTTGTTGTCGGCGCCGAAGGCCCACTCGTTTGCCAGCATCGGCATTGGGTTGCCGGTAACGGGATGAGTGCTCAGCAGTGGCAGGTTGGTTTCCCGCACGTAACCGGCAAAGCCGCCGTTGGAGTCGGGGCCATATTTGCGCAGGGTCAGGGGGAAGCTGGTCATAAAGGTGCGAAAGGTGCCGCCGCGCTTGGCGGCCGGATCGGCATAGAGAGGATCCTGGTTGTTGCTCTCCCACTTCAAGTCAGCGGGCAGCGTGGCACTCCAGCCAAACGGGCTCCAGCACAGGGCCAGGGTGATGGCGGTGGCGCGAATGATTGGGGAGAGTCGGCGCTCCCCGGCGGTGATGGTCGATGGCATGTCCTTGCTCTCCTGAAAATCTGCTTCCTGCAGATCACACACTGGTGATGTCAGTCCCGATGGGGACTGGCTCATCATGGAAATTTTATCCTGTCAGGTCAATGAAATAGCGTGAATTAGCGGGTGGCCTAGGCCGCAACGCAGTGCAGGGTGATCCCCTTGGCCGCGATGGCTGCCCGCATAGGGGTGGGCAGGGCATCGTCGGTAACCAGCACGTTGATCTGGCCCGGCGCGCCAAGCTGGCTCGGGTGGATGGCGCCAAATTTGCTGCTGTCGGTGATCACCACATTGGTCATCCCCTTGGCCAGCACACTGTTGACCACATCGGCCCGCATCATGTCGCGGCCGGTGAAACCCATCTCGGGATGAAAACCGTCGACCCCGATAAAGGCCTTGGAGAAGTGCACCTGCTCGATGCAGAGGCGCGTGAGCGGCCCCACCACGCTCTCGCTCTGATGCTGGAACAGCCCGCCGAGCAGCACCACTTGAGCCTTGGTGTCTTTGAGCAGATGGGCGATATAGCTGCTGATGGTGATGATGGTGACCCGTTTGTGCAGGGCCAGATGGCGCGCCAGCATGGCGTTGGCGCTGCCCCCTTCGATAAAGACCGTCTCGCCATCCTCTACCAGCTGGGCGGCACGCTCGGCGAGGCGCTCCTTGAGCAGGTAGTTGATGTTCATCCGGGCATCCGGATCATCGGTCTCCAGCGCCATGGCCGAGCCGTGTACCCGTCTGAGCAGCCCCTGTTTCTCCAGCGCGGTGAGGTCGTTGCGCACCGTCACCTCAGACACGCCTGTGTGTCGGGAGAGTTCACTCACGCTCATCTTGCGAGCCTGATGGACCAGAGTGAGGATCAGTTGGTGGCGTGGATTCATGGTGCGCTCACATGCAAGGTGGTGGATAGCGGCAAGCCACCCGAGGGTGGCTTGCCAATCATATGACGTCTCAGGCGCCATGGGGAGCGCCCCGTCAGAGACTGTGCTCGGTGCGGGCGATGATATCATCTTGCGCATCCGGGGATAAGGCGGTGAAGAAGGCCGAATAGCCCGCCACCCGCACTACCAGATCCCGGTACTGATCGGGATGGGCCTTGGCCGCCAGCAGGGTTTCCCGCGAGACGATGTTGTACTGCACGTGCCACCCCTTGTGCACCTCGAAGAAGGTGCGCAGCAGGCTCATCAGCTTGGCCTTGTCCCGCTCGTTCTCAAGGCTCGCCGGACTCAGCTTCTGGTTGAGTAGCACCCCGCCGAGGATGGCCGCCGTGGGCAGCTTGCCGATGGAGTTGAACACCGCCGTCGGGCCGAGACGATCCGAACCCGACGAGGGGCTGGCCCCTTCCGCCAGCGGCGTGCGGGCATGGCGACCATCCGGGGTGGCCATGGTGGCGGCACCGAAGGGCACGTTGGCGGAGATGGAGGAGGTGCCGGCATAGTAGGTACCGCCGATGGGGCCGCGGCCGAAGCGGGTGTTGTGCAGTCCCTTGAGCTCGTCGATGTAGCTCCGGTAGGCCTGTACCAGCAGCATGTCTACCTCGTCCAGATCGTTGCCATATTTGGGGGCTGCATTGGTGAGGCGCTGGCGCAATTGCTCCCCTGCCAGCCCGGTAAAGTCTTGCTCCAGGGCGGCAGCCAGCTCTTGCTGCTCCACCACGCCCTGCTCGAACACCAGTTTCTTCAGGGCCGCCAGGCTGTTACCAAGGTTGGCGATCCCCACCTGCAGACCTGAGACCCAGTCATAGACGGCGCCCCCCTCCTTGATGGTCTTGCCGCGCTCTATGCAGTCATCCACCAGAGTGCTGCAGAGGATGTCATGGGCTTGAGCCTCCAGCACGCTGTCGACCACGCAGTCGATCTCGATGGATTTGCGGGTGAAGTAGCGCACCTGCTCATCCCAGCGGGCCATCACCTCGTCAAAGTTGCCAAAGCTCCCGTCTCGCAGCGACTGAGGCTGGGGCAGGAATACCTTGTCGGTGGTGGCATCGCGGCCGCCATCCAGTGCCGCCAGCAGGATGCGGGCGAAGTTGATAAAGCTCATGCCGGTGCAGCGGTAGCCCCACTTGCCGGGCACGGCGGTCTCGATGCAACCGATGGCGGCGTAGTGGTGGGCATCCTCCACGCTCACCCCGAGCTTGATGAACTCGGGGATCACCACCTCGTCGTTGTTGAAGGCGGGCATGCCAAAGCCGCAGCGGATCACCTGAATGCAGGCGTCGAGGAAATCCTCGCTCATCCCGGCATGGTAGCGCACCGAGAGGTTGGGCTGGGTGGATCTCAGCTGGCCGCAGGACTCCAGAATCGCGTAGGAGAGGCCATTGACCGCGTCATGGGCTGCACCATCCCGCCAGTTCTGGCCGCCGATGGTGATGTTTTGATAGAGCGGGCTGCCGGCGGAGGCCTTGGAGTGGGTGCCGGAGCGGATCTTGTTCACCTCCAGCAACTTGAGCCAGCACCCTTGCAGCAGCTCGATGGCGCGGGGGCGTGACAGGGATTCCGACAGCTCTACTTCGCGGCGATACCAGGGGTAGAGGTACTGATCCATCCGGCCAAACGACACCGAGTGACCGTTGGATTCGATCTGCAGGATGAGCTGGATAAAGTAGCAGAGCTGCAGCGCCTGCCAGAAGGTCTCGGGGGACTGGTGGGCGATGTGGGCGCAGTTGAGCGCTATGGTCTCAAGCTCGTTTCGGCGCTCGGGGCGAGATTCTTGTGCTGCCATATCATGGGCAAGTGCGGCGTAGCGCGAGATATGAGTGCTGACCGCATCCAGAGTGATGGCGACGGCGTGCAGGAACTGCTCGCGCTGCAGATCGGCCCAATCCGCCAAATCCAGCCGACTGCGCCGCTCGGCCACCTTGGCCTTGAAGCCATCGAGACCCAGAGTGAGCAGCTGCTCATAGTTGACCGCGAGGTGGGCATCCCCCGAGGTCATGTTGCCCTCGGCCTTGATGATGCCGCTCTCCAGCAGCGCTTTCTGCTCGTCGGTAAAGAGGCCGAAGCAGCGATCCTGCACCGTCTGGCCGCGCCAGAAGGGGGTGAAGGCGTGGATGATCGCCTTGTCGGTTTCGCTGACTGCAAAACCGGCGCCGGGACGGTCTGCCAGCTCGTCGATCTCCTTCTCAATCCAGCTCACGGTGTATTCGGGAAAGAGCGGGGCCGCCCGTACCTGACTGGCCTGATTGCCGACGATCAGCTCGTCGTGCTTGATCCAGATGGTGCGCTCCTTGAGGTGATGGGCCAACGCCAGAGCGCGGCGCACCGGCAGCGGCCGGGCGAGATGAGCCTGATAGGCCTCTGTGTAGTGGCGGGCACGCTCGGTGCAGACCGGTGGCTGAACGATGTGGATCAGGCTCTCTTTGTGGGCGCGGATCCGCGGGCTGAGGGTATTGAGGTCGAGCTGGGTCATGATCTTATCCTCTGGTCACAGGGGTCAGCCCCTGACGTTGGGCGTATGCATGGGCAAAGTGGAGTAAATCGGGATCGTCGAGCGGTGTGTCCGGCGCCTGATAGAGCAGATCCAGCAGGGCATATTTGCCCACGCCTAAGGTGTGGTAGGGGAGGAAGTGGATCTCCTGCACCGTGCCGAGGCTGGCGGCGGTGTCGGTGATGGCGCTGATCGATGCGCGGTCGGCATTGAAGCCGGGAATGAGCGGCACCCGGATCTGCATCGGCACGCCGTGCTCGGCGAGGCGTTTGAGGTTCGCGATGGGTAGCTCCACCTTGCCGCGGGTCCAGAGGAAGAATCGTTCTTTATCCACGTGTTTGAGATCTGCCAGCAGCAGATCCAGTGAGGGGAGGCTTGGCTCAATCTGGTGCCAGGGCACATGGAGGCAGCTCTCGACTGCGGTGTGCAGCCCTTCGGCCTTGCAGCGGGCCAGCAGGTTGGCAGCAAATTCGGGCTGCATAAACGGCTCGCCGCCGGAGAGGGTGACGCCACCGCCGCTGCGCTCGAAGAAGGGACGATCCCGCAAGATGGTGTCCATCAGGGTGTCCAGGGTTTCATCGCGGCCGCACACCTGCAGCGCTTCGCTGGGGCAGAGGCCGCGCAGCCGTTCCATATCGTCGGCCTTGAGGGCAGAGCGGCTGAGCTGGATGCCCTCGCTGTCACGCAAGATTGCCGGACAAGCCTGGCTGCAGAGCTGGCATCCCTCGATGCACTGGCGCCGGTCGAGTAGTATGTCCGGCTTGGGAGAGCGGCTTTCCGGGTTTTGACACCACAGACAGGCCAGCGAGCACCCCTTGAGAAACACCAGGGTGCGAATGCCGGGGCCATCGTGAGTTGAATATCGTTGCAGGTCGAAAATCATACCGCCTCCTTTTGTATTTACATTCTATTTGCTTTCGTTCGAAAGTTGATTTGATTTTGATCAACTAAATTGCGGATGTTATCTGGCTAAAATGGTGACAGATTGAACATCCCGTTAAGGAGTTAGAGATGGAGCTGTATCTCGATACCGCCGATGTGGCGGCAGTGCGTCGCTGGTCACGGATCCTGCCGTTGGCCGGTGTCACCACCAATCCTTCCATTACCGCCGCCGGGGGATTGCCGCTCTGTGAGCTGCTGCCCGCCCTGCGCGACGTGCTGGGGCCCAAGGCGCGCCTGTTTGCCCAGGTGATGGCCAAAACCGAAACCGAGATGGTGCGCGAGGCATTCGCCCTGCGTGAACTGGACCCGGATCTGGTGATCAAGATCCCGGTGTGCGCAGAGGGGCTGGCTGCCATCAAGAGCCTGACCGCCAACGGTGTGCCGACTTTGGGCACCGCTGTCTATACCCCGCTGCAGGGTTGGCTGGCGGCGGTGGCGGGGGCGGAATATGTCGCGCCCTACGTTAACCGGCTGGATGCCCAAGGTGGTGATGGCATCGCCACCGTGCAGGAGTTGCAACAGCTGCTTGCGCTGCACGCACCGAACAGCAAAGTGCTGGCGGCGTCATTCCGCACTCCCCGTCAGGCGCTCGACTGCCTGCTGGCCGGTTGCCAATCCATCACCTTGCCGCTCGATGTGGCGGAGCAGTTGCTGAATGTGCCTGCGGTGGATGCGGCATTGGCGAAGTTTGATCAGGATTGGCAGCGCGCCTTCGGTCGCTGATCCCGGTGACAAGCTGATTGCCGTGATTGAGAGGGGGAGGGTGAAGAAGCGCAGGTGATGGGGATTGAGCGACTAGACTGGAAAGAGGTGGCTACATTCGCGGGCCGCCTTGCAGTCTACCGGAGGTATCCCATGAGCGACCATCTGCTACTCCCCCATGGTGAAGATTTGCGTCGTGCGGTGCTTTGGCTCAGTGAGCACCACCAGCACGATATCTCTGCCATTGAAGAGGCCAGCCTGCGTTTTGATCTCTCGCCGCTGGATGAGGAGTTTCTGATCCGGCACTGGCTCGACAGCCAGCGCCAATCATGAATATCTGAGGTGAGAGATTTAGAAGAAGTTGGCGAGGTTGATGCCAAACTCTTTGGGGTCGACCGTGTTTTCGATGCTCTCCTGCACCCCTGACTTGGCCAGATCCAGCCACTGTACGTCGAGGTAGTGACGCTGGGTGGCGTGATAGATCACCTTGACCACCGGCTTGAGAGGCTGCTGCTCGTTGCGCTGCATCACGATAGCTAGGCGCTGGTTTGAGAGCTGTACTAGGGTTCCCACCGGATAGACTCCCATGCACTTGATGAACTTGGTAACCAGTTCACCATCGAAGTGCTGATTGATCCCCTTGAGCAGAATGCGGAAGGCCTGGGTCGGCTGCATACCCGCTTTGTAGACCCGATCTGCAGTGATGGCATCATAGACATCGACGATGCCGCTCATCCGGGTATAGAGAGAGAGCTGCTCTCCCTTGAGTCGCTGCGGGTAGCCGGAGCCATCGAGCCGCTCGTGGTGGTTGGCGGCCACTTCCAGCATGGTGGGGGTGATGCCAGGGGTATTGCTGAGGATCTCGTAACTGTGCACCACATGCTGACGCATGATGGCGAACTCCTCATCGGTCAGTTTGCCCGGTTTGTGGAGCACCTCGTCCGGGGTCATGATCTTGCCCACGTCGTGCAGCAGGCCACCTAGGGTCAGCTCCTTGAGCACGCTGCGCTCAAGTCCCAGATAGCGGCCGAAGTTGGCCAGCAGAATGGCCACGTTCATGGAGTGTTCCATCAGGTAGGCATCCTTGGCGCGAATACGGGCCAGACAGAGCATGGCATCGCCGTGGGTGAACATGGTGTCCACCATCTCTTCGGCAACTTCGGCCAGCGGGGTGATGTCGATGGGCTCACCCGCTTTGAGGTGGCGAATGAACTTGCCTTGCAGCTCGCGCGCTTCATGATAGAGGCGTCGGATTTTAAGCTCCCGTCCTTCGCCGTTGGCACTGGCCCGGCGCCCTACCTGGGCGCTGTTGGCATTGAGATCGGGGAAGGTAACGGCGTCACTCTCGGCACTGCCCAGCTTGCTGCGGGCCAGATCGATGCGTACCGTGAGCACCCCCTGACGCACCAGATTGGCAATTTGCGCCACGCTGGTCACCAAGCCCATCTGGGCGATCTCCATCCCACCTGTCTGGCTGGCGATAGCAATGACGTACATGCCGGGTTTCAGCTGGTTGACGGGAATGACGGGATAGGATGCTTGAGATTTCATGAGGGCTTCCTGACTCTTATTATTATGAGTATCGTTCGGATGGGTCACACCGGAGAAGTGTAACATCGGATGACCAGTTCGTCATAATTGGCAACCCCTTAACAGTGGCGTTGTCGCCCCCGCCCGATATAATGACGCCCCTTTACTTGTTGGACTCCGAGGTTATGAATGCGGCTTGATAAATTTCTGTGCGATTGTTCCGATTTGACCCGCTCGCTGGCAGGCAAACTGATCCGTCAGGGTGAGGTCATGGTGGATGGCATTGTGGTCAAGCAGCCCGCCTTTCATATCAATGAGCAGAGCCAGATCGAGTTTGACGGCGTGCTGCTGACGCTGGAGCAGCGCAACCGCTATTTCATGCTGCACAAGCCGGAAGGTTACGTCTGCTCCAACGAGGATCCGGATCACCCGACTGTCTTCTTCCTGATGGATGAACCGGCGATGGGCAAGCTGCACGTAGTGGGTCGCCTCGACCTCGATACCACGGGTCTGGTGCTGGTGACCGATGACGGTCAGTGGTCTCACCGCATCACCTCACCACGTCACGAGTGTGCCAAGACCTATCACGTCTGGCTGGCCGATCCGGTTAGCCCGGATGCGATCGCGCTGTTCGCCGAAGGGGTCTACCTGCGTAACGAGACCGATAAAACCCGTCCTGCCCAGCTGGAAATTCTCGGCGAGTGCGAGGCGCGCCTGACCATTCACGAAGGCAAGTACCATCAGGTCAAGCGGATGTTTGCCTCCATCGGCAACAAGGTCGTTGGCTTGCATCGCGAGCGGGTGGGTGGCCTGACGCTGGACGAAGAGCTGGCCCCTGGTGAATACCGCGAGCTGACCGCTGAGGAGATTGCCCTGTTCTGATCTGGGATGGTGCCGGGTGTCAGTGAGTGCTGAAACCCAGCACCAGCGCCGTGCCCAGGGTGGCAATCAGTGCACCCGCCCAGGCGGCAATGGATGGCCGCTCCCCCGAGTGCCACCACAACAGCGGCAGCAGCAGTACCGGCGTGGTAGAGGAGAGAATGGCCACCATGCCCACCTCGCCCTGCCGCAGCGCCATCAGGATCAGCGTCATCCCCAGGCCCATCGCCAGAAAACCGTTGGTGGCAATCATGGCGAGGATATGGCCATTGACCGGTTTTAGCGGCATGGCCAGCGGCAAACGTCCCAGCCGAAGGACACAATGGGCCAGCAGGGCACTGCCCATCCGGATACCCGATGCACTCACCGCATCCACCTCACCACTCATCATCACTGGCTTGGCGATGATGGCTCCCACGCTCTGACACAGTGCCGCCGTCAGGCCAAGGCCAATTCCCAGCGCCAGATTGCCACGGATCTGCTCCCACTCGTTGCTGCTACTGCGTCTGCCAAACAGGATCGCCAGCATTACGCCGGCAAAGACCAGCATGGCCCCCAGCAGTCGCCAGCCAGTCAGCTGTTCGTTAAATAGCCAGAGCCCAAGCAGAGCGGAAAACAGCGCATGGCAGGAGAAGAGCAGGGCACTGCGCCTTGGCCCCAGCCGGTTCATGCAGGCAAACAGTGCCGTATCGCCCACGAAGATGCCGACTAGCCCCGAGATGGCGAGCAGGGGCAGGGCGCTTGCGGTGAGGGTTTGCCAGCCACCGGTGAGCAGACTCATGGTGCCGAGCATCAGGCTGACCAGAAACATGCGCCAGCGGCTGTAGGCAAATGCGCCGAGATGACGGGCCGGTTTGACCGAAATTAGCGCTGCAATTGCCCATAAACTGGCCGACGCGAGGGCCAGCCACTCATAACCCATAAAAACTCCTGAAAAAATTAACCCGAAAGACTCCATCTCCCGGGCAAGCCCGATACAATACGGGGCGTTTTCGGGGATAACAAGAGCGGTATCAGGCATTCATCAGGCGCGCCGTCGGCCTTCCCCTCCTGCAGTGGTGTTATTCGAGGTTTTGTCATGAGGTATGGTTTCTTCCCCAAGCTGGCGCAACGCTGGCTCTCCCCGCTATTGCTTGCCGTGCTGGCTGGGCCCCTGGCCCATGCCACCACCGTAGAGCAGCAGCCTTTGCTTGCCGATCGGCAAACCCTGGTAAAGGGCAACGGTGCCGAGCCGGAGTCGCTGGATCCGGCGCTGGTGCGCTCCGGTTTTCCGGGGGAGGCCGTGCTGGTCGATCTGTTTGAAGGGCTGGTCAGCGAAGATGGGCAGGGGCATATCGTCCCCGCTCAGGCCCAGCGCTGGGAGGTGAGTGAAGATGGGCTGGAGTGGCGATTTTTCCTACGCCCTCAACTGAAGTGGTCTAATGGCGAGCCGCTGGTGGCCGCTGATTTTGTCTATGCCTGGCGCCGTCTGCTCGATCCGGCCATCAACTCTCCTTCTGCCGGATTGCTGCTGGCCACGGGGATCAACAATGCGCAATCCATCTATGCCGGTGCGCTGGAGCTCGGCAATCTGGGCATTGAAGCGCAAAGCGATCAGATTTTGAAAATCACCCTGGAGCGGCCGGCTCCTTATTTCCTGCAGCTCATCAGTCAACGCCCCTTTGTGCCGGTCAATCAGAAGGCGATAGCTAAATTTGGCAAGCAGTGGACCGAGCCCGGCAAGCTGGTGAGCAATGGTGCTTATCGGTTGGCAAGCTGGACGCCTAATGAGCGGATAGAAGCCGAGCGCAATATCCACTACTGGGATGACCTTCACACCCGTATCGGACGGGTCACCTACCTGCCGATCACCTCGCAACATGCCGAACGGCTTCGTTATGAGGCTGGTGAAATCCAGCTTACCAACAAGGTCTCCCTCGGCTATTACCAGAAGATGAAGCGCGAATCTCCGGAGCGGCTCTGGGGCTTGCCGCTGTTTGGCAGCTATCTCTATGCGTTCAATCTGAAGCGCCCCGAACTGCAGGATGTGCGGGTGCGTCAGGCGCTCTCCATGGCGGTTGATCGACAGTTGCTCATTGGATCGGTGAGCGGGCAGGATGAACAGGCCGCATGGTCGCTGTTGCCGGAGATGCCGGGTTACCCCCGGGTGATATTGCCTGTGGCGCTTGAAGATATGCCAACCCGCCAGGCCAAAGCGGCAGCGTTGTTGTCAGCGGCCGGGTATAACAGTGCCAATCCACTCAAGCTGAGCATTACCTACAACAGCGCAGAAACCCACAAGCAGATGGCGATGGCCATTGCCGCCATGTGGCAGAAGCTGGGGGTACAGGTCACCCTCAACAGTCTGGAGTGGGGTGCCTATCAGGTGGCCAAGGATAGCGGTGATTTCCAGGTGGCCAGAAGCTTCCTGTTTGGCGATTACGTGGAGCCGTCTGCCATGCTGGGCAGCTTCCGTTGTCAGGATCTGCGCAACGAGAGCGGCTACTGCAATCCCGACTTTGATCTGCTGCTGGAGCAGGCGGCCAATACGCTGGACAGTGCGAGCCGGGTTGAACTCTACCGGCATGCCGAACAGTTGCTGCTTGAGGAGGCGCCGATCCTCCCCGTGTATCATTACAATCAGATGAGACTGGTCGATCCCACCCTGCGGGGACTGCCCAGCCAGAATTTGAAAGGGACGATTGCCACCAAGGATCTCTATTTCAGCCCGCAGTGAGGAGCATTTCATGAAACTTGCCATCATTTCCGACATCCACGGCAGCATCATTGCGCTGGAGCGGGTGCTGACCCAACTTGAGCCCTGGCAGCCGGATCACTATCTGCTGCTCGGCGATCTGCTCAACCATGGCCCGCGCAATCCTCTGCCGGAAGGGTATAACCCGGCTGCGGTGGCCGATCGGCTCAACGAGCTGGCGCCACAGATCATCGCTGTGCGGGGCAATTGCGATTCCGAAGTGGATCAGATGCTGTTGCGCTTTCCCATCACAGCCCCCTACAACCAGTTGCTGATCGATGAGCGGCGCTGGTTTGTCAGCCATGGCCATCTTTATCGCCCGGACGAGGTACAGCTGCCTGTGGGCAGTCTGTTCCTGAGCGGTCACACCCATGTGCCGGTGCTGGAATGGCAGGGGGAGCGGGTATTGATGAACCCGGGGTCGATCTGTTTCCCGCGCGGCGAGTTGCCTGCCAGTTACGGGAGCTATGAGGACGGGGTACTGTGCGTTAATGCGTGTGAGGACGGGCGAGAGTTGTTGCGACTGGTGCTTTAAAACGGAGAGCAAAAATGCAAGGCCTGATAAGAGATGTCAGGCCTTGATACCGTAGGAGCGGGTGCCAGAGCGAGTGTTGCCCTTGGCGTCATAGGTGAGGCTGTTGCGATCGCGCAGCTGACTCAGAAAGGTTGCCAGACGACGGTTTGATACGATGCTCAATTCAAGCAAGCGACCGTTGATATCATTTTGTGCCTGGCAGGCATCCAGTTTTGCACGAAGCTGTGCCATCTCGTCGGGATAGGCTGCCAGCTGCAGTGCCAGTTCCGGCATCTCTGCCAGAGCCTTGTCCAGGGTTTCTATCGCAGCAAGCAACTGCTGTTTGCGCTCGGTCAGTGCGGGCAGGGCCAGTGCCTGATGCTGTTCGAGCAAGCTGAACTCCTCTTCCAGAATGCCTTGCATCTGGCTGAGGTAATCATCTTGGGTGTGCAGTAACGAAGGTAAATCCATCATCCCAGAACTTTGTCCAGATTGGCCTCGAAACTGAACATCTTCTTGGCCACAGTGTCGCTGTTAACCTGATATTCGCCACTCGCGACGGCTTTTTTCAGCCGTTCGACCTTGCTCTCATTGCCGGTCGAGGCGGTATTGAGGTTTTGTTGCATCTTTTGCAATTGTTGCGCCTCACTGGTCAAGGAGACGGAGTCCAGCTTGACAGTAGCCGCTTTGTTTTCGGGCGATGAGGTGACTGACTTGCTGCCTGTCCCCTGGCTATTAGCGGTATTTTGCAACCGATTATTCGCCAAGTTGTTGATATTGTTGATGGCCATTTTAGTTACCTTCGTCTGCTTTAAGGTTTGCTTACCTGTTTATCGGTGCGGCAGATCAAAACTTTAGAAAAAAGTTGTCAAGGATCCGGATTTAAAAAGTGACCGATACGGCACCTACTGCACTGACTTTACCCTCAACGGTTTTGCCGGAGCGAATATTGACGAGTTTGATGATCTCTCCGAAGCTGCCATCTTGCAAGGCTCGGGCCATGGTTTTGATCTGGAAGTTGCTATTTTCTGCCGTCAGGGTGACCTGATCCCCTTTGCACACGACACAAACCTGGCTCAAACGGATGGGTTGCCCAGGTTTTAGCTCCCGCTTGCTGCGTACTCCGACAAGAGGTGCCGTGTCTGTCAGGTAGTCGCCGCGGATGAGGGTCTGATCCTGGTAGGCCAACACCAGCTGGCTTTCACTCAGCAGGTCCCCCTTGGCGATGGGGTTGGTCACAGTGACATAGGGTTTTTGAATGCTGACCCGCACCGGGAGATAGACGTCCCAGGGCCTCTCTTCCTCACATTTAAGGTAAACTGTTGTATTACGGCGAATTTCCATTTTTGCTGGTAAGCTGATAGTGAGCAGATCTTCGCAGCGGGTCAGTGGGAGCCGTTCATCCAGCGTGGCAGAGGTGACCTCGGCTCTGGCATCCAACGGAATATCCAGCTGGCTGTAAACGAACTCTTGTGCCTTTTCTTGCAGATAAGTAGTGACGTCCGAGGCGTAGCTGGAAGATATGCTGCCAAAAAAGAGGCTGATGAGTAAAAGTCGGTTAATCATTTTCGCTCGTTGGTCGATAAGTTGTTCACGCATATCACCATATTTAACTATGATTGCTTCAGAATCTGTTCGTTGTCACATCGATAGTCTGACGCAATCCATCACGCATGCATGATTAATGCCAAGCGTTTTTAGGGAGTGTTTATGGCCAGTATCCTGGACTCGGTCAACCAACGTACCCAGCTAGTGGGGCAAAACCGGCTGGAGTTGTTGTTGTTTCGTCTCAATGGACGTCAAAGATTTGGCATCAACGTATTCAAAGTGCGTGAAGTGTTGCAGTGTCCCCCCTTGACCGTGATGCCCAAACTGAACTCCTGCATCCGCGGGGTCGCACATATTCGTGGCCAGACTATCTCGGTCATCGACCTCAGCATGGCGGTTGGCAAACGCCCGATTGATGATCTGAGCAAATGCTTCATTATCATCTCCGAGTACAACCGCTCTATTCAGGGTTTTCTGGTGCATTCGGTCGAGCGCATCATCAATATGAACTGGGAATCCATCCTGCCTCCGCCTAAAGGTGCGGGTCGCATCAACTACATGACTGCCGTGACTGAAGTCGACGGCGAGTTGGTCGAAATTCTTGATGTTGAGCGGATATTGAACGAAATTTCGCCGGTTGCAACGGATGTTAGTGAGGAGTTGGTTCAGGCCAGTGTCGACCACCCGACTCTGGGGCGTCCTGTTCTTGTTGCGGATGACTCCTCAGTAGCACGCAAACAGGTACAACGTGCGCTTGAGGCCATCGGCGTCGAGTGCGTGTTGGCAAAAGATGGTCGCGAAGCATTGAACATGCTGCTGGAAATGACCAAAAATGGTCCTATCAAGGATCAGGTTGCGCTGGTTATTTCGGATATCGAAATGCCGGAAATGGATGGTTATACCTTCACTGCCGAGATCCGGAATAATCCCAATCTCAAGGATTTGCATGTTATTCTGCATACCTCGCTCAGTGGAGTATTCAACCAGGCAATGGTGCAGAAAGTTGGTGCGAACAATTTTATCGCCAAGTTCCAGCCTGATGAATTGGCCAAGGCCGTACAAAACGCACTCTAATAAAGAAGAACAGCTGCATGAAGACACTTTCGGACGACTTATACAAACAGTTCAGCAACTTTCTGGCGGTACAGAGCGGAATTGTGCTGGGGGATAACAAACAGTATCTGGTGAAGAGCCGTCTTTCACCTTTGATGGCTCAGTTTGGCATCGAGAGTCTGTCTGATCTGGTTACCCGTGCAATGAGTGTGCGAGAGCGTGACCTGAAAATGGCCGTGGTGGATGCCATGACGACCAACGAGACCCTCTGGTTTCGTGATACCTATCCGTTTCAGCTTCTTACCGACAAGATTTTCCCCGAGTTGGGGAAAAGTGGCCGCCCCATCAAGATCTGGTCGGCTGCATCCTCGTCAGGTCAGGAACCCTATTCCATTGCCATGACGGCACTGGAACAGCAGATGAAAAAGCCGGGTACCTTGCCTGGTGGCGTGCAGATTGTCGGGACGGATATTTCGACGACCATGCTCAATCAGTGTAAGGAAGGCGTTTACGATAGCCTTGCTCTGGCGCGCGGTTTGTCACCGGAGCGCAAGAAGATGTTTTTTGAGCCTTACGGTGACAACAAGATGCGGGTTGCCGAGCGAGTCAGAAAATTGACCACCTTCCGGCCACTCAACTTGCTGGAGAGTTATAGTCTGCTCGGCAAGTTTGACATTATCTTTTGCCGTAACGTGCTCATCTATTTTGCGCCGGAAGTGAAGTCGAAGATCCTCAACCAGTTTGCTGCCAGTCTCAACCCCGGTGGATATCTGATGCTGGGAGCGTCGGAGTCACTGGCTGGGTTGACCGATCGGTTTGAGATGATCCGCTGCAATCCGGGGATTGTCTACAAGGTCAAATAGGCCTGATCGCCTTGATATTCGGGGTTTTACCGGATATAGCCAGTTCATACAAAGAGGGAAGCAGCGAGCTTCCCTCTTTCTTTATCTACAGCTCAGTCTTTCTATTTACCTACCATATCTCGCCACTGCAAAAGTGGTTGAAGCCTTAAGGTGGCCAAATGATGCCGTGTGACTCAATGCGTGAGATGCTCCTGCCGTTTTCGGTCTGAAATGTGCTCATACCCAAACCATCGAACTGAGAGATTTGCTTATGGCACACCTCTTGCAAACAAAATATACCAAGCAGGAGGTGTGCTATGGCTCTTTCATTTGACAAGGCATTCGGTGTGCATCAACACACCATAAGCGTTCGCGCCAAGCGTGCTGAGGTGCTTTCCAGCAATATTGCCAACGCAGATACCCCAGGCTTCAAAGCCAGGGATATCAATTTTGCTCAGGCATTGCAGGAGGCTCAGTCGCATCAGGGTTTTGGTTTGGCAACGACCAGCGAAAAGCACTTTGCCTTGAATATGGACGCTCCGGGTACTGTGCAATATCGAAACCCGTTGCAGCCGGATACCGGTGACGGCAATACAGTCGATGTGCAGCAGGAGCGCAGCGAATTTCTGCGTAATAGCCTCGAGTATCAAACCTCCCTTGAATTTATGAATAGCAAGATCAGTGGCCTGCTCAAGGCCCTGAAAGGAGAGCAGTGATGAGTTTGTTCAAGGTCTTTGACATAGCAGGCTCGGCTATGAGTGCACAGTCAGTGCGCCTCAACACGGTTGCCAGCAACATGGCCAACGCGGACAGCGTCAGCTCCAGTGTGGAAAATACTTACCACGCCAGACGGCCAGTCTTTGCCGCCCAGCTAGATCAGGCGATGTCTGACAAGCAGGGCTCGGTCGGGGTTGAGGTGAAAGGGATTGTCGAGAGCAAGGCGCCACTGCTCAAGGAGCACAACCCCAACCACCCGATGGCGGACAAAGACGGTTTTATCTTCAAGCCAAACGTCAACATGGTTGAAGAGATGGCCGACATGATCAACGCCTCGCGCAGCTACCAGACCAACGTACAGGTTGCTGATTCGGCCAAGAAAATGCTGCAGCAGACGCTCCAGCTTGGCAAATCCTGATAGGAGGGATGCAGCATGGTCGATACAACCAACAGTGCTAACGGTATAAGCCGTACCACGACCCAGACGACAGGCACCACCACGACGCCCAAGAAAGAGCTGGATCAGGCTTCCTTTCTAAAGCTGCTGACCATGCAGCTGTCGTATCAGGATCCTTTCAAGCCTGTTGATAACGCCCAGATGCTCTCCCAGATGGCATCCATGTCGACATCTGAGGGGATCAGCAGTTTGTCCACTCAGATGGGTAAGCTTAATGACCAGATGATCTCCAGTCAGGCACTGCAAGCCTCCGCATTGGTGGGACAAAATGTGCTGTTGCAGAGCAATACCGGCTATCTGGATAAGGAGGGCTCTCTCCCCGGTGTTGTGGCTGTGGGAACGACGAATAAATATTCGAGCGTCAAGGTCACCATCGAAGATGAAAAAGGCCAGGTTATCAAGGAATTCTCTCTCGAAGGGGAGCAGCGAGGCAACGTTGAAGTTGCCTGGGATGGCACAGACAAAGATGGAAAGCGGGTCAAGTCAGGTAAATATGTGATTAAGGCAAGCGGTACTCTGGATGGCAAATCCGAAAGTATTGCTGCTTATGCTTACGGCAAGGTGGATAGTGTGGCGCTGGGCAATGCGAGCAATCCGACAATGCTTAACGTGAAAGGCTTGGGTAGCACGCTGTTGAGTAGCATCTTGCAAATTTCAGGAACTAATTCAAACCAGACGGTTACACCGTCAAAAACCACGTCGACAGCATCGATCTAAGGAGCTGGATATGTCATTTAACAATGCCTTGAGCGGTGTCAACGCGGCACAAAAAGACTTGAACGTCACCGCCAACAACATTGCCAACGTTAACACCATGGGCTTTAAAGAGTCCCGTGCCGAGTTTGCGGATGTCTACGCCAACTCCATCTTTGTCAATGCCAAGACCCAGGTCGGTAACGGTGTAGCGACAGGTGCAGTTGCTCAGCAGTTCCACCAGGGGGCGCTGCAATTTACCAATAACGCACTGGATCTGGCTATTCAGGGTAACGGCTTCTTTGTGACCTCTGACGGTCTGACCAACCTGGATCGCACCTACACCCGTGCCGGTGCCTTCAAGCTCAATGAAAACAGCTACATGGTCAATAATCAGGGGCATTACCTGCAAGGTTATGAAATCAACGCCGATGGCACGCCTAAGGCGGTAAGTATCAATGCGACCAAGCCGATTCAGATACCTGACAAGGCCGGTGAACCAATCAAGACAACCAAGATTGACGCCAGTTTCAACCTGCCATCGACAGCGGCGCCCCTGCCCGCAGGTAATGCGGTGGGTGATGCCTCTACTTTTGACCCCAAAGATTCGAAAACATATTCCTCTTCAACTTCTGTGGTGATTTATGACTCACTGGGTGAGCCGCATACCATCACGCAATATTTTGTCAAAGAGGCTGACCCGGCAGATCTGACCAAACCCGCCAATCCTACTGCTTGGCGTATGTACCTCTACCAAGGTGATAAGCCTATTGATATTGTCGGTGGTGTCACACCCACTATGGCGACTGGTTTGAGTCAGGCGCCTGCTGGCGCAAGAGTTACCTTCGGGGCTGATGGCAAGATGATTACCCCGACTACACCGGCGACCATCAAGACAGAGCAATTGGGAGCCGCGCCCCCGACAGGCGCTGGCATTATCACCAATGGTGCAGATCCCACTCAGCAGGTGGATATCAACTTCGGAACGGTGACCCAGTATGCTTCACCGTTTGAAGTCAACAAGTTGACTCAGGATGGTTCCACTGTCGGACGGTTGACCAAGGTGGAGATCACTCCTGACGGCATCGTGTCCGCGACTTACAGTAACGCAACCACCATCAAGGTGGCCATGGTGGCAATGGCCAAGTTTGCCAACTCGCAAGGATTGACTCAAGTTGGCGATACCTCCTGGCGTCAGTCTCTGCTCTCTGGCGATGCCTTGCCGGGGACGCCAAACTCAGGGACATTTGGCACCATCAAATCATCCTCCCTGGAGCAGTCCAACGTGGATTTGACCTCCGAGCTTGTGGACCTGATCACTGCTCAACGTAACTTCCAGGCCAACTCCCGTTCTCTGGAGGTCAACAGCTCGCTACAGCAGACCATCCTGCAGATCCGTTAATCGCGCAATAAACGATAATGAGAGGGGGCTTGGCCCCCTCTCTGTTTCTGTCGCATTCCCATCCTCCTTACCCCCCCCATATTTCTGCTGTTGGCACTCTAATTGCATTTCTCCTGTCAGAGTCATCTGTTTGACGGAGAATTCCATGGATCACCTGCTTTATATCGCCATGTCCGGGGCCAAAGAGACCATGAACAGCCTGGCTGTTCGCGGCAACAACCTCGCCAATGCCAATACCACCGGCTTCAAGTCCGATTTTGAGCAGGCGAGAAGCATGCAGGCGTTCGGAGAGGGCTTGCCAAGCCGGGTCTTTGCCATGGCTGAGCGCCCGGGGCAGAACTTGCAGCATGGCATGCTGATGACCACCGGACGGGATCTGGACGTGGCTGTGGATGGTCCGGGCTGGATTGCCGTGCAGGATCCCAAGGGCGGTGAGGCCTATACCCGCATGGGGAATTTGCAGGTCAATGCGACCGGCAACTTGCAGACCTCGACCGGACTGAATGTGGTGGATGACGGTGGTCAGCCAATCGTGTTGCCTATGCCGATGGAAAAACTCGAGATCAATCGGGATGGCACCATCAGCGGTCGTCCTGAGGGGGCTGCCGCCAACTTGCCGGAAGATTTTCAGCGGATCAAGCTGGTCAACCCGGCCGCCGATGCGGTGGAGAAGGGCCAAGATGGTCTGTTTCGCCGCAAAGATGGTCAGAATGAACCCGCCTCTGCCAACGTTGGCCTGATTGCCGGCTCCCTTGAGGGGAGCAACGTCAATGTGGTGGATGAGATGACCAACCTGATCCGGCTGCAACGTCAGTTCGAAACCCAGGTCAAAATCATGAAGACGGCCGAAGAGAATGATGAAGCTCAAACCCAACTGCTGCGAATCAGCTAATCAAGGAGTTACACTATGAATCCTGCACTCTGGATCAGCAAGACCGGGTTGGATGCACAGCAGACCAATATTTCGGTCACCTCGAACAACCTGGCGAACGCCAGCACCGTGGGCTTCAAAAAGTCACGGGCCATCTTTGAAGATCTGCTGTATCAAAACATCAACCAGCCAGGTGGCCGCTCTTCTGCCGATACCGAGCTCCCCTCCGGCTTGATGCTGGGGGCGGGTGCCAAGGTGGTGGCGACCCAGAAAAACCACAGCCAGGGCAATGTGCAAACCACCGACAACTCGCTCGATTTGATGATCAGTGGTCGTGGCTACTTTGAAATTCAGCTGCCGGATGGCAGTGCTGCCTATACCCGCAACGGTCAGTTCACCCTCAACGATGAAGGGACCATAGTGACCCCGGGTAATGGTTACCCGCTGCAACCGGAAATCCAGATCCCGGAAAACGCCCAGAGCGTTACGGTGGGTGAAGATGGCCAGGTCTCGGTGCAGCTCAAGGGGGATGGCGCTTCTCAGGTGGTCGGTCAGATCAATATCTCCGACTTCGTCAACGCAAGCGGCTTGCAGCCGATGGGGGAGAACATGTTCGTCGAGACCCAGTCCAGCGGTGCTGCCGCGCAGGGGACTGCCGGTGCCGATGGCTTGGGGGTGATCAAGCAGGGGATGCTGGAGACTTCCAACGTCAACGTGACCGAAGAGCTGGTGAACCTCATTCAGGCTCAGCGGGTCTACGAGATGAACTCCAAGGTGCTCTCCGCCGTGGACGGCATGATGTCCTTCCTGATCCAGCGTACCTAATTAGGAGGTGCATGATGAAAGCCGTATGGATGCTGGGATTGCTGGTGCTGGGAGGGTGTAGCAGCACTCCCAATACGCCCAAGCCTGATGATCCCGAGTTTTCCCCCGTCTACGGGGAGTCGGAGCCGGTGTCGGTGCGACCGACAGGGGCGATTTTCCAGCCGGATCAGGTCAATGGCATCTATTCGGATATCAAGGCACACAAGGTAGGCGACATCATTACCATCGAGTTGTCGGAGTCGACCTCCGCCTCGAAAAAGGCCAATACTCAGAGTGGCAAGAATAACAAGTTCAATCTGGACCCGGTCAAGTTGGGTGGCGTGCCCGTGACCGCCAGCCCCTATGATCTCTCAGCCTCCATTGCTCAAGACAGCGCGTTCAAGGGCCAGGCCAAGGCGGATCAGAGCAACAGCCTGCAGGGCAATATTTCGGTCAGCGTGGCCAAGGTGCTGCCCAACGGCAATCTGGTGGTGCGTGGTGAGAAGTGGATCATGCTCAACAATGGCAATGAATATATCCGGATCACCGGCCTTATTCGCCCGGAGGATGTGACATCTGATAACAGCGTTTCGTCCCAGAAAGTGGCCAATGCCCGCATTTACTACGGTGGTACCGGCGATCTGGCCAATAGCCAGGAGCAAGGGTGGCTTACCAGCTTTTTCAATGGTCCCTGGTGGCCGCTCTAGGAGATGTTATGAAGTCACTCCGTCTTGTCACTCTGCTTTGCTGTCTGCTGCCCTTGGGTGTAGCCAATGCGGCCCGGATCAAGGACATCAGCTCGGTTGAAGGGGTGCGTAACAACCAGCTGATTGGTTACGGTCTGGTGGTGGGGTTGCCCGGCACTGGCGAGAAGAACAACGCCTTCACCGAGCAGACCTTCCGTACCATGCTCAACAATTTTGGCATCAAGGTGCCGGATAACATCAAGCCCAAGATCAAGGATGTGGCGCCGGTGGCGATCCATGCCGACCTGCCCCCCTTCTCCAAGCCGGGCCAGACCATCGACGTGACGGTCTCTGCCATCGGCGAGGCCAAGAGCCTGCGGGGCGGCACTCTGCTGCAAAGCTTCCTGAAAGGGCTCGATGGGCGGGTTTATGCGGTCGCCCAGGGCAGTCTGGTGGTCGGTGGTCTGGGGGCCGAGGGGGCTGATGGTTCCAAGGTAGTGATCAATACCCCGACTGTCGGGCGGATTGCCAACGGTGCGACCGTGGAGCGGGAGGTGCCCAACTCCTTCAGTCAGGGTGACACTATCACCTTCAACCTTAACCGCCCCGACTTTACTACGGCGCGCCGTCTGGCCGATGTGGTCAACGATCTGGTGGGGCCCAATACCGCTCAGGCGCTCGATGCCACTTCGGTCAAGGTCTATGCCCCGCGGGATCCGGGTCAACGCGTCTCCTATCTCGCCACCATCGAGAATCTGGAGGTGGAACCGGCCAACGAGGCGGCCAAGATCATCGTTAACTCCCGCACCGGAACCATAGTGATCGGCAGTCAGGTCAAGCTCAAACCGGCGGCTATCAGCCACGGCGGGTTGACGGTGACCATCGCCGAAAACCAGCAGGTCTCCCAGCCCAACCCGTTGGCGGGAGGAGAGACGACGGTGACCAACAACTCGACCATCAATGTCCAGCAGGAGCCGGGGCGGATGTTCAAGTTTGATACCGGTGCGACCCTGGACGATCTGGTCCGAGCGGTCAATCAGGTCGGGGTCGCCCCCGGTGATTTGATGGCCATCCTTGAGGCGCTGCAGCAGGCAGGCGCCATCGAGGGGCAACTGGTCATATTGTAACAAGCGGCAAGTGGTTGCCACGGGTGGCAATGAGGTAAGCAAAATGGCGGAGTTTGACAGCAACAGCGGCATGAATCTCGGGATGGTACAGGACATCAAGAACCTGGATCGTCTGCGCCAGATGAGCCAAAGCAAAGAGGGACAGGCCGAAGCGCTCAAGAGTGCGTCGCGCCAGTTCGAGTCAATCTTTACCCAGATGCTGTTTCAGAGCATGCGTCAGGCCAACGGGGTGTTGACTCAGGACAACCCGATGAACAGCAGCTATACCCAGTTCTATGAAGGGATGCTGGATGAGCAGCGGGTTGCCGACATGACCAGCAAGGGCGGGCTGGGATTGGCTGACATGGTGGCCAAGCAGCTCTCTCCCGAGACCTTTACCCATCAGGATGGACGGGTGCTCAAGATGCCGCAGCGCACCGAACGGACCTACAAACCCTATCAGCCACCCACGGCCGCTGCAGATGATTTGATCTCGGCATCAAAAGTTGGCAAAGATTTTGCTGAAAAAGAGATGACCGAGGGGGCAAAGGAGAGTCACGCACTCACTATGCCCCGTCGACCGCACCGCAGCATTCCGCCCATGGGACGCATGACCAGCGAAGAGGGCAGTGCCACCGGTAGTGGGAGCAAGGAGTTCGATACGCCGGAAGAGTTCGTCAATCGCCTGATGCCGCTGGCCAAGAAAGCGGCCGACAAGCTGGGGTTAAGCCCGGCGGTACTGGTCGCTCAGGCGGCGCTGGAGAGCGGTTGGGGCAAGCGGGTGATCAAGGATGGAGAGGGGCAGGTGACCCATAACCTGTTTGGCATCAAGGCCGATCCGCGCTGGGAAGGGCCAAAGGCGGTGGTCAGCACGCTCGAGTATGAGCAAGGCGTCGCCTCCCGCCAGAAAGCGGCATTTCGCTCTTATGAGTCGTTTGAAGAGAGCTTCAACGACTATGTGGACTTCCTCACTTCCGGCTCTCGCTACAAGGGAGCCCTTGCGAAGGTGGATAGTCCTGATCGCTACTTCGAGGCGCTGCAACAGGCGGGGTATGCCACCGACCCGCACTACGCCAGAAAATTGAAACAGGTATTGCGCAGTGATGCCATTGCCCAATATAACGAGATGGAGCTGTAACGTATGGCAAGCGACCTGCTTGGGATTGGTTCATCGGGCGTGCTGGCACAGCAACGCTTGCTGCAGACCACCAGTAACAACATAGTGAACGTCAATAGCCAGGGCTATGTGCGTGAGCGTACGCTGGTGTATACCAATACCATCGGTCTGGGGACCGGTGACATCAAGACCGAGCGGGTGATCAACGACTATATGCAGGGGGAGGTGCGCCGTGATACCTCTGCCTATCATGCCTCCCTGACCCATTATGAACAGCTGGCTGGCGTTGACAGCTTGCTTGGGGATACCAGCAACAGCGTGGGGGCGACCATTACCTCCTACTTCAAGTCATTTCACTCAGCCAATGAATCGCCTGCCGAGATCGGTGGGCGCAAGGTGGTGATGACGGAGTTGAGTGGCATGGTCAACCGTTTTCATACCCTCTCGGCGCAGCTCGACAAGCAGAGCGATACCCTCAACACCCGCATTGAAGATGAAACCAAGCAGGTCAACAGCCTGCTCACCAGCATCAATGATCTTAATCAGGCCATCATCCGCACCCAGGGGTCACCCGAAGAGAACCTGATGCTGTTTGATCAGCGGGATGAGGCGATCCGTCAGCTGTCGGAAAAGATGGATATTCGCACCGTAGCCCAACCCAACGGCAGCATGCTGGTCAATATGAGCACCGGCCATTCGCTGATCCTCGATGGGGGCGTCGCCCAGTTCAAGGTGATTGCAGGAGATCCTGACTCCCGGGATCAGGAGCTGCAACTGACTCTGGGGGATAATCAGGCAACCATCGACCACGATACGTTTGGTGGCGCCATGGGGGGGCTGTTCAAGGCGCGTACCGACCTTGAGCCTACCAAGCGCGAACTGGGGCAGCTGGCCGTGGCGATGGCGGATGCGATGAACCAGCAGAACCGCCTCGGGATGGATCTGGATAACGAGATTGGCGGCGATATTTTCACCCTGCCTACCAGCAAGGGCTTACCCTACGGCAATAACACCGGGACGGTCGGGGCGAATGTCAGCTTTGTGCCGGGCAAGGGGACATCAGTGACCCCGTTTGATTACGAAGTGCGCTTTAGCAGCGCCACCGGTTATGAGGTGTTCTCGCTGGACAAGTCTGGTAATCGTACCTCTGTGAGCACGGGGACCATGCCGCCAGCGACCTTTGAGCTGCCCGGACACGGGATCTCGATCGATCTCACCGGCACGCCGGCTGCGGGTGACAAACTGTTGCTGCAACCCACCAAAAGTGCGGCCGCCGGTCTGGGTCAGCTGATCACCCGACCGGAAGATTTGGCCCTGGCCTCTCCGCTTAAAGCGGAAAAGACCACCAATAATGGCGGCGGGGCGGATATCAAACTGGGTGGCGTATTCAATACAGGTGCGGGGTCAGGTTTTGGTACCAATAGTCTGAGCCCGACAGCGCCTCAGGTGGTCAAAATCGATGGCAGTGGTAACTATCAGGTGTTTCAAGCCGATGGCACTACCTTGATTGGCACGGCCCCCGCGAGCAGCAAGGGGCAAAACCTGATGTCTGCGATCGTCAACCCTTTCCCCGCCGGAGCCACAGTCTATGCCAACCCGAAACAGGCCCCCGGCTACGAGTTCAGCATCACCGGCACGGTGGATGCCGGTGACAGCTTCAAGCTCAGTTACAACAGCAATGGCTTTGCCGATAACAGCAATGGCCTGGTTCTGGCCGAGCTGCAAAACAAGGATCTGGTGCGCAAGAGCACCAATGGCGGGACGACCAACGACAAGATGACCTTCAATCAGGCCTATTCCGGGTTGGTGATGGAAGTGGGTAACAATACCAGTCAGGCAAAAACGCTGCTCAAGGCCAATGAGTCCAAGCTTATCCAGAGCACCGGCATCTTTGAAAGCGTGTCAGGGGTCAATCTGGAGGAGGAGGCGGCCAATCTGATCCGCTTCCAGCAATCCTATGCGGCATCGGCGCAAATCGTCAGCACGGCCAAAACCATTTTCGATACACTGCTCTCTTCCGTGAGGTAACGTCATGCGCATCACCACCAACATGATCTACGACCGGAATTTATATTCCCTCAACAGTGCCAACGAGCGGTTGAATACTGCCTATCAACAACTGCAAACCGGCAATAAATTTCAGACAGCTGGAGAAGATCCCGCAGGGATGAGTCAGAAGATGGCACTGACCAAGGAGATTGACCTGTTCAAGCAGTACAGTGTCAATGGCAGCTTGCTGGAAAACAGCCTGGGGCATGAAGAGACAGTATTGGATTCTCTTAATACGGCGATGCTCAGTGCCCAGACCCTGATCCAGAAGTCAAATAATGGCGCTATCAGCATGGATGATCGCAAGGCCATCGCCAGCGAGCTTGAAGGGTTGCAGCAGCAGATGTTCGACCTGATGAATAGCAAAAACTCATCGGGTGAATTTATATTTGGTGGCAATCAGAGCAAGACCCAGCCATATATAAAAGACGTCAACGGAAAATATATTTATCAGGGTGATCCAGGTCAGCGAAATATTCAGGTCTCACCCACAGTACAAATCGCTGCCAATGATTCCGGGCAGGATCTGTTTGAAATCGTGGCGACCAGAAGAACCGCCAGTGCAACCACCGCAAATATCAAGGTCGGGATAGGCGATCAGGGTAACTTTGATAATTTCTATAAGTCCAATTATAACTCGGCACTGCCCAGCAACACTTATACCGTATCAACCACCATAGGTCCGCCTGATACCTATGATATCAAGGATGCCGGTGGCAATACGTTGCAAACGGGTAACTACACTGCTGGCACCAAGATCCCCTTTAATGGTCTGGAGTTGACCCTTGATTTGCCTGCAGGTGGTGCGGCTCAGCAGTTTGATCTTAATCCACCGAAGAATGACAACATATTGAATGGTATGTCGGACTTTATTACGGCTCTGCGAGATCCGGCTATTTCTGCCGAGACCTTCGAGCAGAAAATAGCCGATGCTACCGTTCATATGAAGAATGCCCGCCTGAATATTGATCATGGGTTGGGTGAGTTGGGCGGCCGGATGAACAGTCTGGAGCAGGCTATGGGCTCCAATGAGGGATTGAGTACCCTCAACGCCGAGGCGAGAGCCAAGGTGTCGGAAGCGGATCTCTATGAAGTGATTTCCGCGCTGTCAAAAGAGGATGCGGCATTGAGTGCCTCACAACTCTCTTTCAGCAAAATAAGCCGTCTGACGCTATTTGACTATATTCGCTAATTAAAGAAGGGCCCCTTTGGGGCCTTTTCTTTTGTCCAGACTATGAAAATTGGTTCCGTGTCATCTCCTGCCAATTGTAACAAGCTGTTGCCGTTGCCAATTTAATGGTGGTTGCGGGGTTGACCTCCCTGCGGGATTGGATAATCATGCCGCCCGCACAACAGAGGGTTGTGCGAATTATTTGCAGCATCTCGTTAGGCGAGGCTCCTGTATAAACACAGGCCACTGATCTCACGACGTCCAGAGACGCCCAAGATCAGGACAGTTTTCATCGGATTAAGGTGTAAACCCAAGTGGCTTCCGGCATGCCGGATACGTTATACAGTGCTAAAGCTGGTACGTGGGGATGATGACACGCCGAACGGCGTCATTTCCTGCCTATTACTCGTCAATCAAATTGCTGTTTTCTTGTCGTTGCATCCGGTTATTTCCGGAGGCATTCAGGCTCGCCTGAAATCACATGAGGATATCTGTGATGAAGAAAACACATACCATTCTTAACCGTCACCAACTGCTCGATCTGGCCGCCCTGCAGGGTTGGCTGGAACATAATCTGGATCCGGTTCAGCGCGCCGATCAACTGCTGACCCTGCGTCCGGAAGAGCTCAACTGCATCTTTGATACCCTGCCAATTCCGCAAGGGGCCGAACTGCTTGGTTCACTCTCGGCCGAGAGTGCCGGGCGCCTGTTGCAGCGGCTCCATGGCAGCATCGTCAGCGTGTTGCAGGAGGCTATTCCCCGCCGTGAGATGGTCGCCATCCTGCGCAAACTGGGTCGTCAGGATCGCACCATGTTGCTGGCTCGCTTCCCGACCCAGGCGCAGGCCATGTATTACTCCCTGCTGGATTGGCCCACCGAGTCGGTGGGGGCCAACATGCGCCACGAATATCTGGCGGTGCGGGAGGAGGACACGGTCGGTCACGCTAAACAGCTGATCCACGATGCTTGGGATAATGCCCAGCTGTTTCGCCATATCTATGTGGTCAACGGGGATGGTCGTCTGCAAGGGAGCCTCTCCCTCAAGACCTTGCTGATCGCTGACCCGCTGGCCAACGTCGCGACCCTGATGGATCGGGAGACTGTGCGGATCAACGCCCGTGCGGATCAGGAGTTGGCTGCGCGCCTGCTGATCGACCGCGACCTGTCGGTATTGCCGGTCGAGGATCAGGGGCGACTGGTCGGTATTTTCCACGTCGATGATGCGGCGGATATTCTGGAGCTCGAATCTACCGAGGATGCCGAGATGCAAGGGGGCTCATCACCGCTCGATACCCCTTACTTGCAGGCGACGCCCTGGCAGCTGTGGCGCAAACGGGTGGGCTGGCTGCTCATCCTGTTTGTGGCGGAAGCTTACACTGGCACCGTGCTGCGGGCATTCGAGGAGCAGTTGGAAGCGGCCATTGCGCTGGCCTTCTTTATTCCGCTCCTGATCGGTACTGGCGGTAACAGCGGCACCCAGATCACCACCACCATAGTACGTGCCATGGCGGTCGGGGAGGTGAGTCTGCGCAATCTCGGCACCGTGCTGAAAAAGGAGCTCTCCACCGGTTTGCTCATCTCGGGTGCCATTGCCATGGCGGCCTGGGTACGGGCATGGAGTCTCGGCGTCGGTCCCCAGATTGGCATGGTGGTGACCTTTACCATCATCGCTATCGTGCTCTGGAGTGCTACGGTCGCGTCCATTATTCCCATGGTGCTGCGTCGTTTCCGCATCGATCCGGCGGTGGTCTCTGCGCCATTCATCGCGACACTGGTGGATGGCACCGGCCTTATCATCTACTTCGAGATGGCCAAGTGGTTGTTGCCCGAGTTGCAGTAATCGGGAGATTGAGATGCAAAAGGCAGCCAGTGGGCTGCCTTTTTTATTTATCTTTCCGGTTTAGCCGAGCTGGAACAACAGTGGCCAGCCCTGCTCCTGACAGTAGCGGTGTTCCTTCTCCAGATTCTGCATCAGGAGACGGTTCTCCTCGCACCAGTCGATCGGCAGGGTCACGACCAGCTGATCCCCTTGCACTGCGACTTTCCACTCAGGCAGCAGGTTGTCCTGACGCTTGTGGTGAGCGGCGACTGCGAGGCGCAGGATGCGGATGCAGCGCAGCACCGTCTGCATGTCGTGGTTGGGTAGGGGCGGCAGCTCGGAGAGCTTGAGCCCCTTGCGCTGAAAGCGTACCAGCGCAGCCAGCAGCGCCTGATCGTCCTGGTTGAAGCCAGGCAGGTCGGTGTGTTGCAGGATATAGGCTGAGTGGCGATGAATGCCGCTGTAGTTGATGGCAAGGCCGATTTCGTGCAGCCGCGCTGCCCAGCCGAGGATGGCGCGATAGGGCTCAATCTCCATCTGCCAGGGCTCTTGCAGGGCATCAAACAGGGTCAGTACGCTCTGCTCAACCCGGGCTGCTTGTTTGCGGTCCATCCGGTAGTGGGTGCCGAGCGCCTGCGCGGTACGCTCGCGAATATCGTGGTGCTGCAAGCGTTCCTCGAATTCATAAAGCAACCCTTCGCGCAGCGCACCATCGGAGTAGTCGAGCCGCTCTATGGGCAGCGAGGTAAACAGCCCGAGCAGGATGGCGACCGCAGCGGCAAACACCTCCTGACGCTCCTCGGTAAGCCCGACCAGTTTGAGGTTATCGACTCGCTTGCGTTCGATCATCAGGGCTTTGAGCTGTTCCAGCCCCTCCAGCGTAATGCTGCCGTCAGTCAGCCCCTCACCCTGCAGCACGTCGCGCACGGTGCGAATTGAACCTGAGCTGCCAAGACTGCTCTGCCAGCCCAGCTTGCGGTACTGATTGACGATGGGGGCGAGTTGGTGCTGCGCTTCCAGTACCGCATTGCTGAAGTGCTTGTCGCTCAGCTTGCCGCTGCCAAAGAAGCTCTGGGTAAAGCTGACGCAGCCCATCTTGCGACTGGTGAGGGCCTTGTGCTCAAACCCCTCACCTATGATGAGCTCAGTGCTGCCGCCACCAATGTCGATCACCAGTACCTGACCTTCAATATGCTGGGTATGGGCGACCCCCTGATAGATGAGGCGCGCCTCTTCCTGGCCGCTGATGATCTCGATGGGGTGGTTGAGTACCTTGGCTGCTTCGCTGACGAATTCACGGGCGTTACTGGCGCGGCGCAGGGTGTAGGTACCGGCAATACGAATTTGATCCGGTTTGATATTGGTGAGCCGTTCGGCAAAGAGTGACAGACAGGCGAGGCCGCGTTCCATCGCCTCCGGGCTCATGCGCTTCTGCTCGTCCATCCCCTCGGCCAGACGCACCCGCTCCTTGATGCGATCGACGATGCGAAAACGCCCTTCGCTCAGATGGGCGATCACCATGTGAAAACTGTTGGAGCCGAGATCCACGGCGGCGTAGAGGCTATTGTCCATTGTTTGACTCGATACGTTTGAGATAGTCGTAAATCGCGACCTGAGAGCGGATTTTTCGGCGATTGCCCCGCTTCACATATTCGTTTTTCTGGTCGGCATCGATCACCCGCGCCTTGCAGGTATCACTCAGTTGTAGCTCGAGAATATCCATGATGCGCTGCTTGAGCCGCTCGTCATAGATGGGCGTGCCCACCTCGATCCGGCCGTCAATATTGCGGCTCATCCAGTCAGCGCTGGAGATATAGAGCTGGGGGTTGCCCTTGTTGTGGAACACCATCACCCGCGGGTGCTCGAGGAAGCGGTCGATGATGCTGATCACCTTGATGTTGTCACTCAAACCCGGTACGCCCGGCCGCAGGGCGCACATGCCACGGATTAGCATCTGGATCGGCACGCCCGCCTGACCGGCGGCATAGAGCCGGTTGATGAGATCCCGGTCCACCAGATTGTTGATCTTGAGGATGATGCCGCTCGGCTGGCCCGCCTTGGCGTTGGATAGCTCGTTGTCGATGAGACGATAGAGCTGACGTCTGCTGTTGATGGGGGAGACCAGCAGGTGGTTGAATTTGTAGCGCCGATAGGGGTACTCGATATATTCAAACACCCCCTCTACTTCGGCGGTGATATCCGGATTGCGGGTCAGCAGCGAGAAGTCGGTGTAGATCTTGGCGGTCTTCTCGTTGAAGTTACCGGTACCGATGTGGGCATAGCGCACCGGCTCGCCATTTTCGTGGCGAGTGATGAGGCATAGCTTGGAATGGATCTTGAGGCTCGGTACCCCGAACACCACCTTGACCCCGGCATCGGTGAGGATGTTGGCCCAGTCGATGTTGGCCGCTTCGTCGAAGCGGGCACGCAGCTCAACCACCACGGTCACCTTCTTGCCGTTGTTGGCGGCATCGATGAGGGAGTGGATGATCCGCGACTTCTTGGCCACCCGATAAATGTTGATGCGAATGGCGCTCACCGCCGGATCGAACGCCGCCTGGCGCACCAACTCGGTGAAGTGGTGGAACTTGTGATACGGGTAGTAGAGCAGAATATCCTGCTTGGTGATGGCATCGAAGGCGTTGACGAAGCCGTCAAAATCGCGGCAATCGAGGGCCGGCAGTTTGGGGTTTTCGAGATAGTCACGGCCCACGTTGGGGAAGCCGATGAAATCCTTGAAGTTGTGGTAACGCCCACCCGGCATGATGGCGTCGTAGGAGCTGATCTGCAGCTTGAGTTTCAGGAAGCTTATCATGGCGGCGGGCATCTCCCGCTCGTAGACGAAACGCACCGGCATGGCGGTGAGGCGCTGCTTCAAGCCGTCACTCATCTTGTCCACCAGGCTCAAGTCCAGCTGGTCGGAGAGATCATATTCGGCATCCCGGGTCAGCTTCACCGCATAGGCGGCAATCTCGTCGTAGTCGAAGAAGCCCTTGAAGATCTCGTCGAGGCAGAAGCGGATGACGTTATCCAGAATGATGATCTGCTTCTTGCGGCGGGTCCCTTCCGGCGGCAGCTGGAAGAAGCGGGGCAGGTCGTCGGTCGGCACTTCCACCAGGGCGTACTGGATCACCTGACCGTTCTTCTTCATCTCGATGGCCAGATAGGTGTACTCATCCTTGAGGAATTTGACCGGATTGACCTCTTTGTTGAGCAGGATCGGGATGATGTGACGCAGCACCTTCTCCTTGAAGAAGACCCGCAGCCACTTCTGAATGGCATCGGAGAGCTGGTTCTCGTTGACCAGGAAGATGTTGTGGCGAGCCAGCGCAATCAACAGCTCCTTGTAGGTGTTGTCGAACGCCTCACCGAGCGCCATCACTTTTTGCTGGATGGCGCGCAGCAGCACTTTCGCTTCATCGTCGCCACCATGTACTTCATTGATGAGGATGCGACGCTTGACGTCCGATACCCGTACCTTGAAGAACTCATCCTGGTTGGAGGAGAAGATCCCCAGAAAACGAACCCGCTCGATGAGGGGCACCGTCTTGTCCATTGCCTCTTGCAACACCCGTTCATTGAATGAGAGCCAGCTCAGCTCTTTCTCTTCATACTGCTTGTCGGTGCTCATCTTGTGCCTCTGTTTCAGGTCGCGTCTGCGCGGCAGTTATGGCGTTAATATATGACAAATAAATGACAGTATTGTTACTGCTCGCTGAACGCTTCGTCGATGTCGACCACCAGATCGTCGGAGAGGGATTCCAGCGCGGTGATAAGCGTATCCATCGCGAGCCCGTCGGGCAGTGCAACCAGCGCATGGGCATAGAAGAGAGGGGCGCCGGAGTGGGGCGCCGGTTCACAGCCAGTGGTGAGATCGGCCACGTTGATCTCGAGCTGGCGCAGGATGCTGGCAACTTCGTGGACGATACCGGGGCGGTCGTTGCCGGTCACTGTCATCATGACTTGATGGGCTGGCTCGGTGGTCGGTGTCCCTTCGGCAAAGCTGATGGTCAGACCCGGTAGCAGGGCCAGTGCTTCGCACAGGCTGCGATAGTGCTCATCGGGGACAGAGACATGGAGGATACCGGCAAACTGGCCCGCCAGTTCGCTCATGGCGCTGCCCAGCCAGTTGCCCTGTTCGCGGCTGATGACAGCTGCCAGACTCTCGACGATCCCGGGTTTGTCTGCACCGATCACGGTGACCACCAATTGCTTTTGCATCCTGCTCTTCTCCTTGAAATGGGATTTCTTGCTCTATCCCTATTGTGCCTGCTGGAACTGGTCATATGAACCCCCGCCTGCTGACAAATAGATAAAAAGACGGGACTTTTCACTTTCTATACACGGGTCTGCTGCCTTGCTCCGTGGCGGCTGTGGTAAAGTAATTCCCCTTTCGTGTCGTGAACTGGATCGTGCTCTCATGAATACCCTTGTCCTATCGGGATTGTTGTTGCTGGCGCTGCTTGTGCTGGCGATCTTCTGGAGCAGAGGCAGACAGCAAAAGCGCCTGCCCTATGATGTGCAGGAGACCCTGTTCAGTCCCGCCGAGCGATCCTTCCTCGGGGTGCTGGATCTGGCGGTGGGTGACAAGGCCCGGGTCTTTGCCAAGGTGCGGGTGGCCGATGTGCTGACGCCGCAGGCCGGGATCGGCAAAAGCAAATGGCAGCAGTACTTCAACAAGATCAGCGCCAAGCATTTCGACTATCTGCTTTGCCACCCTTCTGATCTCTCCTTTATCTGTGCCATCGAACTCGATGACAGCTCCCACCGCCATCAGAAGCGCAAGGCGCGGGATCTCTTTCTGAAAACCGCCTGTGACAGTGCCGGTCTGCCGTTGCTGCAGATCCCGGCAAGTGCCAGCTATCTGGTGGAAGAGCTGCGCGAACAGATCTTGCCGCTGCTGCTCAAAACCAGCGAACCCTTGATTGACGATCTGCCGCACGGGGCGCGCCGCGAGCCGACGTTCAACCCTCTGCTGCTGGACGGCGTGGATGTCGGTGCCGGGATGCGTGGCCGCACTGCCCATGCCGAGGCTGTCTCGCCCTCGTCGCTCCACGAACCTGCCATCCGGGCCAAGGGGATGGTGGAGACACCACAGAGTGAGGGTGAGCTGGTCGATGGACTGTTCGCCGATGTAGAGGAGGACGAGGAGCTCGAGGTGCAGCATTGCCCCCGCTGCGATGCGCCGCTGGTGGAGCGGGAGGCGAAAAAAGGCCCCCACGCCGGTCGACTCTTCCTGGCCTGTAGTCGTTTTCCCGCGTGTCGTTATGCGGCGCCGCATCACCACCACAGCCACTGAGTTCATCTGACCGTATTGCATGCTGCCCTCTGACGAGGGCAGTTTTCTTTCCGCCATTGGCGGCGTTTGCTAGCGGCGCCAATGCAGAAAATTCCTCGGCAAAATTTATCTAATCTCCCGTTTCTATCGATACACTTAGCCTGAATACGACAATTTTTGACAATGTGTCGGTTTTTTGGCACTTTGTGTGCCTGCAAAAAGACAGTCAGTAGCTGTTTTATTACTAAATAAAACAATAAGTTAGTTCAGGATATCGCGAGGGATGGATATGGTGGAGATGGGCGTGTTGATTGTTGATGCCGATGCGCAGCGGCGCCAGCAGTTGGGAACCGTGCTCACGTTTATGGGGATCCTGTGGCAGGATGTCGCAGAAGGGGACCTGGATGTCGCCATCGAATCTTCTGGCCCACTGCAAGGGGTGCTGGTGGGTGAACTGGCAGGTCGCACCTTGCCCGAGTTACTTGCCGCTTTCCCTCGTACCCCCTTTATCTCGCTGGTTGAGGCGGAACTGCCCAACAGCAACTTTATCGGTGTTGCCCAGGCCCCCTTTACCTATGAGTCGCTGACTCGTCACCTGCACTTCTGTCAGGCTTTTGTCTCTCTCCATCCCCGTCAACAGACCCACGACAAGGGGCAGACGTTGCTGCGTTTGCTGGTGGGCAAAGGGAAGGGGATCCAGGAGGTTCGCCGCCTCATCAGCCAGGTGGCCGAGACCGATGCCAACGTGCTGATCCTTGGTGAATCGGGAACCGGCAAAGAAGTGGTGGCCCGTGCCATTCACGAACTCTCGGCCCGCAGTAGTGGCCCCTTTGTGCCTATCAACTGTGGTGCCATTCCTGCCGAGTTGCTTGAGAGCGAACTGTTCGGTCACGAGAAGGGAGCCTTTACCGGCGCCATCGCAGCTCGTCGCGGTCGTTTCGAGCTGGCGCAGGGGGGCACTCTGTTCCTCGACGAGATTGGCGACATGCCGATGCCGATGCAGGTCAAACTGCTGCGGGTATTGCAGGAGCGGCTGTTCGACAGGGTCGGTGGCGGCAAGCCCATTCAGGCCGATGTGCGCATCATTGCGGCGACCCATCGGGATCTGGAGGCATTGATCCGCAGTCAGGGTTTTCGTGAAGATCTCTACTACCGCCTCAACGTCTTCCCCATTGAGACCCCGCCACTGCGGGATCGCATCGATGACATTCCGCTGCTGCTGCAGGAGTTGCTCAACCGTCACGCGGAGCAGCACCACAGTGTGATCCGTCTGACCCAGCGGGCGCTGGAGTCGCTGATGCAGTACCCCTGGCCGGGCAATGTGCGCGAGCTTTCCAACCTGCTGGAGCGGCTGCTTATCCTCTACCCGCAACAGATCGTCGATGTGGCGGATCTGCCGAGTCGTTATCGTCTGTTGCCGAGCGAGCCGCGGGATGAGCGGCTGACCGAGATGGATGAGCGGGATGCGCTGGCGGCGGTGTTCCAGGAGCCGCCGGAGCTGGATCACCCCCTCGCCTCTGCCCGCACCATGCAACTGCCGGAGGAGGGGGTCAATCTCAAGGAGATGCTGGCCGACCTTGAAGTGGAGCTGATCCGCCAGGCGCTGGAGTCGCAGGACGGGGTGGTGGCCCGCGCCGCCGATCTGCTCGGCATGCGCCGTACCACCCTGGTAGAGAAGATGAAAAAGTACGGGATGAGCAAGGACGTTTAAGGGTCAAAGCCTTGACGTTAACATGCAATCTATTGTTTTAATTAACATATTTTAGTGGCATGGAAATTGAATGACCTGACCAAATAGCCAGTTTGAGGTCAGGTTTATGACGATCCAGCAGCAGGACATGCCACTCCAGTCCCACGAAGTGAGCCAGCTCTATGCCATCTTCAAGGCGCTCCCCACCGGGGTGTTGCTGCTTGACGGGGCTGGGGTGGTCACCCGCGCGAATCCGGCAGCCATCTCCCTGCTGGGGGAGCCGTTGGAAGGAGAGCTCTGGCGCCGCATCATTGCCCGCTGTTTTGAACCACGTGAGGATGATGGCCACGAGATCTCCCTGCGCGATGGACGACGGGTCCAGCTTTCTACCCAGCCGCTGCCGGATCAGAGCGGCCAGCTGGTCTTTATCAATGACCTCACTGAAACCCGCAAGCTTCAGGATCGCATCAACCACATGAAGCGGCTGTCGGCGCTGGGCAATATGGCGGCTTCGCTCGCCCACCAGATCCGCACTCCGCTCTCCGCCGCCATGCTCTATGCCGCCAACCTGGCCAACCGTACCCTCAAGCCGGAGTCCCGCAGCCAGTTTCAGCAAAAGCTGATGGCCCGCCTCCAAGATCTGGAGAAGCAGATCAACGACATCCTGCTGTTTGCCCGCAATGGCGACAATCAGGTGGTCACCCCCATCTCGGTACAGGGCTTGCTGGCTGAAGTGCAGGCTGGTGCCGAGGCTTTCTGTCAGCAACAGGGCTGCGAACTGCACATAGAGGCGCCGGAGCCCGATCTCTGCCTGCTGGCCAACAGCAGCGCACTGGCGGGCGCCATCAACAACCTGATCGCCAATGCCCAGCAGGCGGGGGCCACGTCACTCTTGGTCAGCGCGGTGCGCAGTGGTGTCCGGGTGGAGATGCGTGTCATCGACAATGGCAAGGGGATCCCTTCTCACCTGCTTGGTCAGGTATTCGAACCCTTCTTTACCACCCGCTCCCAAGGCACTGGCCTCGGGCTGGCGGTGGTGCAATCCGTCGTGCGTGCCCATCAGGGGGAGGTCGGTGTGGCCTCGGTTCCCGGTGAAGGCACCTGTTTTACTCTGTCGTTCCCCCTGCATCAGCAGCAGGTGCAACTTGGAGGTGCAGCATGAGCCTTGTTAAGGAGCTGTGCCTGCCGAGAGGGAGCCATATCAATGCGGCCAGGTTGGCTGTCGTGGGAGGTGTAGCATGACTCAGGCCCGGATCCTGGTTGTAGAAGATGACAATGGCCTGCGCGAAGCGCTGGTGGATACCCTTTTGCTCGGCGGTTATGAGTGCCGCGAAGCGGACAGCGGCGAGCGTGCTCTGCTGGCCCTCTCCCGTCAGCCGTTTGACATGGTGATCTCCGATATCCAGATGGGGGGAATGGACGGCCTCACCCTGCTGGCTACCATCCGCCAGCAATATCCGCAGATACCTGTGTTGCTGATGACCGCCTACGCCAATATCGACGGCGCGGTGCGCGCCATGCGCGAAGGGGCCATCGACTATCTGGCCAAGCCCTTTTCGCCGGAGGTGCTGCTCAATCAGGTCAGCCGCTATGTGCCTGCTCAGAAGGTGGAAAAACGTGCCGTGGTCTACGGGGATCCCAAAACTGCCGAGCTGTTCCAGCTGGCGACCCGGGTGGCCAGAAGCGAAGCGACCGTGATGGTGACCGGCCCGAGCGGGACGGGTAAAGAGGTGCTGGCCCGTTACATTCACGACAACTCCAGCCGCGCCGAGCAGCCTTTCGTCGCCATCAACTGCGCCGCCATTCCGGAAAACATGCTGGAGGCGACCCTGTTTGGCTACGAGAAGGGGGCTTTCACCGGTGCGGTACAGGGGTGCCCGGGCAAGTTCGAGCAGGCGCAGGGGGGCACCCTGCTGCTTGACGAGATCACCGAGATGGATCAGGGGCTGCAAGCCAAATTGCTGCGGGTGTTGCAGGAGAAAGAGGTGGAGCGGCTCGGCAGTCGCAAGATGATCCCGCTGGATGTGCGGGTCATCGCTACCAGCAACCGGGATTTGAAAAAAGCGGTGCAGGATGGTCTGTTCCGCGAAGATCTCTACTATCGCCTCAACGTCTTTCCGCTGCGCTGGTCTGCCCTCTGTGAGCGGCCCGGCGACATTCTGCCGCTGGCGGAGCACCTGCTGGCACTTCATGCCAGTCAGCAGGGGCTGCCGACACCACAGTTGACGGATGCCTCGCGGGAACGGCTGCTGGCTCACCCCTGGCCCGGCAACGTGCGGGAGCTGGACAACGTGGTACAGCGTGCCCTGATCCTCAGCCCCGACGGGGTCATTAATTGTGACCACCTCATTCTGGAGGAGCTGGACGAGCAGGAGATGGAGTTTGTCAGCGTGGAGCGCAGCTATGGTGGCGATCGCCTCGGCAGCGAGCTCAAGCAGCAGGAGCACCAGATCATCCTCGACACCCTGCAAGATTGTAACGGCAGCCGCAAGGCGGTGGCCGACCGACTCGGCATCAGCCCGCGCACTCTGCGCTACAAGCTTGCCCAGATGCGGGAGGCGGGGATCGACCTGCCAGCCTGAGGCATGTGGGAAACCGCACTGTGTGGGGGCTGTCATGGTCTTGACGGCCCGGCTCGATTATCATGGGGCCCTTGGCGCTTTGAGCCTGGGCCCTGTTTTTATTGGTAAAGCAGGGGACCGAGCCTTAATAAGGGACCCCTATGATCTCTCATCGAAAACTCGAAACCGTACTGAACCATCTGCTTGAACCGCACGCCATCAAGGATTACTGCCCCAACGGCTTGCAAGTGGAGGGGCGTGAGCGTATTCGCAAGGTAGTGACCGGTGTCACCGCCAGTCAGGCGCTTATCGACGCGGCGGTGGCTGCCGAGGCCGATGCCATTCTGGTCCATCACGGCTACTTCTGGAGCGGTGAACCGGCCCAGATCACCGGCATGAAGCAGCGTCGGCTCAAGACCCTGCTGACCCACGATATCAACCTGTTTGCCTACCATTTGCCGCTGGATGTCCACCCCGAAGTGGGTAACAACGCCCAGCTCGCCAAGCTGCTCGACATCAAGGTGCGTCGCGGTCTGGAGCCGTGGAACAGCAAGAGCGTCGCCATGGTGGGCAAGCTGGAAGAGCCGATGAGCGGCAGCGATTTTGCCAAGCTGATTGCCGAGCGTCTCGGTCGTGAGCCGCTCCACTGTGGCGACAGCGGCCCAGAGCTAATTCGTTCCGTGGCCTGGTGCACCGGCGGCGGTCAGAGCTACATCAATCTGGCGGCGGAGCAGGGCATCGATGCCTTTATCTCTGGCGAGGCTTCTGAACAGACCATTCACACCGCTCGCGAGATGGGGATGCACTTCTACGCCGCGGGCCATCACGCCACCGAGCGTTACGGCGTCAAGGCGCTGGGGGAGTGGCTGGCGACTGTGCATGGGCTGGATGTCACCTTTATCGATATCGACAATCCGGTCTAAACCTGTCCACGATCTGGCTACGAAACCGTGATCAAGGCTCATGTGCTGCTCGCTTATGTATACAGCAAAGAGTGCTCACGTATGTCCATACGCTCCGGTTCCTGGGCAGCTTGTAACCTTGTTGACGGTTTCTCGCTGCAGGTCGTGAACAGGTTTAAGCCTGTGCCTGTGGTGGGAAAATTCAGGAAACAAAAAGGAGGCCATCGGCCTCCTTTTTCACATTTCGACAAGACGTCTGCTTACTCGCAGGCGTAACCCGCGGGGCCCAGCAGGGCGCCATCCAGTTGCACGGCGCCGTCCACCATCTGCAGCCTGCCTTCGCAGAACCAGCGTACCACCAGCGGATAGATGCTGTGTTCCTGCGCCTGTACCCGTGCCGCTACCTCCTCCGCCGTGTCCCCTTCAAAGATGGGCACGCGGGCCTGCAGGATCACCGGGCCCCCGTCCAGCTCTTCGGTCACGAAGTGGACGCTGGCGCCATGTTCACTGTCACCGGCATCTATGGCGCGCTGGTGGGTGTGCAGGCCCTGATACTTGGGCAGCAGGGAGGGGTGGATATTGAGCATTCTGCCAGCGAAATAGCGCACCAGATCGCCGCTCAATATCCGCATAAACCCGGCCAGCACCACCAGATCCGGCTGATAGTCTGCCATCAGCGCCAGCAGGGCGGCGTCATACTCCTCCCGGCTGGCAAACTGCTGCTGGGCCAGAATAGAGGTCGCCACCCCCGCTTCTTTGGCGCGAACCAGACCATAGGCATCGGCCTTGTTGCTGATGACGCCGACCACTTCACCGGCAATCTTGCCGCTGGCGCAGTGCTCGAGGATCGCCTGCAGGTTGCTGCCGCTGCCGGAGATTAGGACGAGGATCCGCATCATTTAATGACGACCTGCTCCTCACCGTCTGCTGCCTTGGCGATATGACCGATGTGCCATGCGTTCTCGCCTTCTGCCTTGAGCAGGGTCAGCGCCTTCTCCAGCTGGTTGGCGGGCAGGGCGATGATCATGCCGACGCCGCAGTTGAAGGTGCGATACATCTCGTGACGGGTGACGTTGCCAGCCTGCTGCAGCCAGCTGAACACCGCCGGCCACTGCCAGCTCTGCTCATCGATCACCGCTTGGGTGTTGGCGGGCAGGACACGGGGGATGTTCTCCCAGAAGCCACCGCCGGTGATGTGGGAGAGGGCGTGGATCTCGCACTCCTTGATGAGCTTGAGCACAGGTTTCACATAGATGCGGGTCGGCTCCAGCAGGGCGTTGGCCAGAGTGGTGTCACCCAGCGGCTGATGCACGTCGGCTTTGGAGACTTCCAGAATTTTACGGATCAGGGAGAAGCCGTTGGAGTGAGGGCCGCTGGCAGCCAGGGCGATCAGGGCATCCCCTTCACCGACCTTGCTGCCGTCGATGATTTCGCTCTTCTCCACCACACCGACGCAGAAACCGGCGATGTCGTAGTCTTCCCCTTCATACATACCCGGCATCTCGGCGGTCTCGCCGCCCACCAGGGCACAGCCTGATTGCTCGCAACCGGCACCGATCCCGGTGACTACCGCGGCTGCGGTGTCCACGTCCAGCTTGCCGGTTGCATAGTAGTCGAGGAAGAACAGCGGCTCGGCGCCCTGTACGATCAGGTCATTGACGCACATGGCCACCAAATCGATGCCCACGGTGTCGTGCTTCTTCAGGTCGATGGCCAGCCGCAGCTTGGTGCCCACACCATCGGTACCGGAGACCAGTACCGGCTCCTTGTAGCCCGCAGGGATTTGACACAAGGCCCCAAAGCCGCCAAGACCACCAAGGACTTCAGGACGACGAGTGCGCTTTGACACGCCCTTGATACGTTCAACCAGTGCATTGCCGGCATCGATATCTACGCCAGCATCCTTGTAGCTCAGTGAGGTTTTGTCAGTCACGAGTATTCCCCGTCATGTAAAGAAGTGGAGGGTAAAATTCGGGGCGTATTCTAACAGTGGCGGTGAAAAACCAGAAAGGAAATCGTTTGCGCGTTTTTGCGCGGAAATGCTCTACAAGCGGTGGCTTTTGTTGTATGATTCCGCGATTTTTTTGCGGCAGGTTAGAGGAGATAATAATGAAAGTCGTTGAAGTCAAACACCCCCTGGTCAAACACAAGATCGGTCTGATGCGTGAAGGCGATATCAGCACCAAGCGTTTCCGTGAACTGGCCAAAGAAGTGGGCAGTTTGTTGACCTATGAAGCGACCTCTGACTTCGAAACCGAGAAGGTTATCATCGATGGCTGGAATGGGCCAGTAGAAGTTGACCAGATCAAAGGCAAGAAGGTAACCGTCGTACCTATCCTGCGTGCCGGCCTTGGCATGATGGATGGCGTGCTGGAGCACATGCCGAGCGCCCGCGTCAGCGTGGTCGGTATCTACCGTGATGAAGAGACCCTGCAACCGGTTCCCTATTTCGAAAAGATCGTCAGCAACATCGAAGAGCGTCTGGCGCTGGTCATCGATCCGATGCTGGCCACCGGTGGTTCCATGATCGCCACCATCGATCTGCTGAAGAAGAAAGGCTGCCAATCCATCAAGGTGCTGGTACTGGTTGCCGCGCCGGAAGGGATCAAGGCGCTGGAAGCCGCTCACCCTGACGTAGAGCTCTATTGCGCTTCTGTCGACCAGGGGCTGAACGAGAAAGGCTACATCGTGCCGGGTCTGGGCGATGCAGGCGACAAGATCTTCGGTACCAAATAAGTTAATGCCTTGACCCGCTTCCCATGTGGAAGGGGTGATCGGAGCCGGCGCATCGCCGGCTCTGCTGTTTGTGGCCGCTTGTGCCAGCCTTGCCGCAGGATGCGCCTTGCCGCTACCATAAGCACACTCTCCCATTTCGAGACTCTGTTCATGTTCAAAAGTGTTGTGACCGCCCTCTGCTGCGGCTTGTCATTCATGGCCTCGGCCGCTCAGGTGACCGACCTCTATCAGGGCAAGGCCCCGACCAGTGGTGACATGGTGGCCGCTCAGGGGCAGGCACTGGGTCAGGTGCTGATCAAGGTGACCGGCAAGCGTGACATCCTCACCCAGCCGGTGGTGGTCAAGGCGCTGGCGGCCCCGGGCGACTATGTCAAAAGCTATGGTTATCAGGATCAGGACTCCGTCAAGTATCTGAAAGCCGAGTTCAAGAGTGACAAGGTCAACAGCCTGGTTTCCGAGAGCCAGTTTGCCCTGCTTGGCCCGGCTCGTCCCCAAATGGCCATCTGGCTGGTGGTGGATCAGGGGGAGCGTCGCCTGCTGGCGGATCAATCCAGCGATGGTTGGGCGCAAGCCTTGCGCGAGCAGGCCCAGACGCTGGGGCTACCCATCAGCATTCCGCTGATGGATCTCGATGACAACATGGCGGTCAGTGCCACCGACGTCTGGGGACGCTTTGCCGACCCGATTTTGCAGGCAAGCCAGCGCTATGGCGCCGAGATGGTGGTGTTGGGCAAGCTGACACCGGAAGGTGACCAGTGGAGCATCGATTGGGGACTCTACGGCCCCAAAGCGGCCGGTGAAGTGGCCGAGCTGACCCGTGGCAATAGCACCGGCTCTCAGGCCGAAGTGGCGCAAGGGTTTGCCGATACCCTGGCGGCCTGGCTGGTGAAAAACTACGGTGCCCGCATTTCTGGTCCGGCAACCAGCCAGACCCTGGTGGTAGATGGCCTCTCCGAAGTGGACAGCATGATTGCCGTGCAGAAGATGCTGCAGGGGATGGCAAACGTCAGCAAGGTGGCGATCGGCAAGCTGGAGGGGGACCAGGTTACCTTCAACTTCACCCTGCAAGGAGATCAGGCCGAGCTGGTACGGGCGCTGCAGCTTGAGAGTCGTTTGCGCAAGGTTGACGATAATGGCAGCGGTTTGCGTTACCAATGGTCGCAGCCCTGATTTTATAAGGCTTTTGTAGACCGCCCGGCTTGCCCGGGCGGTTCTCTATCTGCCTTTGCGATGATACACTTAGCCACAAATGTCACAGTCAAAGCCCAACGAGTGAAGCAACCGGCCCAACTGTCTTTAGCCGTACAACTACCGGATGATGAAACCTTCGTCAGTTTTTATCCCGGCACCAATGCTCATCTGATCACCGCCCTCAAAAACGCGGCCATCGGTCAGGGATCACCTTTCCTCTATTTCTGGGGAGCCAAGGGATCCGGACGCTCTCATCTGCTCCACGCCACCTGTGCCGAGGTCAATGCCCGCGACGCCGCAGCCGCTTATCTCTCCCTCGATCAATTTGAACAGCTCGATCCCAGCATGCTCGACGCCCTCGAAAGCTTGCCGCTGGTCTGTCTCGACAGCCTTGAGGCGATCGCCGGCAATGCCGTGTGGGAGCGGGCGCTGTTCGATTTCTACAACCGCTGGCAGGAGAAGGGCGAGGGCACGCTGGTGGTCACTGGCTGCAGCGCGCCGCGCAAACTGGGGCTGCAATTGCCGGATCTCGCCTCGCGCCTTGACTGGGGGGTGAGTTTCCATCTCGAAGAGCTGGATGACGAAGGCAAGCTCAGTGCCCTGCAGCTGCGTGCCGAGCTGCGGGGCTTCAAACTGCCCATCGATGTGGGCCGCTTCCTGCTCAACCGACTCTCCCGCGATATGCGCACCCTGCTCACCACCCTCAATCAGCTCGACAACGCCTCATTTCGCGCCAAGCGCAAGCTGACAATTCCCTTTGTCAAAGAGATCCTCGAGCTCTGAGAACCTGGCCACGTTCTTACTGTGAGGCCGTGAGCAAGGCTCATGTGCTGCTCTTCACCTTGCTGACGGCCTCTCGTCACAGACCGTGAAGAGGTTCTATCGCTTTGTTCCTTCTCCCTTCGGGAGAAGGGTCTTTCAAAAAGAAACCCCGGCTTCAGGCCGGGGTTTTGCTATTTCAAGGCAGCTTTTTTATTAGTGGAACTGATCTTCTTCGGTGGAGCCGGTCAGCGCGGTGACCGAGGATTGGCCACCCTGAATGACGGTGGTCACCTTGTCGAAGTAACCGGTACCGACCTCCTGCTGGTGGGCCACGAAGGTGTAGCCACGGCTGGCGGCGGCAAATTCCGGCTCCTGCACCATCTCGACGTAGTGCTTCATCCCTTCGCCACGGGCGTACTGGTAGGCCAGCTCGTACATGTGGAACCACATGTTGTGGATACCCGCGAGGGTGATGAACTGGTACTTGTAACCCATATCGGAGAGCTCCTGCTGGAAGCGGGCGATGGTGGCATCGTCCAGATTCTTCTTCCAGTTGAAGCTCGGGGAGCAGTTGTAGGCCAGGATGCGATCCGGGAACTTGGCCTTGATTGCTTCGGCAAATTTACGCGCTTCGTCCAGATCCGGCTTGGCGGTTTCACACCACACCATGTCGGCGTAGGGGGCGTAAGCCAGACCGCGAGCGATGGCCTGATCGATACCGGCACGCACCTTGTAGAACCCTTCGGCAGTGCGCTCGCCAGTCAGGAAGTCTGCATCGTACGGGTCGGCGTCGGTGGTCAGCAGGTCAGCGGCGTTGGCGTCGGTACGGGCGATCACCAGGGTGGTGGTGCCGCACACATCGGCTGCCAGACGGGCGGCAACCAGCTTTTGCACCGCTTCCTGAGTCGGTACCAGCACCTTGCCGCCCATATGGCCACACTTCTTGACGGAAGCGAGCTGATCTTCGAAGTGCACGCCAGCGGCGCCCGCTTCAATCATTCCCTTCATCAGTTCGAAGGCGTTCAATACGCCACCGAAACCGGCTTCCGCATCGGCCACGATAGGCAGGAAGTAGTCGATAAAACCCTCGTCCTGCGGTCCTACCTTGTTGGCCCACTGGATCTGGTCGGCACGGGCGAAGGAGTTGTTGATGCGCTCCACCACGGACGGTACAGAGTTGGCCGGGTAGAGGGACTGATCCGGATACATGGTGGAGGACAAGTTGTTATCCGCCGCCACCTGCCAGCCGGAGAGGTAGATCGCCTCGATCCCCGCCTTGGCCTGCTGCACCGCCTGACCACCGGTCAGGGCGCCGAGGCAGTTGACGTAGCCTTTCTTGGCGTCGCCGTGGATCAGGCCCCACAGCTTGTCGGCACCGCGCTGGGCCAGGGTGTGCACCGGCTGCAAGCTGCCGCGCAGGTTCACCACATCTTCGGCGCTGTAGCCGCGCTTGATCCCTTTCCAGCGGGGGTTTTCCGCCCAGTCTTTCTCGATAGCCTGGATCTGTTGCTCACGGGTCAGTGCCATATCAGTTCCCTCTTTCATTGATTTCACGTTTCCATTGACTTGTTATTGGCGAGCCCCGCTGGGGGCCCGTGATTCAGAGCCGCTCGTAACCGGGCAGCGTCAGAAAATCGATCAGGGTGTCGGCGCAGGTGATCTCTTCCATCAGTTCACTCGCCTCGGCAAAGCGTCCTGCTTGCCAGCGTGCGGCGCCCACCTCGGCTTTGACCACCTCCAGCTCCTCGGCCAGCATCTGGCGGAACAGCTCTTTGGTCACCACCTTGCCATTCGACAGGCTCTTGCCGTGGCGGATCCACTGCCAGATGGAGGTACGGGAGATCTCGGCGGTGGCGGCATCTTCCATCAGACCGTAGATGGGCACGCAGCCGTTGCCGTTGATCCAGGCCTCCAGATATTGCAGGGCAACCCGGATATTGGTGCGCATCCCCGCCTCGGTGCGCTCGCCCTCACAGGGTGCCAGCAGGTCGGCGGCGGTGATGGGGGCATCCTGCTCACGCAGCACGCCGATCTGGTTCTTGGCACCAGCCGCAATGGTGGCATTGAACACCGCCATGGCGGTATCGGCCAGGCCAGGGTGGGCGACCCAGGTGCCATCGTGGCCGTTGTTGGCTTCGCGCTCCTTGTCCGCTTTGACCTTGGCGAAGACCTGCTCGTTGACGGCGGCATCCTTGGCCGGAATAAAGGCCGCCATACCGCCCATCGCCAGCGCACCCCGCTTGTGGCAGGTCTTGATCAGCAGCCGCGAGTAGGCTGAGAGGAACGGCTTGTCCATGGTCACCACCTGACGATCAGGCAGTACCCGATCCGGATGGTTCTTCAAGGTTTTGATATAGCTGAAGATGTAGTCCCAGCGGCCGCAGTTCAGCGCAACGATGTGATCCTTCATTTGATAGAGCAGCTCATCCATCTCGAACACGGCCGGCAGGGTTTCAATCAGCACGGTGGCCTTGATGGTGCCGCGGGGCAGACCAAACTTGTCCTCGGTCCAGGCGAATACCTCGCTCCACCAGCGCCCTTCCAGATGGCTCTGCAGCTTGGGCACGTAGAAATAGGGGCCAGAGCCTTTGGCCAGCAGCGCTTGATAGTTGTGCAGGAAGTAGAGGGCAAAATCGAACAGGCCGCCTGGGATGGGCTCGCCATCGAAGGTGACATGTTTTTCCGGCAGATGCAGACCACGCACCCGGCAGATAAGGACGGCCGGATCGGCATTCAGGGTATAAGCCTTCCCTTCCGGACTGGTGTAAGAAATGGTCTCGTTGACCGCATCGCGCAGGTTGATTTGGCCCTCGATCACCTTGTTCCAGGCGGGAGCCAGTGAATCCTCGAAATCCGCCATGAACACCTTGACGTTGGCGTTGAGGGCGTTGATCACCATCTTGCGCTCGACCGGGCCGGTGATCTCCACACGGCGGTCTTGCAAGTCGGCGGGAATGCCGCGAATGGTCCAGTCACCTTCACGGATGTGGGCGGTTTCCGGCAGGAAGTCCGGCAGCTCGCCGCCATCGATACGGGCCTGGCGTGCCACACGTTGTTTCAGCAATTCCCCTCTTTGGGGAGCAAAACGTTCCACCAGTTCGGAGACCAGAGCCACCGCGTCCGGCGTCAGAATTTGCGCGTATTCGGGCAGCATCTCGCCCTGGATGCGAAGGCGGGCGCTGCAGTGGGTCTGAGCCGGTGCCGACATAAGTTTCACTCCTTTGAGAATTACATTTTGAACTTACTAACTACGACTAAAGTCGAATCCCTGTTCTTGAAACGTTCCCGCAGCAACGGGGTAACACGATTGATAAGGTGCGAAATATTGTTGAGTACGTCAACAGTTTTTTTTAAACACCTGTTTTTTGGATATGGTTAAGTTGATGTTTTTTATTGCTTTATTGGGTTGGTATAAAAGCTCTACGCAGATGGTTATGCTCCTGCTTTTTCCCATCTGACAACGGCTAATTTGGGCCGTTACCCTGCCCCTCATTTTGTAACTTATTACGTAATAAAATTACAAATGCAAAAACAAATCCCGACCTAACTCCAGGCTTTGCCAAAACAGCCGTATAAAGTGCGTTTGAATGTGGCAATGAATGTTTTGCTATTGCTAGACCTGATTGGTGAACGCGCGTTTTAAACTTGGCGTGGTGATGCAGGCTCTGTTGGCACCAGCGGTTGCAACGATGGAAAGTGAAGCGCAATAACGTAGGTTTGTATCAGTTGTCGGGGGGAATGCCGGGGAGGAAAGGGGGAGATACATCAGTCAATAATACTGCCATCCTTGATAGAATTAGCAGTTTGTCGTTTTTTGCAGATTTCTCGCCAAGGGCCTGAAACGGAGAGAGTTGAACAGACGATGTGCTGGTGATGAGCGGCCATCTGGCCGGGCTCAATAGTCATCATCCGGTTCGGCAAGATCGATCACATCCAGCTGGATGACCTGTTCATTTTCGCTTTCGGTGTGGCAAGGGGTGTCGTGAGGAACGGAATAAAGCGTAATGGCGGGTGCGAAATCGGTGTTTTGGTTCATGCCTGGTCCTGTGTTGCACGCAAGCCGGACAGTGATCCCTTCACTCGTGTTTCCACCTCCCTGTGTTGTCTACCGGCGGAAAGTTGCGCATCTTAATGAGTTCGGCAAAAAGATTCAAGTGGTTCTGAGTGTTTTTTGTGCTTGATAGGTAGGCATCGTCAGGAGGATAAATCGGAGGCAAAAAAATAGCCCAGTCGTTTGACTGGGCTATTCTCGGGGAAAATGGTCGGTGTGAGAGGATTCGAACCTCCGACCCTCTACACCCCATGCAGATGCGCTACCTGGCTGCGCTACACACCGACGGAGTCAGACTCGGCTGACGGGAAGGAAGTCTAATAGCATGACCAAACGGGTGCAACTCCTTTTTTATCATAGAGATGCCGATTGCTTCTTTATTGCTCAGTCGGGATGCGGCTTGGGTCTGACGTGCAGATTTGGCATAATCGCCGCCCTGTCACCGCGAGCTATCATGCCTGCTATCTATGGATTCATCTGACAGGTATGGATAGCTGGAATGTAAACAGCACAATTGAACAATATAAAGAGGGGATGGGCGTGAAACCATCAGAGGTCCCAGAAATACCGAGTCAGACCGAGCAGGACGAACAGTGGATGTGCCATGCCATGGCATTGGCCGCCCGGGCCGAAGGGATTGGCGAGATCCCGGTCGGTGCCGTACTGGTGCTGGATGGTCAGGTGGTGGGAGAGGGGTGGAACCGCTCCATCAGCGAACACGATGCCTGTGCCCATGCCGAGGTGATGGCGATCCGGGCGGCGGGCAAGCAGCTGGCGAACTACCGCCTGCTCGACACCACTCTTTATGTGACGCTGGAGCCCTGCTGTATGTGTGCCGGTGCGCTGATCCATAGCCGGGTCAAGCGGGTGGTTTACGGCGCCCGAGATCTCAAGACCGGTGCCGCGGGGTCGGTGTTCGAGATCTTGCAGGACCCGCGCCACAATCATAGAGTCGAGCTGACCGGCGGCGTGCTGGCCGATGCCTGCTCGGCTCAGTTGTCGTCCTTCTTCAAGCGCCGCCGCGCCGAGAAAAAGGCGGCCAAACTGGCGCTGCAACAATCAAACGATACCCTTTTCTGAATTATTCGGGGGCAGTGCAGGCTGTCCTGCTGATTGCCCTCATAAATATTCCTTTATAAACAATATATTATGCTCTCTCTCCTTCGAAAGGATCCCCTCTCATTTTTCCGCTAACAACCTCTGTTAAAGCGCTCTCGATGTAACAAAACTGTCATGCAACCGCCATATAATGCCGCGAAGCCTAGCTTACATTGAGGTCTTGCATGTCATCGGAATCGTTAAACCTGGTCATGGCGGGCAGTAGAAAACGCCGGATCAAGGATAAATTGGCCAAATATGGCGTCACCACAGGCGGAGCCCTGGTACTGGTGGCGCTGCTGCTAATCTTCTTTTATCTGCTCTATGTGGTGAAACCCATCTTCAATGGCGCCTCCATGGAGCCGGCCACCTCGTTTACCCTGCCCGTCGCAGGGAAGACAGCCTGGCTCGGCATGGAAGAGCAGAACGAGATCGGCTATCGCTTCAGCGATAAAGGTCAGGTCAACTTCTTCGCGCTACAAGGAGATGACAAGATCAAGGTTGGCCAGTCACTGGGCCAAGCCCAGGTTGCTGGCGACATCAGCACGGCCACAACGCCGGCGCCGGGCCAAAAGCTGATTGCCTACGGCTTTGCCGATGGCAAGGCACTGGTTGTCCAGCCTGCGTTCAAGGTCTCCTATCCCAACGATGTGCGGGTGATTGAACCCAGCTTGAAATATCCCTTCGGCGAAGAGCCTGTGGTGATCGACCCGCAAGGGAAGGCGCTGCAACGGATGGTGTTCGAAGCCACCAAGGACAAGATGGCGACCGCTGCCGTGACCGAAGATGGTCGTGGCGTGATGACTGTGATGAGCGGCGAGGAGAACTTCATCTCCGGGGAGATTGAGTGGAGCAGTGAAAACTACACGATTCCCTCTTTGCCGCGTCATGTGGATCAGATGTTGCTGACCCCCAATCTGCGGATCCTCTTTGTACGTCAGGGAAATCGTCTCTCCGTCTATGACATTCATAACCTGAGCGAAATCTCCCTGCGCAACGTGCTGGAGATCAATGCCACCAACGCCAACGTGACCCGGGTCGAGCTGCTGGCAGGCGCTTCTTCGTTGCTGGTAGGTAATGACAACGGCGTCATCTCCCAGTGGTTTGAAGTGGCAAAGGATGGCAAACGTCAGTTCACCCAGATCCGTGATTTCAAGGGTGATGGCGCTGTGGATCTGTTGACTCCCGAGCACTTTCGCAAAGGCTTCATCAGTGCCGACAAGGACGGCATCATCAGCTTCTTCCACGCCACAGGCGAGACCAAGCTGCTGACCGAGACAGTAGAAGGGGGGGAACTTTCTGCCCTGGCCATCTCTCCACGCCACAATGCACTGTTGATGCAGCAAGGCGACACCTTCAAGTTGTTTACGGTTGAGAATGATCACCCCGAAGTGACCTGGTCTGCCCTGTGGCAAAAGGTATGGTACGAAGGGTATCCGGAGCCCCAGTATGTATGGCAATCCACCTCCGCCAGCAACGACTTTGAAGCCAAGCTGAGTCTGGTACCCCTTTCGTTTGGTACTCTCAAAGCCGCTTTTTATGCGCTGTTGTTTGCTGTACCACTCGGGATTGCCGGTGCCATCTATACCGCCTACTTCATGTCTCCGGGGATGCGCAAGTTTGTTAAACCGACCATCGAGATCATGGAGGCATTGCCAACCGTCATCCTCGGCTTCCTGGCTGGTTTGTGGCTTGCTCCCATTGTGGAAGATTACCTGCCGGGCATTTTTATGATGCTGGTGATGTTGCCGATGGGGATGCTGCTTGCAGCTCTGCTATGGCATCTGTTGCCTGACACTCTCAAGCAAAGTGTGCCTGAGGGCAGTCAAGCCGTCTTGCTGATCCCTGTCGTTATTCTGATTGGCTGGATGGCTCTTACTCTCAGTCCTGTCGTCGAAAATGCGTTTTTCGGTGGTGATACCCGTAGCTGGCTCACCAATGTAATGGGGATCAAATTTGACCAGCGCAACTCGCTGGTGGTCGGTATCGCCATGGGCTTTGCGGTCATCCCCACCATCTTCTCTATTGCTGAAGATGCGGTCTTCTCGGTGCCCAAGCATCTGACTCAGGGCTCGCTGGCGCTGGGGGCCACCCCGTGGCAGACCCTGAGCCGGGTGGTAATCCTCACCGCGAGCCCGGGCATCTTCTCTGCGGTGATGATGGGCCTTGGCCGCGCCGTGGGCGAGACCATGATCGTACTGATGGCCACTGGTAACACCCCCATCATGGACTTCTCCATGTTCCAGGGGTTGCGTACCCTCGCCGCCAACATTGCGGTGGAGATGCCGGAGTCGGAAGTGGGCAGCTCCCACTATCGAGTGCTGTTCCTCGCGGCCTTCGTACTGTTTGTGTTCACCTTTTTCTTCAACACCCTGGCCGAGTTTGTCCGCCAGCGGTTGCGTGAAAAATACAGCTCCATGTAACGGGCAAGGAATCGACAATGGGTAAGTGGTTTAAATCAGGGGCCCCCTGGATCTGGATGACCGGCGGTGCCGTCAGCCTGAGCCTGGTAGCGGTACTGGGTCTGTTGTTGCTGATCGGCTGGCGTGGTCTGGTCTACTTCTGGCCCCACCCTATCTATGAGTGGCAACTGGAAGACGCCAGCGGTAACAAGAGTGTGTTGGTTGGTGAAATCAATGACAGTGAGCTGGTGCCGGTTGAACGCCTGCGAGCCGCAGGATTGCCATTGGAAGGTGAAGAACGTGAGGTTTTGACCCGTTATCTGGTCAAGACCGGCAACCGCGAGTTCGTTGACCTCGATTTTCGCTGGGTTCTGGAGACTGATATCAAGTCTCAGGCTCTTCCTGTCGAGATGGCAATGATAGAGCGTACTACCAACGGCAACTTCTATGGCTATGTGGTAGAGGCCAAGGAAGATGGCGTAGTGCATGAGCAAGATTTGCACAAAGTGCTCAAGCGGATGCTGGCTCGAAGCAACGGTTTGTCTGAACAAGCCAACGAGTTGCAAAAAGGCCCCATTGGCGCCATCAACTACCAATTAGAGAAGCTGCGCCTCAAGGAACGTAAAGCAGAGCTCGAAAATGAGCTGACCGATCAGCTCAAAGTGGAGCTGGCCAGTGAGCGTCAGGCCCTCAACGAGCGTTATCAGGTGCTGGAAAAAGAGCTCTTCTCCCTGCGTAGCCAAGCCGATCGCGACGCCATCACCGTCAAGGATATGCGTGGCGAGTTGGTGACCATGCCGATGTCCAAGGTACTGGACGTGGTATGGCCCAACGACATGAGCCTGCTGGCCAAGGTGGGTCACTGGTTCCATCAGATTGGCAAGTTTGTTTCCGGTGAGCCTCGCGAAGCCAACACCGAGGGCGGGGTGTTCCCGGCCATCTTCGGTACCGTCTTCATGGTTATCCTGATGGCGATCATCGTGACCCCGCTGGGGGTGGTGGCCGCGGTTTATCTGCACGAGTATGCGGGCAAGAACAGTCTGACCAAGCTTATCCGCATTGCGGTGATCAACCTGGCGGGCGTGCCCTCCATCGTTTACGGCGTGTTTGGTCTGGGCTTCTTCGTCTACACACTCGGTGGCTCGCTGGACCAGCTGTTCTACCCGGAAGCGCTGCCGAGCCCGACCTTTGGCTCACCCGGTGTGATCTGGTCGGCGCTGACCCTGGCCATCCTGACCCTGCCGGTGGTGATTGTCTCCACAGAAGAGGGGTTGGCGCGGATCCCGAGCACCATCCGTCAGGGCTCGCTGGCACTGGGCGCGACCCAGGCCGAGACCCTGTGGCGCATCGTGCTGCCGATGGCGAGCCCGGCCATCATGACCGGCCTTATTCTGGCGATTGCCCGTGCAGCCGGTGAAGTGGCGCCGCTGATGCTGGTAGGGGTGGTGAAACTGGCACCGACCCTGCCGATGGATGGCAACTTCCCGTATCTGCATGTGGAGCGCAAGTTCATGCACCTGGGCTTCCACATCTATGACGTCGGCTTCCAGAGCCCCAACGTCGAGGCGGCCCGCCCGCTGGTCTACGCCACCTCCTTCCTGCTGGTGACGGTGATCGTGGGTCTGAACCTGACCGCTATCGGTATTCGTAACCACTTGCGCGAGAAATTCCGGTCGCTGGAGCATTAATCCGGCGCCGCTTGAGTGATACAAGAGTGAGATAACAGAGGGGCGGCCGAGCGCGAGCCGCCATCTCTCTGCACCAATACGTGAGGGGCGCCGGCAGCAGTCCGGCCACTCCAGATAGATTTTGAGGTAACAGATGATCAACGTAACGACCACGTCTACCCAGCACACCGCGCTGGACCTGCTCAACCTGACCCCGGAGCAGACCGCGCTGGAGGTGAAGGATCTCAACCTGTACTACGGCAGCAAGCAGGCGCTGTTCAACGTCAACATGAAGATCCCCAAAGGGCAGGTGACCGCCTTTATCGGCCCGTCAGGCTGTGGCAAATCGACCCTGCTGCGCTGCATCAACCGGATGAACGATCTGGTGGAGATCTGCCGCATCGAGGGGGAAATCCAACTGCACGGCCACAACATCTATGACAAGAGCGTTGATGTTTCTGCCCTGCGCCGTCAGGTGGGCATGGTGTTCCAGCGCCCGAACCCGTTTCCCAAGTCCATCTACGAGAACGTGGTCTATGGTCTGCGCCTGCAGGGGATCAACGATCGTCGCACTCTGGATGAAGCGGCCGAGCGCTCCCTGCGCGGTGCGGCCCTGTGGGACGAGGTGAAGGATCGTCTACATGACAACGCCTTCGGTCTCTCCGGTGGTCAGCAGCAGCGTCTGGTGATCGCCCGTGCCATCGCCATCGAGCCGGAAGTGTTGCTGCTCGATGAACCGACCTCGGCGCTCGACCCCATCTCCACCCTCACCATCGAGGAGCTGATCAACGAGCTCAAGAGCCAGTTCACCGTGGTGATCGTGACCCACAACATGCAACAGGCTGCGCGAGTGTCGGATCAGACCGCCTTTATGTATATGGGCGAGCTTATCGAGTACTCGGATACCAACACCATTTTCACCACCCCAGCCAAGAAAAAGACCGAAGATTACATTACCGGTCGTTACGGCTAAGGAGAGGAGAGGATGAATCTCAGCAAACAGATTGGCAGTCGGTTCAACGGCTAAGGCATAATCGGAGCAATCAAGGATTATTTGTATGGACAATATGAACCTCAATAAACACATCTCCGGTCAGTTCAATGCCGAGCTAGAGAGCGTGCGCAACCAGGTGCTGGTGATGGGCGGTCTGGTGGAGCAGCAGCTCACCGACGCCATTGCGGCGATCCACGATCAGGATCTCGATGCGGCGCGTAAAATCGTGGCCAACGACCACAAGGTCAACGCGATGGAAGTGGCGATCGATGAGGAGTGCACCCGCATCATCGCCAAGCGTCAGCCGACAGCCTCCGACCTGCGACTGGTGATGGCCATCATCAAGACCATCACCGATCTGGAGCGCATTGGCGACGTGGCCGACAAGATCGCACGCATGCTGACCGACAACGCCAACAAGCCGCAGCCGCCGCTGGTGTCGCTGGAGAACATGGGCCGTCGTACCATCAAGATGCTGCACGATGTGCTCGACGCCTTCGCCCGCATGGATCTGGATGCGGCGCTGGCTGTCTATAAGGAAGATGACAAGGTAGACCGCGAGTACGAGTCCATCATCCGCGAGCTGATGACCTACATGATGGAAGATCCCCGCACTATCCCCCAGGTGCTCAACGTCCTGTGGGCGGCGCGAGCCATCGAGCGGGTCGGCGATCGCTGCCAGCACATCTGCGAGTACATCGTCTACTACGTGAAAGGCAAGGATGTGCGCCACACCAAGGCGGACGATCTGGGCACCCTGCTGGGCAAGGGCTAACCGGAAGTGAATAAAAAGGCGCGTGAAGCGCCTTTTTTGTTGCATAACTGGTCGGAGTAAGATAAAGCCCCCAACTGGCTGTTTTCTGATAGAATACTCCCCCTGTGTGAGTCCCGGATGGGCTCACGGTCCGGTCTCCCGGGCCCAGTTTGCCGTCTTGTGCTAAGGCGGGTGTAGCAATAGGTTAATCATGAGTTTTGCCGATAGTTTGTTCTTTTTAATGCTGCTGGTTGGCGGCAGTGTGTTCTTCTCCCTCTCCGAGATCTCTCTCGCCGCGTCTCGCAAAATCAAATTGCAGGTGATGGCGGATGAAGGTAATCGCCAGGCCGAAAAGGTGCTGGCCCTGCAGGCCCAACCGGGCAACTTTTTCACCGTGGTGCAGATTGGCCTCAATACCGTCGCCATTCTGGGCGGTATCCTGGGTGAGTCTGCCCTCAACCCCGCCATCAAGGGGATTGTCTCCCAGTTCTACCAAGGGCCCTGGCTTGGCGAGATCAGCTCCGGTGCCTCCTTCGTGTTCGTCACCGGCATGTTTATCCTGATCGCCGATCTGATGCCCAAGCGTCTGGCTATGACCATGCCCGAGCAGATTGCAGTGGTGGTGGTGCGCCCCATGCTCTTCTTCGTCACCGTGCTGATGCCGCTGGTGTGGATCTTCAACGGATTGGCCAACTCCCTGTTCCGTCTGATGCGCGTCTCCACGGTGCGTAACGACGAGATCACCTCCGACGATATCTATGCGGTGATGGATGCCGGTGCCGAGGCGGGGGTTATCCAGCGCGAGGAGCATCAGCTCATCGAGAACGTGTTCGAGTTGCAGTCCCTTGGTGTCACCTCTGCCATGACGGCCCGCGAGAGCCTCATCTACTTCACCCTGCAAGAGAGTGAAGAGAGCATCAAGGCGAAGATCGCCGAACATCCCCACAACAAGTTTCTGGTCTGTGACCACAACCTCGACAGCATCAAGGGCTTTGTCGATGCCAAAGAGCTGCTGATCCGCGTTATCGGCGGGCAGAGCATCGACCTGATCGGTGGCAACCTGGTGCAGAACGTCATCATCATCCCCGATACCCTGAACCTCTATGAGGCGATGGAGTACTTCAAGAATCATCGTGGCGACTTTGCAGTGGTGATGAACGAGTACGCGCTGGTGGTGGGGATTGTCACCATGAATGACCTGATGAGTACCGTCATGGGCGAGTGGGCCACCCACGTGGTGGAAGAGCAGATCGTCCAGCGCGACGAGAACTCCTGGCTGGTGGACGGGGTGACCCCCATCTCCGACGTGATGCGCGCCTTCGATATCGAAGAGTTCCCCGAGAACCAGAACTACGAGACCATCGCCGGCTTTATCATGTATATGCTGCGCAAGATCCCCAAGCGCACTGACTCGGTCAAATACGCCGGTTACAAGTTCGAAGTGGTCGATATCGACAGTTACAAGATTGATCAGCTGCTGGTTACCCGGGTCGAACCGGCTGTGGCCGAGAAGCCAGCTCAGGAATCGTAAAAGGAGCGACATAAGAGTCATGAAGATGCATTCTCATTCCCGTGCGCTGGCCTGTGTCGCGCTCGCCCTGGCACTGGGTGCCTGTAGTCAGAGTGCGCCGCGCAAAGCCACAGTGGCAGCCAAGCCGGTTGCCCCCAAGCCTGCCGTGGTCGTGCCGCAACCGGATCCCGATGCGGTGGTACAAAGCGGCATGGCAGAGCCGAGCCCGGTCTTTGACGAGCAGTACCATGGCCCGGATCAGGGGTCGCTGGAGTCGGTGACCGCCCTGTTTGCCCGTGGTTATATCGAGTCCGCCATGCGCGAGACCATGCTGGCGGCGGTGCACAATGACTATCCGCTGCTCGGCATGCGGGATGTGCGGTTGACCGATCCGGTCTCCAAATTCCTCACCTCCGAGCATGCTGCCACCACGGCCCATGATTACCTCTATGCCGGCGTGCAGCGTCGCCTCGGTCGTCCGCTCAGCCCTGCCCAGTGGGAGCAGATCTGGCGCGGTCTGCCGCAGCAGGGTCGGGTCTCCGACTGGGTCAAGCAGATCAAGCGAGTGCTGGCCGGGCGTTAAGTCGCCAGCGGATCAAGATAGTGATGAGGCCACCTTCGGGTGGCCTCTTGCATTTCTGCGTTTGCCTCGCCGTTTGCACGCTGATTTCTGCTGATACTGATTGCCGCCCGTGGCACTTTGTTTTATCTTGCTTTGGCCGTCTAGGTATCTATATGTTTTTATGGCTACATAATAAAAGGGCTTCCCAGGATGAAGCAGGACGATCTGCAGCGATTCATGCGAAACCACAGATCAGCAAAACAAACAGATAAATACGCAAATAAACAACGCATAAAACAAAGAGACACGACAGATGGAAACCAGGGAATTGTGGGTGCTGGATGGGGGTATGGGGCGCGAGCTGGCACGGCGGGGAGCTCCGTTTCGTCAGCCGGAGTGGTCGGCGCTGGCCTTGATGGAGGCGCCAGAGACGGTGCGCGACGTGCATCAGGCCTATGTGGCGAGCGGAGCCAGGGTCATCACCACCAACAGCTATGCGCTGGTGCCGTTTCATATCGGCGATGAGCGTTTCTTTGCCGAAGGGGAGGGGCTGGCAGCGCTGGCTGGTCAGCTGGCCCGTGAGGTGGCTGACGCGCAGAAGGGCGCCGTGCAGGTGGCGGGCTCTCTGCCGCCGCTCTTTGGCTCCTACCGTGCCGACCTGTTCAAGGCGGACCGGGTGAGCGAGCTGGCGACACCGCTTATCCGGGCGTTATCCCCTTATGTGGATATCTGGTTGGCCGAGACCATGAGCCTGATTGCCGAGCCACTGGCCCTGAAAGCGCTGTTGCCTGACGATGGCAAGCCGTTATGGGTCTCCTTCACGCTGGAAGATGAGGCGCCGGGCAACGAGCCGCGACTGCGCTCCGGCGAGCGGGTGGCCGATGCGGTAACCTCGCTGGTGGCGGCTGGAATCGATGCCATCCTGTTCAACTGCTGTCAGCCCGAGGTGATCGAGGGGGCCCTCGAGGTTGCTCGCGCCCGATTGCAGGCGCTGGGTCGCAGCGACATTCGGCTCGGTGCCTATGCCAACGCCTTCCCGCCGCAACCCAAGGAGGCCACCGCCAACGACGGGCTGGACGAGATCCGTGCCGATCTGGGGCCGCTGGATTATCTCGGCTGGGCCGAGCGCTGGCGCGCGGCCGGCGCGAGCCTCATTGGCGGCTGCTGCGGCATCGGCCCCGAGCATATTCAGGCGCTGAGCCGCCGGTTGCGCTAAGGAGCTTCCATGAAAGAGAACAAGATTGGGCTCTGGTCTCTCACCGCGCTGGTGTTCAGCTCCATGGTGGGGGCGGGGATCTTCAGCCTGCCCCAGAATATGGCCGAGGTGGCTGGCGCCCGCGCCGTGCTGATCGGCTGGGGCGTGACGGGTGTGGGCATCCTGGCGCTCGCCATGAGTTTTCTCTATCTGTCGCGACTCAGGCCGGATCTCGATGGCGGTATCTACAGCTACGCCCGCGCCGGTTTTGGCGATCTGGTGGGCTTCTTCTCCGCCTGGGGTTATTGGCTCTGTGCCACCATCGGCGTGGTGGGCTATCTGGTGATCGCCTTTGCCGCGCTGGGCAGCTTTGTCGACACCCCCGAGCAGATCTGGTTTGGTGAGGGCAACACCCTGGCGGCGTTTGTCGGCGAGTCTTGCATCCTCTGGGCTGTGCACCTGCTGGTGGCCCGCGGCGTGCAGCAGGCGGCGCTATTCAATCTGGTGGCGACCCTGGCCAAGAGCCTGCCGCTGCTGCTGTTTATTCTGTTTGCCTGCTACTGGTTCGATCCGGTCACCTTCGCGGCGGATCAGCAGGGCAGTAGCCTGGCGGTGCCGGTTTCCGAGCAGGTGCGCAACACCATGCTGATCACCCTCTGGGTCTTCACCGGCATCGAGGGGGCTGCAGTGCTGTCGGCCCGCGCCAGAAAACGGCGGGATGTGGGCACGGCCACCGTACTGGGGGTCGTGTTGGCACTGCTGCTCTATGTGCTTATCTCGGTGCTGGCGCTCGGAATATTGAGCCGACCCGAGCTGGCGGCGCTGCCCAACCCCTCCATGGCAGGGCTGATGGCCCAGATGACCGGCTCATGGGGCAAGCTGCTCATCAGCGTCGGCCTTATCGTCTCGGTGCTTGCCTCCTACGTGAGCTGGACCCTCTTCTCGGCCGAGGTACCGTTCAGCGCAGCCCGCCACGGTGCGTTTCCCGCCATCTTCCGGCGCCAGAACCGCAACGGGACGCCTATCGCATCGCTCTGGCTCACCAGCCTGACGGTGCAGACTTGCCTGCTGCTGGTGTGGCTGCTCGGCAAGGGCTACACCAGCCTGCTGCTTATCTCCACCTCGATGATCCTGGTGCCTTACCTGCTGATCGGCCTGTTCTTGCTCAAGCTTTCGTTCAGCAAGAAGGGGGAGAGCGGGCAGGGCCGCGGTCTGATGCGGGCGGTGGCGCTGGTGTCGAGCGGTTACGGCTTCTGGCTGCTCTATGCTGCCGGGGTGGAGTATCTGCTGCTCTCCTTGCTGCTCTACGGGCCGGGTCTGCTGCTGTTTCTCTACAGCCGCCGTCAGCTGGGCACAGATCTTTGCCTGAGCGGTCGCGAACGGCTGTTGGCCGGAGTGACCTTGCTGAGCCTGATCCCCGCCGTCTGGTCGTTCGCCCATCTCTGATATCGAAGATATGACTGACCATAAAAGAAAGCGCCACAGTGGCGCTCTCTTGTTATCAGGGACTGGTTATCAGGGGCTTGCTATCCGGGAGTTGCTATTCGGGGCGAAGGTTCAGCGACTGGCGGGGCCGGCCGGTTTGCCAAATAGCACGGCGAGTTTTTGTCGCCAGGGCAGGCCACGGGCGTCACGCAGCATGTCGCGCCACTCATGGAAGGTGAGGGTGAGGGGGTTGAAGCTGTGGATCGGCTTGGTGATGCCGAAGCGGCATGGCTCGGCCGGGTCTTCCTCGACAAAGGTGCCAAACAGCCGATCCCAGATGATCAGCACCCCGGCAAAGTTGCGGTCTATGTACTTGGCGTTGCTGGCGTGGTGCACCCTGTGGTGGGAGGGGGTGTTGAAGATCCACTCCAGCCAGCCGAGTTTGCCCACCACCTGGGTGTGGACGAAGAACTGGAAACCGAGGCTCAGCAGCACGGTGGCGACCACCGCCTCGGGCGGGAAGCCGATGACAATCATCGGGATCCAGAACAACCACATGCCGGAGATGGGATACATCAGGCTCTGGCGAAAGGCGGTGGAGAGGTTGAGCCGCTCCGAGCTGTGGTGCACCACGTGGGAGGCCCACAGCCAGCGAACATGGTGGCTGGTGAAGTGGAACAGCCAGTAACAGAGGTCCTGCAACAGGAACAGCAGTAGCACACTCCAGAGATTCAGCTCGATATCGAACAGTCGCCAGCCCCAGAGGGTGTCATACAGATAAGCAATGGCGATGGCCGCCAGCGCATCGCCCCCTTGGTGCATCAGGGCCAGTGCGGCGTTGGCGAACAGATCCCGCCACTGGTAGGTGGCGGTGGGAAAGGCAGCGCCATGTTTGCGCAGGTAGAGCATCTCCCAGCCGATAAAGGCCAGAAAAACCGGGGAGAGGTAGAGCAGAAGCAGTTGCACATTCATATGCGGCCATCCATTCAGAGCAATTGCTCTCCAGCATAAAGGATGGTTTTAATATTTCATTAACATTTTCTGCCGACGAAGAGATGGCATGAAATATGGCGCGGCAGCAGAGGAAGGCGCAGCGGATGGCTATGCTTGATGCAGGCTTTTTCAGGAGGTGCTGGCTTATGCGCGTCTGGTGTTGCTTGTTGCTGGGGTTGTGCATGATGGCGCACGCCAAGACCCGGGTCGAGATCCTGGCGGATGCCGCCTATCCCCCCTACTCCTGGCAGGAGGGGGAGGAGGTCAGGGGGATCTATGCCGACATTATCCGCGAGGTGACCTCTGCCATGCCTGACTATGAGGTGGTGCTCAAGCCCATGCCGTGGCGGCGCGGTCTGAGCATGGTGGAGCAGGGGACTGCCTTCGCCATTTTTCCACCCTACTACATGCCCGACACCCGCCCTTATATGTGGCCCTACTCCCAGCCGATGCTGGATGAAGAGCTGGTGGTGATGTGCGGCGCCAGTGTGGCGGCCAATACCCCGCAGGCCAGGTTTCCGCTCGACTATCATGGTTTACGCTTTGGCATGAACGCCGGTTTTGCCGTCGGCGGCGATGCCTTTTGGCAGGCAGTAAAAGAGAAGCAGATCGACGTGGAGGAGGTGAAAAGCAATCGGGAGAACCTGCTCAAGATTGTCCGCGGCCGGGTCGATTGCACCATCAATGATCGCCTCTCCCTGCTCTATGAGTTACTCAACATGATAAAGGCCGATCAGCTGGCAGTGGCCGATATGTCCCTGCTCAAACAGGGGCCGGTACTCAGCAAGGAGCAGGGGTTTCTCGGCTATAGCCGCAAGGGGGAGTACCCCTACAAACAGGCCTTTATCGACCAGTTTGACAAGGAGCTCTATCAGCTCAAAAAACGTGACGGAGTGAAAGTGATCGTGGAGCGCTATCTGGGAAAGTCCCCGCGCTGAGCCGATGAGAGGGGCACTCGGGTTCAGCTGGGTTAAGCCTGCTCAGCGTGACGCACAAGAAGAGGGACCTTGCGGTCCCTCTTCGTTTATCCAGCAGAGCGTGTTGGCTACAGTACCTGACTCAGGAACTGGCGCAGGCGTGGGGAGGGGGGATTGTCGAAGAAATCGGCCGGTTTTTCATCCACCAGCAGTTCGCCACTCTCCATAAAAAGCACCCGATCCGCTACCTCACGGGCAAAGCCCATCTCGTGGGTCACCACCACCATGGTCATCCCCTCACGAGCCAGCCCCTTCATCACATCCAGCACTTCCCCCACCATCTCGGGGTCGAGCGCACTGGTGGGCTCGTCAAACAGCATGATGCGTGGCTGCATGGCGAGCGCCCGGGCGATGGCCACCCGCTGTTGCTGACCGCCGGAGAGTTGGGAGGGATAGCTGGCCGCTTTCACCGACAGCCCCACTTTCAGCAGCAGCGCCTTGGCTCTGTCTTCGGCCTCACGGCGCGACAGGCCACGCACCTTCTGAGGGGCGAGGCAGATATTATCCAGCACCGTCAGGTGGGGAAAGAGGTTGAAGGACTGGAACACCATACCTACCTCTTCCCGCAGCTTGTTGACATCGCCCGGCTCGGTCAGGCAGATGCCGTCGACCACGATATTGCCGTCGTTGATGGTCTCCAGCTGGTTGAGGGTGCGCAGGAAGGTGGATTTGCCCGAGCCGCTGGGGCCGACGATCACCACCACTTCCCCTTCGGCCACCTCGGTGCTGACATTTTTCAGGGCGTGCACTTCGCTACCGTAGAACTTCTCTACGCCGGTCGCTTTGATGATGGGATCAGTTGCTTTTCGCATATTTCACCTCGAGACGGCGTACCAGGAAGGAGAGGGTGCCGGTCAGCACCAGATAGAGCAGGGCGACGGTAAACCACACCTCGAAGGGACTGAAGGTGGAGCTCACCACCTCGCGACCCGCCTTGGTCAGGTCGGTGATGGAGATGACCGAGACCAGCGAGGAGTCCTTGATCAGGTTGATGAATTGGCCTGCCAGCGGTGGCAGTACCCGCTTGAACGCCTGCGGCAGAATGACATAGCGCATGGTCTGGGCGGAGGTCATACCCAGGCTGCGGCCAGCCTCCATCTGCCCCTTGTGGATGGAGCTGATACCGGCGCGGACGATCTCCGCCACATAGGCCCCGGTAAAGACGGCCAGCGCGGCGACCCCGGCGGTGAAGCGGTCGAGGTTCAGCACGGTGCCGATAAAGAAGTAGACGATGAAGATCTGCACCAGCAGCGGCGTGCCGCGGATAAGCTCAACGTAGGTGACCGCCAGATTGCGCAGGGCCGGATTGGGGGAGAGACGCGCCAGCCCGGCCAGGGTGCCGAGCAGGATGGCGAAGATGCCTGCTACCAGCGAGAGCTTGACGGTGACCCAGACGCCCCATGCGATGGGGCCTGCGGTCCAGCTTAGTTGGGTGTCGAGGGTATCGCCACGAAAAACGGTATCCCCTTCGGCGACTTGTACGCCGGTGCTGGCGATGGCTTGCCGCACATTGGGGTCGAGATCGTCTTGCAGGAACAGCTTGCCCTTCTCGGCCTCGCTGGTGCCCGCCATCACGGTGCCGTCAAATTCGGCGACATTCTTCTGCTCCGCCTGATAGGCGATGTATTGGGGAATGCGTTCCCAGCGCCAGGTGTAATCCACTGACTGGACAGCCTTGTAGATGCCGAATACGGCAACCAGCAGCATCAGCAGGAAAACCCCATGCCAGAGCAGCTGATTGGGCTGTTTTTCCATCTGTCTTGTCGGTTTGGGTGTGTGCACAGTCACAACCTCTTCTCGTTATTGTGTGGGGAGCTGCGTGGTGCAGGGGCGGCATGTGCCGCCCCCCGGAGGTTATTTGAGCTGATTCAGCCAGGCGTTGGATTCGAACCACTTCTTGTAGAGACGGTCGTAGCTGCCATCGCCCTTGATCTGGCGCAGGTAGTTGTTGAACCAGTTGAGGGTGTCCTGATCCCCTTTGCGGATGGCCCAGGCCAGCGGCTCGAAGGTGAACGGCTTGTCGAGGTGTACTACGGCGCCCTGATTCTGGGAGGCAAAAATAGCGTTGTAGGGCAGGTCATAGACGAACGCATCGACCTTGCCGTTGATCACTTCCAGCTTGGCGTCATCCTGGGTTTCAAACTGCAGCAGGGTAGCTTTGGGGATCAGGCGCTTGACTGCCTGCTCGCCGGTGGTACCGAGCTTGACCGCGATCTTGTATTTCGGGTCGTTGAGGTCGGTGAAGGATTTGATTTCGCCCGCCTTCTCTTTGCGCAGGACTATGGTCTGGCCGACCACGATGTAGGGATCGGCGAAGTTGACCCGCAGGTTGCGCTGGGGAGTGACGGTCATGCCGCCCATGATGACGTCGAACTTGTTGGTCAGCAGCGCCGGAATGATGCCATCCCAGGCGGTGTTGACGAACTCGACCTTCACGCCCATCTCTTTGGCGACCATCTTGGCGAGATCCACATCAAAGCCGATGTATTGGCCCTGCTTGTTGGTCATCTCGAAGGGTTGATAGCCTGCATCGAAGCCGACTCGCAGCACGCCGCGTTCGAGTACGGCATCCAGGGTGGAGGTGGGGGCAGGGGTCGGGGCCGCCGTGGCGATCCCGCAAAACAGCAGGGTAGAAAGAATCAGTTTTTTGATCATAAGTGACGTCTCTGTCGGTGGTGTGTTCGGCCTTGAACCTGATCCCGTGCGACTCCGTGGCACAAGAGACTGCTGCATCCGGCAACAGGCAAGACAGGATGAATGTCTTGAGCGGGACAAAAGCCCCATATGAGATGCTATGAATAGTGGTTGAGTGAAAAATGTACCAAAAACAGATTGTGTCAGAAGACTCAACAGGTTAGAGACATTTATTGCTCATGGCTTCATTCATAAAATCACACGAAAACAACATATCTATCTAATGGGGTGGGTTCAAGCCCAAATTATCCCCAAGACATTTTGTTACATAGAGAGGGGCTCGTATGTGGCTCTATTCTGGTTGGGCTTATCTTTCTTGCATATCTCAAACCTGCTATAGCGGAATGGTGTGAATTATCTGGTGGTGTGAAAAACAGACGAACAATATGTTTTTATTGTGAAAACAGTCAGGGTCTCTGGGTCTTGGCAAACGGTTCTCATATACTCACTTACCTCCCTCTGCCTGGTTTTGATATGGATGTCTCGTTGTTGCTGAAGCTGGATGTATTTACCCTGATGGTGATGGCATTGGGGGGATATAGCCTCGGGTTTATCACGCTCTCCATTATCTGGTCGACCCACCGGGAGATCCCGGGCATCGGGTTATGGTGGTGGTCCAGTCTCTGTGCGCTGGTGGCCCAGATACTTTTCTCGTTACAGGCATTTTTCCCCAGCTCCTCCGGCATCTGGCTGGCCAATACCCTGATCACGCTCTGCATTGTGTTGATGCCGCCGGCGCTGCAGCGCTTTTTCGGACAGCCCCCGAACTGGCGTGCCGGGGGGCTCTTCATGCTGGTCTATCTGCTGCTTCTGAGCTGGTGCATTGTGGAGGGGGGGATGGCGTCCCGGGTGTTGCTGGCTTGCCTGAGTTACATGATGCTGGGTGCGGTGATCGTCTATCTGGTCTGGCGCCACGGTTACCCCCACTATCTGCCGGCGGTGATGGTCTTTACCCTGGTCAACGTGCTGCTCTACGCCTTCTACCTGATGCGGCTCTGGTTCCTCTGGCAGGACAACGTACAGATGCTGATGGATAAGAGCGGGGTCAATGTGCTGCCCTTCCTCTCCATGTTGATGGGGAGCTATCTTTCCACCTTCGGGGTGCTGCTGCTCTGTACCCAGTATCGTGCGCTGGCGCTGCGCCAGCAGGCTAGCCATGACCCTCTTACCGGTCTGCTCAACCGGCGTGGCTTTATGGAGCAGCTGAAGCAGCAAAAGTGGGGTGACAGTGGCGCGCTGGCCGTGCTCGACATCGATGATTTCAAGCAGATCAATGACCAGCATGGCCATGAGGTGGGTGATCGGGTGCTGGCCGAGCTCGGTGCCTATCTGGGTAGTCAGCCCGATCTGGTGTGCAGTCGTTTCGGTGGCGAGGAGTTTGTGCTGCTCTTCTCGCAGCCCGGCGTGCTGGCCCTGCAGCGCTGCGAGGGATTGCTGGAGGAGGTCGCGAACCGCAACATGGGCGGCCTCTCCATCACGGTCAGCATGGGACTCTCCCACTGGCAAGGGGAGTGGCACTTTGACCCTCTGTTCACTCAGGCCGACCATGCGCTCTACAGCGCCAAGCGGCAAGGCAAGAACCGGGTCTGTCAGGCTGGTCGGGAGGTGTAACTCCCGTTCAGTCCGGTATTACGTTATCTCGGCAGGCTGGGGGCGCGGTGCCTGCGCCTTGAGGAAGGGGAGCAGCAGCAGGGCCGAGACGCCCGCTGCCACAGAGATCACCACGAAGAAGCCGTTCCAGTGCCAGATCTCCATCACCTTGGCCAGCGGATAGCCCGACAGCGCCGCCCCCATGTAGGCAAACAGGCCGACAAAGCCGGTGGCCGCCCCCGCCGCGTTTTTGTGGGAGCACTCCGCCGCCGCCATGCCGATCAGCATCTGGGGGCCAAACACGAAGAAACCGATGGTAAAGAAGCAGGCCGCCTGCATCACATAGCTGAAGAAGGGCATCAGCCACAGTGAGCCCACCGCCAGCAATATTCCCACCGCAAAGATCAGGTTCATCGGGCCACGGTTGCCATTGAACAGCTTGTCCGATCCCCAGCCCGCCACCAGCGCACCGATAAAGCCCCCCACCTCGAACATGGAGATGGCCGAGTTGGCGCTCATCAGATTGAAGCCGCGCTGCTCGGTCATGTAGAGATTGCCCCAGTCATTGATGGCGGTGCGCACCACATAGACCAGCACGTAACAGCAGGCGAGCAGCCAGATATAGGGGTTGCCCAGCACATATTTGCGCAGGATCTGGCGGTGGGAGAGCCCCGCATCCTGGGTCTGCTGGGCCAGCTCCATGGCATCCTTGCGCCACTCGCCCACTGTTGGCAATCCCATGGCGCTCGGGGTATCCCGCAGTCGCCAGCAGAGGAACAATCCCGCAAGGATGGCGATAAGGCCGGGCACTATCATGCCGTAGCGCCAGCCATGCTGCAGGGCGATGGTGCTGACGATGAGAGGGATGAGTGCGCCGCCGACGTTGTGGGCGGTGTTCCAGGCCGACCACCAGACCCCGCGCTCGGTGCGCGAATACCAGCTGGTGAGCAGCTTGGAGCAGGGGGGCCAGCCCCAGCCCTGGAAGAAGGCGTTGGCGACCCAGAGGGCGGCAAACATCCAGAGTGCCGACGAGAGGCCGAACAGTATGTTGATAACGCCGGTGGCCATCAGTCCGACACCCATAAAGTAGCGCGGGTTGGCGCGGTCACTGATGATGCCGGAGAAGAACTTGGAGCAGCCGTAGGTGATGTAGAACAGAGTCCACAGCATGCCGATATCGGACTTGTCCAGCATGCCGCTCGCCAGCATGTCCGGCATGGCGAAGTTGAAACTCTTGCGAGTGAAGTAGAAGACCGCGTAGCCCAGATACATGGTCAGCAGCAGGTGCAGCCGCCAGTGGCGATAGGTGGCATCGATCTCGGCCTGATCCCGGATAAGGGGCCGGGGCGGCGCGCTTCTCATAAAACTGAGCACAGGCAGGCCCTCTGGTGGTGATTAGCCATGACTCTCCTCCCGTCTGCGGCTGGGCAGGTTGACCGTCAGCTGGGTGCCGTGGATGCAGGAGAGTTGCAGACTGCCCCCGAGCGCCTGTACCCGTTCGCGAATGCCGAGCAGGCCATAGCCCTGTTGCGGGCGGCTTTCCGGCAAACCGCGGCCATCATCTTCCAGCACCAGTTGCAACAGCTCGCCGCTGGTTCGGGCGCGAATGGTGACCGAGTGGGCGTTGGCATGTTTGACCACGTTGTTGAGCCCCTCCTGACAGACCCGAAACAGGGTGACCCGCTGGGCATCGGAGAGATCGCCATCCGCCAGCTGCCACTCCAGCCGGGTGACGATGCCGTGACGCTCCAACTCCAGTTCTCTGAGTAGCGCCCGTACCGCCTGTTCCAGCGTCATGTCGTCGAGCTGGCGCGGGCGCAGCCGCCCGAGCAGGCCGCGCACCGCGTCATAGATCCCGAGCGACAGTGTGTCGATCAGGGCGCTGCTCTGGCCCACCCCGGCATTATCGGGGGCGAGGCGGCGCACGATCCCGGCCTGGGTACGAATGGCTGTGATGGTCTGGCCGATGTCGTCGTGCAGCTCGCGCGCCACCTCCTTGCGGATGCTCTCCTCGGTCTCCAGCAGCCGCTCGGTGAGCTGGCGATTGTGGGCGAGCTGGCGGGTCAGCGCCTGATTAAGTTCGCGCTGGCGCTGGATCCCGGCGCCGAGCAGCAGGCCAGTGAGACTCTGGGCCAGCAATGAGAGCAGCAGATCGAGAGGGTGATCGTGCCAGGCCTGACTGGCCAGCAGGGCGATGGTGTTCATCAGGGTGGCGAGCAGCGCCCCTTGCCAGCCGTAGCGCCACGCCATGGCGATGATGGGGATGGCGAGACAAAACGGGGTGAAGCGTACCAGCGAGTTGGGCAATCCCAGTTGCAGCCAGAGGCTCAATACGAACAGCAACAGATACCAGACCAGATGGCGAAAGCGCCACTCCACCGGTTGATCCACCAGCGCAGGCCCCAGCGGCACCCAGGTGGCGCGGGTGAGGTAGTGCCAGATCAGCATGCAGGTGGAGGTCAGCGTCAGCCCGCCGGTGAGGCTGAGCAGCAGGGCCGAAAGGCCATCTTCCCCCGCCAGATGCCAGAGCAGGGCTTGCAGCAGCGCCGCTGCCGTGACGGTGGCGAGCAGCAGCAACAGTTGTTGCCAGTCGTTGCGTACCTGCTGGCGACGGGCAATCAGTAGCGGTATCAGGGTCAGCAGACTGCCCGCGACCAGCCAAAGCCAGTGGGGCAGCCCTACCTCCAGATTGAGCCAGTAGAGCAGTAGCCCTTCGCACAATAACAGCGGCGGCCAGTAGTGGCCCGGGCTTTGCAGCAGCAAGCCGAGGCGCAGGCCGAAGGGGAACAGCAACACCGCCAGCGCCGGGCCGCCCGCCAGATGCAGGCTGATGCTCCAGAGGCAAAACCAGCCGGCGGCAAAGATGAAGCAGGCCGCCAGCGCGATGGCGACATAGCTGGCAAAACGGGAGATCACCAGCTATCCAGCATGCGGTGGGCCAGCTCGACGTTGTTGCTGACCTTGAGCTTGTCCATCAGGTTGGCGCGATGGACGTGGACGGTTTTGGGGGAGAGGCCGAGCTGCTCGGCGATGGCCTTCACCTCCAGCCCCTGTGCCAGCAACTGGGCAATCTCCCGCTCCCGATTGGTGAGGGGATCCCGGCTGCTGCTGGCCAGCTTCTGGGCGATGTCCGGCGTCAGATAACACCCCCCCTGGGCGGCGGTGCGTACGGCGGCGATCAGCTCGTCCGGACTGCAGCGTTTGGAGAGAAACCCCTTGGCGCCGGTTTGCAAGGCCTGCTCGATGAGGGCCGGGCTGTCGTGCACCGAGAGCATCACTACAGCCAAGCCGGAGGGGAGCTGCTTGAGCAGATCCAGTCCCGACTGGTCGGGCATCGAGATGTCACAGACACAGACCCGCGCCCCGCTGCCGGGCAGACCGGCAAGGGCGTCGCTGGCGGAGCCGAATTCGGCGACCACCTGCAGATCGGGCTCCAGATTGAGCAGTTGGGCAAAACCGGATCGGACGATCTGGTGATCGTCGATGAGGGCAATTTTTATCATGATGTCAGCCTGAAATTCGGTGCGTCATGACCATGACGCGGCCAACAAGATACCTGCCCCCCGAGTCAGGCTCAAGCAGCAGCAGGAAAAGGGGCTAAAAACCGGGGGGCAAGGTGCGCAAAGCTTGATCGGGATCAGTTGGCAAGGGCGAGCAAACGGGCTGATCAACAGGGGGATGACCAGCCCGGGGTACTCAGCGGTGCAGCTCGCCGGCGCGCTCCGGCTGATAGACCACTTCCAGAATTTCTACCTCGATGGTGCGACCGGCCGGGCCCGGCCAGGCGATGCTGTCGCCCACTTTCAGGCCGAGCAGGGCGCTGCCTACCGGCGCCAGTACCGAGATGTTGCTCTCGTCGCCCTTGGCATCGCGCGGGTAGACCAGGGTGAGGCAGAACTCGTTGCCGCTGCTCTGCATCTTGAAGCGTACCTTGCTGTTCATGGTGACCACGTCCGGCGGCATGTCGGCTGGTTCGCGGATCTCGGCGCGGTCCAGCTCCTCTTGCAGGGCCAGATGCTGCGGGTGGTTGCCGAGCAGTTGTTCAATACGGTCCAGATCAAGGCTGGAGATAACCAGATGAGGTTGTTTCATAAGATATTCCTTATCAATAGCGGATAGGCCCATACCGGCGGGTGCCGGTTGGCCATCACACTGGGTGTTACAAAAATGGATTCAACAGGTTCAATCGATTGAAAATGCCATGCCCCCAAGCGACTCGCGGCCGAAGGAGCGAGGCGGGGGCTCAGCAGGGTGTGAGCAAATGCGAGGAAATAGCGAGTATTTTCATGGGGCTACCATAACCATTCTGGCCGGCCTTGGCAACCGTGATTGAGTGATTACTCAGGAGCCTGATAGTTGTACTGACGGATGATCCGCGCCAGTGTGCCATCATGGCGCATCTCGTCGATCACGGCTTGCCAGCGCTGCGCTTGTTTGAAGGGGAAATCCTTGTGAGCGGCCAGGAACAGTTGGGTGTTCATCAACACTTCCCCGCGAACCAGCTGCTGTGATGAGCGTTTGTCTTGTTGTTGGGCATACAGGATGACATTCCATGCGGCGACCCAGGCATCAATGCGACCGCGATGGAGTTTATGAGCGTTGAGTTGCTCATCTGCCACTGTCTCTCCTCGGATCCCGATGCGTTGCTTGAGTAGGTGTTGACCAAACGAGTAGCGCAGCACGCCCACATCAAGGTTTTTCAAATCGCTGCTTTTCAGTGCTTTTGGGTGAAACCGGCGATCGCTGACGATCAAAAACTGTTCATCGAGGATGGGCGTTACCCACTGATATAGGTGCTCTCGCTGACTGCTTCGCACGGGCGGTATCATCAATACATCGGGGCGGTGAATTGTCTGGGTCAGTGCACGTGGAAGTGGCATCAGCTCGATGGTGAGCGGTTCTTTAAGGCGTCGCGCCGCCTCTTCCATGATCTCGATACCCACCCCGCTGGGTTTACCATGGGAAGACTGAATGACGTAAGGGGGCAACTCGGCCGCCACCAGCACAATAGCCTGGGCACCGGTGTTCACCAGCAATAACAGCAGGGCAAAAAAGGGCAGGCAGAGAGCGCGCATCAAGGTCGTGAGCCAGAGTCGAATATGCAGAGTGTAACATTCCTGCCTGCGTTGTCGTTGTGCCTGCTGAGGGGTTGGGATCTCAGTCGAAGAAATCCCGCAGATCGCGCACTTCGTAATCAGCGAGTCGCTGCCAGGGGAGCTGGGCAGGCAGCTTGCGCAGGGTCACCTCCATCCGGTAGCTGCGATAGCCGTCTAGACTGGCCGATTCGACCACCAGCGGGATCTGCCACTGACTCGACCAGAGAATGCGGGTTCGTTGCTGCCCTTCGCGCTTTTCATACCAGCGGGCCTGCTCGGGGGCGGCCTCATCCAGCGGTGTCATCCCCTCGATCAGCGTGGGGTTGACGAGATGGCGGATCCGCGGCCAGTCGGGTTTGAAGGCCACCTGGCCATACTCTTCCACCGGCACCTCAACCAGCTGGTTGTGCCAGCTGTCGGCATAGCGCAGCTGAATTTCACCCTCATCACTGCGACTGACCCAGCGGGCCGCCATCTGGTGGGTAAAGTGCTTGTGGCCGGGCGTGGCGTCGTGAGTGGCGTGATAGGCACGGGCAAGGGGGAGGGGAATGAGCCGCTGGCTCCACACCTGATTGCCCACGCGCAGCCACTTCTCTTGCCAGACACTCTCTCTGGCGATGCCATCGCTGCCGGTATTCCGGTCGTGATAGCTGATCCGGGCGGCGAGGTCCGGGGGCGTGTCGTCAGCATGCAGGGGGAAGGCGAGGGTGCTGCCAAGCAGCCATAACGAAAGCAAAAGTCGCATCATCATCTGTCGCTCGAAAGAGCCGGGGCCCGGGTCGCTGAGTCAATCGCTCAGATGCACCCGGGCCCCTGCTGCTTACAGGCCGAGCGCCTCCCGCAGTTTGCCAAACACCTTGGTGTTATCCAGTGTGCCTTTGAAGCGGTTGCTGCCGGCGCCATCGGCAAACAGCATCACATCGCCGCCGCCGTGGGTTTCCGATGTCAGTTTGACGCCGGTCTCCTGCAGATAGTCATTGGCCATCACCTGATCGCTGGTGAGGACCGGGCGTACATCGTGGCGGTTGGGGCCGTTACCGAACACCAGGGTGGTGAAGGGCTTGCCATCCACGTCGTTCTGGGTCGAGCCATCGCCATTTTTCACCAGATCCAGCACCGGATTGCCCTTGGCGGAGTAGCCGTTAATGGTCATGGTGTGGTCATGGTCGGCGGTGACCACGATCAGGGTATTGTTGAGATCCACTTTACCCAGCGCCGTCTTGACCGCCTCATCCAGTGCCACCGCGTCGGTGAGCGAGCGCTTGGCGTTGGTGCCGTGCAGGGCATGATCGATCCGGCCGCCTTCTACCATCAGGAAGTAACCCTGACTGTTCTTGCTCAGCAGGTCGATCGCCTTGGCGGTCATTTCGGAGAGGGACGGCTGGGTATTGGCTGCCCCCTTGGCGACCCGATCCAGCTCGTAGTCGAGGTGGGATTTGCTGCTGAACAGACCGAGCACCTTGCCGCTGGTGACCTTGGCCAGTTCGCTTTGGGTGGTGACATAGCTGTATCCCTGCGCCTTCATCTCGGTGGTCAGGTCGCGGTTGTCATTGCGACCGCCCTTGTTGCTGGCGCTGTAGGGGGTCCAGTGGTTGGCACCACCGCCCATCAGCACATCGACCCCATCCCCCAGCGCCTGGTTGAAACCAGCGCCTCCCGGAACAGCTTGTGCGGCGATGTCATAAGCGGCATCCCGATGGCAGATGTGGGCGTAGGTAGCCGCCGGGGTCGCGTGGGTCAGCTCGGTGGTGGTGACGGCCCCGACCGATTTTCCTGCCGCCTTGGCCAGCTCGAGAATGGTGGGCACCGGCTTGCCGTTATCGCTGCTGCAATTGTTGACGGTTTTGTTGCCATTGACGTCTTTGCCGGGGGCGACGGCTTTGGTGTCGCTGCTCATGGCGATCACCTCGTTGTTCATCTTGACCCCGGTGGTGTAGGCCGCCATGGAGGGGGCCGAGTCGGTGGTCTGGGCATCGTTGGAGAAGGTCTTGATGCGGGCACTGCGCGGCAGTTTCATCATCTCCAGATTGCCCTCCTCCCCCACCTTGAACAGGCGGGTGGCGGTGAGCACGGTGGGGCCCATGCCATCACCGATAAAGAGAATGACGTTTTTGGCATCACCGGCCTGTGCCTGGGAGGTTGCGCCCAGCGCACTGAACAGGGCGGCGCAGACCAGCGTGTGCTTGATGGATGTGTTCATCTGTTTGCTCATGAAAGTGCTCCTTACAGCTTGGCCGCAGCCTTGATCTTGCCGAACACGGCGGTGTTATCGAGTGAGCCATGGAAGCTGTCAGCCCCCTTGCCGATGGCGCCGAGGAAGACATCGGTGCCGCCGTGGGTCTCGTTGCCGATCTCGCCTACCTTGACCACCACTTCCTGGTGGTAGTCATTGGCGGAGACGGTGGCATCGTCGAGCGGGGCGACGCTGCTGCGCGGGCCATCCACCCGGTTGTAGCCGTTGCCAAAACCTATGATGGTGTAGGGCATGCCCTCGCTATCCTTGCTTGGCTCGCCAGTCTCGTAGTTCTTCACCAGCCCGAGTACGCCGGGGTTGTCGGCGGTGGTCTTGCCGGTGCGCTTGGCATAGCCGTTGAGCACGAGCGTGTGGTCGTGGTCGGCGGTGACCACGATCAGGGTGTTTTTCAGCTCGGGGTCGCTCTTTTTCACCTCGTCGATGGCGGCCTTGATGGCGTTGTCGAAGGCGATGGTGTCCTGCAGCGCCCGCTTGGCGTTGGTGTCGTGCAGAGCGTGGTCGATGCGACCCCCTTCCACCATCAGGAAGTAACCCTTCTCTTTGCCCTTGAGCTGTTTGATGGCGGCCAGGGTCATCTGGGCCAGTGACGGCTCGCTGGCGGGACGGTCCAGGTCATATTTCATGTGGCTGGAACCAAACAGGCCCAGCAGTGGCTTGCCCGCATCGACCTTGTTCAGCTCATCCAGATTGCTGGCAAACTGGTAGCCCTTGGCCTGCATTTCGCTGATGAGGTTGCGACCATCTTCCCGCTTACCCTTGTCAGCTTTGGGCAGGAAGAAACTGCTGCCGCCACCGAGCACCACATCCAGCCCCTCCTTGAGGGCGCTGTTGTAGCCTTTGCCGCCCGGTACCAGCTGGACGGCGATATCCGCTTCCAGATCCCGGTTGCAGATATGGGCATAGGTTGCCGCCGGGGTGGCGTGGGTCACCCGGGTACTGGTCACCACACCGGTACCGCGGCCATCGGCTTTGGCCAGCTCCAGCAGGGTGGTCACCGGCTTGCCGGCGCTCTTGCTGCAGTCGCTCTCATAGGTGGCATCGCCGTCCATGCTGATGACGCCGTTGTTGCTCTTGACCCCGGTCATGTAGGCCGCCATGGAGGGGGCCGAGTCAGTGACCTGGGCATCGTGGGAGAAGGTCTTGATAAAGGCCGTCTCTGGCAGGGTATCGATGGTGAGATCACCCTCTTCGCCGACACCGTAGATGCGGGCTGCCGTCAGGGTGTTGAGGCCCATGCCGTCACCGAGGAAGAAGATGACGTTGGTGGGTTGGGCTGCGGGCTTGGTCGCCACCGTGTCATTGTCTGATTTGCAGCCGGCAGCCAGGGCGGCGCCGATCATCACTGCAAGTCCTGCCATTTTTCTCATTGGGGTTCGCTCCTTGTAAAACCTGAGCGCAGCCTAGAGGGGGCAGATGACACTTTTACTGACTATCGGTGACGGTTGTGTGAAAAAGTGATGAAAATGTTACACTATATCAATGTGTTATCTATCAATTGAGCCAGTTGGTCCGGTCGCTTCCGGCAAGGTTGCTCCGCCTCGGCGGTTTGCTGATTTGATGAGGTGATGGTTAGAATGACCTGTCAAAAGAGGCCCGCAGCAGGTAAAATGCGCCCCCTTCGTTCGATGCCCGCGGCAGAGCGCCTGTTGTTCCATGCGCGCGCCCGCAGCCCCCACAGAGAGTAACGGATATGTCCATCAACTGGTTCCCCGGTCACATGCACAAGGCCCGCAAAGAGATTGCCGAGGTCATGCCCCAGGTCGATGTGATCATCGAGATGCTCGATGCCCGCATCCCCTTCTCCAGCGAAAACCCGCTGGTGCCCGAGCTGCGTGGTGATACCCCGGTGATCAAGGTGCTGAACAAGGCGGATCTGGCCGATCCGGCGATCACCGATCTGTGGGTGGCGCACATGGAAAAAGAGAAGGGGATCAAGGCGCTGCCGCTGACGCAACAAGAGCCGGAGAAGATCAAGCAACTGCTGACCCTCTGTCACGAGATGCTGCCGGAGCGCAATTTTGAGCTGCGCGGCGTGCGGGCGATGATCATGGGGATCCCCAACGTGGGCAAATCCACCCTGATCAATACCCTGGCCGGGCGCATCATCGCCCGTACCGGCAACGAGGCGGGGGTGACCAAGTCCCAGCAGCGGATCAAGCTGGATAACAACGTTATCCTGACCGATACCCCGGGTTTTCTCTGGCCCAAGCTCAACCCGCCCTCCTGTGGTTATCGTCTGGCCATCACCGCGGCCATCAAGGACACAGTGTTCGACTATGCCGATATCGCCATGTTTGCCGCCGATTACTTCATCAAGGCCTATCCGGAGCGGATCAAGGCGCGCTACCAGATTGACGAGTTGCCCGAGACCGAGATCGAGCTGCTGGAGATGATCGCCCGCCAGCGAGCGTTTATGCGCAAAGGGGGGCTGGCCGACCTGCACAAGGCGTCCGAGATCCTGATTAACGAGTTCCGCTCCGGCTTGCTTGGCCGCATCTCGCTGGAGACGCCGGAGATGGTGAGCGTCGAGATTGTCGAAGCCGCCGCAGAAGCCGAGCAAAAAGCCAAAGAGAAGGCCGAGCGGGAAGAGGAGCGTCAGGCCCGCGCCCGTCGCAAGTACGCCCGTAAGCGTCAGAAATAATTATCCTCAGGTGTCCCGAGCTTGCCTGACAACGAGCGAGCTTGTGTGACCCAGATGACGAAACACGAAGAGGCGACCCCAAGGGTCGCCTCTTCTGTTTTATCTGGTGAAATGCCGCCCACTCTGATGGGGTGTCCGCGCTATCAAGCCATGCCATCAGCCAAAACGGTGGCGTGCCGTCTCAAACAGCGACATATGAAGCGGGATCAGCTGTTGCCAGTCGCGGCGATAGCCGCCACCGGGTACAGCGGCGACAGGCAACCCATGCTTGATTGCACAGTCAAATACCATGGCATCGCGCAGGCGCACCCCTTCATCGCTCAGGGAGAGATAGCCAAGCTCGTCGGCATGATGCACATCGACGCCCGCCTGATAGAGGATGAGATCCGGCGAATAGAGGCGCAGTGCCAGCGAGAGCGCCTGCTGCAATGTGGTGAGATAGGCATCGTCTGCCATGCCGCTTGGCAGCGGAAAGTCGAGGTGAGAGGTGGTTTTGTTGTGGGGAAAGTTGTGCTCACCATGGAGGGAGAGGGTGATGATATCGCGCCGTCCGGCACACAGGGCCGCACTGCCATCCCCCTGATGAACATCGAGATCGACGATCAGCACCTGTTCACAGTGCCCCTCGTCGAGGCAAGCTTGCGCCGCAATCACCAGATCGTTGAACAGGCAAAAACCGCTGCCGTGATCGCGATGGGCGTGGTGATAGCCTCCGGAGATCTGCAAGCCGCATCCCTGCTCAAGAGCATGGCGGCTGGCGGCAATAGTGGCTCCGACTGAGCGCAAGGTGCGCTCCATCAGCATGGGTGACCAGGGAAAACCGATCTTGCGGATGGCGCGCTCTTCAAGCTGGCCGCTCAGGGCCGCTGCGACATAATCGGCATCGTGAATGCGACAGATTTGCTCCCGGGTGGCCGACGGCGCTTCGCCAAGGGGGTAACCCTGCACCTGCAGGCGCTCAAACAACCCCTGATACTTGGCCAGCGGAAAGCGATGGCGCTCGGGTAGCGTCAGGGAGGAGTAGAGAGGGTGATAGAAAATGCGCAACGACATGGTGCCATTCTCCCTGGCAAGGTGGCGCTTTCTATATATGAAATCAGCAGATGAATCCATATATGTACTCCCTATATAAAGGGGAAGTAGCTGCGCATAAATCAAGACGCGTCGTGAGTGAGACCGCAGGATATGGAAAAGGGGAGCTTGGCTCCCCTTTCAGTCAATATCCCAGCCCGGCTTATTGCTGCTGGATAACCCAGATCTGGAAGGCTTTGCGGGTTTCCGCATCTGCCTTATTGTACCAGTTTTGCAATTGGGTCAGGGCTTCCGGATTGCTTTGAGCCTTGCTGGGGGCAACCTGAACCGGTGCGCTGGCGGCAGCCATCACGGCAGCAGAAGAGACGGCCACTGCTTTAGGCTGGTTGAAGGCTTTACCCATGTTGATCAGCTCTTGCTGATAGTCACGGGTCAGCTGGAAGCCTTCTACTTTCGGCATCACGAACTGTTCGCTGCTTACCTGCTGGCCGCTGACCTTGTCTTTCAGCGCCACTTTCTGATCTTTGACAAACTGCTTGGCTTCGGCTTCGTTGCGGGGTTTTTTATAGTCCAGCACCAGCTGTTGGTTGTCGGCGGCAGTGAAGTTCAGCACCAGCGGCTCGGCGGTGACCAGCTTGATTTCGTTACGGCTGGAGTAGTTGCCTTCAAAGGCGACGACCAACTGGTGTTTGCCGGCAGAGAGGGGGAAGGTGCTGGTTTTGTCGAGCAGCTTGGGGTTGATGGATTGACCATCGATCAGCTGGACGACATAAGGGGTGGACACTTCCAATTGGGCATCAGCAAGGGCACTACCGGCCCACAACAGACCAGCCAGCGCCGGTACCAGAACAGTCAGTTTCATTTCATCTCCTTGAACAGTCAGGCGATTGCCCACTGAAAACAGGGGCTCATTTTTACAGGTTTGGCCTACTGCGGCAATGGCTCTTTCTGGTGCTCGATGTTTGCGCCGCTGTCAGTTTGTTTATCAATAGCGGCCGACTTATTTATTCGATCCGCCGTGTAAACGGGGGGAGGGCATCAAGTAACCCCTTGCCATAACGCTTGGTCAGCAGACGCCGGTCAAGAATGGTGACTCGTCCCCGATCGGCCTCTTTACGGATGAGGCGGCCACAGGCCTGGATCAGTTTGCGCGATGCCTCCGGCACTGTCAGTTGCAGGAAAGGGTTGCCGCCTCGCTGCTCCACCCACTCGGCGGTGGCCTCCTCGACCGGCGAGTTGGGCACCGCAAAGGGGAGCTTGGTGATCACCAGATTGGTAAGATAGTGACCCGGCAGATCCAGCCCCTCCGAGAAGCTGCCGGTACCAAACAGGATGCTGGCCTGACCGCCATCGCACTTTTGTTTGTGCAGGGTGAGCAGGGCATTGCGGGAGGCTTCCCCCTGTACCAGCAGTGACAGTCCCTTGGCTCGCAAGCCAATGGCCACCTCATTCATCTGGCGGTAGGAGGAGAAGAGCACCAGACTCGCCTCCTTGCCCGCCAAAATGCGTGGCAGTACGCTGATGAGTTCGTTGGTAAAGGCTGGCGAGTTGGGTTCGTGCTCCATCTTGGGCAGATAGAGCTCGGCTTTCTGATAGTCGAAGGGTGAACGCAGGCGCAGATAGCGGGTGCCGTCATGCTCTTTGAGCCCTACCTGATGGCGAAAATAACTAAAGGATGAGAGGGCGGTGAGCGTTGCCGAGACCAGCACGGCCCCCAGGCATTTCGACCAGAGCCACTCCTCCAGCAGATATCCCACCTCTATGGGGGAGGCATGCAGCCAGATATCGCCATCATCGCTCTTGGCCATCCAGCGGGCGAGCGGGGTTTTGCCTGTCGGGATATGGCGCCCCAGCATCTCCCACAGGGCGCAGAAACTCTCCAGCCGCTGCAGATGAAAACCGCTCTCGGCCAGCAGGGGTTCTGCCTCCTTACGGCGGATCTCGCCATCTTTCAGTGCTTCACCGATCGCTCCCTGCATCCTATCCAGCGCCCGCAACGCTTTCTTGCTCGACTCCTTGAGGTTCTCTGCCAGCATGGGCAGGGGATCCGGCAACACCCCCTCGGCGAAACGATAGTGGGGGTCACTGCCAAACAGCCGATCGTTGGCGCCGAGCCACTGCTCGACCGCCTTCAAGTCGGGTTGGATGGAGGCCAGCGCATCCTGCAATTTGAGTTGGGGGTCGAGCAGGCTTTCCTTATTAAGCGTCCGCGCCAGCTTGCCTGCGCTTTGCACCAGCTTCTCCAGCCAGCGGCGTGAACCTTTGATACTGGCCGACGCCGCGCCGTGATCCCGGGCAATGGTAGGCAGGTGATGGGCTTCATCCAGTACATAGATGCATTCATCTGGGGGTGGCAGGATGATACCTCCGCCCATGGTGAGATCGGAAAGCAGCAGCGCATGGTTGACGACCAGCACATCGGCGCTCTCCATGTCGTTGCGGGCGCGATGAAAGGGGCAGTGCTGGTGATGGCTCAGCGCCTTGTTGCAGGTGTGGCGGTCTGCGGCGATGCGATCCCAGCACGTGTCGGGAATGGGCTCCGGCCAGTTGTCCCGATCCCCGTCCCACTTGCCATTGGTGTAGGCCTGCCACAGCGCCTGGTAGCGATCCTTGTCGCTGTCCGATGGTTTGGATTTGCTCAGACTGCCAAAGTCGAGCTCGAAGTTGGCCATCTCGGCGCCACTGGCTGCCTGCTCCAGCAGATGCTCGCAGCAGTAACGCTGCCGCCCCTTGACCAGCATAAAACGAAACGGCAGCTCGCTGTGGCGATGATAAAAAGGGAGGTCTTTGTGGATCAGCTGCTCTTGCAGGGCCACGGTGGCGGTGGAGATCACCAGCTTCTTCTGGGTGAGCCGTGCCACCGGGATGGCGCCCTGCGCATAAGAGAGAGATTTGCCGATACCGGTTCCCGCTTCGGCCACCAGGATCCGGCGCTGTTTGTCGTACTCGCCGGTCAGGGTTTTGGCTATCTCGGCCACCAGAAAGTTCTGCTCTTTACGCGGTACAAAACCGGGTAATCCATCCGAAATCTGGCGATAGGTTTGACGAATGGTGGCTTTGAGACGAGTAGAGAGCATGAAGAGAAGGCCAGTTAAGGGTTAATCGAAGGACAAGGATACCCGCAACCCCTTGGTGAGGTCGAGGCAACAGCCATTATCACGGCAGTTTTACGCTGTTCAGACCACTTTGGTTGTTTATCAGGTAGTTAGCGTTGTTTGCATGCAAAATAGACTATTTGAGTCCAAATAATCAGCAGGATTCATTGTAAACGTTTTCCTTTTGCCTTGCCGTCAGGTGAGACTTGGCTCACATTTTTGCCTCCATGACTATGGTTTCCGTAAAAAGTTCCAAGTTTTTTCATTGCGGTTCAAAAAATCCGGTGCTAGTCTCGGCGGCATAGTGATGCAAAGAACATCGCTAACACAGGGAATAACAACAACTTAGTGTTTAATTACAGTAGGCATTGGAAACTATGAAAAAGACAATTCTGGCTATTGCTATTCCGGCTCTGTTTGCATCCGCCGCTAACGCCGCAGTGATCTATGACAAAGACGGTACCACTTTCGACGTATACGGCCGTGTACAAGCTAACTACTACGGCGAAGCTAACGACAAATCAGCAGAACTGGTTGGTGCAACCCGTCTGGGCTGGTCTGGTAAAGTAGCTCTGAACAACACTTGGTCTGCCATTGCTAAAACCGAGTGGCAAGTAGCTGCTGAAAACTCTGGTAGCAATACCAGCGACATCGATCCGCGTCACATCTATGCCGGTTTTGATGGTTCCCAGTACGGTAAAATCATCTTCGGTCAGACCGACACCGCTTTCTACGACGTACTCGAGCCGACCGATATTTTCAACGAGTGGGGCGATGCCGGTAACTTCTATGACGGTCGTCAAGAAGGTCAAATCATCTACTCCAACACCTTCGGTGGTTTCAAAGGTAAAGTTTCCTACCAAACCAACGATGACGTAGCGGTCAAAATCACTGACGTTGGTCAGAAGATCAAAGAAGACGCTATTTGGGGTAAAGACGTTAAGCGTAAGAAAGCTTACGGCGTAGCTGCTGGTTATGACTTTGACTTCGGTCTGGGCTTCAATGCCGGTTATGCCTACTCTGACCTGCAAAACAAAGTTAATGGCCACACTGGTAAGAAAGACGAGTGGGCTGTGGGCGCGCACTACGCTATCAATGGTTTCTACTTCGCTGGTGTTTACACTGAAGGCGAAGTGAAGAACAAGAGCCTGGGCATGAAAGATGACGGCCGTGGTTACGAGCTGGCTGCTTCTTACAACGTAGACGCTTGGACCTTCCTGGCTGGCTACAACTTCAAAGAAGGCAAGGCCAACGCTCAAGCTGCCGGTTCTACTTACAAGGATCTGGTTGACGAGACCCTGCTGGGTGTTCAGTATGCCTTCACTCCGAAGCTGAAAGCTTACACCGAGTACAAGATCCAGGGCATCGACAAGCAAGACGACGAGTGGACTGTTGCTCTGCAGTACAACTTCTAATAAGTTGCACATGAGTAATATCCTGGCTTGAGTCTTTGACCAGGCTACGAATGGCCGAGATGATATCTCGGCCATTTTCTTTTTTGGCTGCATTGCTATTGCGTAACGGAGTTCTGGTGAATCGCCGGATTGTAATTTCTAGTGATAGTTGGCAAATTGCCGGTCTCGGTTAATTTGTACAGATCTAGTTATCACCTGACACCGGCCTCAAACCGGTGTCTTGTTTACGCTACTTTAGTGCGCACTTCCTTCGGTATCAATTTCAGACCCTTCTTGAACATGTTGTAGGGGGTTTGACCCTCCATCATCCTGCCCTGATGTGGCCGTTGGGTGTTGTAGTGCTCCAGATAGCTATCCAGGTCTGTCTGCATCTGCTCTACCGACTCATACCGGGTCGTCCTTCCCTTGATACGGAAGTGTTCATCCAGCAAGGTTCGATGCAGTCGCTCGATAAAGCCGTTGCTCTGCGGCCTGCGCACCTTGGTGGTTCGGTGCTCAATCCCCTCCAGTTGCAGGAACAGCTCGTAGGGATGGTGGTCAGGTCGTCCACAGAACTCGCGCCCGTTGTCCGACAGGATGGTATAGACCCGTGCCTCGTGGGCCTCGAAAAACGGCAGCACCGTTTCATTGAGTACATGAACCGAGGTCACCGGCAGCTTGCTGGTGTAGAGCCGCCCCCAGGCGTGGCGACTGTAGCAGTCCAGCACGGTTTGCAGATACACCTTACCGACCCCCTTGAGCGCGCCGACGAAGAAGGTGTCGACCGCCACCAGTTCTCCGGTGTAGTGAACCTCTATCTGGCGTTCGCGAAACTCGGGGCTGAAGCGTTCTAACAGGCGAATTTGCTCGTCATTGAGCTCAATGGTCTGCTCACGGTGAGTTTTCTCAAGGCGCAGCAAGCGGTCGTGTTTGGAGAGCAAGTCGTGCCGTTGCCACACGCCACGCACACCGCCCGCACTGACATTGATGTCTTGCAGAGCCAGCTCTTGCGCGACTCGCAGCGGGCCATGAGTTGGTCTGGTGAGGGAGTAATCGAGGATGGCCTGTTCAATCTCGGGCGCAACCCGGTTGGGATGAGCCCCTTTACAGCCCGGCAATTTGTCGAGCAATCCCTCGGCGCCATAGGTCTGGTAATTACGGCGAATTTCGTAGAACTGCTGACGGCTGTAGCCGATGAGCTTGCAGGCTTTGCTGACATTATTGAGCTCTTTGGCGAGCGCTAGCAGGCTGAGTTTGCGACGTGCTACTTTCTCGTTGGTGATCATGCAGAGGCTGATAGTATTTTGCAGGTGCAAAAAAGCCCCTTGGCGGGGCTTGGTGTCTGGCAAGGCCGGTGTCGGGATTATCAATCGAACAGGATGCGGCCGCTGGTGCCGGCATCGCTGTCTTTCCAGCTGGCACCGCTTTTGCGCAGGGTGTAAGTGATGGTCTCCTGCTTGAATTTCAGGTAGTCGCTGCCGCTGTGGCTTGGTTTGACCTGATTGCCATCGATATAGGTCTCCCCTGTGGTATCGACGTGAATTTCGGCCACGGTGCGGCCATCGTCAGTAACCGCTTTATAGTTGCCAGCCCACGGGCTCTCGTCGCCATACTGCACGGCCCCTTCCTGAGCGTGCGCTTGGGCTTGGGTCTTGTGGCCGTGATGGGTTTTGGCCACGGCACAGCCGGAGATACCTACCGCCAGCAGGCAACCGAGGGTGACATTGAGCAGAGTCTGTTTGGATTTCATCTTCATTTACCTGTATCAAATAATTGCAATGGATAAGGGGTGGAGCCCCCACGGTCGGTGTGGGCCCCGCTGAGCCGTGGCTCGAAATCAGTCCTGATTGATGCCAGAAATATGGCCGCGGGCGTCGGTGAGGCAGTGCCAGAGCCGGTCATGGGACCCTTTGATATCAATCATCATCCCCGCCTGGGAGTCGGCCACATAGTCGAGGGTCAGTTTGCTGCGGCTGACGCCCGCTTTTCTGGCGACGGCGTTCATGCAGGCGTTCTCGGCAACCTTGGTTTGCACAGTGCTGCCGTTGTAGGCACTGCTGCTGGCGTTCTCATCATCGCCGTCGTCATCGTTCTCATCGTCATTGAGCTGGCAGGCGCCGCTGTCGCCATTTTTGACAAAATAGGTGATGCCCCAGTCGCCATTTTTCACCATGGAGAGGGTGGTGCGCCCCTTGCTCGCCTCGTAGAAATTTGAATTCACTTTTTTAAGTGGAATTTGCTGGTTATTGATATAAGCCGTGCCATCTTCGATGCGAAGATTAATATGTCCAGGACAGCTAGCGGATCAATCAGGCACCCCTGCATATGCGGTTCCGGTCATGACCAATACAGAGAGAGCAAGCAGCGTTTTTTTCATCAGATAACCTCAAATCAACAAGGATCAGCAAGTGTGATGTCGTCAAAATAACGGTTGCTATGCCTTAACGTTATTTCTGTGCCCATTGCACACCTGTTATCGGTAGCCCGCAGTCAGTCGTTTCAGTGCGCCTCGTCCTGCCGGGATGACGCCAAATTTAGCAGTCGGGTGATGTAAGTAAAATAAAACAGGATTAATTGGATTCATAAAATATGAAAAAACATAAATCATTTAAAACAATGAGTTAGGTGTTGTTCAGGTCACTGTGCAAATGATGGGGGATCTCCGGGTTGGTTCCTTATGGGCATCGATAAAGTTGGCCATTGGGCTGCAATATCTGGAGTTGAGTATTTTCTCTGTTGCAAGCGGGTACAGGCTGGCGACATCACAGGGCAAATCAGCCATTGCGCGCCGCAAATATACATACAAAAACTCCAATATTCGGTGTGCGAGGGGGGGGAATTAGCCTACCAGCAGGCAGATATTTTTACCTGATATGACTGGGTCGTGAGAAATATGAAAGGGGGCAGATCAATAAATTCTCCATCAATACGGGCATAATTATCCGGAGTGTTACTTTGCTTTCCCTGAGGATTGCCCACTCTTGGCAGGTAAAAATAACGACTCAGAAACTCATGGCCAACCCGATGGAATAACCGCTGGTGTTGTGGCTGAACATATAGCGGGCAACCAGCCGGGTGCGGGTGACTATGATGTCGTATTTGCTGCTGTCCAGCTCCAGACCGGCGCCGATGGAGTTGAGGGAGTCAAAGCCAAGCAACCCCCGCTGTTCCCCCAGATATGCGGTATGGGCCCCCTCCAGTACATAGCGCACCGGTCTGTCGAGCAGAGTCCAGTCAAACAGCGGGGCCCGGCGGCGCAGATAGAGACCAAGGTTCTCCGCCTCGGCGTGACCACTGACGCTGGTCGAGGTACCGCCAAAGCTCTGCAGGTGCTGGTAGGAGTAACGCACTTCGATATCGATATCCTGCGCCTTTGAAAAGAGCTCGTAGTCGAGCATCAGCGAGCCGCCCAGTCCGTACATATTGAGCTGTCCACCATCGAGAAAATCCAGCGAGTAGCCCTTGGTGCGCTCCAGCAGCCAGTTGCCGATCCGCAGATCGCTGGCCATGGTACCGAGCGAGACGTTGGCGATGGGGCGCAGTACCCAGTGGCCACCGCGCGGGTCTTCATGGAGGGCGATATCCCAGCCGATCCCGCCAGAGGCGGTCAGGCTGTTCCATTTGGTCGGGAGGGTGCGGCTCTCGGTGCCGTTGCTCACCACAAACTGGGGATCGTAGCGGCTAAAGCCGATCGCCCCTTCCAGATAGATGGGCACGGCTTCGCTCATGGTGGCGCCGCCACCGATCTGGGTCATGTTGAGGGCGGCAGATTGATTGGTGCCGCTGCCGATATCGAGGTTGCTGGCGGTGATGTCGGGCACCACCGTGAAGGTCATCAGCGAGAGCACCGCATTGGCGCGCTCCTGTGCCCACTCCTGATCCTGTGTTGCAGCTTTGACGGTGCTGCCGGATAGCGCAAGCAGCATTGGCAACAACATCTGCAATGAAGAGGAGCAAGAGCGGTGCATGAGTTTGGTTCCCGATAAGCGGCGTCTGGTTGCCCTGGTTTTACTGTAGCGAGCTTCCCGCCGGTTGGCACGGAGCTAAGAGGGGGGAATAAGCGCCGCTTGCGGTCGATTGCCGCTTGGGGGCAAGCCTTTGCCACACCAACGGCACGCCTTTGCAGTTTGTCGCTAAAGCTTGGCCTCTTGCCGCCGATATCTCTTGTGAGATCGTGTGGAGGACAAGCAATTGAACGCTTGGGTGTTGGGGTTGGTCAGCATATCCGTGAGTATGCAGTTACAGGCTGGGGTCACCGAATTTGGTGCCGGTCTGGATCAATCCGTCTGGCGTTTGACCTCCGATACCCAGATTGAGTGTCGCCTCGAGCATCCTATTCCCAACTGGGGAACGGGGGCTTTTGTCAGTCGTGCCGGTCGCAAGATCAACCTCGACTTTGAGCTCAAGGGCAAGCGGCCGCAGGCCCAGACCCAGACGGTGAGCCTTGGCATCATGCCGCCGGTATGGCGCCCGGGAATAGCCGGGCGAGAAGTGAGTCAACTGCGTTTCTATCAGCAGTTCGATGGGCTGGTGGAGGGGCAGACTGCCTGGACCATGCTCGACGAGCTGGAGGGGGGGCGGATGCCGACCTTCCAGTATCGGGACTGGTATCGCCAGAACCGCGCGGTGCGAGTGTCCCTCTCGTCGGTTAACTTTCGGGTGAAATATCAGGCCTTTATCGACTGTCTGAGTGGGCTGTTGCCCTACAGCTTCAACGACATCGCCTTTAGCGTGCTCACCTACGACAAAAACAGCGATCAGCTCTCCATTCCCTCCAAGCGGCGGCTGGCGATGATCAGCGAGTTTATCAAGGCGGACAAGGGCATCGACGTGGTGGTGATCGATGCTTACAGCGACAGCTATGGCGGCCGCTGGCCGAACCTGAAACTCTCCGAGAAGCGGGCCGATGCCATCAAGAAGGTGTTTGTCGATCTGGGGATAGATCCCGGCAAGATCTCGGTGGAGGGGCATGGCGAGAAGCAGCACGTTGCCTCCAACGAAACGGAGCAGGGTCGTGCCAAGAACCGGCGGGTGGTGATCAGCATGGGGCGCAATGGCGAGATCTAGCGCCGTCCCCGGCAGCCGGATATAAAAAAGAGCGCATCTGCGCTCTTTTTTGATCCTGCCATTCGGCAGCGGGATTAGGGCTGCTTAGAAGCTGTCACCCAGGCCGGTACCGGCATCTTTCTTGGCGATCAGTTCAATCTTGTAACCGTCCGGATCTTCGACGAAGGCGATAACGGTGGTACCGCCCTTGACCGGGCCCGGTTCACGGGTGATCTTGGCACCGGCGGCGCGCAGCGCTTCGCAAGTGGCGTAGATGTCGTCCGCTTCCAGCGCGATATGGCCGTAGGCGGAGCCCAGTTCGTACTCGCTCACCCCCCAGTTGTAGGTCAGCTCGATCACCGCTTCATCCTTCTCGTCACCGTAACCGACGAAAGCCAAGGTGTACTTGTACTCGCTGTTCTCGCTCTTGCGCAGCAGCTTCATGCCAAGGACGCGGGTGTAGAAGTCGATGGAGCGTTGCAGATCGCCGACACGCAGCATGGTATGCAGAATTCTCATTGCTCAGTTCTCCGGGTTGGTGATGTGTACTGCTTTCAATCTCGGTTGCGAGGCTATCAGCTTTCGGGATAGACCTTCTCTTTGTACTCGCGGAGGTCCTCGATGATACAGGAACCACTGCAGCGGATGTTTGCGAGCGAGACAGGTAGAACGGTTGTGGCGCCCAGTCATTCAGCTTTCTGGATAGACCTTCTCTTTGTACTCGCACAAGTCCTCGATGATACAGGAACCACAACGGGGCTTGCGAGCCAGACAGGTGTAACGTCCGTGCAGGATCAGCCAGTGGTGGACATCCAGCTTGAACTCGGCGGGCACCACTTTGAGCAGCTTCTCCTCCACCTGATCCACGTTCTTGCCCACCGCAAAACCGGTACGGTTCGATACCCGGAAGATATGGGTATCGACAGCGATGGTGGGCCAGCCAAAGGCGGTGTTGAGGACCACGTTGGCGGTCTTGCGGCCGACGCCGGGCAGGGCTTCCAGTGCTTCGCGATTCTCCGGCACCTCGCCGCCGTGGCGCTCCAGCAAGATCGCGCAGGTCTTGATGACGTTCTCGGCCTTGGTGTTGAAGAGGCCAATGGTCTTGATGTACTCCTTGAGCCCGTCCACCCCGAGATCCAGCATAGCTTGCGGGGTGTTGGCCACCGGATAGAGCTTGTCGGTCGCCTTGTTGACGCTGACATCGGTCGCCTGCGCCGAGAGCAGCACGGCGATCAGGAGTTCAAACGGCGAGTTGAAGTTGAGCTCTGTGGTGGGGTGGGGGTTGTTTGCCCGCAGCCGCTCGAGGATCTCTCTGCGTTTCTGGTTGTTCATGGCTTGCGTCCGATCATAGCTCGGTCGCCCGGACGCGGGCCGGGGCAACGTTGCAGTGGGCCACTGTGGCTGCTTGTTTGCGGTCCCGCAAGTCGTTGATGGCGTTCTTGGCGGCGATCAGCAGTCCCAGCCCGATAAAGCCGCCCGGCGGTAAAATTGCCAGCAGCAGGCTGGCATCGGCGTGGAACAGCTCGATGCGCAGGGATTTGGCCCACTCGCCCAGTAGCAGCTCGGCGCCATCAAACAGGGTGCCCATGCCGATGATCTCGCGCATGCCGCCCAGTACCAGCAGCACCAGAGTAAAGCCAAGGCCCATCATCAGGCCGTCGAGGGCCGCCAGCAGCGGCGGGTTCTTGGAGGCATAGGCCTCGGCGCGGCCGATGATGACGCAGTTGGTGACGATGAGGGCGATAAAGATGCCGAGCGCCTGATAGAGGCCATAGGTGTAGGCGTTCATCAGCAGCTGTACGCTGGTCACCAGCGAGGCGATGATCATCACATAGACCGGGATGCGAATATCCTTCGGCACCCAGTTGCGCACCAGCGAGACGGCGAGGTTTGAGCAGACCAGCACCGCCATGGTGGCAAGGCCCAGCCCCAGCGCATTGGTAAAGGTGGAGGAGACGGCGAGGGTCGGGCAGAGCCCCAGCACCTGCACCAGCGAGGGGTTGTTCTTCCACAGCCCCTGACTCATCAGCTCCTTGAGCTCGCCCTTGCGGCTTTCCAGCTCGGCAATCGGGGCTGCGCCCGTTTCAATCTGTTCCATCTGGTTCATGATGGCTCGACTCCGTTAGTTCGCCGCCGGGCAAGCCGGGGCGTTGCTGAGCAGTTCGGGTTGCTCCTGCTGCAGTTTAAGCAGGTTTTTCACCGCCTTGACCACGGCTCGCGGGGTGATGGTGGCGCCGGTAAAGGCATCGAACTCGCCGCCATCCTTCTTCACCGCCCACTGAGGCTCGTTATCCTGGGTCAGGAATTTTCCGGCAAAGCTGTTGATCCAGTCCGATTTTTTCAGCTCGATCTTGTCACCGAGGCCCGGGGTCTCGTTGTGAGCGAGCACGCGCACGGCGGTGATGGTGCCCTTGGCATCAAAGCCCGCCACGATGCGGATCGCTCCGCTGTAACCATCCGGCGCGATCGCCTCCAGCGCATAGCCGGTCACCACGCCATTTTTGCTGGCGGTATAGAGAGCCTGCGGCTGATCGCTGCCGAGATACTTCCTGCTGGTCACCTGCTGGCAGCTGGCCACCAGATCGTTGTCATAGCTCCCCTCCGGCAGCAATACCGAGAGGGTCTGCTGCTTCTCCAGCTGCTGCTGGTGGGCGATTTTATCCTTGGTCAGCTCGTTGGTCAGTACCACCAGCGCGGTACAGCCCAGCGCGAACATCGCCAGAATAAGGCCGTTCTTGCGCATGCTCTTTAACATGTACGGGCTCCGTCAGCTGTGATGGGGGAAAAGGGCAGAAACATCATTGGCGACGAGCTCCATACACTTTCGGGCGAGTCAGGCTGTCAATAAACGGCACACAAAGGTTGGCCAGCAGCACGGCAAAGGCGAACGCATCGGGATAGCCGCCAAAGCGGCGGATGATGTAGACCAGCACCCCGATCAGCACGCCATAGAACAGTCGGCCGCGTGGCGTGGTGCAGGCGCTGACCGGATCGGTGGCGATAAAGAAGGCCCCCAGCATGGTAGCGCCGCTAAAGAGATGAAACATGGGCGTGGCGGTTGCATCCGGGCTCACCAGATAGCCGATGGTGGAGGCCGCCAGCAGGGCACCGAGAATGGCGGTGGGAATGCGCCAGTTGATCACCTTCTGTTGCAGCAGGAACAGGCCGCCCAGCAGGTGGCCGAGGTTGACCCAGCTCCAGCCGATGCCGCCCCAACCCTCGAATAGCGGGCCGCTCAGGATCTCGCCTGTGGTGAGCCCCTGAGTCAGGCCGGTTTTCAGGGTATCGAGGGGGGTCGCCATGGTGAGACCATCCACCCCCTGCTTGAGCTGCGCCATGCTGTAGCCGTCGAGACTAAAGCCGGTGAAGATCACCGACGCCGCATCACCAAAGCCGAGGCTGTAGGCGCGCACGCTCTCCGGCGGCAGCCAGCTGGTCATCTGCACCGGGAAGGAGACCAGCAGTAGCACATAGGCGACCATGGCCGGGTTGAACAGGTTCTGACCCAGTCCGCCGTAAAGGTGCTTGGCGACAATGATGGCAAAGGCCGTGCCTACCACCAGCATCCACCACGGCAGCAGCGGCGGCAGGGAGAGACCGATCAGCACGGCGGTGAGCGCTGCACTGCCATCCATCAGGGCAGGCTTGATGGCGCGGCCACGGAGCTTGAGCACCAGCGCCTCGCACAGCAGCGCAGTGACCAGCGCCAGCAGGATTTGGATAAAGGAGCCCCAGCCGAAGAACCAGGTCTGGGCCAGCAAGCCCGGCACGCAGGCCAGGATCACCAGCAGCATCAGGGTTCGGGTCTGTTTGCGGTTATGGGCAAACGGCGCAGTCGCAATATTGAACATGAGTCTGTCGATTACCTTGTGGTTGTTCGGTCGGCTGACGGGGCATCTTCAGCGGTGGTCTCTGCTGCTCTGGCTGCCTCGGCCGCCAGCTTCTTCGCCTTGGCGCGGGCCACGGCAGCCGCAATGGCCGCTTTTTTCGGATCAACCGGGGCATCAGCCGCAGGGGCGCTCGCTTCAGGCGTGGCAGTGACGGCAAGTGGTTGCTCACTGCTGGCTGCATCGCTTTGCATCGGCTCGGCCGGTGCGCGCTCACCCTCAGCTCCGGCACTCTCTACCTCAGCACTGATACGCTCGCTCTGCTGGGCCAGCTTTTTGGCCTTGGCCCGGGCAATGGCAGCGGCGATAGCGGCCTTCTTGGGATCGACCGCTTCACTTGCAGCTGTATCGCTGTGGCTGGTGGTTACTTCGCTCTTGGCTACCGTCATGTCGCGGGTCTGTGCGCTGGCAGCTGGCTCACTCTGCGCATCCTCAGCACCGGCACTTTCGCCCTGCTGGGCCAGCTTTTTGGCCTTGGCGCGGGCAATGGCAGCGGCGATAGCGGCTTTCTTGGGATCAACTGCTTCGCTGGCCACAGATGGTGCATCGCTTTGGGTTGCAGCGGATTCGCTGGTGCCTGCGTTTGCAGTCAGATCGGCCTCAGCGCTGCCGCCCTGCTGGGCCGCCTTTTTGGCCTTAGCCCGGGCAATCGCGGCGGCAATTGCAGCTTTCTTGGGATCGACGGGCGCGTCGCCTTGCGAGCCTGCGTCGGCTACCGCACTGATATCTGCGCTTACCGGTTCACCATTCGCCTCGGCCTTTTTGGCCTTGGCTCGGGCAATGGCGGCGGCAATCGCCGCTTTTTTCGGATCAACCTCTGCTTTTTGCTGATCAGCATCTACCGCTGGGGCAGCAATGGCTTCGGCAGTCACAGGCTCGGCGCTATCACCCGCGTGCGCGGCTTTCTTGGCCTTGGCGCGGGCCAGTGCGGCGGCGATGGCTGCTTTTTTGGGATCGCTGGCGGGGTCCACCGCCTCGGCGGGTTGCGCCGTAGCGGCTGTTTCGCTGTTTGCGCTCTCCGCCAGCTTGGCGGCGCGGCGCGCCTCCGCTTCCCGTTTGCGGGCTTCGCGGGCGGCAATCACCGCGCTGTTGTCAGGCAAGCCCTCTGCGGTGGCGGTAATGGCTGTGATGGGAGCATCCTGCTTGGCCTTGATGCGGGCGAGAGCCGCTGCCACCGGATCTTCCCCGCCTGCGGCCGTCATTGTCTGACGGCGCTGGGCGGCGGCTTCGGCATGGCGCGCTTCGCGGGCCGCTTTCTCCCGCTCGAAGCGGGCCTGCTTGGCCTCGAAACGTTGCTTGGCGCGCTCGGCTTTTTCGGCCTCGGCGCGGGCTTCGCGAATGTCGTCCTTGGCGATCTTGTAGTACTGCACCAGCGGGATCTCGCTCGGGCAGACCCAGGCGCAGGCGCCGCACTCGATGCAGTCCATCAGGTTGAGCTTTTCGGCCTTGTCATACTCCTTGGCCCGGCTGTACCAGTAGAGCTCTTGCGGTAGCAGAGCGGCCGGGCAGGCATCGGCACAGGCGCTGCAACGGATGCAGGGCTGCTCCGGGCCGGGGGCGGGCAGTTCGGCCTGCGTCGGCGCCAGCAGGCAGTTGGTGGCCTTGACCACAGGCACCATGGCGTGGGGCAGGGTAAAGCCCATCATGGGGCCACCCATGATCACCCGCTGCTCCGCTTCCGGTTGCAGCTCGAAACGCTGCAACAGCCAGCGAACCGGCGTACCCAGGCGCACCCAGGCGTTGCCGGGCTTCTTGAAGCTGTCGCCGGTGAGGGTGACGATCCGCTCGATCAGCGGCTCGCCGTCGATGATGGCGCGCTTGATAGCAAACACGGTGGCGACATTGAGCACCATGATGCCGATATCGACCGCGCGGCCCCCCTTGGGTACCTGACGGCCGGTCAGCAGCTCGATGGTCTGCTTGGCACCGCCCGAGGGGTACTTGGTCGGCACCGTCTTGACCAGCACGTCCTCGTCGGTGGCGTGGCGGGTCAGCTGCTCAATTGCCTCGGGCTTGTTGTCTTCCACCCCGATCAGGGTGAGTTTCGGTTTGAGCAGGTGCTTGAGCACCCGGATGCCATCCATGATCTCGTCGGCATACTGCTGCATCAGCCGATCATCGGTGGTGATATAGGGTTCGCACTCCAGCCCGTTGACGATCAGGATCTCGGTGAGCTGGCCGCGGCCATCGAGCTTGCTGTGAGTGGGGAACACGGCGCCGCCAAGGCCCGCCACCCCCGCCTGCTGGATGCGCTCAAGCAGCTCGCCCCGCTCCAGATTCCAGTAATCGGCTTTGCCATTGCGCTCGCCCCACTCATCCTCCCCATCCGGGGTGAGAATGACACAGAGATCGCCGAGTCCGGAGGGGTGGGCAACCGTGTGGTTGCCAATCTCGGTGATGGTGCCGGAGGTAGAGGCATGGACAGGGACGACCCGCCCCTTGGCATAACGGGTCAGCGGCTGCCCTTTTTTGACCTTGTCGCCCACCTGCACCAGCAGATCGCCGGCGGGGCCTGCGTGCTGGCGCAGCGGAATGATGAGGCGCGGTGGCAGACCGGCGTCTACCACCGGGCTCTGGCTTGATTGCAGCTTGTTGTCGGCGGGGTGAATGCCACCGTGAAAGTCCCAGAGCGTGCCGGCTTTGATACGTTCGAGTAAGGAATGCATGGTTGCTCCGCTGTTTATTCCACTATCTTGACCGGAATCTTGCCCGGAACATGCACGTTATTGAGATCCCACTTCCAGTTATCGACCGTGGTAGGCACCGGGATCATCTCGATGCAGTCGGTCGGGCAGGGATCGACACAGAGATCGCAACCGGTGCACTCGTTGGCAATCACGGTATGCATCGCCTTGGTGGCGCCGACAATGGCATCCACCGGGCAGGCCTGAATGCACTTGGTGCAGCCGATGCACTGATCTTCGTGGATAAAGGCGACCTTCTTGACCGGCACAGCGGCCTCGTCACTGCCCCCCAGCGGCTGGGGCTCGACCCCCATCAGATCGGCAATCTTGCGCATGGTGGCCTCGCCACCGGGCACGCACTTGTTGATCTGATCGCCGTTGGCGAGCGCCTCGGCGTAGGGTTTGCAGCCGGGATAGCCGCACTGGCCACACTGGGTCTGGGGCAGCAGGGCATCGAGCTGATCGACGATGGGGTCTGCTTCCACATGAAACTTGACGGCGGCAAAGCCCAGGATAATCCCGAACGCCAGCGCCAGCAGGGTGAGCACCAGAATGGCAAAGAGAATATGGATCATGGTTATATCTTGATAAGGCCGGTAAAGCCCATAAAGGCCAGCGACATCAGACCGGCGGTGATCATGGCAATCGACACCCCGCGAAACGGCGCGGGCACATCGGCGGCGACCAGACGCTCGCGCATGGCGGCAAACAGGATCAACACCAGCGAGAAGCCGGTGGCGGCGCCAAAGCCGTAGATCACGCTCTGGATAAAGTCGTGTCGCTCATTGATGCTGAGCAGCGCCACCCCGAGCACCGCGCAGTTGGTGGTGATGAGGGGCAGGAAGATCCCCAGCAGGCGATAGAGGGTCGGGCTGCTCTTGCGCACCACCATCTCGGTAAACTGCACCACCACGGCGATCACCAGAATAAAGGCGAGGGTGCGCAGATAGGCGATATCCAGCGGCAGCAGGATATAGTGCTCCACCAGATAGGAGCTGGCACTGGCGAGGGTCATCACGAAGGTGGTCGCCAGCCCCATGCCGATGGCGGTTTCCAGCTTGCCGGAGACCCCCATAAAGGGGCAGAGGCCGAGGAATTTCACCAGCACGAAGTTGTTAACCAGCACGGTGCCGATCAATAAAAGCAGGTACTCAGTCATCAATTACCGTCACTGAAAGTCGGGTTATCGGGGTTTGAAGGCGGGCGGTATTATCTGACGTTAGGGCCAGTTAAACAACCGCAAGGCCGCATGGTTATTAGTCAAATAGCCAATATCGACACAGTTCCAGGAGGCTCTGCGCACTTTTTGGGCGGAGAGGACTGTAGCCAATTCTGGAAGGGTGTGAATGCTCGCACAGTTTTATAGATTGTGGGTGGTGATGGCGTCACATGCTCATAACATATTGATGCATAACGCAATCAGCCACGTTACTCTATGGTTTCCTCGCCTGTAGACAGAGTAATGAACATGTTCGAACAGCTTGCTGACGTTTTTTCTTCTGCCGCATTCAAGTACCTGTCCGTTGTTGATGCGGATCCCAAAAGCTCCCACCAGCATGAAATCGGCGGCCTTGTTAATGCCGGTATTGGTAGGAAATTGGGGATGCCTGACGATGGGAGCCAACTCACTATCCGGGCGACGATGGTCTATTTGAGCGAAAGCTATGATGAGCCGCTGGTCTCGGAAGATATTGTTACTTGGTATGATGCTCGGTATCAAAAAGAGGACCGAGGGGCTGAGTGGCGGCTTTACTACAAATCAAATGATGTCAGCAACCGTTTCAAGCCCGGTGATTTTTTCCTGATTGCCCTGACTCGGGAAGGTTCTCTCCTGATGATATTTTGTCCTCCACATAGCGATTTTGAAGTGCAAATCCGGTCACTATTCGGGGCGAGGAGTGTGGAAGCCAATGAAAAGGGTCTGACACGATTAAATATTGAAATGGGGTTGGCTGTTCCCATCAGGTTAATGCTTGCTCGTTACGGCATCGAAATTGGTCATAATGGCCCAGACTATCTAGACACTATTTTGGAAAAGTTTGGTGCTGCATTTCCTAAAACAAAAGACTTCTCTGCATTTACCAGAACATTGGGAAAAGATATTTGTCCTGTTGAAGAGCCCGATAGTGCACTGATTGAATGGATGGAGGTAGAAGAGTCTGCATTTCGTCAATTGGAAAGGCATATTGTAAAAAAGACTCTGTTAGCAGGTTTTGGGGAAAATGGTGATGACGTAGATGAGTTTGTTCGCTTTTCTCTGAGTGTGCAGAATCGTCGGAAATCTCGTAGTGGTCATGCTTTTGAAAATCATATTGAATTTATTTTAAACAAGTCTGGTGTTTACTTTGAACGAGGTGCTTTGACTGAGGCTCGTCAGAAACCGGATTTCATATTTCCAAGCTCTGCTTGTTATGCAGATAAAAATTTCCCTTCCGAAAAGCTGAGAATATTAGGGGCTAAAACCACTTGTAAAGACAGATGGCGTCAAGTCTTGGCAGAGGCTGCGAGGGTGGAGCGTAAGCATCTGATTACTATGGAGCCTGCAATCAGTGAGAATCAGACAGAGCAAATGCAAGCAAATAACTTGCAACTTGTTGTACCTACGACTATTCAACAAACTTATACGCCCCAGCAGCAACCTCAATTAATGTCATTTCGAGATTTCATTAACGAGGTAAAAGGCTGTCAGTAGATAAAAAAGCCCGTCATAGAATATATGACGGGCTTTTTTATTAATTTTTCTTTGCTTTCATTATGTATGGCTTCATCAACTTGGCAACGGCAGCAAATACAGGAACTACGACAGAGTTACCAAATTGACGATAGGCTTGTGTATCTGAAACAGGGATTCTGAATTTATATTCACCCGGTTGTTCAAATCCCATCAGCCGTGCACACTCTCTGGGGGTAAGACGTCGTGGTCTGTTTTGCTGATTTTGCTCATTATTGAAATCAGTCTCCGCTAGAGTCATATCCCAACCACGATCAATCAGAATCTCAGAACCATCTTTGTGATAACGAGCGGACAAAGTCCTAGCGACAGTTGTCGGGTTTTTGGGGTCAACAAGACCATAGCCAAAGCCATTTCCTTTAGCTTGATGCTTTTTCGCATATTGATATAGATAAGACCACAACTTGGGGGTCAGAATATATTTCGAGTCGAGTTTTTCAACTGGCTCAAGCAGATCTGCGAAAGTAATCCTGTTTTCAGGAAATAATGTTGAAACATCTCTTAGCGTAAAACCTTCATGCAGGTTCAGATCTTTTCTGAAACCGACAAGTACAATACGTTCCCGGTGCTGAGGGATGAAATGTTTGCCATCGATGATTTTGGGGTCATCTGAACCGTTGATATCCAAGTCTGCAACCCAATATCCCAACTCGGTCAATGCTTCCTTGATTACCCGGAATGTGTTGCCTTTGTCATGACTCTTTAGGTTTTTCACATTCTCAAGCACAAAAGCTGTTGGCCTTTTGGCATCAATGATACGAGCCACATCAAAGAACAAGGTTCCCTGAGCTTCGCACTCAAATCCATGAGCGCGACCAAGAGAGTTCTTTTTGGATACACCTGCCAGTGAGAAGGGCTGACACGGGAATCCGGCAAGCAGTACGTCATGATCTGGAATTTCTTTATCTATGTGGGCATAGACAAAATCACGATCGTCATTGTCCGGCATGGTGATTTCACGGATGTCGGAATTGAATTTGTGTGCAGTTTCATCACAGTACCAGTTGGCTTTGTAAGTTCTGACAGCCTGTTCGTTCCATTCACTGGTAAAGACACATTGCCCACCAATATCCTCAAAGCCTTTCCGAATGCCACCAATACCCGCAAACAGGTCAATAAATTTGAAATCGTAATGGCCATGATGCTTGGGGGGCGAAGGGATGAGACTTTTCAGCATCTCTGTTTCGAGATGAGTCAGCGGCTTTTGTTCGATCTTGCCATTGAGCCAGCGGTTCAGGGATTCACGAGTCCAGTCGGCATCGCCCAATGCACGCAACTTTTCAGCGACTTGCTTTTGGTCGTAGATTTCCAGGACTTTATCCATCAGATGGCGATCTTCAGCTTGGCGTTTGCTGGAGAATGCCTGATCTTCTTCAGGTGTGTTGTGTGCAGAGGTGGTTGAGTATGTCATATCAAAATCTGGGCGTGTTGCAGTTGCGCGGAATCTTATCACTCATTTAACCCAGAGAGAACGCCCGAGACTGTAAAAAAATACAGTATCAATCATTCGCTTTCAAACGAGTATCTGTATGCCCGACATAGTGAATCCAGAGACCAGAAGCCGGTTTATGTCCGGGATTAAGAATGCCAATACCAAGCCGGAGATACAGATTCGCCAGTTGCTGCATCATGCCGGATTTCGCTACCGTCTGCACAATGCAGCCTTGCCGGGTAAGCCTGACCTTTGGCTGGCGCGCTACCGTGCGGTGATCGAGGTGAATGGTTGTTTCTGGCACGGACATGACTGCCATCTCTTCAAACTCCCATCGACCAGAACCGACTTCTGGCAGACCAAGATTGCCAGCAATCGTGCGCGTGATGCTCGTCACCTAGCCGAGCTTGAACAGCTGGGGATCCGCCGTTTGACGATCTGGGAGTGTGCTCTGAAAGGGCGCTTGCGACATGATCCAGAACGTTTGATCCTGGTTATCAGCTGGTGGCTGACCAGTGGTACAAGTCATGGTGAAATTGCTGGTGGATGTGAGTTAAATTATCAGAATGAATAGAAAATAATCACATTAATATTGAAGGATGCTATTTATCTAACCCCCTTTTTATATCAGTTTGTATGATTTAAACGTGTGGTGGATATTATTTTTTATTATCCATTCATATGTGTGGATGGTATGATTCTGAATGTTGAAAAATGATGTGGCTGGTAATGGTGGTGATATGAATTCTGATGTTTTGATAGGTGTGTTGAATCGTCGTTACCCTATGATTGGTTTGTCTGCTGATTGGGTTTATCAGACATGGCTAATAAGCGGTGATGTAACTAATGGACTGGTAATCTTCGAAAATGAAGATAGCGGTTCGTATGAGTTACTATCATTTTCATATGATGATGACGAAGACTTAATTACAAGGATGGTATTTTCAGGTTCTCTGTCAAATGTAATTGAAACGGCAGGAATTGATTGCAGAGAATAGACTTTCTTGACACCTAACGGTTGTGCTTGAAATTTTCTTTTCTAAAAAGAGATAGCACTAACATTATTTGGTGATCAAATATGGTTTTATCTCTTGTGGTTGGGCAGTGATAGATCACCACTAGGAGGTAACCATGATCAGCCATATCGACCATCTGGTATTGACGGTCAGTGATATTGAACGGGCCGTGGCATTTTACAGTTCGGTGCTCAATATGGAGGCCATCACCTTCGGTGCGGGGCGCCGGGCGGTAGGGTTTGGCAACCAGAAGATCAATCTGCAACTGCTGGGGCAGGAGCCGCGCAATCGGGCGCAGGTGGGGTCGGGGGATGTCTGCCTTATCACCCGCTGGCCGCTGGAGCAGGTGATGGCCCAGCTTGCCTGCCACGGGGTGGAGATTGTCGAGGGGCCGGTGACCAAAAGCGGTGCCTGCGGGCCGATAGAATCCATCTACTTCCTCGACCCGGATCAGAATCTGATAGAAGTGAGCATCTACCCCTGACAGGGTTGGCGTGGCGCTTAACGGTGTAACACCTATCAGAGTCACTCTATTTCCTCGATCCGGACCAGAACCTGATAGAAGTCAGCATCTATCCCTGAGTTCACCAAGCCATCAGTTCCATCGCCATCATCAACAGAAAGGGGCCGTCAATTGACGGCCCCTTTCTCGTATCGCTATCGCGCCAAGTGCCCGCGCAGCTTCGCCGATTCGCCACACACGCCCTAGAAAGGCGCGCTGCTCTCGTCGCTCTCCTGTAAAAACTGCTCCAGCTCGGCCTGATAGGCCGCATCAGGTTGACCGCTGCTGGCAGGGGGTACGGCAGCAGACGGGGCCACGGGAGGGGCGGTGAGGGTCTCCATCACCCGCTGCTGCAGATAGGGGTAGAAGGGGTTGGAGGAGGTGCGGGTGAGGGCGCCGGGGTTGACGATCAGCACGCCGCGCTCGCCACGCAGGGCCAGACCACCGAGATTGATGCCGTATTGCTCCCGCTGCTGCGGGCGCGCCGCCATGCCATAGAGGGGGTCGTCCATCGGGAAGGGGAGCGCCACATGGGAGAGGGAGTAGATCTCCTTGGGATAATCGATACCCAGCGGGCGGAGCTGCTCAGGCTGATCTGCGCTGGCCAGCGTTCTGGCCTGCGTCGCGGGGGAGGTTGGCTCGACATTGCCCACCACGGTGAGGCGATAGTGCTGAGGGGCGTTTGGCTGCAAGCGGTGCAGCGCCAGCTCGGAGGCCGAGCTCATCAGCGGGCCAAACAGGGTGCTGCGGTTGATATCAAAAAGCACCAGTTCGCTGCCGTTGGCCGGCAGGTAGTGGTAGAGATCGGCAATGATGGAGCGGGTGCTGACGGTGTAGTCCATCACCGACTGGAAGGTGAGGGCGGGGGGAAACGCCGCCAGCTCGCCACTGGCGGCCAGCTGGCGCACCTGCTGCTGGATGGCGTGGGTCAGGCGATAGGACTGGCGCGCGCCGTTGACCGGGAACGAGTTGTATTTGAACGGGTTGAACTCCGGCATGGTGTCGAGCCAGGCAGCGTTGGCAAAGGCGGGCAGCAGGGCAGGCACGGCCTTGAGGCCGGCGAAGCGGGCAAAGCGGGTCACCCCGATCATCGGGGAGATCAGCACCAGCCGATCCGGTTTTGCCAGCGTGCCGCTCGGGTCGGCCAGTGCATCGAGCGCATATTTCACCGCCAGCGCGCCGCCGTTGGAAAAGCCCACCAGATGCAGCGGCCGCTTGCCCGGTGCCAGCAATCTGGCCTCCCGCACCGCCAGTCGGGTGGCGGCCAGCCAGGTCTCCCAATCCACATCCACGAGGCCAGCGGGCACGGTGCCGTGGCCGGGGATCCTCAGCCCCAGCGCGATAAAGCCCTGCTGCTGATAGCGTCTGGCCAGATGGCGCAGGCTGTAGGGGGAGTCGGTCAGGCCATGCAGCAGCACCGCCACCCCTTTGACTTCCCCCTCGGGGCGCAGCAGGTAGGAGCGGTTCCAGTTCTGCTGAAAGCGGGCGGGATTGATGGGGGCGCCCTGATAGTAGCGATTGCTGGCCAGTTGCTGCTCGGGCGGCGTTTTGGCGACTACCTCGGTGGCCACCAGCTCGAACAGCTCTGCTTCGCGGGCCAGATAGGCTTGCCAGTCGCTGCGATCGAGCTCATCGGCGCTCAGTTCGGGGGGCACCACTGTGTGCCACAGTTGCAGCGGCGCTGCCTGCCAGGCGAAGTAGGCGATCACCGCCCATGCGGTCAGCAACAGCAGCAACAGGGTTAGCAGAGCACGGCGAACAAGGCGGCGAGTGTGAGCCAGCATGGTGCAATCCTTGGCGATAGGGGTGGGGCCGCCTCTGGGCGGGCAAGTTTGGCGCAGCATCCAAGGCGCTGCCAACCGGCTTAAAGCCTAATGGAAACAAGGTGATATGTATAGTTGATGGCGTTCGTCCGCGCTGGCTGTGGGCGCCTGATCCCGCCGTTGGCATCAGGCTGGCCGTTCGAAGGTTGCATCGCGGCCATCTGGCGGTGTGAACTTGTCCGCGGATGCCCGCTTGGGCGCTGCGACCTTGCAACTATCTGCCCCTGAGAGGGGGCAATTATGCTACTGTAGCGGCGTTTTTTGATGGATAAGCTGGCATTGGCCTTTTTTGAAGATGGAATGGTATGCAGAACTTTGACGTAGTGAATTGGCTGATGCAGCAAACAGCCTCCCCGGCGCAGCCGGAACAGGCGATGGCACAACCGGGCGCGGCCCAGACCCTGTGGCAGGTGACCCATGCTGGCTAACGAATCCATGCGCCTGAACAAATACATCAGCGAGAGCGGTATCTGCTCGCGTCGCGAGGCCGACCGCTTTATCGAGCAGGGCCACGTCTTTATCAACGGCAAGTGTGCCGGGATTGGCGATCAGGTGCAGGTTGGCGATCTGGTCAAGGTGAACGGTCAGGTGATCGAGCCGCGCGAGGCGGACAGTCTGGTGCTGATCGCCCTCAACAAGCCGGTGGGTATCGTCAGTACCACAGAGGCGGGCGAGAAGGACAACATCGTCGATTTCGTCAACCACAGCACCCGGGTCTTCCCCATCGGGCGGCTCGACAAGGATTCGCAGGGGCTGATCTTCCTCACCAACCACGGCGATCTGGTCAACAAGATCCTGCGGGCGGGCAACGATCACGAGAAAGAGTATCTGGTGACCGTCGACAAGCCGGTGACCGACGAGTTTGTGCGCGGCATGGCGGCCGGGGTGCCGATCCTCGGTACTGTGACCAAGAAGTGCAAGGTGAAGAAAGAGGCGCCGTTCGTCTTTCGCATCACCCTGGTGCAGGGGCTGAACCGCCAGATCCGCCGCATGTGCGAGCACTTCGGTTTTGAAGTGACCAAGCTGGAGCGCATCCGCATCATGAACGTCAGCCTCAAGGGGCTGCCGGTGGGCGAGTGGCGCGATCTCACCGACGACGAGCTGATCGATCTGTTCAAGCTGATTGAGGACTCCTCCTCCGAGGTGAAACCGGCCAAAGGCGACAAACCGAAGGCGGCCAAGGCCCCTGCGGCGCAAACCGCCAAGCCGGCCCAAGGCAAGAAGCCGCGCCGCGATGATGATCACGAGATTGGCGGGCGTCCCAATGTGCCGGGCCCGGAAGCCTTCGAGAAGAAGCTGCCGGTGGGCAAGGGTGGCGCTGGCAAGGGCAGTGCAGGCAAAGGGGCTCCCAAGGGAGGCAAACCGGCCGCAGGCAAGCCGCGCACTGCTAACAGCGGACGGCAGAAGAAGGGGCGCTGAGTTGCCCCTCTGAGTGGCATCAGCCGCCAGTCATCTCCAATACGGTTATCCCCAACACTATTATCTCCAACACACCGGCCTCAGGCCGGTGTGTTGCTTTGGGCCGCAGAGTTGGCCGGGAGGGCCGTCGAAAGGGTTGGCTCGCTGGCGATCGGTAACCGCATGACGCGAGGGTAGTGGTGCGGGTCGAGGCGCAGCACCAGCAGGCTCATCAGCAGCAATCCCCCCAGCTGCCACTGCCATGCGGCGGCGAAGTCGCCGAACAGGTGATAGAGGCGGGCGGCGACCCAGGGGCCGGTGGCCGCCAGCATAAAGCCGAAGCCCTGCATCAGGGCGCTCAGGGTGCCGGCGCGGCGCGGGTCGGGCAGGTGATCGAGCGCAATCACCATGATGAGGGAAAAGCTGCCGCCCAGACCGGCACCACACAGCATGCACCAGAGGATCGGGGCACTGGCTGGCGCTAGCCAGAGGCCGCCAAATCCCGCCAGCTGCATGGCGATGGCAAGCCCCATCCACGGCCGCCGATCCAGACTGCGCGCCGCCAGTAGCGGCAAGCCAAGGCCGCTGGCGGTCTGCGCCAGTGCCAGCCAGGCGACCAGCTCGCCCGCCTGCGCGGCGCTCCACCCTTGCGCCATATAGGCGGGGGCCAGCCAGGCCACCACTATGCCGTAGCCGCTGTTGATGATGCCAAAGCAGACGATCAGCAACCAGCTGCGGGGCAGGGTGATCAGTCGCTGCTCGCCATGAGGAATGGCGACCGCCGCGGTGCTTGGCAGACGCACTTTCCACCCTAGCCAGACGAGGGCCAGCAGCAGCGGCAGGCTCCAGAGCGCCAGTGCCTGCGACCAGTCGAGGCTCGCCGCCAACCGTGGCGTGAGACTGGCGCCGAGCGCACCACCCCCCATCATGCAGGCAGAGAAGATCCCCATCACTTGCGGCACCTTGCGGGCAAAGTGCTGCTTGATAAGGGCGGGCAGCACCCCCTGCACCAGCGCCGAACCCAGGCCGCAGAGTGCAGCGGTGGTGATCAGCAGGGCGCCGCTCTGGGCATCAAAACGCAGGGCACTGCCCGCCGCGAGCAGCAGCAGGGCCAGCCCCAGCAGGGTGGTGGCACTGGCAAGGCTGCGCAGGCGCGGGGTGAGCAGCACGCCGACCCCGATGAGCCACAGTGGCAACAGGGTGAGCCAGGCCAGGGTATCCATCCCGAGCGACAGGGCGCGGCCAATCTCGCCGCTCAGCGGGCCGATGGCGGTAAGAAAGGGGCGTAGATTCAGGCCAGTCAGGATCACCAGCACCAGCAGGGCAAACTGCTGGCGGCGCCCCTCTGCCGGGCGTTCGCTTGTCCCTTTACTCATGATCAGGCGTTGCTTGTGTGGCTTGTTGTAACTGGGAGCCGTAGAGATCCGCCGCCGTCATGGTGACGGCCAGTTTGACCAGCGGCAGAGGTGGCGGTGCCAGCGGCAGTCCCAGCGTTTGATAGGCGGCAGTGCTGTCAAAGCCGAACGGGGCCGCATCGGCGTTATCAAAGGCGTAATAGACGGCGGCTATACCGTTCATCACCAGCGCGCCGAGGCACATGGGGCAGGGGTGACCGCTGGCATAGACGATGCTGCCCGCGAGCGGCGCGCTCTGGCTTGCCTTGCGCAGCGCCTCCAGCTCGGCGTGACGGGTGGGATCGCCATCCAGATGAATGCCGTTGACCGCGCTCGCCACCAGCTGGTCATCGCGCACCAGCAGGGCGGCGAAGGGGCGACCGCCCTGCCGGTGATTTGCTCTGGCCAGTTGCACCGCCTGCTCCAGCCATTGTCGGTGAGTCTGGAGTGAGGTTGATGGGGTGAGCGAGCGAAGAGGGGTAGACGCTACAAGAGGCTGTGACATGATGAAAAACCCTGACTTGACAGAACAAATGCCAGCCTAGCGGCGAAAAAAGTCATTTGGAAATTAAATGATAGAATTAGTTTCAGTGGTTTTGTAAATGGAGTGCCCCATGCTGGATCCCCTGTTGCTGCGCAGTTTTGTCGCCATTATCGACACCGGCAGTTTTACCCGCGCCGGTGAACGGGTTCATCTGACCCAATCCACCATCAGCCAGCAGATCCGCCGCCTTGAGCAGCAGCTCGGCTGCCCGCTGCTCGATCGCGCTGGCCGAAGGGTGGTGGCGACGGCGGAGGGGGAAAAATTGCTGGGGCTGGCCCGCCGCATTCTGGCGCTGCTGGCGCAGGCCGAAGAACAAGTGACGGAAGGGAGCGTGGCGCTCAGCCTCGGGCTGCCGGAGGATTTTGCCGCAGGCGCCATCACCCCTGTGCTGGCCGCCTTTGCCCGCGACTACCCCGAGGTGCGGCTGGAGGTGCAAAGTGGCCTGAGCCACGAGATCTGGCAGCGCTTCGAGGCGGGGGAGCTGGATCTGGCGCTGGTCAAGCAGACGCGCGGGCAGGGGGCACCCCTTGCCAGTTGGCGCGAGCCGCTGGTGTGGGTCGACAGTCGCGACTGGCCGGCACGGGAACGGGATCCGCTGCCTTTGGTGGTGTTCCCGAGCGAAGGGCTCTATCGGCGGCAGATGACCGAGGCGCTCGATGGCCTCGGTCGTCGTTGGCGTATCGCCTATGTCAGCGCCAGCCTCGCCAGCTTGCAGGGGGCGGTGAGTGCGGGCATTGGCGTGAGCTTGCTGCCCAAACGGCTGATGCCCGCCGCTCAGCTGGCCCTGACTCAGTGGCCCAAGGTGGCGCCGGTGGAGCTGGCGCTCCATGCCGGGGTAAGCGGGGGCGAGCCGCTCACCCGCTTGAGCGCGGCCCTGATCGCCCTCTGTGACGAGGTGATGGGGCCGCAGTGAGTGGCTATGTGGGGAAAAACTTCTGTGGGGAAAAACTGACGTCGGCAAGATAAGGCGGAAAAAGTGCGGGGGGATCAGTGATCCTTCTCCTCCGCCAGCTTGCGCTCGTAGTCATTTTTGACGATGGTCAGTGCCGCCAGCACCAGCTCGGGGGGCAGCTGGTTGGTTTCCAGCAGTTCAATCAGATCCACCGCGAGTTTCACCTCGGGCGGGGCAGTTTCCAGTGACATGGGCAGGGTTCCGGTTGCGGGAAGAGGGGGGATTATACAGGGGCGCCGCCGCAGGCCGAAAGCGCCCGCTGTATCGGGAAGGGGAATCACCAAGGTCAGAGGTGCTGGCGCATCTCCTTGTCGATCTCCTCGCGCAGGGCGATCAGCTTTTTGGCGTACAGCTGCAACTGCAGATCGCTCTCGCTCACCGGCTGCCACTGGGGCACTGGGGTCGGCTTGCCGTGCTCATCCATCGCCACGAAGATGATGATGCAGTGGGTGGTTTTGTGGCGCTCGGTCTCGGTGGGATGGCGGCTGTAGACATCCACCGCCAGATGCATGCTGGTGGTGCCGGTGTGGATCACTTGGGCGTGCACCTCTACCAGTTGGCCAATCTGGATGGGGCGCAAAAAGCGGATCCCCCCTACATAGACGGTCACCGCATAGCCGCCACACCAGCCAGCGGCGCAGGCATAGCCCGCCTGATCGATCCACTTCATCACCATGCCGCCATGCACCTTGCCGCCGAAATTGACGTCGGAGGGTTCGGCCAGAAATTGCAGGGTCAGTTCGCGGGGGGGGGTCATGCTCTCTCCTTAGTTCGGGGTCATTGACGGTAGCTCTTGCGGTAGGCGTCAGCCTGTTGGCAGGGGGGCAGGTTGTTGAGGTCGGGCCGCTTGTTGCCCTCGCGCTGGCCGAAGCTGGCGAACTCCTGCTGGCACTTGTCGGCCTTGCCGCCCTCCTTGATGCAGGCGTCGATCCGCTGTTGCTTGCCCTGCTCGACCAGTTGCTGCTGAGCTTGCTGGCAGGCGGCATCCAGCTTGGCCTGCTGGGCTGAGCGATCCAGCTCGCTGGCGGCACTGGCAGTGCCGCACAACAGCAGAACCACGAAAGGGGTTATGATGCGCATCCTGATGCTCCTTGTTGACCTGTTTCAGGTATACCGCGAATGGCGGCAGGATGCACAGGGGACGGCGCAATAATGGGGCCCATTCACTCTTGGTTCATGACGCCAGCGCCAGCATGGGGCGAACAATAGCGAGGTGTCACGATGAAACAGATGCTGGAACAGTTGCTGGGGGCTGGCAAAGGCTGGCTCAACGAAGGCGGAGAGAAGCGCAAGGGGCAGATGCAGGGGGCGCTGGCCGGTGGCGCGCTCGGTCTGCTGCTGGGCAATAAAAAAGTGCGCAAATATGGCGGCAAGGCCGCTGCCGTGGGCGGCGCGGCGGCCCTTGGCGGGCTGGCCTACAAGCTCTATCAGGATTGGCAGGCCCAGCAGGCGGCACCGGCCCAGCCCACCCATCCCATCAGTGGGCTGGAAGGCAATGCGCTGGATGCCCGTGCGGCGCTTTTGGTGCGCGCCATGGTGGCTGCGGCACGGGCCGATGGCCATATCGACGGCGCCGAGCGCCAGAAAATTCAGGAGTACCTGACCGAACAGGGTCAGAGCGATGTCGCCCGCTGGATTGACGCCGAGCTGGCCCGTCCCCTCGATCCCCACGCGCTGGCGCGGGAAGTGACCGATATGGAGCTGGCCACCGAGGTCTATCTCGCCTCCCTGCTCGCCATCGAAGTGGATCATTTTATGGAGCGAGGCTATCTCGACGAGCTGGCACGGGCCCTCAAACTCGATGACAACCTCAAAGGGAGCATCGAGCGGCAGGTGGCCCAGCTTAACGCCCCCGCCTGATACCCCTCATCGCCATGGATTGCCGATAACGCCCCGCTCAAGGGGCGTTGTTGTTTCTGCTGCCCGCCAAAAGATACGGATGAGCCTATTTGGATTGTGGGGCACAGCCCCTAAGATGGCGCAGGACCATCACCCTTTTTGCAAGGAGCAACCGTTGGAGATACGCAAGGCAAGCGAACTGGATATCGACGCGATTGTCGAGCTGAACCGGCAGATAGGAGAGATCCACCATCAGCACTATCCCGAAGTGTTCAGCCCCCCTTCGCCAGAGGAGCGGGCATTTCTGCTCGGCGCCATCGGTGCAGAAGGGCGTCTGTTCTGCGTTGCCGAGCAGGATGGCAGGGTGGTGGGCTTTTTGACGGCGCGGATCGACATCAATGAGAGCGTGCCTTTTCTCACCCGTGCGCCGATTTGCCGCATCGGCTCGGTGGTGGTGGATGAGCAGCACCGTTCCCGCGGGATTGGCAAGGCGCTGATCGCCCATTGCGATGAGTGGGCCAAGGCCCGTGATGCTCAGCAAATCCGGCTGGAGGTGATGGCCTTCAACGAGCGTGCCCAAGCGCTCTACGAGGCGCTGGGCTTCAAGGTGCAGTCGCAGATCATGGCCAGATAACCAGTTTCTGATGGCGAGCCAAGGCGCGTCACTCCCCAACTACACAGGCCCGTTACGGGCCTTTGTTCGTTTCGTCAGCGGCTCTTTGCCACGTTACTTTTCACCGAGTTGTGCGGCAATCAGTGCGGCCAGCCGGGTGAGGGCCTGCTCCAGCTGTTCGCTCCAGGGATGGGAGCTGTTGAGGCGCAGGCAGTGGTTGTGTTGTCCCTGACTGGAAAAGAGGGCGCCGGGAGCCACTGAAAAACCGCTGCCCAGAGCCTTGGCGTGCAGGGCGCGGCTGTCGAAATGAGCAGGCAGCGCCAGCCAGAGGAAGTAGCCACCATCGGGGGAGGAGATCCGCACCTCGTCCGGCAACAGCCGTTGCAGGGCCGCCCGCATCTGCTGCTGGCGCTGGGCCAGGGTGTGGCGCAGGCGGCGAAAGTGGGCATCGACTCCGCCCTGGCGCAGCATCTCGGCCAGCGCCAGCTGGCTCGGCACATTGGTGGAGAGGGTGGACATCAGTTGCAGCCGCTGCACCCGCTCGGCATGGGGCCCCGCCACCACCCAGCCGACCCGAAAGCCCGGCGCCAGGCACTTGGAAAAGGAGCTGCAGAGCAGGCTGTCGCCACGCTGATCCCAGTGGCGGATCGGCTTGGGGCGCTCGCGGCCAAAGTAGACCTCCGCATAGACGTCATCCTCCACCAGCGGCACCCCATGGCTGTTGAGCAGCGCCATCAGCCGCGCTTTGTGACTATCAGGCATGGTGTGGCCGAGCGGGTGCTGCACATTGCCCATCAGCCAGCACGCCTTGATCGGCATCTGGCTGAGGGCGTCGGCCAGCAGGTCGAGATCGATGCCCACCCCCGGAATGACCGGGATCTCCACCGCCTTGAGTTTCAGCCGCTCGATGGCCTGCAGGGCGCCATAGAAGGTGGGGGACTCCACCACCACCCAGTCACCGGGCTCGGTCAGCACCTGCAGGCTGAGGGAGAGCGCCTCCATGGCGCCGGTGGTGATGATGATCTCCTGCGGATTGACCGCCACCCCATCGCTGGCGTAGCGCTGGGCGATGGCACGACGCAGCGCTTCGTTGCCGGGGGGAAGGTCGGCCACCGTGCTAAAGGGATCGAGCTTGCGCATGCAGCTGGCCAGCGCCCGCCCGAGCTGGGGATGTGGGAACAGGGTCGGATCGGCCACCGACATGCCAAGGGGGACCAGATCCCGCGATTTGCTCGCCTGCAACACCTCGAACACCAGATCGTTGATATCCACCGAGCCGCTGTAGTGGGTCTGGCTCGGGGTGTGCTGCACGAGCTGTGGTGAGGCGGCTTTGACGTAGTAGCCGGACTGGGGGCGGGCGAGGATCCGCCCCTGACTTTCGAGCAGTTGATAGGCCTGCAACACCGTCATGGGGCTGAGCCCGTGGGTCTTGCAGCTCTGGCGAATGGAGGGGATGCGCTCCCCCGGTTGCCAGATGCCGTCATCGATCTCGCGGCTCAGGCGTTCGGCCAGTTGTTGGTAAAGAGGCATGATCTGGATCAACTGTTATAGGTGTAATTCAATATAACTGCATCTGTTATAGGTGTCATGCTCCGTGATGTACTTGTCACGCACGAAACGTGCAAGGCAAATACAACAAAAGAGAGTGACGCATGATCAATCCGGATGACGTGGTCAGCCTGTCTCGCCTGCAATTTGGCGCCACGGCCCTGTTCCACTTCCTGTTTGTGCCCCTCACGCTGGGGCTGTCCTGGATCCTGGTGATCGCCGAGTCGGCTTATGTGATGACCGGCAAGGTGATCTATCAGGACATCACCCGCTTCTGGGGCAAACTGTTTGGCATCAACTTCGTCATGGGGGTCACCACGGGGATCACCATGGAGTTTCAGTTCGGCACCAACTGGGCTTACTACTCCCACTATGTGGGGGACATCTTCGGTACTCCGCTGGCCATCGAGGGGCTGATGGCCTTCTTCCTCGAATCGACCCTGGTGGGGCTCTTCTTCTTCGGTTGGGACAAGCTCTCTCGCGGCAAGCACCTGCTGGTGACCATGCTGGTGGCGCTCGGCTCCAACCTCTCGGCGCTCTGGATCCTGATCGGCAACGGCTGGATGCAAAACCCGGTGGGGGCCGAGTTCAACCTGCTGACCCAGCGGATGGAGCTGGTAGATATCGCCGCCGTGCTGTTCAACCCGGTGGCGCAGGTGAAGTTCGTTCACACCGTTGCGGCAGGCTATGTGGCCGCCTCCATGTTTGTGATGGGGGTGAGCAGTTGGTATCTGCTGCGCAAAACCGAGGTGCAGTTTGCCCTGCGCTCCTTCGCCATTGCCTCTGGCTTCGGGCTGGCGGCCATTCTCTCGGTCATTGTGCTCGGGGATGAGTCTGGCTATCGCACCGGCGAGGTGCAGAAGGTCAAACTCGCCGCCATCGAGGCGGAGTGGGAGACCGAGCCAGCGCCAGCTTCCTTTACCCTGTTCGGCTTCCCGGATCAGACTGCCGAGACCACCCACGCCGCCATCAAGATCCCGTATCTGATGGGGATCATCGCTACCCGCTCCATCGACGAGGCGGTGACCGGCCTCAAGGATATCAAGGTGCAGAACGAGGCGCGCATTCGCAGCGGCATGGTAGCGGCAGAGGCCCTCGACCAGATCCGGCGGGGCGATGACACCCCGGCCAACCGCGCTCGCTTCGAGCAGCATGGCAAGGATCTCGGCTACGGCATGCTGCTAACCCCCTATGCCAGCAATATCGCCAAGGCCGGTGAGGCGGAGATCGCCAAAGCGGTCGATGACTCCATCCCGCCGGTGGCGCCGCTCTTCTGGGGCTTTCGGGTGATGGTGGGGCTCGGTGTCACCATGCTGGGGCTGATGGTGGTGAGCTTTGTTCAGCTCTGCCGCAACCGGCTGCAAGACTCGCCACTGCTGCTCAAGACCCTGCTCTGGAGCATTCCGCTGCCCTGGATTGCCATCGAGGCGGGCTGGCTGGTGGCCGAACTCGGCCGTCAACCTTGGACCATCAGCGACGTGCTGCCGGTCTCGGCCTCGGTCTCTTTGCTTCAGCCGGGCCAACTCTGGTTCAGTCTCATCGCCATCTGTTCCATCTACACCCTGTTGCTGGTGGTGGAGCTGTTCCTGTTGCGCCATGTGATCCGCAAGGGGCCCGCCATTCTCCATACCGGCCGCTACAGCGGTGAACAACCCGAACTTGCGAGGATCGCCTGATGGATTACGCAACCCTGAAACTCATCTGGTGGGCGCTGGTGCTCTTCATGATGGTCGGTTTTATCGTGATGGATGGCTTCGATCTCGGCATCGCCATGCTGCTGCCGGTGGTGTCGAAAGATGATGACGACCGCCGTCTGGTGATCAACAGCGTGGGGCCGGTGTGGGAGGGCAATCAGGTGTGGCTGATTGCCGGTGCCGGCGCCCTGTTTGCCGCCTGGCCGCTGGTCTATGCCGCCGCCTTCTCGGGGCTCTACATCCCCATGGTGGTGCTGCTGCTCGGGCTATTTTTGCGTCCGGTCGGTTTTGACTATCGCAGCAAGCTGGCCGATCCGGTATGGCGCCGCTGGTGGGATCGGGCGCTCGTGGCCGGGGGCCTGATACCGGCGCTCATCCTCGGTGCGGCTATCGGTCTGGTGATGGAGGGGGTGCCGTTTCGCTTCGACACGGCGCTGCGTCTGCACTATGGCGCCTTCGACTTCCACTGGGGCTGGCTGCTCTCGGTGCTGGCCACTGCCATCAGCCTGTTGCTGCTGCACGGCGCCGGTTTTCTGCAAGCCAAGGTGACCGGCACCCCAGCGCTGCGCGCACGGGGGATCGCCATCCTGCTGGCCCCGCTGGTGAGCCTCTGCTACCTGCTGGCCGGCTGGCATCTGGTGGATCTGCAAGGGTTTCAGCTGACCGGTGTCGGCACACAACCCTTTGACCCGAATGCTGCCATCAGCCCGCTGATGAAGGGGGTGATCCCCCACGCCGGAGGCTGGCTGCGCAACTACTTTGACTATCCGCTGCTGTGGCTGGTGCCGATCATCGGGACGCTGGCGCCGCTGGTGAGCGGGATTGCCTCCTGGCTGGAGCGGGGCCGAATTGCGCTGCTGGCCAGCGCCATCGCCTGCGCCGCCATGCTCTGCTCGGTAGCCATCGCCCTGTTCCCCTTCGTGCTGCCCTCATCCCTCGATGCGGTCAGCAGCCTGACCCTGTGGGACAGCACCTCCAGTTACAAGACCCTGGCCATCATGTTCGGCCTCGTGCTGGTGCTGATGCCGGTCAACCTGGGCTACACCGGCTGGGTCTATCGGGTGGTGCGCGGCAAGCTCGACCGTGCCCGCATCAAGCGCGACAGCCATCAACTTTACTGACCTCAAGGGATCTGCTATGTGGTACTTCACCTGGATTTTGGGCCTCGGATTCGCCCTGCTGCTGGGCCTGTGCAACCTGCTCTGGCTGGAAGCGCGCTGGCAGGCGGACGAACGGGACGGTAACTGACGGCGGGGTTCGCGCCCCGCCACGGCCGGTGGTTGGCGTTCACACGTCGCCATCGGCCCCTCTCTCCCCCTCTTTAAACGACACACTTTCAACCGACAACCAACCGACAGGTAATTGTGATGAAACAGAGATTGAAAGCGGTGGCGCTGGCCATCGGCTGCGCGCTCACCGTCGCCCCGGCCTGTGCCGAACCGGTACAACTGACGCCACTGGATAAAACCTTCACCCTGCAGGTGCTCGGCAGTGGTGGCCCCATCTCCGACGATCTGCGCGCCTCCTCCAGCGAGGTGATCTGGTGGAAGGGGAAATCCCGCATCCTGATCGATGCCGGTGGCGGCGTCTACCTGCGCTTCGGCCAGGCGGGGGCCAAGCTCGAAGAGGTCGATTTTATCGGCATCACCCACTTTCACACCGACCATGTGACCGACCTGCCCGCCCTGCTCAAGGGGGCCTACTTCTTCGAGCGCAGCGATCCGCTGGATCTGGCGGGGCCAGAGGCCGGCTCGGCTTTCCCCAGCATGAGCGGCTACTTCGATGCCCTCTTCAACAAGGACAAGGGCGCTTATGCCTACCTGAGCGGTTTCAAGGATGGCACCGATGGCCTCTTCCCCATCACTCTCCATGATGTGCCCTACCAGAGCCCGCAGCCCCACACCGTCTATCAGCAGGATGGGCTGACCATCACCGCCCTCGGCATCCCTCACGGTGACGTGCCCTGTCTGGCCTATCGTATCGAGAGCGCCGAGGGAACCATCGTTATCTCGGCGGATCAGAACGGCAGCAACCCGGCCTTTGTGCCGTTTGCCAAGGGGGCCGACATTCTGGTGATGCCGCTCGCCATCCACGAAGGGGCCGACCCGGTCTCCGCCTCGCTTCACGCCAAGCCATCTGTGGTGGCCAAGATTGCCGCCGAGGTGAACCCCAAGCTGTTGGTGCTCAACCACTGGATGGGGGTTGGCCTCAATCACAAGAAAGAGGCGATGGCCATCGTCAAACAGCAGTTCCACGGCCAGATCGTGGCCGCCCGCGATCTCTCCAGCTATCCCGTTTCATCCGTCAAGGAGTCCGCCCATGAGTAACTCAAGCAGCAACAAAACCACCGGCAAACTGACCCTCTCCATCGCCATGACCAGCCTGATTGCCCTGACTCCGGGGCTGGCGCTGGCGGCCACCCCGAGCGATGCCCCAGTCAAGGCCGCCCCCAGCGAACAGCACGGTGGCAAGTGTGCGGCGGGCAAGTGCGGCACCGAGAAGCGCTTCGAGAAGCAAGCCCTCGACAGTGATCCGCAGGGTCGACTGGTGCGCGCCCGCGATGGCAAGTGTGGCGTGGCGGGCGAGGGGATTGATGGCGACAAATCCAGCAAGGGCAGCAAGATGACGGAGGGGGTATGCGGCCAATAAGCTCCCGCAGTCGGGGGATCGGGCTGCGGCAGGAGCATCTGGATGCGCTCTGCTCCGGCCCCGTCCGCCCCAGCATCGACTTTCTCGAGCTGGCGCCGGAGAACTGGATGGCCATCGGCGGCGCCAAGCGGGCGCAGCTGCATCAGCTGGCCGAGCGTTACCCGCTGGTGGCCCACGGCCTCAGCCTCTCCCTCGGCGATTGTCAGCCCCTCAACCGCACCCTGCTCAGCCAGATCCGCACCTTTCTGGATGAGTTCGGTATCGGGATCTACAGCGAGCACCTGAGCTTTTCCCGCGACCAACAGGGTTATCTCTACGAACTGCTGCCGGTGCCGCGTCAGTGGGAGAACATCCCCTATCTGGCAGAGCGGATCGCGCAGGTGCAGGAGGCGCTGGCCCGCCCGCTGGTGCTGGAAAATATCTCCTACTACCACGGCTATGACCATGAGATGCCGGAGGAGGATTTTCTCGCCGAGCTGGTGGCACGCAGCGGTTGCGAGCTGCTGCTCGATATCAACAACGTCTTTGTGAACAGCCGCAACCACGGTTACTGCCCCAAACGGATGATCGCCGGGCTGCCGGGCAGTGCGATCCGTTACTTCCATATCGCCGGTCATCTGGAAGAGGCGGATGGCACCTTGCTGGATACCCATGGTCGTCCGGTCTGCGAGGAGGTGGTAGCGCTGGCCCGTTATACGGTTCAGACCCACGGCCTGCGCCCCCTGCTGCTGGAGCGGGATCACCATCTGCCACCGCTGGCAGAGCTGGAGGCCGAGCTGGCACGGGTGCACGGCGCCTGTTGCGAGGCGATCGACCGTCAGGTGCGGGAGGTGCGCTATGGATAGACGGTTATCTCTTATCAGCACGTCCAAAACGGCGCCGCAGCGGATGCAGCAGCAGACCGCCTGGCTGGCGAGCCGGGTGCGGCTGCCGCAGGATGGCATCGCCAGCCACTATGCCCGCAGCGTGCGAGCCAATGTGGAGTCGGTGCTGGAGAGCGCCTTTGCGCTCACCCACGCTCACTGGGCGCCGGTGGACAGAGGGCAGCTGGTGGAGGGGTTTGTCATCGCGCACGGCGCCGAGGCCCCCGAGTTTCACCATATCGCCACCGAGTTTGTCCGCTATGTGCAGCATCGCCACCGCGAAGGCACCCTCAACTGGCCCAGGCAGCGGCTGGCGCTGCTGGAGTATGAGTGGGCCTGCCTCTGTGTCGAGATTGATGAAGGGGTGGTGCCGCAAGTTATATCGGGGGTTGAGGTGACGGCGGAGAGTCCACTTCTGCTCAATCCCACCCTGCAACTGCTTGAACTCCCCTTTGCCATCCGTCGCAGCGGCGTGGTGCCGACCCGGCAGGGCAGCCACTTCTATGGCCTGTTTCGCAGCCCGGATCATCAGGTGGTGACCCAGCGGCTGCGCGAATGGGATGTGGCGCTGATCCAGTTGCTGCAACAGCAGCCTGGGATCACTCAAGCCGCGTTCCAGCAACAGGTGCAACAGGTTCGCCGTGATTTTGATCTGACAGGGTGGGCACGCCATTTTCACCGGCTGGGTCTGTTGACCTTGTCCGTTGGCGAGCGCCAGTCCGGCACCCCCTTGCCCCCATTTAGCAAACACCAAGGAGAATTCTCATGAACAACACCCTGATCCAGTGGTACGAGCGGGCGGTAGCCCAGTGCAAGCGGCTCGATTTTCTGGCCCTGCTGGCCATTCGCCTCTATCTCATTCCGGTCATCTATGTGGGGGCCCACTCCAAGGTGATGGGCTTTGCCGGCACCGTTGCCTGGTTTGGTGCGCCAGTCTCGGAAGGGGGGCTCAACCTGCCGTTCCCGACCCTGCTCGCCTTTCTGGCGGCAGGTACCGAGGTGCTGGGCTGCATCTGCATCGCCCTTGGCCTCTTTACCCGCATCATGGCCATTCCCACCATCTTCCTGATGAGCGTGGCGAGCGCCATGGTGCACTGGAAGCACGGCTGGGATGCCATCACTACCGGCAGTATGGAGGCCACCTTGCGCCTCAATGGTTTTATCGAGTGGCTGGCCGCCAACTTCCCCGGTCGCTACAACTACATCACCGAGCTCGGGGATCCCGTGATGCTCAACAACGGGATGGAGTTTGCCGCTACCTACTTCGTGATGCTGCTGGTGCTGCTGGTTTACGGCGGGGGCCGCTACGTCAGCCTCGACTACTGGCTCAAGCGGGCGGTGACAGGCAAAGCTGGCGTGCAACAGGCGGCATAAGACCCGCTAACGGATAACAAAAACCATAACGACAGAGCGTGAAAAACAGCGAGCGGCCGGGTGCCGCTCGCTGTTTTTGTGCTGTGTGGGGGGAGTGTCAGCTGCGTCAGCTGTTACTGGTAGCGGCCGACAGCGATGGGGGACTCCTGCTCAATTTGGCCAAGGCGCTCGGCCCACTGGGCGAGCCAGTCTTCCCGCTCTTCTTGCGAGACCCGCACCGGGGCATAACAGATATGGGGGGGCAGCACATCGAAGCCGACAAATTGCAGGATCCCGCGCTGGATGGGGCGCAGCACCCCGTCGATATCGCCGTTGAAGCCGTCGGGCAGATAGGTCTCGGCAGGGCCACCGGTGGTGAGGCTCAGCAGCGCCCGCTTGCCGCGAAACTTGCCGCTCTCGTAGATATGGCCCTGACCGTAGACCCGCCCCATGGCAAAGACCCGATCCACCCACCCCTTGAGGATGGCGGGCAGGCCAAACCACCAGAGCGGGAACTGGAAGATCAGCAGATCGGCCGCCTCCAGCTTTTGCATCTCCTGCTCCAGCTGCGGGGCGAAGCTGCCCTGCTCGGTGGCAGCCAGCTCTTCGAGTTGTAGCTTGAGAAAATCGGGATCGCTGGCGGCAGTGAAGTTGCGCCGATCCGAGACGGGATCAAAGCCCATGGCATAGAGATCGCTGGTCATCACTGTGTGACCCGCCTGCTCCAGTGCCCTGATGGCGTGGCAGAAGAGGGCACCGTTGAAACTTTTGGGTTCGGGATGGGCATAGACAATAAGCACCTTCATAACAGACTCCGTGGCAAAGGATGCGAGGGTGACAGGCTTGGTTGCTGAAACAGTTGAGGGGTTGAGGCTGTGTCACAGCATAGAAGCCTGCCGCACCGATTGCAGCAGGCGCCACGCCCTTGCGTGACGCCTGCTGGCGCAGCTTATGCCTGACAAGCGGCGAGCCGGAGGGCTTCGCGGCGCTCGCTGACATGGGTCAACCCGTAGGCCAGCAGCACGATAAGGGCGCCGATCCAGGGTGTGTGCATCAGGCCGAGGTGTTCCACCACAAAACCACCGACCACAGATCCCAGTGCAATGCCGACGTTGAAGGCGGCAATATTGAGGCCCGATGCCACATCCACCGCCTTGGGAGTGTGCAGCTCGGCCTGCTTCACCACCAGTACCTGCAGACCCGGCACGTTGCCGAAGGCAAAGGCGCCCCACACCAGCACGGTGAGCACGGCCAGCACTGGATGGGGGGCGGTGAAGGTGAGGGCCAGCAGCACCAGCGCCAGACCGGCAAACAGCAGCTTGAGCGCCGGCAGGGGACCCATCTTGTCGGCCAACTTGCCACCCCAGATATTGCCGACGGCAACCGATACCCCGTAGACCAGCAGGATCAGGCTCACCGCACCAGCGCTAAAGCCGCTCACCTGTTGCAGGATGGGGGCGAGGAAGGTAAATGCCGTGAAGGCGCCGCCATAACCGAGGGCGGTCTTGGCGTAGACCAGCAGCAGCGGTTTTTTGGTCAGTACCGAGAGCTGTTCGCGGATGGTGGAGGCTGCCCCCTTGGGCAGGTTATTCGGGATCAGTAGCAGGCTACCCACCATGGCGACGAGGCCGAGCAGGCTCACCACCAGAAAGGTTTCACGCCAGCCAAAGACCTGACCAATCCAGGTGCCGAGCGGTACGCCGGTTACCAGCGCCACGGTAAGGCCGCTGAACATGATGGCGATGGCGCTCGCCGCCTTCTCTTTGGCCACAAGACCCGTGGCGATGGTGCTGCCCACCGAGAAGAAGACCCCGTGCGCCAATCCGGTCAGGATGCGGGCCACGATCAGGCTCTCGTAACCTGGGGCCTGCCAAGCCAGCAGGTTGCCGGCGGTAAAGAGTGCCATCAGTCCCACCAGCAACCACTTGCGCGGCACCTTGCCGGTGAGCGCCGTGAGCACGGGGGCACCGATGGCTACGCCAAGGGCATAGAGGCTGACCAACAGGCCCGCCGAGGGGAGCGAGACATTGAGCTGCTCGGCGATGGTGGGAATAAGCCCCACTATCACAAATTCGGTAGTGCCGATCGCAAAAGCACTCAGGGTAAGGGCAAATAACGCCAGTGGCATAACAACTCCTTGGTTAGGGACTCCCGACGGGAGAATGGCGCCAGTATGCCGATGGGTTTTGTTGGCAAAAATGATGATGACATCAAATTACTTTTGCCAAATCAGCAGCAATGGCGATGGGGGGGGAGGGGATTGTGGTGCCCGCGGCGTGAGCGCAACGCAGTGATCTGCCTCGCAGAACGGGATGAACGCTGCTCCTTTTCTGAGCTTGCTTAAGCTCCAGTACAAGCTGGCAGCCATAGGATTTTTCCTGTGAAACCCGTGTGTGTTGAACCCATGTGCGCCGGTGTTGTGATGGCCGTGCGCTTTCATCTACAGGCAATAGACAGGCAATATCCAGCTGACAGGTAACATGATGACATTGAATCGACTCTCCTCTCTTTTGCTGCTGTGCGGCGCCTTTGCGGTACAGGCTGGCCAGAGCGATCCCCTCTCTGCCTGGAATGACACGGCGGCCAAGCAGGCGATCACCCGCTGGGTAACCAATGCCACCGATCAGCAGCAGCCCACTTATATTCCGCCAGAGAAGCGCCATGTGGTGTTTGACAATGACGGCACCCTCTGGCCGGAAGTGCCCATGACCTATCAGCTGCAGTTTGCGATGGACGAGATCAAGCGCCTGGCGCCGGAACACCCGGAGTGGAAGGCCGACCCCATCGTCGCGGCAGTGCTGAACAACGACCTCAAGGCCGTGGCCAAATCGGGGGAGAAGGGGCTCGCCAAGCTGGTGGGACTGACCCACAGCGGCATGACTACCACCGAGTTTGCCGAGCGGGTCACTCGCTGGGTCAACAGCAGCAAGGATCCCCGTTTTGGCTGCCACTACGATCAGCTCGGCTATCTGCCGATGAAGCAGCTGTTGGGGTATCTGCGGGATAATGGCTTCCAGACCTGGATTGTCTCCGGCGGCGGCGTCGATTTTATGCGGGTGATGTCCGAGCAGATGTATGGCATCCCGCCCCAGCAGGTGATTGGCTCCTTTACCCTCGGCGAGTTTGCCCTGACCGGGGAGGGCAGCGAGATCCGCAAGACCATGAACGGCGCCTATTTCGATGACAGCAAGGCGAAACCGGCCGCCATCCACCTCTTTATGGGGCAGCGTCCGGTCGGCGCCTTTGGTAACAGCGATGGCGACGTGCCCATGCTGCAATACACTTCGACCAACCCGGATTACCACACTTTCGGCCTGCTGGTGCACCACACCGATGCCAAGCGCGAATACGTCTACGACAGCCATCCTCCTGCCAGTGGCAAACTGATCGACGGGCTGGCGCAGGCAAAAGCACGAGGTTGGGTGGTGGTCGATATGAAATCAGACTGGAAGCAAGTGTTCGATCCCGCCCTTTGCCAGAACGCGCCCTGATTGCGGGGCTGTATCTGGCATCAATGTGGCGACTGGACGTTCAGCAAGCGCTGCAAAGCGTGAGGCAAGAAAAGAGACAGGGAGAGCATGATGCTCTCCCTGTTTTATCTGGCTTGCTGGCGAGCCAGCCTTTCTTTCGCGTTAGTCTCACTCCTTTCGCGTCAGTCCCATGCAGGGGCAAAGTCGGGATTGGCGCAGCGCTCGCCCCGATCCAACGTGGCGATGGCGGCTATCTCCTCGCTGCTCAAGGTAATATCGAGAGCGGCCAGATTGGCGGTCTGATTCTCCCGCTTGGTGGAGCTCGGGATCACCGCCATATTCTGAGCCAGCAGCCAGGCCAGCGACACTTGGGCCGCCGAGACGCAGTGGCGCTGGCCAATCTCCATCAGCAGCGGCTCGCTCAGCACCTTGCCATAGGCGAGCGGCATATAGGCGGTGACGGCGATACCGTGGGCCTTGCAGAACTCGACCACCTTGCGGTTTTGCAGCAGTGGATGAACCTCGATCTGCTGGTGGGCGATGGCCCCAGGCCCCAAAATCTCGATAGCCTGTTTGAGCTGGGCCACGGTGAAGTTGGAGACCCCGATCTCCCGGGTCAGGCCCCGGGCCTTGGCCTCGGCCAACTGCTCCAGATAGACCGCCATCGGCACTTCATCTTTGGGGGAGGGCCAGTGGATCAGCGTCAGATCCAGATAGTCGGTGCCCAGTTTTTCGCGGCTCACCTCAAGGCTCGGGATCACCTTGCCCGGCCCGAATTCGCAGGTCCACACCTTGGTGGTCAGGTAGATCTCGTGACGGGCAACAGTACTGCGGGTCAGCACGGCGCCGACCTCGGCTTCATTGTCATAGATCTGGGCGGTATCAATATGGCGATAGCCCAGCTCCAGACCGTTGGTCAGGGTGGCAAGCAGCGGCTCGCCCTTCAGGCGGAAAGTGCCCAGACCCATGGGTGGCATATTGATCATCTCGTTCCTCAATGGGGTGGTGGTTGGCCCTTGATGGGCTGAACAGAAACAGGCTCTAGGGCCAATCAGGCGCCCAGTGGCTGATAGCGGCGAATGGTGCTGCTGGCAAACCAGGGCTCGGCCTTGGCGACAAATTTGGTAAAGTGGGGTTGGCCCTGATGGGTGGTGAGGGCCGCTTCGCTCTCCCACACCTCGTAGAGCATCCAGCTGTTTGGATTGTCCAGATCCTGATGCAGCTGATAGCGCTGGCAGCCCGCCTCTTGCAAGGTGGCCGCAATCAGTGGCTCAAGGGCGGCGCGAAACTGGGCGGCGAATTCGGGTTTGGCTTCAAGCTGGGCAATCACAATCACGGGTGATGACATCTGAACCTCCTTGGCAAAAACGAAGGGTCAGTATGCCTGCCGTGACTTGCTGGAAACAGGGCGCTGGTTGCAAAACAGTATTGAGGGGAGAGCAGCAATGGGGATAACTATGCAGATTATTCCAGCACTGTTCACGCTTGAGCTTATATTAATTATTATGAAGTGGTGTTATACAGGTTAACACCACTTCAATTCAATTCAATTCAATTCAATTCAATTCAATTCAATTCAATTCAATTCAATTCAATTAAACTAATGGAACGCCATCAAATTTCACACCTTTCCTGACTCCATTTAAGCCAGAGAGTTTTATGCGTAGTGAGGTTAACTTCTGGGAGTTTTCATTAGTCAGTTTAAATGCAATCATTACGGTTGTTTTTACACCTTTTGGCAAAGCGAAGGTTTTATATGTTGATACATTTGATGAGCCTATAACTAATGAGTCAAGCTCCATCTCATTGCTTACGTCATCAAAGGCGCGAGTATCACCAGAAAAAGAAACATCCCGATCTGCATTATTATTTAGAAGATCTAATTTGCACGCAATTTTTCCCATTACCTTCTGACATCCACGCAGTTGGATCGAGATGTTCTCGATGGTTTCTATACGTTTTCCAAGAATAGTTGCACTGTCATTGTAGGCGTAAACAGCTTCTTGCTCCGAACTTCCAAATAATGGGTCTTGGTATTTTGTTCCCACCCAGAAAAAGCTAAATGCCGTCACTGAATATAGAATTACAATCGATAGGTGACGAATGACGGAAGGGAGTTTTTGAAGGAAAAAATACACAGCGACCCAAGATATGGCAACTAAGGAAGAGGTAAATAAAAGGACGTTTTTCCAGTTGATTGCTTCCATTCCCAAAACTGATGGGTCTGGTACAACGTATGTAAATACTGCCCAGCCGGCCCCAAGAAGTGAGGTTAAGAAACCAAAAGACCATCCAAGTATACTTTTATTTTCCATGCAACCCCCGATCAAAATAAATAAAAGGTAAGTAAATTATAATCATGCCCCCACTTCATTTCTTAATAAAAACCATTATTTAAATTAGGGTGAAGATGCATGATTTACTGAAAATCCAATAAGTTTTGATTAATTAAATTAATTTTTTTCAAAGAGCAAAAAATTATGGTTTTTCCAAAAAACCATGGATGTGAATTTTATTCCATTTGAGGCCTTCCTTGCAATGGTCAGATCAAGAAATTAAGTTAGCAGATGCTTATTTGTCCCTCCTCATTTACTAACAGAAGGACGCTCTGAGTGATGAGAGTTCTTCATATCTTGCTGTAGGCACTCAACTGTTTGTTCATCTAGTGAATTGTTCGGTTATCTGTGGCAGTGAACGTTGTCCAAGCTATGACCAATCACTACAAGGCTGCCGTGATGGCCGGATGAAGCTTTTTTGCGATCACCATGCCAAGGAAAATGGAGGCAAATAGAGGGAGAGGATCCCAGCTTCGTCGATAGCTGCGCCAGTTGCCATTGTGGTGGCGGAAAAGCCTGTAGGCGAGAACCAAGAGGCCAATGGCGGTTTGGATGAGGCAGTTAATTGAAAAGCTGATAAAAAATTTAACGAAATCTGGCAAGGTGAGAGTCCGAGTCTGTGAAAGTGTGCTCTTCAGAACCTGTATTGCACCCAGTTTCAATCGGCAGCAGGAGCTTTGACCTTCTTCTCTGTGCCTTCACTGATGTGCTGGTGATCCAACTGCTCCCATGGGGTCAATCCAAGCTGCCGGCGCTTGAGCCAGAGTCCAATTAAGGTGAAAAGACCAAATACGCCAGCGAACATGGCTGTGTTGAACAGGGCTGATAAAAGATCCCTTCCCTCTGGATGCCAGACGAATGTCCACATAATCAGACCCCATAACGGCGCAATATAGAGGCCGGAACAGAGGAAATTGGTAAGCCAGCCCGCGTAATAAGGCGGCTTGACGGGGACGCCGAGTTTACGCAGCAATTTGAACAGCCACGGATTGTAGTGAAATTCCTTGAGGCCACTATCAGCCAGTAGTTGATGGGCAATAGCCAGCCGTTCTTCAAACTCCATTAATGTATCTCCTTGATGATCTGGCTTCATACGATTCCTCCTGATGGCATTCTACTGATTAAACAGGATGAGCGATAGTGATTCTCTCTGGTTATTTCTCTTCGAAAAACAAGATCGTCTCTCTGAGCACGCTTGCTAATCCACAGCGGCTGCGCCTATAAAGGCCCATTACTCTTGTCCGGATAACAGCAATGAAGACCCATTCTGATGAACTGACCCTGTTTGTGGCGGTGGTGGAGGCGGGCAGTTTTCGCCAGGCGGCAGAGAACCTCGGTATGGATAACTCGGTGGTGAGCCGTGGCATCAAGCGGTTGGAGGAGAAGCTCTCCACCGTTTTGCTCAATCGCACCACCCGCCGGGTCAGTCTGACCGAGGAGGGGAGCTGGTTCTATCAGCGGGCGGTGAAGATCCTGACCGAGATGAGCGAGGCGGAGGGGCATCTGCTGATGCGCCGGGAACAACCCGAAGGGGTATTGAGAGTCGATGCCGCTACCCCCTTTATCCTGCACCGGCTGGTGCCGCTCATCGGCGAGTTTCGCCGTCGCTACCCTGCCATCGAGCTACAGCTGCACAGCTCGGAGGGCTTTATCAATCTGATGGAGCGGCGGGTGGACATGGCCATCCGCATCGGCGAGCTGACCGACTCCTCCCTACGCGCGCTGCCGCTGGGCCGTTCGCGGTTGCGGCTGCTGGCCTCTCCCGCTTATTTGAGCGAGCGCGGCACCCCGCGCCAACCGGCGGATCTGCTGAGCGGTCACGAGTTGCTTGGCTTTTTGCATCCCGATCACCTCAACCACTGGCCGCTGCTCAGTGCCGAGCAGGGGGATCGCTTTGCCATTACCCCCAGCCTGCGTGCCAGCAGCGGCGAAACTTTGCGTCAGCTCGCGCTGGCTGGGCAGGGGATCGTCTGTCTGTCGGATTTCATGACCGGGCCGGATCGGGAGAGCGGCGCGCTGGTGGAGGTGCTGGCCCGCAGCAACAGTGGCGCCTCGCGCCCCATCAACGCGGTCTTCTACTCCGATGCCCAGCGGGATATCCGGCTGCGGGTTTGGCTCGATTTTCTCAAAGAGCAGCTGGGCAGCCATACCCTGTAGTTCAGGTTGGTTTGTTCGGTTTGTTTGAATGGTTCGTCGCTGCGGTTTGCTTGGCGAAGAACAAGCCGCGCCTTCGTTGCGGCCCATCAGCATTAGCCAGCCGGCAGATAAACAGACGGCCGACTTGAGGGTCGGCCGCCGGTTCGGGAAGGTGTGTGAGCTGAAGCGGAGTTACTGGGGCAGTTTGCCCCATACCCGGCTGAGCAGGGCGCCGCCGATCACCGGCGGAATGGCCAGCAGCAGGGTCCACTGCCAGGAGAGGCCGCCGACGGTGGCGGCCAGTACGATGCAGGTGAGCACCACCAGCTGGGCCACCATCATCAGGAAGGTGCCTTCGCGGGGGGTCAGTGTCTCTTTTTGAGTGGCGACGTGAGCTACGGGCGCTTGAGTGGTAGTCGGTTTCATGGCGATATCCCTCTGTTGAGTCTGGTATCACTAAGCAATGGCCGTTCCACATTTTTTAATGTTAATTATCAATGTCTTGCGAGTTTTGTCGTCATTCCCGTTTCGAGAGCGCAGGCAAAATGATTTGCAAAATGAAAACGCCACCCTGTGGTGGCGTCTTGGTTATTGAGAGGGAGAGGGGGACGCGCCGGGTCTAGCCAATCCGGTATTGGCGGATCTGCTCGTCGATGGCCTTGGCCAGTTCGAACAGTTCGCGGCTGGCGGCATTGCTCTCCTGCGCGTGTTCCCGCTGGTGTTCGGCCACCATGGCCAGCTCGTCCAGCGCCGTTCTGGCTTGCCCCATCTGTTGATTCTGCGCCTGCGCCAGCGCGCTGATCTCGTTGATCTCGAGGGCGGTCTGGTTGATCTGGCTGGTGGCATCAACCAGCACCTTTCTGGCCTGATTCATCCGGTTGTATCCCTCTTCGCTCAGGTTGCGGGAGTCTGCCATCGAGCTGCTGGCCTGCCGGGTTCCCTCCTGCAGGCGCAAGATAAGATCCTGCACATCCTTGGTGGCGGTCTGGGTACGCACCGCCAGTTGGCGTACCTCGTCGGCCACCACCGCAAAGCCCCGTCCCATATCCCCCGCCCGGGCCGCTTCGATAGCCGCATTGAGGGCGAGCAGGTTGGTCTGGTTCGAGACATCGCGGATGAGGTTCATGATCTGGGTGATGTTGTTGCTGTCTTTCACCACTTCATCGAGCAGGGCCGAGGAGCTGCCGATGCTGCTGCGCAAGCTGTCGAGTTGCGCGGCGCTCTGGGTCACATCCTGCTCGATGCTGAGCATATGGTTGGCGATGCGTTGGGTCACGTCGTTGACCCCCTCAGATCGGCTGGCGATCTGCTCGGCGTTGTCGCCGATGGTGGTGACCACAGTGGTCAGCTCCTGAATGCTCTGGGCCTGCTGGCACGCTTCTCCTGCCAGTGCCTGGGCCTGCTGCATGGATTGGGACGACTGCGCGGAAAGGGCGCTGCCTGACTGCTGGAAGCGGGAGAAGCTCTGGTTCAGGCTCTGGATCAGCTGATTGAAACTCTGGGCCATCATGCCCAGCTCCGACTCGTCAGAGAAGTCGAGGCGGGTCGCCAGATCCCGATCGGCGGTGATGTGGTGCATGCCATCGGCTGCCTGACGAATCGGGCGACTGATGGAGTGAGCCAGCCAGGCGGAGGCCAGCATGGCGATCCCGCCGATGGCGAGCGAGACCATGATGATGAGCTGGCGGGATTCCTGCAGTCCCTCTTCCAGCTCGGCGCTGTTGATCTCGCCAATCAGCAGCCGGTTGAGGGTGGGGATGTAACGCACCGCGATGAGGTAGGTTTGCCCCTCCAGTGTTAGCGCCTCTACGGCCACCTGTTCCCGAGCATTGGGAATAAGCCGTTTGACGGTATCGAGGAAGGATTGCTGGTGGTGGGCGGCCCCCTCCACCTCCTGCTCGGGGTGGATCTCGATATTGCCCTCCATGTCCGCCAGATAGACCTGACCACTCTTGCCGATCCGGTAGCCGCTGATGAGTTTGCTCAGGGCGCTCATGTCGATGGAGGTGCCTGCCACCGCCAGGGTTTTGCCCTCGTGGGTGACGGCGGTGTTGATATAGAGGGAGGCGCGCTTGTCAAAATCGGAGATGTCGAGGTTCAGCTCATAGGGTTTGCTGCGTATGAGAAAGCCGAAAAACCACCCATCTTTCGGGTCTGATTCGCTCAGCGATTTCTGGGCGGTGGGGCCACCGCTGAAGTTGATCAAGGTGCTGCTCTGGCGGGGGGCGATAAAGACGTTGCCGCCGATCCGCCGTTGCAGATCCTGAAAGTAGCGTTCCATGGCGGGCCACTCTTGCTCTGGCATGCCAGCGGTCAGCCAGTCGATGACAAAACGGTTGCTGGCCAGCGCCTGCGCTTCGGTCAGGTGCTGGATAAGCTGGGCGGTCAGCTGGTTGGCAATGCGATCCACGCTGCTTGGCAGCTCGTAGCGTTCGACCCGCTGCTGGGCCTGACTGTGGGATATCTGCTCGAGGATCAAGGTGATGCAGCTGATGGCAATGGCCATCAGTATCGCCACGCCAGCGAGGATCCGGGTGCGGATCCCGAGCCCTGACCAGAGTGAGTGCAGTGTAAAACGGTGTATCGCCCTCTCCATATCGCTCTCCTCATAAATAAGGTCGCATATGCGACCCAGATGATGATTATAGATAGAGAACTCAATTGCGTTGTGACGGATGGTAATAACAGAGGGCGGCAGAAAAAGGGAGGGAGCAGTTAGCGGGGAAGGGGGCAGAAAGCGGCAAGGGAAAGCATAAAAAGAGAGGCCGACATTGCGGTCGGCCTCTTTGTTGTTTATCTCAACGGAATGTCGGGTGCCCGATCAATCCTCTTCAGCCCAGCGGCGTGAACGCTCGACCGCTTTCTTCCAACCGCTGTAGCGTTTGGCACGGTCGTCGCGGTCCATCTGCGGGATGAACTCACGATCCACGCTGAACTTGTCTTCCAGCTCGTCCGAGCTTTTCCAGAAGCCGACGGCCAGACCTGCCAGGAAGGCGGCACCCATGGCGGTGGTCTCGATACGGGTCGGGCGCACCACCGGGGTGTGCATCATGTCGGACTGGAACTGCATCAGGAAGTCGTTGGCCACAGCGCCACCATCTACTTTCAGGGCTGCCAGCTTGATGCCGGAGTCCTGCTGCATCGCATCCAGCACATCGCGGCTTTGATAGGCGATGGATTCCAGCGCGGCACGGATGATGTGGTTGCGGTTGGCACCGCGGGTCAGGCCGACCATAGTGCCGCGAGCATACGGATCCCAGTAGGGGGCACCCAGACCGACGAAGGCCGGTACCAGATAGACGCCGTTGGTATCGCCAACCTTGGAAGCGAAGTAGTCGGTGTCGCGGGCATCGTGAATGATCTTGAGCTCGTCACGCAGCCACTGGATGGTAGCGCCGCCCATAAATACAGCACCCTCGAGGGCATAATTCACTTCCCCTTTCGGGCCGATGGCGACCGTGGTCAGCAGGCCATTACTGGAGCGAACCGGCTCGCTACCTGTGTTCATCAGCATGAAGCAGCCGGTGCCGTAGGTGTTCTTGGCCATCCCTTTTTCGAAGCAGAGTTGGCCGAACAGGGCTGACTGCTGGTCACCGGCGATACCGGCGATGGGGATGCGGGAGCCACCGCCACGGGTGGTGTAGCCATACACCTCGGAAGAGGGTTTCACTTCCGGCAGCATGGACATGGGGATGCCCAGCTCGTCCAGCATGCGCTGATCCCACTTCAGGTCGCGGATGTTGTAGAGCATGGTACGGGAGGCGTTGGTCGGGTCGGTGACGTGCACTTCACCGTTGGTCATCTTCCAGACCAGCCAGGTGTCGATGGTGCCGAACAGCAGCTCGCCGTTCATTGCCTTCTCACGGGCACCTTCGACGTTGTCGAGGATCCACTTCACCTTGGTACCGGAGAAGTAGGCGTCCAGCACCAGACCGGTGTTTTCACGGACGTACTCTTCCAGACCGCGTGCTTTCAGCTCTTCACAGATGGCTGCGGTGCGGCGGCACTGCCAGACGATGGCGTTGTAGATGGGTTTGCCAGTGGCCTTTTCCCACACGACTGTGGTTTCACGCTGGTTGGTGATACCGATGGCGGCGATCTCTTCGCTGCGCAGGCCAGTCTTGGCCAGCACTTCGGTGAAGACGGAGGATTGGGTTGCCCAGATCTCCATCGGGTCGTGCTCTACCCAGCCCGCTTTCGGGTAGTGCTGGGTGAATTCGCGCTGGGAGGTACCAACGATATTGGCATCCTGATCAAAGACGATGGCGCGGGAAGAGGTAGTACCCTGGTCCAGAGCGACGACATATTTCTTTTCAGCAGACATGATGTTCTCCACGTTTCTATTTTCCACGTTTTTACACGTTGGGGAGGGGCGCTCTTAGGCGGCGGCCTCTTCTTTGGCGGTTTGGGCTGCTTGCTCGGTGGCGGCAACACGGTTGCCCGGGACGCAGGGAGCCAGCACTTTGACATACAGAGCGGTACCAATCTGGGCGCCAACGATGGGGCCAAGGATCGGAACCCAGAAGTAGGGGTTGTCACGACCACCGGTCAGGGCAACATCACCCCAGCCAGCAAAGAACGCGAACAGTTTCGGACCAAAGTCACGGGCCGGGTTCATGGCAAAACCGGTTAACGGGCCAAGGGAGGCACCGATCACCGCGATCAGGATACCGATCAGCAGAGCGGCTGCGAAACCTTTGGGAGCGCCGTTGTTGTTGTCACCCAGCGCCATGATGCCCAGCATCAGGACGGCGGTGATCACCAGCTCGACGGCAAAAGCTTGCATATTGGTCAGCAGGGCATTGGGGTAGGTGGAGAAGATCCCGGCGGTGCCGAGGCTCTCGACGCTACCGCGCACTACGTTATGGGTCACTTCCCACTGGGTGAAAAGGTTACCATAAAGGAAATAGACAAGGGCCGCGAAGCAGAAGGCACCGGCCATCTGGGCGATGATGTAGGGCACCACCTTGCGCTTGTCGAAACCGCAGAAGGTCATCAGCGCCAGGGTTACAGCCGGGTTCAAGTGGGCACCTGAAATGCCGCCGGTCACATAGATGGCAATGGCCACACCCAGACCCCAGGTAATGGAAATTTCCCACTGCCCGAAGTTGGCGCCTGCCAGCACCAGTGCCGCCACACATCCGACGCCGAAAAATATCAGCAGGCCGGTTCCGATAAACTCGGCGATGCACTCGCCAAGCAGGGTATTGGGTCTTTGTATGCTCATACTTTTGTTCCTTATATCCACCCGTAGAGGTTTGATGTTCCGTTTTATCTTTTTGTGTCTATCCGTTGTCGCCGAAAACGTTTCCTTGTTGTTTTTGCGTCTTGCGCAAACGTTATGCTCGTTTGCGCTCGTTATCGGTCGTGACAGAAAATAACCCTTCCCAATAATTTCACCATCCCCCCTCCATAGGAAATGTGGACAAGATCCCACTCATTGCTAAGAAAATGTGACGTAAAGCATCTTGATAACCGCCAGTTACCACTTATGGGGTAGCTTGCAGCCCTTGCCACACAAGGGCTGGCGCTTGCTGAGTGATTTCTCATTTGGAGCTTTTATTTGTAATAAAACTGCAATATTTGAGCATGCATCACAGATTAAATGAGCGCATATGAGCACAATAGGCTCGCTTACGAATCAGCGGACTCACATGATTCGTTGGAATGGTCAGGGCATCCTCAACCGCCCATAACAACAATAAGGAAGCAGAACATGCTTAGTCTCTTCAGGCCTGCGGCGCACATCGACAGGCTCCCGGCTGACAAGGTCGACCCCTTCTACAAACGCATGCGTTGGCAGGTGTTTTTCGGGATCTTCTTCGGTTACGCCGGCTACTACCTGGTACGGAAAAACTTCAGTCTGGCGATGCCCTATCTGATCGAGCAGGGCTTCTCCCGTGGTGATCTCGGTTTCGCGCTCTCCGGGGTCTCCATCGCTTACGGTTTGTCCAAGTTCCTGATGGGGAACGTCTCTGACCGCTCCAACGCCCGTTACTTCCTCTCCGCCGGTCTGCTGCTCTCGGCTGCCATCATGTTCATGATGGGTACCATGCACTGGGCCACCTCCAGTATTGCCATCATGTTTGTGCTGTTGTTCCTGAACGGTTGGGCACAGGGCATGGGCTGGCCGCCCTGCGGTCGCACCATGGTGCACTGGTGGTCACAGAAAGAGCGCGGCGAAGTGGTTGCGGTCTGGAACGTGGCACACAACGTGGGTGGTGGCATGATTGGCCCGCTGTTTATCCTCGGGATGGGCTGGTTCAACGACTGGCGCAGCGCTTTCTATGTGCCTGCTGCAGCGGCGGCTGCCATCGCAGTGATCGCCTTCTTCGTGATGCGTGATACCCCGCAATCGGTCGGTCTGCCTCCCATCGAGGAGTACAAGAACGACTATCCGAAGGATTACAACGAGAGCCACGAGCAGGAGTTCTCCGCCAAGGAGATCTTCGTCAAGTACGTGCTGCGCAACAAACTGCTGTGGTACATCGCGATTGCCAACGCCTTCGTTTACCTCATTCGTTACGGTGTGCTGGACTGGGCGCCAACCTACCTGAAAGAGGCCAAGCACTTCACCGTCGACAACTCCTCCTGGGCTTACTTCCTCTACGAGTGGGCCGGTATTCCGGGCACCCTGCTGTGTGGCTGGATCTCTGACAAGATGTTCCAGGGCCGCCGTGCCCCGGCAGGTATCCTGTTCATGGTGCTGGTGACCCTGGCTGTGCTGGTTTACTGGTTCAACCCGGCCGGCAACCCGACCATCGACATGATGGCGCTGGTGGCTATCGGCTTCCTGATCTACGGCCCTGTCATGCTGATCGGCCTCTATGCCCTTGAGCTGGCACCGAAGAAAGCAGCCGGTACTGCGGCAGGTTTCACCGGTCTGTTCGGTTATCTGGGCGGCGCCGTGGCAGCCAACGCCATGCTGGGTTATACCGTTGACCACTTCGGTTGGGACGGCGGCTTCATGGTGCTGACCGTCTCCTGCGTGCTCTCCATCATCCTGCTGGCGATGACCCTCAAGCACGAGAACATTGCTGTTGCGGCCAAAAAAGCGGCTGCCCATAAGGCATAAAACGTGATCCTCAGCTTATTGATCCCAAAGGGGATCAGGTAAACTGCCAAAAGGCCCCGCATCTGCCGGGGCCTTTTTTTGTCTCATCATCGGAGTGCAAGCGTGAAGCAAACCCAACGACATCTGGAGATCCTGGACGTCCTGACGCGGCAGGGATTTGTCTCGACCGACGATCTGGTGACCCACTTTGACGTCAGCCCCCAGACCATTCGCCGGGATCTGAACGATCTCGCCGAACAGAACAAGATCCGGCGCCATCATGGCGGTGCCTCCCTGCATTCGAGTACCGTCAATACCGCCTACAGCGCCCGTAAAGTGATGCAACTTAAGGAGAAAGAGCGCATCGCCCGCGAGGTAGCGGCCAATATTCCCGACGGCTCATCGCTCTTTATCGACATAGGCACCACCACCGAGGCGATCGCCCGCGCCCTGCTCGATCACCGCGAGCTGCGCATCGTCACCAACAACCTCAACGTGGCCAGCATTTTGACGGCCAAGGATGACTTCACCGTCATCATTGCCGGCGGCGAGATCCGTAACCGCGATGGCGGCATCGTGGGGGAGGCGACCCGCGACTTTATCGGCCAGTTTCGCATGGACTATGGCGTCATCGGGATTTCGGGGATCGACAACGACGGCTCCCTGCTCGATTTCGACTATCACGAGGTGAAGATCGCCCAGGCCATCATCGCCCACTCCCGTCAGGTGTTCCTGGCCGCCGACCACACCAAGTTCGGTCGCAATGCCATGGTCAATCTGGGCAATCTCAGCCAGATCCACGCCCTCTTTACCGATCAGGAGCCACCGGAAAAGCTGGCGCGATTGATGGCGCAACACCAGATCGCCTGCCACATCTGCTGACGGCGAAACACGCCAAGGCTGTGCCGGTCGCCCGTCAGGGCGGCCTCCTTTCTTTTTTGTCTCCCATTCCTGCACTCATCTCACCCCTTTATGGGTATTGCCAAAACCACTATTCAATCTGGTTTTTTTGGCTATTAACCCGCCGATGTTGGCCCGACGCCATTTGCTCCGCTGACCTGTCCCCTTTGCCACCTCTGGCGGGCTGTGGCGATCACACTTTCATCATAAAATGTTCGTTTGTTGTATTTTCATGTTCTAAAATGAGCGAAATCAAACATTGCTGTTATAGCAATCATAAAAATGAAAGTAGGTGAACATGAGCGAACATTATGATCTGGTCGTCGTCGGTGGCGGCATCAACGGGGTCGGCATCGCAGCCGATGCGGCAGGACGGGGTCTGAAGGTTGCCCTGTTTGAGGCGCAAGATCTCGCCTCTGCCACCTCGTCCAACTCCAGCAAGCTGATCCACGGCGGTTTGCGCTATCTCGAGCATTACGAATTCCGGCTGGTGAAAGAGGCATTGGCGGAGCGGGAGGTGCTGCTCGGTATGGCACCTCACATCGCCCGTCCCATGCGTTTTCGCCTGCCGCACCGCCCGCACCTGCGTCCGGCCTGGATGATCCGCGCCGGTCTCTTCCTCTATGACAATCTGGCCAAGCGCGACAAGCTCAAGGGGAGCTGTGGTGTGCGCTTCCTCCCGCAAGATGGCTTGACCGCAGGGATCAATAAGGGGTTTGAATATTCGGACGCCTGGGTCGATGATGCCCGGCTGGTTGTGCTTAACGCCATGATGGCCCGTGACAAGGGGGCCGATGTGCAGACCCGCACCCGCTGCATCAAGGCGGTGCGCGGTTCCAAACACTGGACGCTCACTTTGGAGCGGGAAGGGGGCGAGCAGTTCACCGTCACCTGCCGTGGTCTGGTCAATGCGGCGGGCCCCTGGGTCAAGACCTTCTATGACGAGAGCCTGCACGAGAAATCCCCCCGCGGCATTCGCCTTATTAAAGGCAGCCACATGATAGTGCCGCGCATCCACGAGCGCGAAGAGGCCTATATCCTGCAAAACGAAGACAACCGCATTGTCTTCGTTATCCCTTATCAGCAGGACTACTCCCTTATCGGCACCACCGATGTGGAGCACCACGGCAGCCCTCGGGAAGCGAAGATCAGCGAGGCCGAGATCACCTACCTGTGCAAGGTGGTCAACGCCCACTTCACTCGCCAAATTGCGCCGCAAGATGTGATCTGGACCTATGCCGGGGTGCGTCCGCTCTGTGACGACGAGTCAGACTCGCCGCAGGCGGTGACCCGCGACTACACCCTCGAACTTTCTGGCGAGTCTGACGGCGCGCCGCTGCTCTCGGTATTTGGTGGCAAGCTCACCACCTATCGCAAGCTGGCACAGGCCGCCTGCAACAAGCTCAAGCCCTGGTTTAGCCAGATGGGGGATGACTGGACTGCGACCAGCCGGCTGCCCGGCGGCGAGTTTGACTGCTCGGTACGCGAGCTGGCCCGCGCCTTTGCGCTGGAGTTTGACTGGCTCGATGATCGCAGCGCCCTGCGCATTGCCGAAGCTTATGGCGCCCATGCCCGTCTCTGGCTGAAAGAGGATCGCGGCATTCACTTCGGTGGTGGCCTCTACGAGTCGGAAGTGCGTTATCTCATCGAGCGGGAGTGGGCCTGTTCACTGGACGATATCCTCTGGCGCCGCAGCAAGCTGGGGCTGCGCCTGAACGATTCAGAGCAGCAGATGCTGCAGATCTGGCTTGACCAATACCATCAGGCTCTGCGCAAGGCGAGCTGATGAGTGACGGTGGGCAGTGCGCGGCTGCCCACCGCTTTCCACCGTAAATGTGCAACAAACCTCTGATAGAACAATTACCTACACACAATAATAAAGAGCATCACATATGAAAAAACTCGCCGTTTCCCTCATCGCCTTGAGCCTTGGGGCATCCCTCTCATTACCCGTGTTGGCTGCCGATGAAGGCAAGGTGGTGATCGCCCACCGTGGCGCTTCCGGCTACCTGCCCGAGCATACCCTGGAGTCCAAGGCGCTGGCCTATGGCATGGGGGCCGATTATCTGGAGCAGGATCTGGTGATGACCAAGGATGACCAGCTGGTGGTGATGCACGATCACTTCCTCGATGGCATCACCGATGTGGCTGCGCGCTTCCCTGGCCGTGCCCGTCCGGACGGTCGTTACTATGTGGTGGATTTCACCCTGGACGAGGTGCGTTCCCTGCGTATGACCGAGCCGTTCCAGCTGGTGGATGGCAAGCAGGTGCCGGTCTATCCGGCCCGTTTCCCGCTCTGGAAGTCAGACTTCAAGATCCACACCTTCCAGGAGGAGATCGAGATGATCCAGGGGCTCAACAAGAGCACCGGCAAGAACATCGGCATCTACCCGGAAATCAAGGCGCCCTGGTTGTTCCGTCACGAAGGCAAGGATATCTCCAAGGCGGTGCTGAAGGTGCTCAAGGAGTACGGCTACACCGGGAAGGATGACAAGGTCTATCTGCAGTGCTTCGATGCCGATGAACTCAAGCGCATCAACAGCGAACTGATGCCCGCCATGGGTATGGATCTGAAACTGGTGCAGCTGATGGCCGAGACCGACTGGAACGAGACCATGGTCTACGATGCCAAGGGCAAGGCGACCCCCTACAACTATGACTGGATGTTCAAGCCGGGGGCGATGAAAACCATCGCCAGCTATGCCGAAGGGATTGGCCCTTGGAAGCCGATGATCGTCACCGAGCCGGGCATTTTGGGCAAACCGGTCTTCACCGGCATGGTAAAAGAAGCCCACGCGGCGGGCCTGAAAGTTCACCCCTATACCTTCCGTCAGGATGAGGGGCAGATCCCGGCCTATGCCAAGGACTTCACCGATCTCCTTAACATCTTCCTCTATCAGGCCGATGTGGATGGGGTGTTCAGTGACTTCCCCGACAAGGCGGTGGCCGTCATCAAGGCCCATCAAGAGGCGGCCAAATAGCACACTGGCGCCATTTGAATGCAACGCGAGGCCAATTGGCCTCGCTTTTTGTTTCAGGTTCCCGTAACGGGAGTGTGCGCCCTGTCAGAAAATAGCCAGATCACGTCATGGTGTGCCGGATCTGCATCATTTTACGCAGTTTTTACGTAGCAGATCGCTGGCATGAAATCGGCAGAGCGGTTAGTCTAGCGGCGTTGAACCAACCCCCATGAGGTACAGATGAAAACCGTATTGCGTTTTAGCCTGCTGGGCGCCTTGTTGCTGGGTGGCCATGCCTTCGCCGCCGAGCCGAAAAAATTTGATATCAGCATGTTCCCAGCCGCTGACGTGAATCAGGAACGTGTGGTGATCCGCCTGCCTGAAGTCGAAAAAGAAGCCGACATGATGGTCGAGCTGCAGGTCGGCAAAAAGATGATGGTTGATTGCAACGTACCGCGTTTTGCAGGCAACCTGGAACAGCACAGCGTCAAAGGCTGGGGCTACAACTACCTGAAACTGGGCAAGGTCTCCGACCCCATCAGCACCCTGATGATGTGCCCCGATAACCAGCAGAAAGAGACCTTCGTCCAGATCTACGGTCAGGGCTTCTTCGTGAACTACAACTCAAAACTGCCGTTCGTGATCTACGTGCCGCAGGAGTATGAAGTGCGCTACCGTCTGTGGCGTGCCGACAACCTGGCCCAACCGGCCATGATTGAGTAAGCATGTTTGAACCAAAGGTTCAGCTGGTTCACCTGATGTGATAAATAAAGCGCCGTATGGCGCTTTATTTTTGCCTGCACAGTCCAAAAAGTGACGTGCAAATTGGCTGCACGTTTACATAAGTTTATTATTTATCAACGTTTTTTGTGTGTTATGCCACAAAATCGGCGTCAGCGATGGGGCAAAGTGACTTCGATAAAAGATATTTATTAACATAGTGAGAAAATTGATTTTGCACTCGGCGATGGCCTGATGATACTTGCCCGCAAAGGTCAAACTAACCAGAAAAAAGAGCACTATGAGCTTCGAATCAGACAAGCGTTTCAACGACTTCAAACATTTTCCCCGTGGCCTGCGTCGCAGTGGCGAATTCACTGTGGCCGAAGCGGACAGTCTGGAAAAGTATGGTACCGCCATGCTGGCACTCTACCAGGGCAACCTGGCACCCCGTGACGATGTCGAGTCCGCCTTCGTCGAACAGGTCAAATCCGGCGAAGCCGGTGCCAACCCCCATGCCAAGGTGTGGTTCAAGTACCTCAAGGTGATCGGTCCCAAGCGCGTTCATCGCCTCTGCACCGTCGTTGGCGGCGCCAGCGAAGAGAGCAGCGGTGGCGGCAGCTTTGATGTCGGTGGTGGCAGCGGCGGTGGCAGTGACGAGTCCATCGATTAATGGATACCGAGCTGCTTCGGACCTTTATCGAGGTGAGCAAGACCCGGCATTTTGGCCGGGCTGCTGAAAATCTCTACCTGACCCAGTCGGCGGTGAGTTTCCGGATCCGCCAGCTAGAGCAGCAACTGGGTGTCAGTCTGTTTGCCCGTCATCGCAACAACATCCGCCTGACAGCCTCCGGTGAGCGTCTGCTGCCCTACGCAGACGCCATCTTGCACACCCTTGGCCGTGCCAAGCAGGATGTGGCGCTCTCACCGGGATTCAGCCAGCAGTTGGCTATCGGCGCGCCCGCGGTGTTCTGGGAGCTCGATTTCAACGACTGGCTCAATCACATCTATGCACTGGCGCCCGGTTTGGCGGTGCGGCTGGAAACAGCCTCCCGCGAGCATCTCTGCCGCCAGTTGCTGGAGCGCTCGCTCGATCTGGCCCTGCTCTCCGAGCCCACCAAGATCGACGAGATTGCCCTGCATCCCATCGGTGAGCTGGTGTTCGAGCTGGTGAGCCGGGATCCGGCCGCCAATGCCGACAACCTGATGCAGATGCCGCACATCCACCTCGACTGGGGCACCAGCTTCGAGCCGCAATCCAGCCGGTTGCAGAGCCTGCAAAAGACCCCGGTGCTGCACTCCAGCTCCGCCAGCATGGCGTTGCAGTTCGTGCTGGCCAACGGTGGTGCTGCCTACCTGCCACGGCGGATGGTCAGCCCCTTCCTCGAGAAGGGGGCGCTCCATCTGGTGGAGGGGGGCCAGCCGCTGAGCCGTCCGCTCTATCTCGCCTATCTGGAGAAATCCGATCGCCGGGATCTGATCGATCAGCTGTTGACCCTGCCACTGGGTTGGCACGACGCCGAGCTGCGCCTCAACGTCGAATAAGCGTCGAGTGTTATCCAAGGAAGAGCCCACCCCACGGTGGGCTCTTCTGTTTGGGGAAAATTGCAGGGAGCGAGGTCACGTAATTGGCGCGGGAGGCTTGGCGTCATCGGCCTGTAACGGTACCTTTTCAGGCTGTTTATCCGATTGAGCACTGACAGGGATGGATTGTAATTGATCGACTTTAGTCACCCCGAATGGCGGGCGCTGGCGCAGCAGTTGCTGAGCCACTCACCTGTGGTGATCCGTGGCCGCCAGTGGCAACCGCTGGTGGGCCTGCTCAAGGATAACCAGCTGCTGCTCGCCCATGGCAGCCACAGCTATGAGCTCACCCCGGCCGGGCGGCGCTATCTCACCCGCGAGCTGATGCTGGCCGAGATCGCCACCGCTCCTCCCGAGCCCGAGGAGTGGTTGCATGCTCAGGGCTGGCAATTGGGGGAGCAGGTCAACGAACGGGTGCTGGCGGCGCTCTATCGCAAGAGCGAGGTGAACTTCACCCCCAACGAACAGATCGATTTCGAGGACAAGGGGATCCGGCTCTGTGCCGATCAGCTGTTGCGCTTGCGCGCCGCCCAGCCGTTCAGCCTCTTTTTTAGCGGCGGCACCCTGATCGACGCAGCCCCCTGGTTGCAGGCGCTGGGGGAGGTGGCCCTACCCGAGCGCACCCTGGCGGGTCTTGGCAAGATCCTGTGGGGGGAGGGGAGTATCGAGCGGGTGATCACCACAGATAGCGTCGGCGCCTTTGCCGAAATGCCCCTTGATGCTGGCACCTTGCTGGTGTGGGCTCCCCCATCGGCTCCTCTAGCTTTGCTGCAGGTGGTGGCCGCCTTGCCCCCCAATGTGCTGTGGAGTCATCTCACCGCCCTCGACCCTGCAGGGGTGGATCGGCTGCAGGCGCTTGCCCAGCGCTTGGGTCGTCCGGCCAGCTGGTGGTTGCCCCGTGATCTGGCCCCCATTCTCAGTGCGTATGCCCAACCTTTGACTGAGGCTAGGCCGTGGGAGCCGAGCCGGATCCCCAAGCCATTGTTAGCAGTTTGTAGCGGTTTGGTTGAGTCCAATGGTGGCTTGTCGGCCGAGGTATGTGCGCTGGCGCCAGCGTGGCATGCCGTTGGTTGAAATTGGCCTGAAAGCGAGCCAAAAAGCGGTTTTCCCCCATTGAACGCGGTGATATAAAGAGTTGACGAAGCGCTCGCCAGATGAGCGCTTTTGTTTATCAAGCCGCTTTGCCACCCAACGAACTCAACGGAATACAGGGAATACCATGTTTGAAAAGGTTGTTGCCGCCCCAGCGGATCCGATCCTGGGCCTGACCGAAGCCTTCCGCGCTGACTCTCGCAGCCACAAGATCAATCTGGGCGTAGGGATCTACAAGGACGAGTCCGGTGCCACCCCCATTCTTCACTGCGTCAAGAAAGCCGAGCAGAAGCTGCTGACCGACGAGAAGACCAAGAACTATCTCGGTATTGAAGGCAATATCGAATATGGCCGCATCGTGCAGCAACTGCTGTTCGGGCAGCACTCTGCGCTGGTTGCCAGTGGCCGCGCCAAGACCGCGCAAGCGCCGGGCGGTACCGGTGCCCTGCGTATCGCGGCCGAATTCGTGGTGCGCAACGGTCTGGCCAAGACCATCTGGATCTCCGATCCCACTTGGGCCAACCACGTCAGCGTATTCCAGGCCGCCGGTCTGACCGTCAAGTGGTACAAGTACTACGACGCCGCCACCAAGGGGCTCGACTTTGCCGCCATGCAGGCTTCGCTGGCCGAAGTGCGGCCGGGTGAGCTGGTGCTGCTGCACGGCTGCTGCCACAACCCGACCGGTATCGACCCCACTAGCGATCAGTGGCGCGCTCTGGCCAAGCAGAGTGCTGCCGCCGGCTGGTTGCCGCTGTTTGACTTTGCCTATCAGGGTTTTGCCCGTGGTATCGAAGAGGATGCCGAAGGCCTGCGTATCTTCGCCGAGTGCCATGACGAGCTGCTGGTGGCGAGCTCTTTCTCCAAGAACTTCGGCCTCTACAACGAGCGGGTCGGCGCCTTCACGCTGGTCAGCGCGACCAAAGAGATCGCCGATGTGGCCTTCACTCAGGTCAAGACAGTCATTCGTGCCAACTACTCCAACCCGCCGTCACACGGCGCCGCTGTGGTCACCGCCGTGGTGAGCGATCCGGCTCTCTATGCCGAGTGGGTCGAAGAAGTGGCTGCCATGCGGGTGCGCATTCGCGAGATGCGCGAATTGCTGGTAGAGAAGCTGGCTGCCCTCGGCGTGAGCCAGGATTTCAGCTTTATCCGCGAGCAGAACGGCATGTTCTCCTTCTCCGGTCTCACCAAGGATCAGGTGGAGCGCCTCAAGAGCGAATTTGCCATCTACATCGTCGGCTCAGGCCGGATCAGCGTGGCCGGTATTACCCGCGCCAATATCGATCCCCTGTGCGAGGCGATCGCCAAGGTGCTGTAATCGCATCACCTTGCGCTCTGGCACTATGCCATGAAAAAGCCCGTCACCTTGGTGACGGGCTTTTTTGATCGCCAACGGCTGATCGTCAAACGATAGGAAGGGGGACTCACTGTTGGCGGGCACCTTGCCACAGCTTGCGCAGTTGTAACAGCAGCGCGGTCAGGACGCCGCCGCTCAGGGCGGTGAGTACCGCCAGCAGCAGGCTGCCGAGCAGGAAGGGGGGCACCAGGGTGGCCGCCTCCTGCTCCAGCCAGTGGAGGGTCCAGCTGAGGTGGAAAGGCTCCGGCGTCTTGTGCAGCACCAGACAGCCGGTGCGATAGGCGTAGAGATACATGAATGGCAGGGTCAGCGGATTGTTGAACCAGACCGCCAGCAGTGCCAGCGGCAGGTTGAGGCTGAATGCCAGCGCCAGACCGACTGCGATAAGCGAGTGCATCGGGATGGGGAACCAGCAGGCGAAGATCCCGGCCGCCACCGCGCCGCTCAGGGCGCGAGTGCCCCCTTGCCAGAGGGCTGGGGCAAGCAGTCGCTCACCAAACAGGGCAAACCACTTCTGTTGGCGCAGGGTATCGGGATCTAGCTTGAAGCGGGCAAACCAGCGACTCAGCATGGGCGTGCCATCTTGCGTTTTTGCCACTGGCGCACCGTGCTGATCCGCCAGAAGGTGCGGATCAGGGTGTAGCCGATAAGGGAACTGAGCAGGGCCAGGATCAGCGAGCCCAGCAACAGCGGCGGTGCCACTGTGCCCAGTACCGAGACCAGCCACTCCCAAGTGAATTCAATCTCTATCTGCTGCGCCGAATGTCCCAGCAACTGGCAACCCACCAGATAGGCGCCATAGAGCAGGGGCGGCATGGTAAAGGGGTTGGAGAGCCAGACCAGCGCCACCGAGAGCGGCAGATTGACCCGGCACAGGATGGCGCCACCGGCGGCCAACAGCATCTGGCAGGGGAGCGGCACCCAGGCCATGAAGAGGCCCACTGCAAATGCCCCGGCGGCCGAGCGGCGGTTGAGGTGCCAGAGGTTGGCATCGAGCAGCAGTTTGCCGAACAGCCGCAGGTGCTTGTGTTCTTTCAGGGTTTGCTGATCGGGCATCCAGCGTTTAATGAGTCGTTTGGGCATATTGAAACCTTGCTAAATACTTGCTCCATGGATCTGCGTCTGTTGTCGTTTGCCCTAGGGGCAAGCTCCTCACTGCTCTGGCCATGGTTACCTTCACTCGCATGGGGGGGCCTGTTGCTGTCCCTGCTGATCCCCCTTGCATATTGCCGTGCCTGGCTGTGGCTGTTTCTTCTGCTCGGCATCCTCTGGATGCAGGCCAATCTTGCCTATCGGCTGGCCTGGCTGGAGCGGTTGGGCGATCAGACGAGCCACATGATAACCGCAGAGCTGCAAAGTGCAGAGCCCGAGGGGGATAAATTTGTCCGGCTGCTGCTGCGGGTGAGCACCCTCGACGAGCAACCGGTGACACCTGAGCCCCTGATCCGGGTCAATGCCTATCAGGCATTGCCCGCCATGACGGTAGGTAGCCGGATCACCCTGGTGACCTCGTTGAAACCGGCTCACGGTCTGGCCAACGAGGCGGGGCTGGATGGGCGGCGTCTGCTGCTGGGCAAGGGGATCACTGCCACTGGCAATTTGCGGCGGGTGATCGACATTCAACAGGCACCAGCGGGGTGGCGTGAACGCTGGTTGGGGGCCGCGACCGAGAGTTGGCGTCCGCTTGACTATGCCCCCTTGCTGGCGGCGCTCACTTTTGGCGAGCAGAGCGGCATCACGGATGCCCAGTGGGAGCTGTTTCGCGGCAGCGGCCTGACCCATATCATCGCCATTTCAGGGCAACACATCGCGCTGGTGGCGGTGCTCGGGTGGTGGTTGGGCAGGTTGTTTGGTCTGCGCGGCGCCATCATCACCTCCCTGCTGTTTGCCGCCGTCTACAGCGCGTTGGCCGGGTTTGCGGTGGCGACCGAGCGGGCCCTGATCATGGTGCTGGTGTGGAGTGTGCTGCGCTGGAGCCGGCGAGAGTGGCCGGCCTGGCGCATCTGGCTGTGGGCCTTTGTTGTGCTTACCCTCTGGGATCCCTTCTCCCTCTATTCGGCCGGCTTCTGGCTCTCGTTTCTGGCGGTGGCCATCTTGCTGCTGGTGGGATATGTCTACGACAAGCCGGGGCTCTGGCAGATCCAGCTCTGGCTGCTGCTCGGTCTACTGCCGCTGCAGCTGGCGTTGTTCGAGGGGATAGCGCCCCTTGCCATGGTGATCAACCTGTTGGCGGTGCCGCTCTTTTGTATCGCTATCATTCCGCTGGCCCTGATCGGTGTGCTGCTTGCGCCGCTCTCCACCTCGCTCGCCTATGGTCTGTTCTGGCTGACGGATCTGGGGATCGGGTGGGTGCTGACGATCCTGAACTGGCTAGCCGATCAACTGCAACTGTGGTGGCCACTGCCCGGCTGGTGGCTGCCGCTTTGCACCCTGCTGTTGCTGCTCTGGTTCGCCGCGCAGTGGCGCCCGGCACGCTGGCTGTTGCTACCGGGTCTGTGTGCGCTGTTGTTGGCGCTCTGGCCAACACCTGCCCGCTGGCAACTGCGGGTGCTGGATGTGGGGCAGGGGCTGGCGGTGCTGATCAGCAAGGGGGAGCGTGCCATCCTCTATGACACCGGCGATCGTTATCCCGGAGGCTACAACATGGCGGACGCGGTGATCCTGCCCCAGCTGAGCCATCTGGGGATCCGGGTCATCGATCGCCTCATCATCAGTCACAAGGATCGGGACCATGCCGGCAATCGCAAGCGACTGTTCAGCGCCATGCCGGTGCGTCACGAGCTCTCCTCTTACCCCTTCAGTGAGGGAACAACGCTCTGCCAGCGTGGGCAACAGTGGCGCTGGCAGGGGCTCTCGTTTGCAGTGCTCTGGCCCGAGCGCCCCGGTGGCGGGCGCAATAACGATGGCTGCGTGGTGCGTATCAGCGATGGGCAGCGCAGCGTGCTGCTGAGCGCCGATATCGAGCGGCAGGCCGAGCAACGGCTGGTAGCGCTGGAGGGAGAGGGGTTGGCCAGCACCTTGCTGGTGAGCCCCCATCATGGCAGTCGCACCTCCTCCACGCCCCCGTTTGTTGCGGCGGTAGCGGCGCAGGAGGTGATCCACAGCGCCGGCTTTATGAATCAGTGGGGCTTTCCCCGTCCCGATGTAGTGGCCCGCTATCGGGATGCCCGCCAGTGGATCACCGGTCAGCAAGGGGCGATGCTGGTCGAACCCACCGCAACGGGCTTGAGCGTCACCGCCGAGCGAGATGTGGGGCCCTGGTACCGGCGCAGTGACGACTGGTGGCGACCGCGAGTGTGGTTTGAGCAATAATCCGCCATTTCTGCCGTGGAGGAATGCGATATAGGTGGCGGCGCTTGGTGTAAGCCTGCGCTTTGGCTAGAATAGCCCGTCATTTCCATTACTAACGGCTATTCATGCAACAAGAAACCTCACAAGAGAGCTGGCCAGTATTCAAACGCCTGCTCGGTTATGTCCGTGATCGCAAGCTGGGCCTGGTCGGTGGCATCATCGGGATGCTGGGCTACGCCGCCGTGGATACCACCTTTGTCTACTCCATCAAGCCGCTGATCGATCAGGGCATTAATGGCAACGACAGCACCGTTTTGAAATGGATGCCTTTCTTCGTCCTCGGCATCGTGGCCCTGCGCGGTGTCGCCAACTTTCTCTCCAACTACTGCATGGCCTGGGTTGGCAACCACGTCGTGATGCGTCTGCAACAGCAGGTGTTCAATCACATGGTGGCGATGCCGATGAGCTTCTTCGACCGTCAGAATACCGGTCATCTGCTCTCCAAGGTGACCTATGACGCCAGTCAGGTCTCCTCGGCGGCGAGCACCACGCTGGTGACCCTGGTGCGGGAAGGGGCGACCGTGGCCGGCCTGCTCGGCCTGATGTTCTGGCACTCCTGGCAGCTGTCGGTGATCTTTTTGGTGGTTGGCCCGCTGGTGGGGGTCATCATCGGCCTTATCAGCCGTCGTTTCCGCCAGATCAGCCGTCACATCCAGCAGGCGGTAGGGGATATCACCACCTCCACCGAGCAGATGCTCAAAGGGCACAAAGAGGTGCTGATGTTTGGTGGCCAGAAGGTGGAAGAGAAACGCTTCTTCCAAGTCAGCAACAACATGCGCCAGCAGACCATGAAGATGGTCGCCGCCGATGCCATCGGCAGTCCTGTGGTGCAGATGGTGGCATCCATCGCGCTGGCTGCCTTCCTCTACGTCGCGACCATCGACAGTGTCAAGTCAACCCTGACTGCCGGTACGTTTACCGTCATGATCACCTCCATGATGATGCTGCTCAAACCGCTGAAAAGCCTGACCGACGTCAACAACCAGTTCCAGCGCGCCATCACCGCCTGCCACAGTCTGTTTGGCCTGCTCGACACCGAGCCGGAGCAGGATACCGGCACCCGTACTCTGGAACGTGCCCGCGGCGAGATCGAGTTTCGCAACGTCACCTTCACCTACCCGACCAAGGACACCCCGGCGCTGCACAACGTCAGCTTCAAGGTGGAGGCGGGTAAATCGGTGGCGCTGGTGGGCCGTTCCGGCTCTGGCAAGAGTACCATTGCCAGCCTGCTGACCCGCTTCTACGACATCGATCAGGGCGAGATCCTGCTGGACGGCATCAACATCCGCGAATACAAGTTGAGCGAGCTGCGCAAGCAGTACGCGCTGGTCTCCCAGCATGTTCACCTGTTCAACGACTCGGTGGCCAACAACATCGCCTACGCGGCGGAAGACAAATACAGCCGCGACCAGATCGTGCAGGCAGCCCGTATCGCTCACGCCGACGAGTTTGTCAGCAAGATGAGCAACGGGTATGACACTGTGGTTGGCGAAAACGGTGCATCCCTTTCCGGCGGTCAGCGCCAGCGTGTTGCCATTGCCCGCGCCCTGCTGCGCGATGCGCCGGTTCTGCTGCTGGATGAGGCCACCTCGGCCCTCGATACCGAATCCGAGCGCCACATTCAGGCGGCTATCGACGAGCTTTGCAAGGCCCGTACCTCGCTGGTGATCGCCCACCGTCTCTCTACCATCGAGAAGGCGGACGAGATACTGGTGATCGACGAAGGTCATATCGTCGAGCGCGGGAACCACGAAGCATTGATGGAGCAGCGCGGCACCTATGCCCAACTGCGTGCCATTCAGTTTGGCAATGCAGGAAACAAGGCCTGATGCTGGAACGGCTCTGGTATCGCAAAAGTGGCTGGCGCTGGTTGCTGGCCCCTTTTGCCCTGCTGTTTGCCATCATCAGCGGCACCCGCCGCTACGCCTATCGCCACGGCTGGCGCAAGGGGTATCGCTCCTCCTTGCCGGTGATCGTGGTGGGCAATATCTCGGTGGGCGGCAACGGCAAGACGCCGGTGGTGGTCTGGCTGGTGGAACAGTTGCAAGCCCGCGGCTATCGCCCCGGGGTGGTGAGCCGTGGTTATGGCGGCAAGGCGCCCCATTACCCCTATCGGCTGGATGAAACCAGCACCACGGCGCAAGCAGGTGATGAGCCGGTGCTGATTGCCCGGCGCTGCGGCTGCCCCGTGGTGGTTGCCCCAAAACGGGCCGACGCGGTACGACTGCTGGAGCAGAGCGGTGAAGTGGATATCATCATCACCGACGATGGTCTGCAGCACTATGCGTTGGCCCGCGACATCGAGCTGGTGGTGGTGGACGGAGCGCGCCGTTTCGGCAATGCCTGCCTGCTGCCGATGGGGCCGCTGCGCGAGCCGGTCACTCGTCTCAAACGGGTGGACGCCATCATCTGCAACGGCGGTGAACCGGGCAAGGGGGAGTACCCCATGCAACTGATCGCCGACACCCCGCGCCGGGTGCGCGACGATGCACCGCTTGCCGCCCCCTTGTCGGGGCCGGTCGATGCGTTGGCGGGGATCGGTCATCCGCCCCGCTTCTTTGCCACCCTGGAAGGGCTCGGCTACCAGCTGGAGCAGCAGGCCGCCTATGGCGATCATCACCCCTTCGATCGGGATGAGTTGGTTGGGCGCTTTGCCAGCAAGCCGCTGCTGATGACCGAGAAGGATGCGGTCAAGTGCCGCCCGTTTGCCCTCGATAACTGGTGGTATCTACCGGTCAGCGCCGAGTTGCCCGCCTCCCTGCTCGACACCCTGCTGCACAAGCTGGGGGCGAAGGCAAAGGGCGCGGCCAGGGCGCAAGATTAATCTCTCTCGCCTCGGCGGGGGAGCTGGGGGTTGATATGCCCCGTATGGAATAGCTGGTTGCTCGACATCCATCGCTGGCGTGATGAAGCCGCCAGCGCGACATCGTTGAAGGAGTATCGTTTTGGCTTTGGACATCAAGTTGCTCGACATCATCGCCTGCCCGGTCTGCAAGGGTAAGCTGCATTACAACAAAGCAGTTCATGAGTTGGTCTGCCGCTTCGACAAGCTGGCCTATCCGCTGGAAGAGGGGATCCCGGTACTACTGGAGAACCGTGCCCGTCCTCTCAACAGCGATGAGCTGCCGTCATGAGTTTCGTCGTCGTCATTCCTGCCCGCTATGCGTCAACTCGTCTGCCGGGCAAGCCGCTGGCGGATATCCATGGCAAGCCCATGGTGCAGCATGTGGTGGAGAAAGCTCTGCAATCAGGTGCCGATCGGGTGATCGTTGCCACCGATGACGAGCGGGTGCAGCAGGCACTGCTGAGCACCGGCGTCGAGGTGTGCATGACCTCACCGGATCACCAGTCCGGCACCGAGCGTCTGGCAGAGGTGTGCCGTCACTACGGCTTCGCCGCCGATACCATCATCGTCAATGTGCAGGGGGATGAGCCGCTCATTCCGCCCGCCATCATTCGTCAGGTGGCGGACAATCTGGCCGCCGCCACGGCGCCGATGGCGACCTTGTCGGTGCCGATCAAGGATGCTGAAGAGGCGTTCAATCCCAATGCGGTCAAGGTGGTGACTGACAAGGATGGCTATGCCCTCTACTTCAGTCGCGCCAGCATCCCGTGGGATCGGGATCGCTTTGCCAAGAGCCATGAGCAGATTGGTGACCACTACCAGCGTCATATCGGTATCTATGCCTATCGCGCCGGCTTTATCCAGCGTTACGTAGACTGGGCACCGAGCGTGCTGGAGCAGGTCGAGGCACTGGAGCAACTGCGGGTGCTCTGGTACGGGGAGAAGATCCACGTCGCCCAGGCCCTTGAAGCGCCGCCGGTCGGGGTGGATACTCAGGCCGATCTGGAGAAGGTGCGGGCCTTTTTGGCCAAGTGATGGCCACAGCACTAACGTCATGAAAAACGGTGTCGCAAGGCACCGTTTTTTGTTTTGAAAATTTATATAATTATTTGATTTTAAACGCTAAACATGGGTTTTCTCAAACTTTTGGCGTGCATGGTTTGCCAAAGCGACGAGTTTGGTTATGATGCAAGACGCCCTGTTAACCCTAACCGGGCGGCTAAAACGAGATAAAACGGGGTGTTTGGGTGATAAATGTATTCCTGGTCGATGATCATGAGCTGGTGCGTACAGGGATAAGACGCATTCTTGAAGATGTGCGCGGGATCAAGGTGGTGGGTGAGGCACAGAGCGGCGAGACCGCAGTTACGTTCTGTCGCCAACACCATCCGGACGTGATCCTGATGGACATGAACATGCCGGGTATTGGTGGTCTGGAAGCGACCCGCAAAATTCTGCGGATCCGCCCCGATGTGCGCATCATAGTGCTGACCATTCATTCAGAAAATCCGTTCCCCACCAAGGTGATGCAGGCAGGCGCCGCCGGTTACCTGACCAAGGGGGCTGCTCCCGACGAGATGATCCAGGCGATCCGGTTGGTGCACTCCGGTCAGCGCTACATCTCCCCGGAGATTGCCCAGCAGATGGCCCTCAGCCAATTTGCCTCCGCTGACGAGAATCCCTTCAAGTCCCTCTCCGAGCGCGAGCTGCAGATCATGATGATGATCACCAAGGGGCAGAAGGTGACCGATATCTCCGAGCAGCTCAACCTGAGCCCGAAGACGGTCAACAGCTACCGCTATCGTCTGTTCAGCAAGCTGGGGATCAACGGTGACGTGGAACTGACCCATCTGGCCATTCGCTATGGCATGCTGGATGCCGATACCCTCTAATCGGCTGGCGTGTGGTCACAAAGGCGGCGAGTGCCGCCTTTTTGCTTTTCTGCCCCTTTGCTTTTCGGGCGGCGAGGGCAGTATGCTCTGCCCGTCAATTTTTGCCTTTGTGTGAGCCGAGTAGCTGATGACCTTCTCTCCCGAACCTCTCTTCGACAGCAAGGCGTTTCTGAGCGCCGTCACCCATCAGAGTGGCGTCTACCGCATGTATGACAGCGGTGGCACCGTGATCTATGTGGGCAAGGCCAAGGATCTGAAAAAGCGGCTCGCCTCCTACTTTCGCACCAACGTCGACAGCATCAAGACCCGCACCCTGGTGCGCCAGATCGCCGATATTCAGGTCACCGTCACCCACACCGAGACCGAGGCGCTGATCCTCGAGCACAACCTTATCAAGCAGTACCAGCCCCGTTACAACGTGCTGCTGCGGGACGACAAATCCTACCCCTGGATCATCATCACCGCGCACCAGCATCCGCGCATCGGCGTCCATCGCGGCGCCCGCAAGGTGAAGGGGGAGTACTTCGGCCCATACCCCTCTGGCGGTGCGGTGCGCGAGAGTTTGCATCTGATGCAGAAGATTTTTCCGGTGCGCCAGTGCGAGGATGCGGTCTATGCCAACCGCACCCGTCCCTGTCTGCTCTATCAGCTCAAGCGTTGCGCTGGCCCTTGCGTACCCGGGTTGGTGAGCGAGGCCGAATATGCCCAGCAGGTGGAGCTTGCCAAACTGTTTCTGGCGGGCAAGAACCAGCAAGTGATTGGCGAGCTGGTGGGCAAGATGGAGTCTGCCAGCGGCGATCTGCGCTTTGAAGAGGCGGCCCGCTACCGGGATCAGATCCTGGCGCTGCGCCGGGTCACCGAACAGCAGTCGGTGAGCGGCAACGTACTGGACGAGCTGGATGTGGTGGGGGTCGCCTTCCAGCAAGGTGCTGCTTGCATCCACGTGCTCTTTATCCGTCAGGGCAAGGTGCTCGGCTCACGCAGCTACTTCCCGAAAGTGCCTGCTGATACCCAGCTTGATGAGGTGGTGCAATCCTTCCTGCTGCAGTTCTATCTGTCGGGGCAGGGGGGGCGGCAGATCCCGAGCGAGGTGCTGCTCGATGTGGCCCTTGAGGACGAGAGCGTCATCGCCGAGACTCTGAGCCAGACCGCAGGCTACAAGGTGCGGGTGGTGAGCCGTACCCGCGCCGAACGGGCTCGTTTTATCAAGCTCGCCTCCATCAACGCCGAGACGGCGCTGCGATCGCGGCTGGCTCACAAGAGCACCATTACTGCTCGCTACGATCAGCTGGAAGAGCTGCTGGAGCTGGATCGCCCAATCGCCCGCATGGAGTGTTTCGATATCTCCCACACCATGGGGGAGCGCACGGTGGCCTCTTGCGTGGTGTTCAACCGGGAGGGGCCGCTCTCATCGGAATATCGTCGTTTCAACATCGACGGCATCACCGGTGGTGATGACTACGCGGCAATGGAGCAGGCGCTGGAGCGCCGCTTTGGCAAGCAGCAGGAGCCGGACAAGGTGCCGGACGTGCTGTTTATCGACGGCGGCCTCGGCCAGTTGCGCCGCGCCGAAGAGATCCTGGCGCGCCAGCTGGAGTTTCTCGGCGGCAAATACCCGCTGCTGGTGGGGATTGCCAAGGGAGTCACCCGCAAGGCGGGGTTGGAAACGCTTATCATGGGGGAGAGCCACGAAGAGCTGCATTTGCCGGCAGATATGCCCGCTTTGCACCTTATTCAGCATATTCGCGATGAATCCCACCGTTTTGCCATTACCGGCCACCGTGCCAGACGGGCCAAGGCCCGCACCAGCAGCACGCTGGAGGATATTCCGGGGGTGGGGCCAAAGCGGCGGCAGGCGCTGCTCAAATATCTGGGCGGCCTGCAGGAGGTTAAAAAGGCGAGCGTGGATGAACTGGCCAAGGTACCCGGCATCAGTCAGGAGCTGGCCCAGACCATCCACGATGGCTTGCACAGCGCCTGAGCAGGGTTAGCAGCATGGCAAAATCGCTAACTCCTTGATGCACAAGAGCCGTGACGCGGGGGGGCCGTAAATGCCATAATGGCCCTCGCATTTTGAGAAGATTGATGGATTAAAAAGACCAAGACGGGCGCCAGTGCGGTTGCATCGCAAATCGGCTTTGGCGCACTATGTAGCGACGTACAAGAAGTGGCTGAAAATAATGACAAATATACCTAACCTGTTGACGTTTTTCCGGATTTTGCTCATTCCCGTCTTCGTCATCCTGTTCTATCTGCCTTATCAATGGTCCTATCTGGCTGCCGCCATCATCTTTATTCTGGCCGCTGCCACCGACTGGTTTGATGGCTATCTGGCTCGCAAGCTCAATCAGTCCACCGCCTTTGGCGCCTTCCTTGACCCGGTTGCCGACAAGATCATGGTTGCCGCCGCACTGGTGGTTATCGTCGAGCACTACAACACCATCTGGGTGACCATCCCCGCCATGACCATGATTGGCCGCGAGATCATCATCTCTGCTCTGCGTGAGTGGATGGCCGAGCTCGGCAAACGCTCCTCGGTGGCGGTCAGCTGGATTGGCAAGTGGAAGACCATGATCCAGATGGTGTCACTCACCGGTCTGATTTGGCAATATAACGTCTGGATGGTGTGGCTCGCCTATGTGATGCTCTATGTCGCTACCGTGCTCACCTTCTGGTCTATGTTCCAGTACATGAAGGCCGCCTGGGGCGATTTGACCCACCACGCCAACCTGTGAGTCACTTGCGCCGCAAGGTGAGGTTTCCGCTGATTTGAGGCAGGAAACGGCCAAAGGCGCTAAAACTGTTCAAAAAGGGCAAAAAATGCCCGAACGATCAGGTAATTAAATATTTCTGGTTGACTGGGCGAGGAACATCGCTAGAATGCGTCCTCGTAGTCAGGCAGTCAGCCAGACCAATGCGGGAATAGCTCAGTTGGTAGAGCACGACCTTGCCAAGGTCGGGGTCGCGAGTTCGAGTCTCGTTTCCCGCTCCAAATTCAGACAATAGAGAGTCAACTCTCTTTTGCATGGCGCGTTAGCAAAGCGGTTATGCAGCGGATTGCAAATCCGTTTAGTCCGGTTCGACTCCGGAACGTGCCTCCATATTGACAAGCCCGCGGCGCGAGCTTGATACCGATTACGGTGCCCGAGTGGTGAAATCGGTAGACACAAGGGATTTAAAATCCCTCGACGTTCGCGTCGTGCCGGTTCGATTCCGGCCTCGGGCACCATTAAAATCAAAGAGTTACGAAAGGCCACTAGAAATAGTGGCCATTTTTCTTTTGTCTAAATGGCGACAAAGTGGCGACAGCGCTTTTTTAAGTGGTTCACCCTTCCTGTCATGTGGAGTAACAGGATCTTCTTGTAGGATGCAGCTCTGCCTGATGGTGCACTTCATGCGGCGACTTTCCCTGGCCATGTTTCGGTGTGTTGTCAGAGAGAAATGAGAATGGCCCCACATTGTGGGGCCATTCTCGGATCCAGTTATCACTCCTGCGTTTCTTCTAGCTGCACGTCGATATTCTTCTTCTGGGTGGCATCGCCGTTGGTGAACGATGTTATCGTCTGGTCTTTTGGACCATGCACACCTGTATTCCGTTGCGTAGTCTACAGACCGAGGCATAAGCCTGTAATCAGAACCGGTACTCGATATGGAGGGTATGGCTGTCCAGCCCCGGGTTCTTGTCATACATATAGGCGTTGGACATGTGCTCATACTGATAGCCGATCAGCCAATTCTTGGTGATGGCGTAACCGAGACCGATACCCAGAGCGAACTGGAAGGGGCCGCCGTAATCCTTGTAGCCGTGGCCGCGAGTGCCAAATTGGTACTGATCGAGCCAGACCATTTCGCCGGGGAGCCAGGTTACCCAGTTACCCCATTGGCATTCGATACGGGCGCCGCCCCCCAGTCTGGCGCTCTCTTCATCTTCAACCTTGAGCATACCGCCACGTACCCCCAGCCCAAATTGGCAGCCGGAGTCTCCCCAACGCCAAAACATATGGTGGAACTTGGCGTCGGCGATGTTGATGTCGAGCTTTTCATTGCTGAAGGCCTTGCCAAGCTGCAGTACCACGATATTGTCATTGGCCATTGCAGCCTGACTGGCGAGCAGTGCTGTCAGCAGGCCGATCCTTGATAGAGTGTTAGCGTCCATGCCCCCTCCCGATCCTTGTTGTCATCCTGATGATCACCCTTCAGGCATAGTCAATCGACGCGCTCCCTGTCAATGCATGGTCACTCGTTAAAAAAATTAAATATTTATGAAAAATCAACTATCTGCATGGCCTGATGTGATTTGGCGGGCGTGGAAATGGGGAGATGAAAAAGCCCTTCACCATGGTGAAGGGCTTTTTGCTATCTGGCGTTATCCGCTCGGGTGAACCCGTTCGGGCTTAGTAGCCTTGCTGGTGCACATCCATCACGGCGCGGCCTGACGGGTCGGCCATCTCCTTGAACTTGGCATCCCACTCCAGCGCGGTGGGGGTGGAGCAGGCGACCGACTTGCCGTAGGGCACGGTACGGGCGGCGGCTTCCAGCGGGAAGTGCTCGTCGAAGATGGCGCGGTAGAAGTAGGCTTCCTTGGTGAGCGGGGTGTTGATGGGGAAGCGGAATGCGGCCGCCTCGAACATCTGATCCGTCACTTCCTGTTCCACCATGGCTTTCAGGCTGTCGATCCACGAATAACCTACGCCGTCGGAGAACTGCTCCTTCTGGCGCCATGCCACTTCGTGGGGCAGCAGATCCTCGAACGCTTCGCGCAGGATGTGCTTCTCGATCTTGCCCTTGCCGCACATCTTGTCGGCAGGTTGCAGGCGCATCGCCACGTCCATGAACTCCTTGTCTAGGAAGGGCACGCGACCCTCGACACCCCAGGCGGCCATCGATTTGTTGGCGCGCAGGCAGTCATAGAGGTGCAAAGAGGCGAGCTTGCGCACGTTCTCTTCGTGGAACTCGCGGGCGTTGGGCGCCTTGTGGAAGTAGAGGTAGCCACCGAACAGCTCGTCGGAGCCTTCGCCGGAGAGCACCATCTTGATCCCCATCGCCTTGATGTAGCGGGCCATCAGATACATGGGCGTGGAGGCGCGGATGGTGGTGACGTCATAGGTCTCGAGGTGATAGATGACGTCGCGCAGGGCATCCAAACCCTCCTGCACGGTGAAGTGGATCTGGTGGTGGATGGTGCCCAGATGGTCAGCCACCTTGCGGGCGGCGGCGAGATCCGGCGACCCTTCCAGACCGACGGCGAAGGAGTGCAGTTGCGGCCACCAGGCTTCGCTCTTGCCATCGTCCTCGATGCGGCGCGCCGCATAGAGTTTGGTAATGGCGGAGATAACGGAGGAGTCCAGCCCGCCGGAGAGCAGCACGCCATAGGGCACGTCACACATCAGCTGGCGCTTGACAGCGGCTTCCAGCGCGGCTTTCAGCTCGGCCTTGTCACTGACATTGTGCTCGACCGCGGCGTACTCCATCCAGTCGCGCTTGTACCACTGTTTGAGCTCGCCATCCTTGCTCCACAGGTAGTGTCCCGGCGGGAAGGTTTCGACGCTCTTGCAGACCGGCACCAGCGCCTTCATCTCGGAGGCGACATAGAAGTTGCCGTGCTCGTCGCGGCCGGTATAGAGGGGGATGATCCCCATGTGGTCGCGACCAATCAGGTAGGCATCCTGTTCGGCGTCATAAAGGATGAAGGCAAAGATGCCGTTGAGATCGTCGAGAAACGCCGGGCCCTTCTCCTTGTAGAGAGCGAGCAGCACTTCACAGTCGGATTTGGTCTGGAACTGGAAGTCGACCTTGAGGGTTTTCTCCAGCTCTTTGTGGTTGTAGATCTCGCCATTGACCGCCAGCACATGGGTGCGCTCGGGGTTGTAGAGTGGCTGGGCGCCATTGCCCGGATCGACGATGGCCAGACGCTCGTGCACCAGGATGGCTTTGTCGGAGCTGTAGACGCCGGACCAGTCAGGCCCGCGGTGACGAAGTCGCTTGGACATCTCCAGCGCCGATTTGCGCAGGGCGACTGCATCGGACTTGATATCCAGAATGCCGAAAATTGAACACATTGGCGGTAATCCTCTTGATTTTTATATGAGCCCCCCACGTTTGGGCTCGAAATTCCATTTACATTCCTCGTCAGACACAATGCCTAGCGGAAAAACCTTTTGCAAGCGGGAAAACCGCAGAAAATCATGCCGTAAGCGTCAAGCAGATCAACAGGATAAGGGTTGCTGCAACGGGGCAGGGTGACGTGAACGTCAAGTCGAGGCGGGTTCGAAGATGACATAGACCTTGCGACAGGGGGTGAGGGTCTCCCACTCGCCAACAAAGCCTGCCGGAATCACGAATTGATCGCCGGGTTTGAGAGCAAGCTGGCCGCCCTCACTGTCATGGATCACCACATCCCCCTCCAGCAGTTGGCAATACTCGTGCTCGGTGTAGTTAATGGCCCAGCGGCCGGGCTCGCAAGCCCAGAAGCCCACGTGAAACTGCTGGCTTGGGTCGGAGTAGTGGTTCCACACCGTTTGCGCCGGGTTGCCCGCTTTAATGCGCTCGGGGGCGGGCATCAGCGGGGTTGGGGCCGCCTCGTGGCGGTCCGGCAAAATCCAGTCGTTGAGGGTCTTCATGGTGCCTCCTTGGCTTCGGCAGATAGGAACGCGGGGCCATCCCGGCCCCGCGTTTGTTCGTTTTATTAAACGAGGTTGTGCATAACTTAAACGATGCGCATTCCCTTGCCAAGGGCTGCTGGGCGACGACTCAGAGCGGCTGCAAGCGGCGGATCACATGGCGGGCAAAGCCGCTGCCTGCTTCGTTGTAGACGTTGAACACTGCATCCACCCCCTGCTCCTTGAGGGAGGCGATATCATCCTCGAAGCGAACGATGGCGGCTATCTTGCCGGCAAAACCGTGGCTGCGCAGCTTCTCGATGGCGTAGAGATTCCCCGAGTGGTGGGGCATGGCCAGCAGCACCAGATTGACCTGATTGGAGAGCAGCACCTTGTCCCAGAAGTCGGTATCGGTGGCATCCCCCTCGATGACGTTCATCCCCTGGGCGCGCAGGGTCGGCAGCTTCTCGCTGTCGTTCTCCACCCCGAGGATGACGTTGCCGTACTTGTTCTCCAGCTCGAAGTAGGCCCCCTGACCGATCCGTCCCATGCCGAGGATGATCACCTCCGCATCGCCAAGCTCGATGGGTCTGTCTTCCGGATGGAGGTTGCTCGCCTGCAATCCTCGCAGCCAGTGGCCGATGCGGTGATAAATACGTTCGCTCTGGGCATTGAGCGGGGCGGAGATCATAAAGCTGGCCGCCAGTGCCAGCGAGACCGCCACCAGCCACTCGTGGGAGATCCAGCCCGCCTTGGCGGCGATAGCCGCGACGATCAGGCCAAACTCCGAGAAGTTGGTGAGCGCCAGGGTAGAGAGCAGCGCGGTGCGTACTCGCAGGTGTGCGCCGCTGTAGACCAGATAGTAGAGCGCGCTTTTGAGCGGCAGGGCCAGCACCAGCGCCAGCGCCAGCAACATGGTGTCGTGGGTCGGCAGACCGTTGAGGCCGATGGTGAGGAAGAAGCAGATAAGAAACAGGTCTTTGAGGTTGAAGAGCGCCTTGGCCAGCCCAGCTGCGGCAGGATGGGAGGCGAGCAGCATGCCAATGATGAGGGCTCCCAGATCCGGCTTGAGGCCAACCACTTCAAAACCGGCGGCCCCGACCACCAGCGCCAGAAAGACTCCGAACAGCACCTGCAGCTCGCCGTGACCGGCCCGCTCCAAGAGCTTGAACAGCAGCGGGCGTAGCAGCGGCAGCCCCAGCACCCAGAGTGCCCAGATACTGGGCCATTTGCCGCTGGAGAAGGCCAGAAACGCCACTGCGAATACATCCTGCATCACCAGCACACCGATGGCGATGCGGGCGTAGAGGGCGTTCATGTCGCTGCGATCTTCCAGCACCTTGACCGCAAAGACGGTGCTGGAGAAGGAGAGGGCAAAACCCAGCAGCAGCGCCAGCTTCCAGTCCAGCGAGAGGGCAAGTTCAAGCCCCAGTCCCTTGCAGACCAGCAGAACTACGGTAAAGAGCAGAGTGGAGAGCAGCAGGTGCAGGCTGGTAGTGCCCCACACATCGCGCCGCATCAGGGTCTTGATATTGAGCTTGAGACCGATGGTGAACAGCAGCAGGGTGACGCCGAGATCGGCCACCTCGCTCAGGGCGGGGGTATTTTCATATCCCATGCCGTTGAGGATAAAACCGGCGGCCAGAAAGCCGAGCAGGGGGGGCAGGCCAATCAGATTGACTACCATGCCGCAGCCAAAGGCCACGGCGATGAGAATGGGTTCCATAACAGGTCCAGCTGGGGCAGGGGAGACCTGCCCTGTTTAAATCCTTGGGTATCAGACGATATCGATGTCGACCACGGAGTCGAAAATATGGTTCGGCCGAAACGGCATGCGGTCGATATCGGCGACCTTGCTCACCCCGGAGAGCACCAGCACTGTCTCGAGACCGGCCTGAAAGCCCGCCAGAATGTCGGTGCGCAGGTTGTCGCCGATGATGATGGTGTCGTCGGAATGGGCCTCCATCCGGTTGAGCGCCGCACGAATGATCCAGGCGCTGGGCTTGCCGACATAGAACGGCTTCTTGCCGGTCATCCGCTCGATGGGGGCGCACAGGGCGCCGCAGGCCGGGTGCATCATGGGGCCGTGGGTATCGGGGTTGGTGGCGATAAAACGGGCCCCCTGATCGACGAACTTGGCCCCCTGTTGCATCATGGTCCAGTTGTAGTTGCGGGTCTCGCCAACCACCACGAAGTCCGGGTCTATGTCGGTGATGGTGAAACCGGCCTTGTAGAGCTCGTGGGTCAGCGCCCCTTCACCGATCACATAGGCCTTCTTGCCATCCTGACGCTTGAGGAAGTCGGCGGTGCCCATGGCGGAGGTATAGAAGCACTCCTCCGGCACGTCGATCCCGGCGGAGCGGAAGCGGTTTTGCAGATCCTTCTGGGTCTGCGCCGGGTAGTTGGTGAGGAACAAGAGCTTGCTGCCCTGCTCCAGCAGGCGATGGACGAAACGGTCGGCACCGGGGATGAGATCGTTGTTGTGCAGGATGACACCGTCGATATCGCAGATGACGTTCTTCTTCATGAAAACTCCTTGTCAGGGCGCAGGCGAGCCGCCAATCGTTAAGATGTTCAATCATTTATGATTTTTGTGACGCCATTATAAGTCTGTTTGATGACAAGTCTCCCCTGTCTCGCCACTTCGGTGCACAATAAAGCTGCCGTCGGGTCAGTCTGGTGGAGGGGCTGACGCCGGATCACTTTGCTGATGGAGCCGTTGCCATGGACACCCCGATTCCCAAGCCAGTCACACCCGAACACCTCACCGCCGCGCAATTTATCGCCGGACTGCCGAAACTGGAGCTGCACCTGCATATCGAGGGCAGCCTCGAACCCGAGCTGATGTTTGAGCTGGGCCGCCGCAACGGCGTGCTACTGCCCTGGCCCGACGTGGCCAGCGTGCGCGCCGCCTATGACTTTGACTGCCTGCAATCCTTTCTCGACCTCTACTATCGCGGCGCCAGCGTGCTGGTGACCGAGCAGGACTTCTTCGACCTCACCTGGGCCTATCTTGAGCGTTGCGCCGCCGACAAGGTGGTGCATGTGGAGGTCTTCTTTGACCCGCAGACCCATACCGCCCGCGGCGTCCCCTTTGCTACTGTGCTGGGCGGCATCGAGCGGGCGCTGCAGACCGGGGAGAAGGAGTTTGGCATCAGCTGGCGCCTTATCATGAGCTTTTTGCGCCACCTCAGCGAGGAGGAGGCCTTTGCGATGTTGGCAGAGGCTATGCCTTTCCTGTCGCGCATTCACGGCATCGGCCTCGACTCCGGGGAGAGGGGCAATCCGCCCACTAAATTTGCCCGGGTCTTTGCCAAATGCCGCGAGCTGGGGCTGCCGGTGGTGGCCCATGCCGGTGAAGAGGGGCCTGCCGACTACATCTGGCAGGCGATCAACGAGCTGCAGGTATGCCGCATCGATCACGGGGTGCGTTCGGCAGACGATCCCGAGTTGCTGCGCTATCTGGCCGATACTAGGCTGCCACTTACCGTCTGCCCCCTCTCCAACACCCGGCTCAAGGTGTTCGGCAATATGGCCCAGCACAATGTGTTGCGACTGCTGGAGCAGGGGATCTGCGTCACCATCAACTCGGACGATCCCGCCTACTTTGGCGGCTATATGAATGCCAACTTTGCGGCGCTGGCCGATGGCCTTGGCGCGACCATGAGTCAGCTCTGCCGCTTGTCGCTCAATGCCGTTGAGGCGAGCTGGCTCTCTCTGGCCGACAAGGCGCGGCTGACCCGGGAGATCCGCAGTTATGCCGAGACTCACGGGGTGATCCTGCATTGAGTCAGGCGCCAATGAAGTCGAGATGATATGCAGTGGATATAAAGAGAGGCCCGCCATCACTGGCGGGCCTCTCATCTTTCAAAGGCTGGTGTGGTTGCCGGGGAAGGCAGTGTTACGCCACTCGCACCAGAAACTTCTCACCCTGTCCTTCGCGCTTGAAGCGCTCGAGCAGGGTGGGCAGCGCCTCGAAGTCGCCCACCACCAGCGGCGGTAGGGTCAGCTCGCCGCTCACCATCTGCTCCATCATGGCGACACCGGCGGCCACCAGTCGGCTCCACTGTTTGTCCGAGCCAAAGGCGTGCTGGGCGCCCAGCGCAATCTCGTGCAATGAGTGGCAATGGCTAAAGGCGGGCAACGGATTGTGCGGGATGCGCCCGAGCACAGTCACCATGTGACCGTAGTAGCCAAGGGCAGGCAGCAGGCTCTCTGCCTGTTGGCTGGAGACCAGATCGATGATCCCCTCGAACGGCTCGTTGCCGTTGGCAGTCTGCAAGGTGGCCAGCCAGTCGGGATCCCGATAATCGGCTACACCCTGCACACCGATCTGTTTGAGCCAGTGATGGTGGCGTGGGCTGGCGCTGGCAAAGACTCGCGCTCCTTGCTTGAGGGCGAGCTGTACCGCAAAGCGGCCGACGCTGCTGCCAGCACCGGTGATGAGCAGTGCTTCCCCGTGCAGGCGCGGCAGCTTGGCCAGCGCCTGCCACGCGGTGAGGCCGGGACAGGGCAGGGCGGAGGCCGCCTCGTCACTCAGGGCATCGGGCACTGGCAGCAGGGCGCGGGCTGGTACCCGGGTGTGGCGGGCAAAGCTGCCGTGGTGGCGCAGGTCGGTGTGATAGGCGACCCGGGCACCGAGGCGCAGATGGCTGACGTTGGCGCCGAGGGCCACGATAGTGCCCATGCCATCGACGCCGGGCACCTGACCATCCTGCCAGTTGGAGTGGCCATACTCGATCAGCTTCCAGTCCACCGGATTGAAGGCGATAACCCGGTTTGCCACCAGTACCTCGTCAGGGGCGAGCGGTGCCAGGGGCAGGTCGACGAGGGTAAGCTGGGTCGGTTCACCGGGGGCATGCCAGCACCAGGCTTGGGTGTGATTCATGATGACTCCTTGTGAAAGCGAGGGGAGAGAACAACGAGATCATTGCAACAGTGATTCGGTCAGTCATATCACTGTTGCTAATGCGCAACAATACGGCAGGCCCCAACCTGTGGGGCCTGCTTTACGTGGCCGGTTGGCCATCGGCAATCAGCGGCTGGTTGTTGTGTCCTCGGCCTGATAGACGGGGTAGTCTGTCAGCCCTTTTTCGCCGCCGCCAAACAGGGTGGCCGGATCGTGGGGGGCCAGTGGATAGCCGTGACGCAGACGGTTCGGCAGATCCGGGTTGGCGACGAAGGGGCGGCCAAAGCCAATCATGTCGGCCCAGCCGGCTTCGAGGGCGGCGCGAGCCCGCTCGCCATCATATTTGCCGGCATAGATCAGGGTGTTGGGGAAGGCATCCCGCAGACCCTGCTTGAAGTGCTCCGGCATCAGGGGGGCATCGTCCCAGTCCGCCTCGGCAATGTGCAGGTAGACCACGTTGAGCTGGCCCAGCAGACGAGCGGCCGCCAGATAGGTCTCCTGCGGATTGGCATCGACTGTGCCGTTGAGGGTGGTGAGCGGCGCAAGACGCACCCCGACCCGGTCGGCGCCGATTTCGCTGCAGACCGCCTCGGTCACCTCTTTGAGGAAGCGCAACCGGTTTTCCAGCGATCCGCCGTAACTGTCGGTGCGGGCGTTGGATTCGGAGTCGAGGAACTGGTTGATGAGATAACCGTTGGCGGCGTGCAGCTCGATGCCGTCAAAACCGGCGCTGATGGCGTTGCGGGCCGCCTGACGGAACTGGCCCACCACTGCATCGATATCGGCCTTAGTCATGGCGCGCGGGGTGACGGTCTCGACAAAGCCCGGCGCATCGCTGCCGTTATCGACGAACACCTTGACGCCCACTGCGGGCAGGGCTGAAGCGGAGATGGGCTGGGCACCGCCGATGTTATCCGGATGGGTGACGCGGCCCACGTGCCAGAGCTGGGCGAAGATGGTGCCCCCCTTGGCGTGCACGGCATCGGTCACCCCTTTCCAGCCAGCGATCTGCTCGGCGCTGTAGATCCCCGGCGTCCAGGCATAGCCCTTGCCCATGGGGTCGATTTGGGTGCCTTCGCTGATGATCAGGCCCGCCTCGGCGCGCTGGGCGTAGTAGCTGGCCATCATGGCGTTGGCCACATCACCGGGTTGACTGGCACGGGAGCGGGTCATGGGGGGCATGACGATGCGGTTGGCAAGGTGCAGCTGGCCGAGGCGCAGCGGGCAGAACAGGTGATCGTGGCTCATCTTGAGTTCCTCATGGTGGAAGTGAGGCCACTTTATGCCGCCATCTTGTTGTGAAAAAGAGGGGTAATTGCACAAGAGAATTGTGCTTGATGCAGCAATCAGCACAAACCGCCGGGAAAGAAGGCGTTGAGGCATAAAGTTGAAGCATAAAAAAGAGGGCCGTCTGGCCCTCTTCTATTTTCTGCTGGTGGCAGGCTCAAGCAGCGGCGGGCATCACTTTCACCCGCTCGATGCGCCGCTCGCTCACCTCGATCACCTCGAAGTTGAGCTGCTGCAGTTGCAACTGCTGGCCCGGGGTGGGCAGAGTGCCGAAGTGGGAGAGCAGCATGCCCGCCAGGGTCACGTATTCATCGCTCTCGCTCACCAGCCCCTCGTACTCCAGCACCTGCTCCACATGGTGGATGTTGGTGCTGCCGTTGATCAGCCACCCTTCGCCATCGCGCACGATATCCGGGGTTTCGTCCTCGTCCGGCAGTTCGCCGACGATGGCCTCCAGCAGGTCGTGGGTGGTGACCAGCCCCTGAATGACGCCAAACTCGTCGGAGACCAGAATAAGGCTCCCCTTGGCTTTGCGCAGCTCCGCCAGCAGGCGGATCACGTTGATGGTCTGCGGCACGATTATGGGATCGTTCTGCTTGGCCAGTTCGCTCAAGGATTGCCCTTCGTTCAAGGCAAACAGCAGATCGCGCGCCTTGACCACTCCGATCACCTCGTCCAGATCCCCGTCACAGATAGGGAACAGGCTGTGGGGCTCGCGCTGCAGCAGGGCGCGGATCTCGTCGCTGGAGTCGTTGATATCGATCCAGGCCATCTCCGAGCGCGGGGTCATGATGGTGCGAATGGAGCGCTCGGCCAGCGACAGCACGCCGGTCACCATATAGCGCTCCTCCTCGCCAAAGCTGAGCGGTTCGGCAGGTGCGGCATCCAGATCGTCATCCGGTCTGTCCTGATACGCCTTGCTCCCCATCAATTTGAAGATGGCGGCGGTGGTGCGCTCACGCAGGGGCAGCTTGGATTCGTGACGCATGGCGCTGCGCTGGGCCAGCTGGTTGAAAAACTCGATCAGCACCGAGAAGCCGATGGCTGCGTAGAGGTAGCCCTTCGGAATGTGGAAACCGAACCCTTCCGCCACCAGGCTGAAGCCGATCATCAGCAGGAAGCTCAGACAGAGCACCACCACGGTGGGGTGGGCGTTGACGAAACGGGTCAGCGGTTTGGAGGCAAGCACCATCACCACCATGGCGATGGTCACGGCGGCCATCATCACGCCGAGGTGTTCCACCATGCCGACGGCGGTGATGATGGAGTCGAGCGAGAAGACCGCATCGAGCACCAGAATTTGGGCGATCACCACGCCGAAGCTGGCGTAGGCGCCGACCGGGCCATCATCCTGGGGTTTGGCTTCCAGCCGCTCATGTAGCTCGGAGGTGGCCTTGAACAGCAGGAACAGGCCGCCCCCCATCAGGATCAGGTCCCGACCGGAGAAGGGGTGATCCCACAGGTGCAAAATCGGGGTGGTCAGGGTGACCAGCCATGACATGACGCTCAGAAGTCCAAGTCGCATCAGCAGGGCCAGCGACAGGCCGATGACGCGTGCCTTGTCCCGCTGGGCGGGAGGCAGTTTTTTCACCAGAATGGCGATAAAGACCAGGTTGTCGATCCCCAGCACGATTTCCAGAATGATCAGGGTAAACAGACCGATCCAGATATGGGGATCCAGCAGCAATTCCATTGTGACGACCTCAATAAAAACAGACAGAGCAAACAGTGATCACGGCGCACGATGGCCGCAGTAACAGCAAGGCAAAGGTGTTATTCAGAGGCGCTGATTAAGCAGAAAAAGATAGGCTTTGACAGAGAGAGACGAAGGGCAACTTCGGGGATTGTCCATGATGGGCAATAAAACCTCGGGTGAAAAATGAGCCCTGATGATAGCGGCTGGCGCCAATTTGGCAAGAGCAGCGTCAGCGGGGCGTGATGGGGTTGTGATGCGACAGGGGAGGAGGCCGTGCCACGCTCCCCCGTGCGGTCGTTACAACCAGCGCTTTTCGCGGGTGAAACAGACCGAGAGCCAGGCATCCCCCAGGGTATCGCCGAGGCGGGACCAGAGCTCCTGACGCAGGGCATCCTGACGCTCGACGGGCCACTCTTGACCCGGCGCCACCAGAATGTTCAATTCCAGATCGAAGCGGCGACCGCTTTTGGCCAGATGGCTGTAGCACTCGATGCCGTGGCGCTGGCGCAGCGCCTCGATCTCCTGCTCGACTTGCCGTGGCACATCCCCCTTGGGGGCGATCTTCAACACTTCCCGCAGGTTGCGGCCGAGCACCTTGATGGGAATGAGGGTGGCGCAGAGGGCCAGCAGCGAGACCAGCACCGGGTCTATGTAGCGGTTGTATTGGCCGTAGCCGATGGCATCAAGGCCAATGGCGACCACGAAACCGATAAGCAGGGTGGCGCTGAGCAGGGTATCCACCAGCCACTCTTTGGAGTCGACCCGCACCAGCTCGGAGTCTACCTGCTCGGCGACCTGGGCTTCGATGCGATAGATGATGGCGCAGAAGAAGGTGGAGACGGCGGCATAGATGAGGGCGTGGCCGAGATCGATCTCCCGTCCGCCATCCAGCAGGGTGGTGATGCCGCTATAGAGGGCGCCGAGACAGAGCAGCAAGATAATGGCGCCATTGATGACGTTGGTGATGGGCTCGAAGTGGGCATAGCCGTACTGGAAGCGCGCATCGGAAGGGCGGGTAACGAGATAGGCGGTAACAAGACCGAGGCCTGTCATGCCCATGCTGAACAGGGTAAAGATACCATCGAGCATGATGGCGTTGGAACCGACGAAGAGGCCGTAGCTGATGCCGAAGATGGCGAAAGTGATGCAGCCAAACAGCGACAGGGTGAGTGCCTGCTTCTCTGTGGTGACCAGCGTACTGATAACATGGCTGTGGTGAGCCATAAAAGTCCTCCTTTCAAATGGTTAATATTGCTACGCGCAAGGGGTTTTCTAGCTGATATACTGCCCGCTCACATGTGAGCGGACTGGCCTGATTGCCATTGATAGGCGAGGGGCCAGTCGTAGTCGCCGGGGTGCCGGCATCAAGCAAAATAAGGGAACAAGGATTCATGATCCCGAGACTCGATTACCAGGACAGTTTGTCACCCACAACCCTGTCGTTCCTAGAGTTGCTAGGGCGCAGCGCCTTTCGTGGTGATATCGAAAAGTCTTATGCAAGCCGGTTGGCGATGGCGACGGATAACAGCGTCTATCAGGTAGTACCTCAGGCGGTTCTCTATCCGCGCAATGCGGACGACATAGCAGCAATGCTCAAGCTGGCCGCAGAGCCGGCGTTCGCCTCCCTGAGCTTTTTCCCTCGTGGTGGCGGTACCGGCACCAATGGTCAGTCATTGGGCGGCGGCATTATCGTCGATCTCTCCCGTTATATGAACCAGATCATGGAAATTAATCTGGAGGAGGGGTGGGTGCGCGCCCAGGCTGGGGTGGTGAAAGACCAGCTCAACGCCTATCTCAAGCCCCATGGCTACTTCTTCTCGCCGGATCTCTCCACTTCCAACCGCGCCACTTTGGGCGGCATGATCAACACCGATGCTTCGGGGCAAGGGTCACTGGTCTACGGCAAAACCTCGGATCACGTGCTCGGCCTCAAAGCCGTGCTGGAGAATGGTGACATCATGGCGACCGAGCCGCTAAGTAGCGAACGGCTTGCCGACAAGCTGGCGCTGGAGAATCGGGAAGGGGAGATCTATCGCACCCTCTATCGTATCGGCAAGGAGCGCCGCGCCGACATCGAGGCGACCTTCCCCAAGCTCAACCGCTTTTTGACCGGTTACGATCTCAAGCACCTCTATCAACCCGATACCGACACGCTGGATGTGAGCCGGGTGCTGTGCGGATCTGAAGGGTCTCTCGGCTTTATCACCGAAGCCAAACTCAACATCACACGCATTCCGCGCTATCGCACTCTCGTCAACGTCAAGTACGACAGCTTCCCCTCTGCTCTGCGCAACGCCCCCTTTATGGTGCAGGCCCAGGCGCTGTCGGTGGAGACGGTGGATTCCCGGGTGCTCGGGCTGGCCCGTGCCGACATCATCTGGCATTCGGTGAAAGAACTTATTCAGGATGTGCCCGGCAAGGATCTGCAGGGGCTCAACATCGTCGAGTTTGCCGATACCGATGAGGCAGAACACAAGGCCAAGGTAGCTGAGCTCTGTCGCCGTATCGACGCGCTGCTGGCCAAGGGCGAGGCGGGGATCATCGGCTATCAGGTGTGTGACCACTTGCCGAGCATCGAGACCATCTACACCATGCGCAAGAAGTCGGTGGGGCTGCTGGGCAACGCCGAAGGGCGCAAGAAGCCGGTGGCCTTCACCGAAGATACCGCCGTGCCGCCCGAGTCACTGGCCGATTTCATCATGGAGTTTCGCGCACTGCTGGATGCCCACGGCCTCGACTACGGCATGTTCGGCCACGTCGATGCCGGTGTGCTGCACGTGCGCCCGGCGCTCGACTTGTGCGATCCCGAGCAGGAGGTGCTGCTGCGGCGCATCTCCGATCAGGTGGTAGCGCTCACCGCCAAATATGGCGGCTTGATGTGGGGGGAACATGGCAAGGGCTTTCGCTCCGAATACAGTCCCGCCTTCTTTGGCGAGCTGTGGGAAGAGCTGCAGCGGGTCAAGGGGGCGTTCGACCCGGCCAACCGCATCAACCCGGGCAAGATCTGTATCCCCTACGGTAGCGGCGCCGAGCTGGTGTCGGTGGATGGCCCCAAGCGCGGCAAGTATGACCGCCAGATCCCGCTCGCCGTGCGCACCAGCTACACCCGCGCCATGGATTGCAACGGCAATGGTCTGTGCTTCACCTTCGAGACCGACTCCCCCATGTGCCCCTCGGTCAAGATCAGCCGCGATCGCCGCCACTCCCCCAAGGGGCGGGCGGGCCTGATGCGTGAATGGTTGCGTCAGCTGGCGGAGCAGGGCTTCGATCCGCTGGCGGAAGAGGTGGCGCTGCAATCCGGTGGCGTGCGCTTCAAACAGCTGGTGGACAAGGTGCGCAACAGCTGGGCCAAACAGCGCGGCGAGTATGATTTCTCCCACGAGGTGATGGAGGCGATGGCAGGCTGTCTGGCCTGCAAGGCGTGCACCAGCCAGTGCCCGATCAAGGTGGATGTCCCCGATTTTCGCGCCCGCTTTATGCAGCTTTATCATGGCCGCTACCTGCGCGCCCCCAAGGATTACTTCGTCGGCACGGTGGAGAGCTATGCGCCGTTGCTTGCCAAGGCGCCGAAGCTGGTCAACTTCTTCCTCGAAAAAGAGTGGGCCCAGAAGGCGACCGAGAAGAGCATCGGCATGGTCGATGTGCCGCTGCTCTCGGTGCCGACCCTTGCCGAGAGCCTGCACGATAACCGCGCCCGCTATTTTGATCTGCCGGGACTGGAGCGGATGAGTGCCGAGCAACGCAAACAGGTAGTGCTCATCGTGCAGGACCCCTTCACCAGTTATTACGACGCCCCCGTGGTGCGCGACCTGGTGAAACTCGCCAGCAAGCTCGGCTTCCAGCCCTACTTGCTGCCCTTTAAACCCAACGGTAAACCCCAGCATATCAAGGGGTTCCTGCGTGCCTTTGCCCGCACTGCTGCCAACAGCGCCCAGTTCCTCAACAAGGTGGCGGCGCTTGGCATTCCCATGGTGGGGGTGGATCCTGCCATGGTGCTCTGCTATCGCGACGAGTATGCCAAGGCGCTGGGGTCGGCCCGCGGTGATTTTCAGGTGTTGTTGCCGCAGGAGTGGCTGCTCTCGCTGCCAGCAGATCAACTGCCTGCTCGCACTGACAAGACCAAGAGCGAGGAGGGGGGCGAGCCCTGGTATCTCTTTGCCCACTGCACCGAGAAGACCGCCAAGCCCTCCACTCACGGTGACTGGAGCACCCTGTTTGGCCGTTTCGGGGCCAGCTTGCAGCCGGTCTCTGTGGGTTGCTGCGGTATGGCGGGCACCTATGGTCACGACGTCAAACAGGTGGAGAACTCCAAGGGCATCTATGGGTTGAGCTGGGCCGACCCGCTCGCCCGTCTACCCAAAGCGCGCTGTCTGGCGACCGGCTATTCGTGCCGCAGTCAGGTTAAGCGGATGGAGGGGGAAAAGCTCAAACATCCATTGCAAGCCCTGCTGGAGCTGCTCTGATGCTGACGTTTCCCAAGCGGTTTCGGGTGCCGAAGGCCTATCGGCACCCGCGTTTCTTACTGTTACCCGCCACTCCCGCTCAGGCGGTGGTGGAGTTTGTCGCCATGTTGCGCGAGCGCGAGCAGCTCCATCAGCTGTTTCGCCCGAACGATCTCTGGCCCTCCGCCAATTTCAGTCTGAGCCAGCACGAAGGGGATCTGGAGTGGCAGCAGTCGGAGTTTCTGGCCAAGCGCTCCTTTGCCTATGGCCTCTGGAGTCCGGATCGGGAGCCGCAATTTTGGGGCGGGGTTTATCTCTACCCCTCGGTGTTGCCGGAGGTAGCGGTGGAGCTCTTCTTCTGGAAGGTGGCCGAGGCGCCTATCACGGATGAGGAGCTGGAGATTCAGCTGCGCGACTGGCTCGCCAGGGTGTGGCAGTGGCCAGAACCCCGTCTGCCGGGGCGAGAAGTGCCTTGGTCCGAGTGGCCCGGCGTTACCTACCCTTGGTGACATCCCGCTTAAGGGCATGATTGTGTAACACGCAGCTCCGGGTCGGGGCTGCGTTGTTACCACGTCACCCGGTAACCAACAACTCATATAACCGAACCATGTTGCCGATGGAGGGCGTTTCACCCATATCGGTACGCATTCATCGCTTACATAAGGAGTCTGCTCGCAATGAGTCACGATATTGCGCCCATCTGGCGTAAACCCATGAGTCTGGAGGGGCTCAACGCCACCTCTCGCAACACCCTGATGGCCCATCTCGACATCGTCTACACCGCTTTTGGCCCCGACTGGTTGGAAGCGACTATGCCGGTGGATCACCGCACCCACCAGCCCCTTGGCATGCTCCATGGTGGCGCGTCCGTGGTGCTGGCGGAAACGCTTGGGTCGCTGGCGGCCAATATGGCGGTGGGGCCAGATAGCTACTGTGTGGGGTTGGAGGTGAATGCCAACCATCTGCGAGCCAAGCGGGAAGGGGTGGTGACCGGGCGTTGCACGCCACTCCATCTGGGAGCAACAACCCAGGTGTGGCAGATTGAAATTCGGGATGAACGTGAGCGTTTATTGTGCACCAGCCGACTGACCATGGCGGTGCTCAAACACAAGCGGGGCAAGGACTCCAGCGAGGAGTGATCTATAATAACGCACTATGAGTGCAAAATAAGCAAGCCATACTCGTCAGATCCCTCTATAATTGCCAACGTCTTGAGAGGCTTATCACATTTTTCAAGACAGCAGAACAAAGTGGCGCTATAATCGCCGCCTTTTTGCTATTCCGCGGTGTTAGCCGCCTGCCTTAATCTGGAAGAATCTATGTCTGATACCGAACAACTGCCCCTTTTTAGTGAGCTTGGACTGGCCGCGCCTGTATTGAAAGCGCTGCAGGACGTGGGCTATGAGCGCCCGTCACCGATCCAGGCCGCAGCAATTCCCCACCTGATGGCGGGACACGATCTGCTGGGGCAGGCGCAAACCGGTACAGGGAAGACCGCTGCTTTTGCCTTGCCTCTGTTGTCTCGTCTGGAAGCTGGTAACCGCAACACCCAGATCCTGGTGCTGGCGCCTACCCGCGAACTGGCGCTGCAGGTGGCTGAAGCGTGCCAACGCTACGCCCACCACATGCCTGATTTCCACGTACTGCCCATCTACGGCGGTGCCTCCTACGAAACCCAGACCCGCGCCCTGCGTCGCGGTGCCCAGGTTGTCGTCGGTACTCCGGGCCGCGTGATGGACCTGATCCGTCGCAAGAACCTGGACCTCTCCGGCCTGAAAGCTCTGGTACTGGACGAAGCTGATGAAATGCTGCGTATGGGCTTCATCGACGACGTTGACTGGATCATGGAGCAGTGCCCGAGCACTCGTCAGGTTGCCCTGTTCTCTGCCACCATGCCGGAGCAGATCCGTCGCGTGGCCCAGAAGCACCTGAAGCAGCCCAAAGAGATCAAGATTGCCTCCAAGACTGCTACCGCTACCACTATTCGCCAGCGCTACTGGCAGGTAACCGGTCTGCACAAGCTGGACGCCATGACCCGTCTGCTGGAAGTGGAATCCTACGAAGCCCTGCTGGTGTTCGTGCGTACCAAGAACGCCGCTGAAGAGCTGGCTGGCAAGCTGGCCGCCCGTGGCCACGCTTGTGAAGCGCTGCACGGCGACATCCCGCAGAAACTGCGTGAGCGTACCGTCGACAAACTGCGTCAAGGCCAGCTGGATATCCTGATCGCCACCGACGTTGTCGCCCGTGGTCTGGACGTTGAGCGCATCACTCACGTAGTGAACTACGACATTCCGTACGACACCGAATCTTACGTTCACCGTATCGGCCGTACCGGTCGTGCCGGTCGTAAAGGCGAAGCCATCCTGTTCGTGGCTCCCCGCGAGCGTCGTATGCTGCGCGCCATCGAGCACGCAACCCGTCAGGCCATCGAGCCGATGAAGATGCCGAGCACCGAGGACATCAACCAGCATCGTCTGGCCAAGTTCAAAGAGCGCATCCGCGAAACCATGATGGGTGAAGAGCTCGAGATCTACCACAACCTGGTCAACGAGCTGATCGAAGAAGATTCTGCCGATCCGCTGGAGCTGGCTGCTGCACTGGCCAAGCTGGTACAGGGTGACCAACCGCTGCTGCTGGATGACTCCATTCCGGATCCGCTGTTCAACAACAGCAGCGATCGTGGTGGCTTCGAGCGCCGTGACTTCAACGACCGTGGCGGTCGTGATTTCGGTGACCGTGGTGATCGTCCTGCCCGTCGCATGCCGTCCCTGGAGCCGCGTCCGCTGAAAGACAACCCGGATGTGGAGATGGAGCGCTACCGCGTAGACGTGGGTGCCCATCACGGCGTCAAGCCGGGCCAGATCGTGGGCGCCATCGCCAACGAAGCGAATATCGAGAGCCGCTTCATCGGCAACATCGACATCGCTGATGACTTCTCCACCGTCGATCTGCCGAAAGGCATGACCGCCGATGTACTGGAAGTGATCAAGAAAGCCCGTGTTTGCCAGCGTCCGCTGCAGATCACTCGCTACACCGAAGTACCGGCCGGTGGCAACACCAGCAGCCGTCCGCCCCGTGGTGATCGTCCGTTCCGTGGCGACCGTCCTTTCAACAAGGATCGCCGTCCCCAGGGTGACCGTCCGTTCAACAAGAGCGGGGAGCGCCGTGAAGGTGGCTTCAACAAAGATCGCAAATTCGGTGGCAAGCGTCGCGAAAGCTGATTGCTGATCCCGTTATGAAGAAGGCCGCTCATTGAGCGGCCTTTTTTTCTGCCTGCGGTTTACCCTGTGTTCTTACTGAACGCCAGATCGGCATAAGCCGTTAAATGGGGGAGCGCATGATGGCCACTATTTGATGACTGGATGTCGGGGAAAGAGAGAATACCTTTTCTACTCGACAGGCGGTTGTGACGTGGTTGGGTATCATCCGCCGTTCTGCCATAGGTCTGGGCTGGCAGCCGTTTCTTTGTATTGGCAAGCGTTGGGACGTGTGCACTTGGGCGGATAGTTGGATGGGGAGTGACAGCATTGCGCCCGCTGACTCCGGCGGTCGCAAGGGGTGGCGACTAGTTGGCCGCTCAGAGGCTTTGTCTGGCTGGCCGTCATTATTCATATCGAGCGGGGTAATTGGTTGGCATCAATGAAGAAGGCGACCATCAGGTCGCCTTCTTGTTGTGCATTGTGACGTGCAGAGTTCGCAGCCCGAGGGGCTATCAGAGCACCATGGCGGCAATCCAGCCGAAGATCACCAGCGGGATGTTGTAGTGAATAAAGGTGGGCACCACGCTGTCCCAGATATGGTCGTGCTGGCCGTCGGCGTTGAGGCCGGAGGTGGGGCCCAGCGTTGAATCGGAGGCTGGTGAACCCGCATCCCCCAGCGCGCCTGCGGTACCGACCAGTGCGATGATCGCCATTGGTGAGAAGCCAAGCTGCAGACAGAGCGGCACATAGATGGTGGCGATGATGGGCACGGTGGAGAAGGAGGAGCCGATCCCCATGGTGATGAGCAGGCCCACCAGCAGCATCAGGAAGGCGGCGATCCCCTTGTGCTGACCGATGCCGGAGGCGACCACCTGAACCAGAGAGTCGACCCCGTGGGTCGCCTTCATCACGGCGGCAAAACCGGCTGCGGAGATCATGATGAAGCCGATCAGCGACATCATCCGCACCCCCTGAGTGAAGGCATCCTGGCTTTCGCGAAACTTGATGACGCCGCCGCAGGTGAAGATGACAAAACCGGCCAGCGCACCCAGTACGATGCTGTTGGTCATCAGTTGTAGCCCCAGCGCCACGCCAATGGCCAGCAGGGCCACCCAGATGTGGGTGAGGTTGAGCTCGACTGCTTCGGGCTCGGCATCCAGGATCTTGGCCAGATCGTACTGGCGCGGTTTGCGATAGCTGATGAATACCGCAATCAGCAGGCCCAGTACCATACCGGCGACCGGAATGGCCATCGCCAGCGGGATCTGGCTGGTGGTGATGGGCACGCCGTTATCGATCAGGTTCTTGGCCAGAATGTTATTCAGGAAGATGCCACCAAAGCCGACCGGCAGCACCATGTAGGTGGCGGTCAGGCCAAAGGTGATGACACAGGCCACCTGACGACGGTCGATCTGCATCTGCGCCATCACATGCAGCAGCGGCGGGATCAGGATGGGAATAAAGGCGATGTGAACCGGGATCAGGTTCTGGGAGGAGATCGCCACGGCCAGCACGGAAGAGAGCAGCAGGGTTTTGACCCACATGATGCGGGTCGAGCTGGCATCCTTGCCCAACTGGTTGATCACCTTGCGGGCCAGCAGGTCGGTGATCCCGGAGCGGGAGATGGCAACCGCAAAGGCGCCCAGCATGGCGTAGGAGAGGGCAATCTCGGCGCCACCGCCCAGGCCACCGCTGAAGGTGGTGAGGGTATCGGTCAACGACAGCCCACCGACCAGGCCGCCAGCAATGGCCCCCAGCGCCAGCGAGACCACCACATTGATCCGCAGCAGACTGAGCACCAGCATCAGCCCGACTGCGATAACAACTGGATTCATTTGATTTCCTTATAGTTTGTTATTGCTGTCTGTCATGTGAAGGGGAGTTAGTTTGCGAAAAATGTGACAAATGTCGAGTAAAAAATCAGTCAAACCCCTCATATCGCAGCAGCATGTGGCACAAGGTTGCTCAACATGAGGGTTTGTGGCCTGTTTGTCTCCGTGCATCCCGTGTGCTGCGGTGGATAGTGACGCTGATAGCGATTTCCGGTGCGCTGTGCAATCAATCACGTCCCCAAAAAGCGAAGGCTGCCAGTGGCAGCCTTCGTCCGTTTATTCTTGTCCCTCATCGTCGGCAGGGGCATCGGTTGTGTCATCATCCGGATGTGCTGGCGGCCAGCCCCCCATGCTCTTCCAGCGGTTGACGATATGACAGAACAGCTCTGTGGTGCGTTCGGTGTCATAGAGGGCAGAGTGCGCCTCTTTATTGTCAAACGGGATGCGGGCGCTCTGGCACGCTTTGGCCAGCACGGTCTGCCCCAGCGCCAATCCGGAGAGAGCAGCGGTGTCGAAGGTGGCGAATGGATGGAACGGATTGCGCTTGAGGCCAGCGCGCTCGGCGGCAGCCATCACGAAGCCGTGATCAAAGGTGGCGTTGTGGGCCACTATGATGGCGCGGCCGCAATCCTGCTCCTTCATCCCCTTGCGGATCCCCTTGAAGATCTCGGTCAGCGCCTCTTTTTCTGAGACAGCGCCACGCAACGGGTTGTAGGGGTCGATGCCGGTGAACTCCAGCGCAGCCTTTTCCAGGTTGGCCCCTTCGAAGGGCTCGACATGAAAGTGGAATACCTGATCGGGAACGAGCCAGCCCTGCTCATCCATTTTCAGGGTGTAAGCCGCGATTTCGAGCAGGGCATCGGTCTTGGCGTTGAACCCGGCTGTTTCAACATCGATGACGACGGGGTAAAAACCACGGAAACGGCCCTTGAGGGTATGAACTGCGTCGGTCATGGGATCTCGGTCGGGATAAAATGAGGCGGCATTATGGCAAAAAAGCACAGGCTTGTCCCCCCATCCCACGCAGTCGGCTGCGGCAAGGTGGCGCTCGATTTAATATCTGTGCAGCCACCAGCGGGCGGCAATCAGCGCCGTGAGCGACCCCAGCAGGGCGCTGGCCAGTACATCCACCGGCCAGTGCATCCCCATTACCATGCGCGACAGACCAATTCCTAGTGCCCACAGTGGCAGCAGCCAGACGCCCGTGGGAGCGCGGGCCAGCCAGATCAGACCAAAAAATTGGGCCAGGCTGATGGCGGCGATGCTGTGGCCAGAAGGGAAGGCGTAGTTCACCTCGGCCTGCCAGTGGTGGCCGAGCCACTCTGGCAGGGCCAGCAGCTGGCTGGCGGCGTGAACCTGTTCACTGCGCACATCGATGCTACTGGCGTAGAAGTGCTTGATGGCCGGGATCAGCGCCTGACTCTCAAGCCAGAGCAGATAGGGTCTGGGCTCTTCGGTCAGGTGTTTGATCAGGCTCTTGAGCCCCCAGTCGCTGGCGAGCAGGGCCGCCAGCGCACACCCCAGCGCAATGAAGGGGGTCAGCTCCAGTTTGAGTTTGTAGCGAGTCAACATCAGCAAGAGGGCGCCACTGACCCCGATCCCGGGAATATCGACCATGCGGGTGAGGGCGTATGACCACCATAACCAGCCTGATTGCAGGGAGCCGGTCAGAAAAGGCTGCCAGGGCAGGGTGGCGAGCAGTAACAGGGGCAGGATCAACAGGGCAGTGAAGCCAAGTACCTGACTGCGGGTGAGTGAAGCGGTTGACGTTGGGAGCGACGAAGCGTGTGACGGCATGGTGGGTATGGGCGATCGCGAAAAAAGAGGGGCATTGTGCCACCGTGATATGCCCGGACAAAGCCGAGCAGCACGTTTGTTACCTCTGCTTACATATTTGTGGCGACATCCTCTTTTTGAGCGGGCGGATGGAACGGCTGCCGCACAATGTGGTCCCGTTTCGCGCCGGATTGCATCACAGGCTGAAATCTCGGGCGGCTTTGCGCTAGAATGGCGCCCCCGTGGCGGTTGTGACCAAAGAGAGCCCGATGAAGATAGTCGTTGATGAGAATATGCCCCATGCCGTGGAGCTGTTTGCCGAATTTGGCGAGGTGATCCCCTTGCCCGGACGGCAGATGCAGGCCCGCGATCTGCTCGATGCCGATGTGCTGCTGGTGCGTTCGGTCACCCGCGTCAACGGCGATTTGCTGGCGACCAGCCCCAAACTCGGGTTTGTCGGCACCGCCACCATAGGCACCGACCATGTGGACAAGGCCCTGCTGGCAAGCCGCAATATTCCCTTCTTCAGCGCCCCCGGTTGCAACAAGTATTCGGTGGGGGATTATGTGCTTTCCGCCCTGCTGGTGCTGGCCGAGCGCTACGAACTCGACCTCTCGGCCATGACGCTGGCGGTGATTGGCGCGGGCAATACCGGCGAGTGTGTGGCGACCAAGGCCCAAGCGCTCGGCATGCGGGTACTGCGCTGCGATCCACCCAAGGCGCGCAATGCCCCCGATGCGGATTTTGTCGATTATCAGACCGCCCTTGGCGCCGATATCGTCAGCTTCCACGTGCCCATCACCCGCGAAGGGCAGGATGCCACCTACCATCTGCTCGATGCCGAGCAGATTGCCGCCCGTCCGGCAGGGCAGATCCTGATCAATGCTTCCCGTGGCGAGGTGTGGGATAACCGGGCCCTGCTGGCACGCCAGCTGAGCGATAAGCCGTTGCGACTGGTGATGGATGTGTGGGAGAACGAGCCCGAGCCACTGGCAGCGCTGGTGCCTCATACCGAGATTGCCACCCCCCATATCGCCGGTTACAGCCTGGAGGGGAAGGCCCGTGGTACCTCGATGCTCTACAAGGCGCTCTGCCTGCAGCTGGGACGCCAGCCTCGTCAGGATTTGAGTCGGCTGTTGCCCGCCCCCGATGTGCAGGCAGTGGTGCCGGGCCGCGCGCCGGATCAGGCGCTGATCAAGCAGCTGGTGCATCTGGTCTATGATGTGCGCCGCGATGATGCCCGTTTCCGGGCCCGACTCGGCCTGCCCGGCAGCTTTGACGAGCAGCGCAAACACTACCCCGAGCGCCGTGAACTATCCTCCCTGCAGGTTGAGGGAGCCTTTGCCGACCAGGCGCTGGGCGCGTTGGGATTTGCGCTGTCACGTCCCTGAATCGGGGACTAGGAGTTGGAAGATAACCGGAAGGGATGAGCCGTACTGGCTACCTCGACCCCATTTTTTACTGAGCTGGCGCAGATCCTGCTGCGCCGGCTCAGCCATATCAGGCAGCGTCATCTCGCCGTGCGGGAGCCTGCCGACCATGGCGCCACCCCGGCGCCATTGCAGCATTATCAGAGGAGAACAGAATGAGCCAGCAGTTTAACGTAGCGGTATTGGGTGCCAGCGGCGCCGTGGGTCAGGCGATGATCGAGATCCTGGAAGAGCGCGAATTTCCGGTAGCGACCCTCTATCCGCTGGCTTCCAGCCGCAGCGCCGGTGATACCGTGCGCTTTGGCGGCAAGAACCTCGAGATCCTCGATGTGGAGGAGTTTGACTGGAGCCAGGTACAGATCGCACTCTTCTCCGCCGGTGCCGAGGTCTCGGCCAAGTGGGCGCCGATTGCTGCCGAACACGGCTGCATCGTCATCGACAACACCTCCTGCTTCCGTTACGACGAAGATATCCCGCTGGTGATCCCGGAAGTGAACCCGGATGCGCTGGCCGATTTTCGCAATCGCAACATCATCGCCAATCCCAACTGCTCCACCATCCAGATGCTGGTGGCCCTGAAGCCGTTGCACGACGAAGTGGGCATTGCCCGCATCAACGTGGCCACCTATCAATCCGTGTCAGGCTCCGGCAAAGAGGGGGTCAGCGAGTTGGCGGGTCAGACCGCTCATCTGCTCAACGGTCGTCCGGTGGAACCGACCCTCTATCCGCAGCAGATCGCCTTTAACTTGATCCCGCAGATCGACAGCTTCACTGACAACGGCTACACCCGTGAAGAGATGAAGATGGTATGGGAAACCCAGAAGATCCTCGGCGATGCCAGCATTGCCGTGAACCCCACCTGCGTGCGGGTGCCGGTCTTCTACGGCCACGCCGAGGCGGTACACGTCGAACTGCACCAGCCGCTCGATGCCGAACAGGTCAAGGATCTGCTGCGCAGTGCGCCGGGTGTGACCCTGTTTGATGACGAAGGGGACTATCCGACCCCGGTGCGTGACGCAACCGGCAAGGATGAGGTGCTGGTGGGTCGGGTGCGCCAGGATATTTCTCACCCGAGTGGTATCAATATGTGGATCGTGGCCGATAACGTTCGTAAGGGCGCGGCAACCAACAGTGTACAGATTGCCGAGCTGCTGGTTCGCGACTATCTGTAAGGCTGGTCAGATGCCACCGATGCGCAGCAGGGAGTGCTGCGCATCCGGCCTGTGATCAAACCGGGGTGTGACCCATGCCGCACTCCGTCACTTCAAGATTCTGTTGCGATATCAACTGATTAAGTTTTTTCCTACACTCAGGGTCAAGTTGGGTGCTAAATGTGTCGGACTGCTGGCTTGCCAGGCGAGCCTGATTTATATTGAACCGACTGTTTTGGGGTAACTATCCAGATTTTTCAATGTGATAGGGCCGTCATACGAAGGAACGAATATGGGACATTCCCGCATAACATTGGCAACGCTACTCGCATTGGGTCTGCTGGGCACCGTCCAGGCTGAAGACTCGGCGCGGGAGCCTTTTTTTGTCGAGCTAAAAGGCCCTGACGAACCCGCACCTCCCGCCGTCAATTCCCAGCCGCTGGCGCAGCCGGTCGCCAGACCCGTGGCGCAACCGGTGCGAGCAACCGCCCAGCCGGTGGTGCGTCAGGTCACTGCCAATGCCGGTAGTTATGGCCCTGTTCGTCCGACCGATACCCTCTGGAGCCTGGCAAGCAAATATCGTCCCTCCAATCGGGTCAGCGTCTACCAGACCATGGTGGCGATTTACGAGAAAAACCCCCGCAGTTTCGCCGATGGCAATATCAACCACATTCTGGTGGGGTCCCGCATTCTGCTGCCGACCGCGGCCGAGGCGAGCGTTATCACCGATGCCGAGGCCCGCGCCAAGTTCCGTAGCGACAACGCCAGCTGGAAGGGGTTAAGCCCCAAATATCTGGCTGACAAGCAGGCTCACACCGCCAAACCGGCTGCCACCAAACCCGTGAAGGTTGAAGCCGCCAAGACCGAGCCGGTGAAGGCTGCGCCTGCGCCGCTGCCAGTGGCGAAAGCCGCCCCCATTCCCGCCCCGGTGGTGGCACCGCAACCGGCTGCTGAAACCAAAGAAGTGGCCAAGGTGAGCGAGCCTGCGCCGAAAGAGGCGGTAGCACCAGCTCCGAGCGCAGCAGAAGGCACTACCCCGGCGCCTCTGCCTTCCGATCTGGATAAACCGGTGGGCAAACCGGCCACCGAGATGGCGCTGGCACTGGAAGATGCCAATGCCCAGCTCGGCCAGGTGACCGAGATGAACCACAGGCTCAAGCTGCGTCTGCAATCCCTGACCGAAGAGGTGGAGACCCTCAAGGCGCAGCTGCAGGATCAGACGGCGCTGCAAAAAGAGATTGCCGAGCTCAAGGCTCAACCGGTCCCGCCGGTGGCAGCCGAGCCTGAGCCTGAGAAAAACTGGTTGATGGACCTGCTCTCCTCACCGCTCAACCTCGCCATGATCATTTTGCTGCCGGTGCTGCTGGTATTGGCGCTGGTGACCCTGTGGCTGCGTGCCCGTGCCCGCCGCGAGCTGGAAGAGCAGGAGAAGAGCCTCTCCGAATCCACCGCCATGATGATGGATCAGGAGCAGAGCGAGTTTGATGATCTGCTGAGCGTCGATGTGACCGACAACGAGCCGGTACGCCCGGTGCCGGATCTCAACACCCCGGATGGCTTTATGCCGATGGAGCCTGACGAGCCGGCCGCCAAGCCGGATGTCGATCTGGTGTTCAGCGATGAGGGCGAGATGGAGCTGCAGGGCTTTGAGCCTGAGCGGATGGCGGCCCAGCCAGCCAGTCGTGACCCGGACCTGGTGCCGGATCTCGATCTCTCGCTGGATGAGCCCATTGCGCTGGCCAACGAGCCCGCCATGGATCTGGCCAGCGAGTTCAACCCCAAGCCCAAGGCCGCTGACGAGATCATGAGCGAAGAGGAGCTGCAGGCAGCCCTGTTTGCCGAGCTGGATGCGGATCTCTCCGCTGACCTCGAGCCCGATTTGAGCTCCATCGACGAAGTCGGCGCCGCTGATGACGATCTGGCGAGCTTCGATCTCGGCGATTTCGACAGTGCCCTCGACGAGCCCGCCACAGGGAAAGATGACAACGCCATTGATCTCAGTGCCGCAGAGGACGCCGACGAGAGTGCGGATGCCATGCTGGCCGAGCTCGGTCTTGAGCCTGTCAAGGCGAAGGATGCCGAGCTGGATCTGGAGTGGGATCCCAACGAGCTGGCGCTCTCCGATTTCGAAGATGCGTTCGCCGAGGTGGAATCACATCCGGCAGATCTCCAGCCCCGTGAGCAGGCACAGGAGAGTGGCTACGTCGAGATCGACAAGCTGCTGGCCGAAGCGGATGCCACCGCGCCGGAGCAGGAGCCGTATCAGGGCTTCTCGCTGGATGTGGGGCTCGATGGCTTCCCCGAGGTGCTGCCGGAATCCACCGGATTTGACGTGGATGCCGACGACGGCGGTGTGGGTGCCAAGCTGGATCTGGCCCGTGCCTACCTCGAGATTGATGACAAGGATAGCGCCCGCGAGCTGCTGCAAGAGGCTGCGGAGCAGGGCAGCGATCACCAGCGCGCCGAAGCCGAGAAGTTGCTCAAGCGGTTGGGCTAAAGCATTTCCCATCACGGGATCAGCAAAACGGGGGCAGCCAGCAGGCTGCCCTCTTCTTTTGGCGAGTTGCAACGGTGCGAGTATGGCCGCGCAGGCTCTCAATCTGGGCCAATTGCGTGCGTGGTGGGACTTTTCAGGCTGAGCGCGTATAATCCGCCCCGTTTCTTTCACTGCGTTTTCACAACAAGACAAGTTTATCCATGCGAATTGCCCTAGGTATTGAATATGACGGCAGCCGGTATTTCGGCTGGCAGCGTCAGCGTGAAGTGATCAGCGTGCAGGCTGAACTGGAGACGGCGCTGAGCCGGATTGCCAACCACCCTGTCTCCATCCAGTGTGCCGGACGCACCGATGCCGGTGTCCATGCGACCGGTCAGGTGATCCACTTCGATACCGAGGCGAACCGTGCCGAAGGGGCCTGGACCCTGGGGCTCAATTCCAACCTGCCGCCGGATATCGCCGTGCGCTGGGTCAAGCAGGTGGACGAGAGCTTCCACGCCCGCTTCAGCGCCACCGCCCGTCGCTACCGCTATGTCATCTACAACCACAACTACCGGCCGGCGATCCTCGGCAGTGGCGTCAGCCACTACCACGAGACCATCGATGCCGAGTTGATGCACCAGGCGGGCCAGAGCCTGCTGGGGGAGCACGACTTCAGCACCTTCCGTGCCGTCGCCTGCCAATCCAACACCCCGTGGCGCAATGTGACCCATCTGTGTGTCAGCCGCTCCGGCCCCTACATCGTGCTCGACATCAAGGCCAACGCCTTCCTGCACCATATGGTGCGCAACATCACCGGCTCCCTGCTGCTGGTGGGGCAGGGGCTCAAACCGGTGGAGTGGATTGCCGAGGTGCTGGCTGCCAAGGATCGCAATCTGGCCGGGCCGACCGCCAAGGCCGGTGGCCTCTATCTGGTCGACGTGGATTACCCGGCCGAGTTTGCTCTGCCGCAGTTGCCGCTCGGCCCGCTGTGGCTGCCGGACTCGGCACCGGGTACGACCAGTTTTTAGTAACTGCGCCCGAAAAATTGTGGTTTAATGACCCGTCATTTGTTGCCATCGAGCTATTAAGTCATTGAACAATCTAGGCTCGATGCGTTTTGTCAGGCACAAAAGCATTAAGGAATTCCATGAGCTGGCTTGAGAAGATTCTTCCCAAGAGCAAGATCACTGCGCCCCGTCGTCACAACATTCCGGAAGGGGTGTGGACCAAGTGCAGTGCTTGTGAACAGGTGCTCTACCGGGCAGAGTTGGAGCGCAACCTCGAAGTGTGCCCCAAGTGTGATCATCATATGCGCATCAGCGCCCGCGCCCGTCTCGAGAGCTTCCTCGATGAGCAGGGTCGTACCGAGATCGGTGCCGAGCTGGAGCCGCAGGATGTACTGAAATTCAAGGATTCCAAGCGCTACAAGGATCGTTTGTCTGCCGCTCAGAAAGAGACGGCGGAGAAAGATGCGCTGGTGGTGATGAAAGGGACCCTCAAAGGGGTACCGGTTGTCGCCTGTTCGTTCGAATTCTCCTTCATGGGTGGCTCCATGGCCTCCGTGGTCGGTGCCCGCTTTGTGCGCGCCGTCGAGGTGTGCATCAAGGAAGGCCGTGGCCTGGTCTGCTTCTCCGCCTCCGGTGGTGCTCGCATGCAGGAAGCGCTGTTCTCCCTGATGCAGATGGCCAAGACCAGTGCGGCGCTGGACCGTCTGTCCAAAGCCGGCCTGCCCTATATCTCCGTGCTGACCGACCCCACCATGGGTGGCGTCTCTGCCAGTCTGGCGATGCTGGGTGACATCAACGTGGGCGAGCCCAAGGCGCTGATCGGCTTTGCCGGCCCGCGCGTTATCGAGCAGACCGTGCGCGAGAAACTGCCGGAAGGCTTCCAGCGCTCCGAGTTCCTGCTGGAAAAGGGTGCCATCGATCTCATCATCGATCGCCGTGAAATGCGTAACCGTCTGGCCAGCCTGCTCGCCAAAATGCTGAATACTCACGTCATCGAAGAGTGAAGATGAGTTCAAACATGCAACAATCCCAAAGCCGGTCGCTTGTCGACTGGCTTTCTTATTTGGAGCAGATCCATCCGGTCAATATCGACATGGGGCTGGATCGGGTCGGTGCTGTCGCCCGGTGCATGGGGCTTACCCAGCTGCCGTTCAAGGTGATCACGGTGGCGGGCACCAACGGCAAGGGCTCCAGCTGTGCCATGGCGGCCAGCATTCTGATAGCCGCAGGCTACAAGGTCGGCGTCTACTCCTCGCCCCATCTGCTGCGCTTTACCGAGCGGGTGCGGGTCAACGGCCAGGAGCTGGCCGACAGCGATCACTGCGCCGCCTTTGCTGAGGTGGAAGCGGCTCGCGGCGAGATTGCCCTTACCTTCTTCGAGTTCGCCACCCTGGCCGGCTTGTGGCTCTTCTGCCGCGCCGCTCCCGATGTGCTGCTGCTGGAAGTGGGGCTGGGTGGTCGGCTCGACGCCACCAATGTGGTGGAGTCCGATGTGGCGATGATCACCTCCATTGCCCTCGATCACTGCGACTGGCTGGGTGATACCCGCGAAGCTGTGGCGGTGGAGAAGGCTGGCGTCTATCGCGCTGGCAAGCCCGCCATCAGCGGTGAGCCCAATCCGCCAGCGACTATTGCGAGCGAAGCACAGCGTCTTGGCGCCAACCTGCGTCAGGTCGGTATCGATTTTCGTGGCGATGAGCACGAGAGCGGTTGGGATTATCACGGCCTCAACCAGTGGCGGGATCTGCCAAAACCGGCGCTGCCGCTGATGAACGCGGTGACCGTGCTGGCGGCGCTGGAATCCCTCGGCTTGCCGCTGCCGGAGTCCGCCATTCGTGACGGGCTTGCCAATGCCCGGCTGGCTGGCCGGATGCAGCAGTTGCAAAGTGCGCCGCTGGTGATCGTCGATGTGGCCCATAACCCCCATTCGGCGGCCTATCTGGCCGCGCAATTGCGCAAGATGCCCTGCGCGGGTGTGTGCCGCGCAGTGGTCGGCATGCTCAAAGACAAGGACATGGCGGGATCCCTTGCCGAACTCGATGGCTTGATTGGCGAGTGGTATCTGGCCAGTCTCACTGGCCCGCGCGCCGCCACCGCTGCGCAACTGGCTGCGGCGTTGGGGGAGGGCAAGGGGCCTGCCAGAGAGTTTGATGATGTCAGCGCTGCTTATCAGGCAGCGTTGGCCGCATCGAGTCCGGACGATATGGTCATTGTGTTTGGTTCGTTTTACACTGTCGCCGACATTCTGGCGGGTGTCGCCATCTAGGCCACACCCCGGCTCCCCGGTCTTCGGGCGGGGAGCCAAATCGCATATTGAGTTACGTAAAGGTAGGATTCAACTTGGCCTCGAAGTTTCAAAACCGTCTGGTGGGCACCGTCATCCTGGTGGCCCTGGTTGTTATTTTCCTGCCGGACTTGCTGGATGGTCACAAGCTGGCACAAAAGGAGGAGGCCTTTGCCAAGATCCCGCTGCGCCCCGAGCTGGAGCCTGCCAAGCCTGCGCTGCAGGTCTCGGCTGCCAGCAGCCTGCCAGCCGATCATCTGGCCAGCCAGCAACAGGCCTCTGCGGCCCAGCAGTGGCAAGTGGAAGAGGTGGCTGACCCCATGACCCTCGCCGGTCAGGGCAACGGTGCGCAGCCGGCGACAACCCCTGCCGCACCGGCACCGGTCCAGCCGCAACAGAATGCCCAACCCAAGCCACAGCCCAAGCCGGAAGTGGTAGCCAAAAAACCGGTCGAACCGCCCAAGCCAGCACCCAAGCCGACGCCAGCCAAACCGGTTGAAGTGGCCAAGGCCCCCGCACCGGCCAAGCCGCAGGCGGGTCAGATCAAGTCCCTCGACGATCTGATTGAAAGCAAGATGACCCAGCCGACCACCCCCGCGCCTGCTGCGGCACCGGCACAGGGTAGCTGGATCCTCCAGCTTGGCGCCTTCAAGAACGTCGACAGCGTCAACGCGCTGGTGAGCAAGCTGCGGGCGGCGGGCTACTCTGCCCACACCTCGCCGCGCACACCGGTGCAGGGTCAGCTCAACCGGGTCTTTATCGGGCCGGATGTCTCCAAGGCCAAACTGCAAGGGATGCAGGGTCGGATCTCCCAGATGACCGGCCTCAGTGGCTCGGTGGTCTCTTACAATCCGTGACGGCTTGCCGTTGGCAATGGCCCTCTGAAACAAACACCGCGCCCCGTGCGCGGTGTTTTTTATCTGGCCGTCGTGATTTTTAAGGACGGCGTCGTACAGGTCACCCCCCGGTTGGGATTTTCGGGCAGTTGGGGTAGTCTGAGCCCTTCTGCTACTCACAGGAGTTCAAGATGATCCTCTCGACGACCCCCACGCTGGAAGGCAAAACCATTCGTGAATACCGCGGCATCGTGGTTGGCGAAGCCATTCTCGGCGCCAACATTTTCAAGGATCTCTTTGCCGGGATCCGCGACATCATCGGCGGCCGCTCCGGTGCCTATGAAAAAGAGCTGGCCCGTGCCCGCGAGATCGCTTTCGATGAGCTCAAAGAGCGTGCCGCCGCCCTTGGCGCCAATGCGGTAGTCGGCATCGATATCGACTACGAAGTGGTGGGGCAAAACGGCAGCATGCTGATGGTCAGCATCAGTGGCACCGCTGTGGTGGTCTGATCGGGCCTCCGCCTCTGCATGGGCAATGAGCCGATAACTGGGTTATCGGCTTTTTTATTGCCTGTCTGATACGTGGTGGCTGGCAGGGTCATCACTTAAGTTATTGATTTTAAATATTTATATTTATTGATAATTCCACGGACCGGTTTTGTTTTTTTTCACTGGGTGGCCCGAGAGGGTCAAGCTAGAGTGCCGCCATCAGGAACGACACCGCTCACGGACGAGGTTCTCTTCTCTTGAAGGCGTATCACTATGAATCAAACACCCGCTCTGCTGACCCTTGTCATGTTGGCCATGACCGCCCATGCCGGCAGTGCCCTCGCGGCGCTGCCCAACTTCAGCGCCACTTGCCCCACCGATATCCGGGTCAAGTCGCAAGGGGGCAACGTCTTTATCAATGGCAAGAAGGCGACCCTGAAAACGCTGGCGCCCGCCGCCTATTCGGCCACAAACGGCAAGGTGGTCATCGGGATCACCTTCGATCTGCCCGCCAGCGAACCCATCCTGGATTACGTCATCAAGCATGATCGGCGAGCCCACGGCTTTTGCACCGTGCACGCCTGGTCGGCGGGCAAGGCAGCCGCACTGCCGATGGCCAAGGGAGACTCGCCCTATCAGGGCAAGTGGGTAGCCAAGAACCGCGAGACAGGTGCCACGGTGGCCAATATTCAGGTGGATGGCAAGGAGCAGGTGTGGGTCAACGGAGTCAAGGTGAAGGCCAAGCGGGCCGATGGCGCGCTGCAGTTTCGTCAGGGCACCATCCTCTACACCTTGCAGGGGGATCCGCGTATTCGCGATGAGAGCGACTGGAATGACAGCGATGTTCAGAATACCGGCCCCATCCGGCTCGAGTAACAGACACGCCGTGCCACGGCTTGGTCATTGATGCAAAAAACAGAGAGCGGCATGGCCGCTCTCTGTTTTGTTGTCTCTATTGGGTGATAGCCGTGCGGGGTTAGATGCCGTGGATGGCGTTGGCTTCCCCATACCAGTCCAGCTTGTCGGCCAGAGTGACCACCGAGCCGATGATGATGAGACTCGGGCTCTTCACCTGACGGGCCAGTTCGGCCAACTGCTGCAGCTCGCCGCGCACCACCCGCTGGCTGAGCTGGGTGCCTTGCTCCACCAGCGCCACCGGGGTGTGACCGGACATGCCGTGGGTTTGCAGCGCATCCTGAATGCGGGCGGCGTGGGCCAGCCCCATGTAGAAGACCAGGGTCTGGCGGGGGGCGGCCAGCGCCGACCACTCCTGAGCGATATTGCCCTCCTTGTCGTGGCCGGTGATGAACTGCACCCGCTGGGCGTGATCTCGGTGGGTGAGGGGAATGCCGCTGTAGGCGGCGCAGCCCGACGCTGCCGTGATGCCCGGTACCACCGAGAAGGGGATGCCCGCCTCAGCCAGAATCTCCAGCTCCTCGCCGCCCCGGCCAAAGATAAAGGGATCGCCCCCCTTGAGCCTGACCACCTGTTTGCCGAGACGAGCCTGCTCCAGCAACAGCTGGTTGATCGCCTGCTGGGGCACGCAGTGGCGACCCGCCTCCTTGCCGACAAAGATCCGCTCGGCATCCCGGCGCACAAGCGCCAGTACCTCCTGCGACACCAGCCGGTCATAGACCACCACATCCGCCTGCTGCAACTGCTGTAGACCGCTCAGGGTAAGCAGGCCCGCATCGCCGGGGCCGGCGCCCACCAGGGTCACGCTTCCCTTGCTCTGCGGTTGCTCATCGAGCAGCTCGGCGACGCTCTGTTCGGCAGCTTGCTGCTGGCCGCGGGCCAGTTGGCGGGCGAGGCGATCGTGGCTAAAGAATCGCTCCCAGAAGCGGCGGTGGGCCAGCTTGTCCGGAATGAGTTTGACCCGCTCGCGCAGCTTGCCCGCCAGCGCTGCGAGCTGGCCGAGGTGTTGCGGTAGCAACGCTTCGAGTTTTTCCCGCAGCTGGCGGCTCAGTACCGGCGCCGAACCTGCGCTGGAGATGGCCACCATCAGCGGCGAGCGGTCGATGATGGCGGGCATGATGGCGCTGCAGTGGGCCGGAGAGTCCACCACATTGCAGAAGATCTGGCGCAGGTTCGCCTCATGAAAGACCTGCTGGTTGACCTCGGGCTGGTTGGTGGCGGCGATCACCAGCCACTTGCCATCGAGCAGTTCGGGATGAAAATCGGCGGCACAGACGGTCAGGCGACCCTGCTCGGCCCAGCTCATCAGTTGGGGTTCCAGATACGGGGCATTGATGGTGATCTTCGCCTTGGCATCGAGCAGCAGGCGCGCCTTGCGCACCGCCACCTCACCGCCGCCGACGATCAGGACCGGCTTGTTTTGCAACTGACAGAAGAGAGGGAGAAAGTCCATAACAGGCTCCGGATGCTGGCCCGCTCGCAATGCCGCGCCGGGCGAGATAGCAGGGCGCGCCGTGACGCGGCCCGGATGGTCGGGGGAAAGATCCCCCGACGGGAATAAAAAAGGGGAAGGGTGATCTACGCCCGGGCCAACGACAGATCCCCACCGGTGTCGGCCACTTGATCACGCTTCCCCAAACGAGGTTTTTCCTATTGCACCGCTTTGACGTGCATGTTGGCGACGTACTGATCTTCGGCCCAGAAGATACGGTCAGCGACCATGGCTTCCGGGTTGAGGGTGACGCCGCGCAGCACCCGCTCCTTGAACTTGTGATAACCGGCCCGGTCGATAAGGTGACCCATGTGCAGGTAGATGGGTTTGCCATCCAGCATCTCGGCCTCGAACTCGAACAGGTTCTTGATCACCGCATGCAGCACCTCTTCGGTCACCCAGTTGAGGAACAGCTTGCCGGTACGGGGAGTCTTCTTGCTGGTGCGTCCTCCCAGCTTGACCATATAGAGCTGCTTGGGATCTCGCTGCCAGGCCAGGGTCGGGCAGGCCAGCACACACTCGCCACAGCCGATACACTTGCTCTCCTCTTTGACCGCCTTGCCATGCTTGATGGCGAGGCAATCCACTACGTGGTGGCTGCACGCCTTGACGCAGGCGCCGCAGCCGATGCAGCGCTCGGCATTGAAGTGGATCTTGGCGATGCCGAGGATGCCGAAGTCGGCCATGTTGGCCTTGGCGCAGTCGTTGGGGCAGCCGGCGATCACCATCTTGAGGTGATAGGGGTTGGGGTAGAGGTGTTTCTCCATCCGCTGGGCCAGCCCGGTGCAGTCGATATTGCCCTTCTGGCAGATGGTGTTGCCCTGACAGGCGACGATGTTGCGCCCGCCGATGGTCTGGTAACCGGCTGTTGTGTCCTCTACCTCGATGCCGCAGGTCTCCACCTCGATCTCCTTGATAAAGGGTTCGAGGGCTGCGTTGACCTTGTCCATGTCCTGATACTTGATGCCGGGCATCGCCAGCTTCTGGCGGGTGGTGAGGTGGATCAGGCCGTTGCCATACTGTTCGGCGATCTGCTGGGCCACTGCCAGCAGGTGGGCGGGCATGATCCCGCCGGGAATGCGTACGCTGATCATTGCTTCGCCGCGCACTTTGGAGAGGCGGTATTCGTTCTTGGCGCGGGCCTTGATGATGTCGATATCGAGACTCATGGTGTTCTCCCTCAGTCGATCAGATGCTGGGCCTGGTCAAAACGAAAGACCGGTCCATCCACGCAGATATAGGTGTCGCCCATCCGGCAGTGGCCGCATTTGCCCACGGCGCAGGCCATGCGGCGTTCGTAGTCGACCCAGATGCGATCCTTGGGGATGCCCCGTTCGAGGAAGGCGAGCACCACGAAGCGGATCATGATGGGGGGGCCGACCACGATCACCTGGATGTCTTCCTTGTCAGCGAGATCCAGCTGATCGATGTAGTCGGTGACCCGGCCGATGCGAAACTGCTCGCTCTCCTTGCCCTCGTCCAGGGTGACGATGAGGTTCTGCTGCTCGGCCCAGAGCGGCATCTCGTGGCGATAGAGCACCGCCTGCTCGTTCTTGAAGCCGAGGATCATGTCGAGGGATTTCACCTCTTCCGGATGTTTGCTGAAGCGGCGCAGCAGCCCCTTGACCGGCGCGACGCCGGTGCCGCCCGCCACCACGATGAGATGCTGGTTGTGGTAGGTCTCCAGCGGATAGCCGTTGCCGTGGACGCCGCGCATCCACACCTTGTCGCCCACATCGAGGGCAAACAGCGCATCGGTCACCTTGCCGACCTTGCGGATCAACAGATCCACATAGCCATCGCCATAGTCGGAGACCGAGATGGGCGCCTCGCCGACGGTGGGCAGGGAGATCTCCACAAACTGGCCGTAGTGGACATCAAAGTCGCGGGAGACCCGAAAGTTCCACTCCAGCTCGGTGTGGCGCTCGATGGCCAGAATGGTGTAGGCCTTGGGCAGCAGGCGGTTTTCGACCACGTCCTGCTGCGGTTCTGCTGTTGCGGTTTGCTGGCACTGGCACATATCAGTTCGCCCCCTGCGCGTTGTCGGCTGCGATGGTCTGTTCGACCACATCGGTCATCTTGTTGATGATGTTGCTAAAGGAGATGTAGTGAGGGCAGCGATCGTCGCAGCGGCCGCAGCCGACGCACATGTGCTCCTCTCCCTGACGGGCCTTGTAGTCGTTGACCTTGTGCAAGGCGCGATAACGCAGGCGCTCACCATGCTTTGCGCGAAAACCGTGGCCACCGGCCATGTCGCTGAAGCCATCCACCATGCAGCTGGCCCACTGGCGACGGCGCTCGCCCTGCTGGGGGTTCTCCGCATAGGTGAGGTCGTGCACGCTGTAGCAGCTGCAGGTCGGGCAGGAGGTGGTACAGCGGCCGCAACCGATGCAGCGGCTGTCGTACTCGGCCCAGACCGGATGGGCGGTGAGGATCTGGCGGATCCGCTGGGGGTCATCACAGACGCTGTCCGGGGTGCGTACCTTGACCGGGTTGCTCTGGACAAACTCCGGGGTGAAGTCGTCGGATTCACCCAGTTCGGCAAAGTAGCCGAGCAGCTCGGGATCCTTCACCTCGATGCGTGCACCCTCATCGCTCAGACGAATGGCGGCGGCGTAGTCCTGGGTCTCGTTGCTGCCCATGGAGACGCAGAAGCAGTTCTCGAAGCTCTCGCGGCACTCCAGCAGCACCAGCTTGAGCTTGCTGCGCAGCCGGGCGTAGTAGACGTCGCTGTTCTGGCCATTTTTCAGGTAGACCTGATCCAGCCTGCGCAGAGCGTGGATATCACAGCTGCGCAAGAACAGCAGGGTGGGCTTGGCCTCCACCTTTGATTCGCGCAGCTCCAGATTGTCGAAGTGGAACAGGGTCTGGGTGATGGGGAGCACCACCTCTTTTGGGGAGAAGTGGGACTTCTCCTGCCACACCAGATCGGCCGGATGGCGGACGCTGTGGTAGGTGACGTTGTCGGTGTCGGAGAAGCGGCCGCCCCGATATTCGGCCGCGGGCGCCATGATCCGGTAATCGGGCAGCAGCCGCTCGAACAGCTGCGCCAGCGCGGGATGGGTGAGAAGAAACGACATAAATAAACACCTTGTATGAGGGTGAGATGCCCTGGCATAGGGATGAGGAGCAAGCAGCTAAGAGTGTCTGGCATCGGTTCTGGCCGCGCTTGCCTCGCCACGGTCTGTTTTTATGACTCATGTTGCTCAACTGACCCGATTGTTATTGTGTTGGAGGCGCGTGCGTCGCGGCAGGTCGGGTCATGCCTGTAAAACCCTTATCAATTGAGCAGGGCGGCCTGATAGCCTGCGCACTTGCCCATCACGTATCCCATCTCCAGCTTGTTGATATCGCGGGTGAAACGGGAGACGGGGAAGTAGTCGGCCGGGGCGATCACCTCGATCTGGCAGTCCTCCGGCGGATTGGCGATAAAATCGAGCGCCTCGTTGTAGCTGCGATCCCGCTGCTCCAGCGCCTGTGCCAGCGCGGGGCGGGTCTTGAGCAGAGTGCGGATCATCCAGGGGAAGGGCATCGGCTTGAGCCGATAGCCAAGGGGCTCGGAGAGGATCACCGTCAGGTGACGGGCACCGCGGCGGTAGGCCTCGATCACCGGGATGGAGTCGGCCACCCCGCCATCTGTCATCGGTACCCCGTGTACCTCCGGGTATTCGTGGGAGGCGAGGGGAATGGCACAACTGGCTGGCAGCACCTCGTTCATGTTCTCTGGCTTGACCCGGATGTACTCCGCCTTGCCGGTCAGGGTATTGGTCACCACCGCATAGAAGGGGATACCGGTCTCCCGGTAAGCGTGAATGTCGAGGGGATACTTGCGGCAGCTGGTGTTCCACAGCCAGTGGATATCCACCAGATTGCCCCCCTTGGCAAAGCGCAGGGGATCCATAAATTGCTGGCTGCAGGCCAGTTTGGTCAGGATCTCGTGGCTGCGGCCATGCTGGCTGGCGAGATAAGCCAGCAAGTTGGTGGCCCCCGCCGAGACGCCGATGGCGAAGTCAAAGGGGCGATAGTCATGCTCGATAAACGCATCCAGCACGCCGCTGGCAAATATGCCGCGCATGGCGCCGCCTTCTACAACCAATGCGCTGGTGGATGCGGTTTTGTTCATGACAGGCACCTCATTGATAAGTCAGAGAGAAAAAGTGGAAAAGAGAACGTTCGGGCTGTCAGGCCGACCATTCTGACAACCAACAGGGGCTGGCCATCGCAATGAGGTCATTCTAGGAAGGGGATGGTGTTTAGAATATCTGTTAATAATGAATCAAGTGTTTTGTATTTCTAAACGATAGTGATAAACCCGTTGTGATCAAAGGGGTTGTGTAGGAGTCTCAGCGACTCTGTGATGGCTGGATATTGGCAAGGATGAGTGTGTCATGACGTTATTGGTTCCCCCGCTGCTTAAACGTGGCGATACCATCGCTTTTTTCTCCCCCTCCAGCGCGGCGACCGCCTGGGCCCCCAACCGTTTTGCCCGCGCAAAAGCCTTTCTTGAGGGGCAGGGCTTTAGGCTCAAGGCGGGCAGCCTCACTGGCCAGCAGGATCACTGGCGATCCGGCTCCATCGCCGCGCGGGCCGAGGAGCTCAACGCCCTTATTCGCGACCCAGAAGTGCGCTGCATCATATCGGTGATTGGCGGCAGCAACTCCAACTCCCTGTTGCCCTACCTCGATTTTGAGGCGCTGAGGCGCGATCCCAAGATCATCGTTGGCTACTCCGATGTGACGGCGTTGCTGCTCGGCATCCATGCCCAAACTGGTCTGGTTACCTTTTATGGCCCGGCGCTGGTGGCCTCCTTTGGCGAGTTGCCGCCGCTGGTGGATGAGACGCTGGCCAGTTTTTTACAGATTGCGTTGGCCGATGAAGCTGGCGTCCCCTGCACGTTGCCCACCCCGGCAAAGTGGAGCGATGAACGGCTGGACTGGGAGAACCAGACCCGGGCCAAGCAGTGCCAGCCCAATCGGCTGATCTCGGTGGGCTCTGGCCGGGTTGAGGGGCGGCTGATGGGCGGCAACCTCAACACCATGGCGGGGATCTGGGGCTCCCCCTATATGCCGCCCATCGAGCACGGCGACATTCTGCTGCTGGAGGACAGCCTGAAATCTGCCGAGACGGTGGAGCGCTCCTTTGCCCATCTCAAACTGTGCGGGGTGTTTGATCGGATCGGCGGCCTTATCCTCGGCAAGCACGAGTTGTTCAACGATCAGGGTTGCGGCAAGCGCCCCCTCGATATCCTGCTGGAGGTGGTGGGGGAGCCAAACTTCCCCATTCTGGCGGAGTTTGACTGCGCCCATACTCACCCCATGCTGACGTTGCCGCTGGGTATCGAGGTAGCGCTCGATCTCGACCGCCAGCAGCTCACCTTGCTGGAGCCCTGGTGGCGAGCAGAATGAGGGCGAAATGAATGTCAAAAAATGGGTGTCAAAAAACAAGGCCGCTGATGCGGCCTTGTCTGTTTTTGTGGAGAGGGATCAGGGCAGGGCATCGGGCCGGAAGCTGGCGCGGATCTGCGGCACCAGGCTTGATGGGTCGAAGCCTTTCTCCTCGCCCAACACCGGATGGAGCAGGGGCTTCTCTTCGATGGGGGTGATATCCCCCGCCAGCAGCTGGCGGGTGGCCTGACCCATCTGGTAGAGCTGGCGCACCGGCGCAAACTGGGTCGCCAGATTGAGGGGGTCATCGGCGCGGGTGAAGGCCATCATGGGGATCTGGTAGGTGGCATCGCGCGCCGGCTTGTCACCGTGAATCCCCTTGCCGGCAGACATCAAAAACGGCTGGTGATCGCCAAAGGCCACCACCAGATAGCGCTTGTCCGACTGGTCTAGGGTCTTGAGCAGTCGCTCCAGCGAGGCCATGGCATCCACCACCCCTGTGTAATAGGTGTTGAGTAACTGGGTGTCGCTCTCGCTCTGGTTCGGACAGGCGCCGCTGCGCTCCTGCCCCTGATAGCGGGGGCCATCGAAGGGGCCGTGCCCCTGCATGGTGACCGCATAGGCAAACAGCGGCTTATCATCCTGTTCGCTGCGCTTGAGCAGGTGGTCGATCAGCGCATCATCTGAGATATAGAGCCCCTTGTACTCAAGGGTGGTAAAACGGGTATCGAACCAACGCTCCTCATAGCCGAGCGCCGGGATTGCCTTGGCGCGGCCCCAGAATTTTTCTACGTAGGGGTGGGCGAACAGCGTCTTATAGCCGCTCTGTCTGGCGCTCTGGGCCAGCCCCGGCACCTGCTCCGAGAGGTAGTAGTAGGGCACCACCCCCTGCTTGAGCAAGCCCACCGGCAGGCCGGTATTCATCTCGAACTCCGCCAGCACCGTCATGCCGCCAGTGGTGGGGGAGTGGATGGTCTTTTGCCACTGCTGCACGCTGGCGGGCAGGGATAGGGTGGGGGCCGGGGCGCAGATACGCCCCTTCCAGTCGAGCCAGAGCGACTCATATTGCAGCACGATCACCAGATCCCAGCGCGGCGCAATGCCTTGGGGCGGATGGCTCAACTGCGGGGTCAGCTCGTTGATCTGCAAGGGGTAGCGAAACACGCTGCCGCGTTGCAGCATCTCGTCCACCAGATTGAACAGATAGAGGCCGGGGCCGGAGCGGATGATGTCCCTGTGGTAGTTGACTGCGCGATCCACGTAACGAATGTTGGCCCCCAGCAACTTGTTGCCGGTCTGGGTGGCAAAGACACAGAGGGCAAAGAAGGCGACGGTGGCGGCTGCGGTGCGCAGCACCCAGCGTGACAGGGCAAAGCGCCAGCAGAGAAACAGTGCCAGCAAAAGGGTGAAGATGGGTAGGATGGGGTGCTGATCGAGGAGAATCCGCAGCAGCGCCAGCAGGTTGCCAAAATCATCACCCCCGAGTGGCACCCCGTAGATGGCGATCTTCATAAAGTTGGCCAGCAGGCCTATTCCCGAAAGTGCGGTAAAGACCAGCCCCATATAGAGGTTGAAGCCCGCGAGCGCGCAGAGGCTCCAGCCCAGCACCATGCTGCCCCAGGCCAGATAGTAGTGTTCCGGCCGAAAGCCTGACCAGAGCAGAAACTCCCCCAGCTTGAACACCACGAAGCCGTGCAGCAGCACGAAGGTGAGGTTGCCGAGCAGCAGGCTGCCGATGATCCGCCAGCGCAGGCTGCGGCGCAGCGTTGGCAGCACCGTTTTGAGCACGGCGGCGCTCAGGGCCAGCACCAGGGTCAGGCTCACCATCAGATAGGTGAGGTTGAAGCCCTGCTCCGGCAGGGTTTGCAGGATCTGGCTGAAATCGCCGCTCTCGGGGCGATCCTTGAGCAGCAGACCGATGCGCAGCTGATAGCGGCTGGCCAGTGCATCGTCCGGGGCGCGCAAGGTGCTGTTGAGATCCAGCGAGCAGCGGTTATTGCGGCACACCTGACGCTTATCCACCGATTGACTCAGCTGGTCAATCCGCTCCCCCTTGTCGTTGAGCAGCTCTACCCGTACCTTGTCCCCCGCTTGCAGCGGCCCTCGCAACTGCCACTGACTGCGTACCACCAGATAGAGGCCGCGGCTGTCGCTTTTATAGAGCAGGGCGTGGCGGGTGAGGGTGGCCAGCGGGTTGTCGGCGGGGCCCAGCACCAGCGGCTGGGCACGGCCCAGCCAGCTACCGGGATTGATCAGCGGCAACAACAGGGTCAACAGCAGCAATCCGCCAAGCAGGGCAAGCAGCAGAGAGGGCAGACTCAGGACGCGGGGGCGGCCTGAGGAGGGGCGATTCATATAAGCTCATCCTTTGAGCGAGTGAGGGAGAGATCGTTCATCCGCATAGAGTTTGACCCGATGGTGCGGGCCTTGTTTCAGCTTGTCAATTTAATGACCACTTAATGAATATTTGGTTACAGCTCAACCTTGCAAATTGTGATCCCGATCGAGGGGTTGTTCGGAATATGTGATGAAAGCGTCATCATGGGGTTTTGCCACTGGCTTGGGAGGGATCTGCTGTTTAGTCTCTCGATAGCGACTGGAGGTACATGTATGAATCCCAAAGTGATGGCACGTCAGGCCAGATTGCTGCGCATGCTGGAGAGCAAGGAAGAGATCCGGATCGGACGCGAGCGCGACTGCCCGCTGCCGCTGGCCCAACTGGTCAAGCTGAAGGATAGCCATCCGGCTGTGGTCAAGGTGTATCGCCACGGTCTCACCGCCGAGGTGTTTCACCTCAAGGTGGAGGGGCATCACTGGTGCCTCAAGCGGCGCCGTCAGGATTCACTGGTGGCCAACCTCGATGGCAAGACCGCCTTTCTGACCGAGCTGGAGCGGCGGCGCGAAATCGAGGCGCTGCGCGAGCTGCACCCTACTGTCCTCTCCCACGTGGTCTGCACCAGCTTCGGCTCGGCGCGGGCCGGGGTGCTGGTCTCTCCCTGGTTGCGGGGTGTGCCGGTCCATCAGCTCAACGAACGCAATCTGGCCCAGATGCTGGAGGTGCAGGGGGAGCTGGCCCGCTGGGGCTGGTTTGACTGGGACCCGAGCCCGGGCAACCTGCTCGATGACGGCGAGCAGATCTGCGTGTTCGACTTTGGCTATATGTGGACCTTCGATCCCCGCTTTGAATACAACTCCAATGGTCTGGTCGACCCGCAGTTCCATGTGCCGGAGCGACTGGAGACCCGCACCCTCTCAGGGCTTTGGCTCGATGAGGCCGATCCTCTGCCGCAATTTCGCTACTGGCGTGAGCTTTGTCTGAAATGGGTGAAACGGGAGATCCACCACCTGATCCGCGAAGGGGCCAGCGCCCCCGTGCTGGCCCGCCTGCATGCCCTGCAAGGGGAGTGGAGTGCCGCGCTGGCGAGCGACGAGGCGCTGGTCGCCAACTGGTGGCGGGACATGTATCGCAGCCACCGGCTCGATGTGGCCGATGATCTGAGCGGCCAGAGCTGCGGCCCGCTCACCCTGCGTCGCCTCGACTGGTTGATGCAGGCGGTGACGGATCACTATTCGCTGCTGGTGGACAATCTCTCGCCTCAGGAGACGGAGCTGGGCCAGACCGGGCTGCTGGCCCGCTTGCAGCAGCTGCGCCGGGAAGCCGTCGCCTGTCAGTTGCCAGCCACCAGCCTTGCCTGAGTCGATACCTTTGCGGAATACAAATAAACAGGGCGCCTTGCGGGCGCCCTGTTGCATGGTCTGGTTCACCTCGCGGTGAGGGTCAGTCCAGCAGCTCCTGATGGAGGCGGTTGACGATATTGCCCGCCTCGCTCTCCTTGACCAGGAAGCAGAGGTTGTGGGCGCTGGCGCCATAGCAGATCATCCGGATGTTGTGCTCGCGCAGGGCGTCAAAGACCTGACTGCCCACCCCGTTCACTTCGCTCATCCGGTTGCCGATGAGCGCCACCAGTGCCAGACCGGTTTCCACCTCCACCTTGCAAAGCTGGCCCAGCTCGGCCAGTACCTTGTCGCTCAGGATCGGTTCGCCGTTACTCTGGCTGCCGGTGTGATCCAGCGTCAGTGACACGCTCACCTCCGACGTGGTGATGAGGTCGACCGAGATACGGTGACGGGCCAGAATGCCGAACACTTCGGCCAGGAAGCCGTAGGCGTGGAACATGTTGAGGCTGTGCAGGGTCACCAGCACTTGCTGGCGGCGCAGGGCGACGGCGCGAAACAGCGGGCTTGAATCTGTGCTGGCGCGGATCCAGGTACCACCGGCGGCAGGATCCTTGGCGGAGCCGACAAACACCGGAATATTCTGGCGCACCGCCGGTTGCAATGTGGCGGGGTGCAGCACCTTGGCGCCGAAGGTGGCCATCTCGGCCGCTTCGACAAAGCTGATTTCCGGGATCGGGCGGGCGCGGGTGACGAGGCGCGGATCCGTGGTGTAGATGCCGGGCACATCGGTCCAGATCTCGATACTGGCGGCATCGAGCGCTTCGGCGAGCAGGGCCGCACTGTAGTCAGAGCCGCCGCGCCCCAGCGTGGTGGTGCGCCCATCGCCATCGGCGCCGATAAAGCCCTGGGTGATGATAAGGCTGTCGCCAAGCTGCGGGCCCAGTGTCTGCTGGCAGAGAGTGCGGGTGGTGGCCAGATCGACGGTGGCTTTGCCAAAGCGGCTGTCGGTGCGCATCAGCTGGCGCACATCCTGCCAGTGGGCCTTGACGCCGCGCTGGCGCAACAGCTCGGTAAAGAGACGGGTAGACATCAGCTCGCCGCAGGCGATGAGGCGATCGGCCAGCTCCGCATCGGTATGCTGGTGGGCTTGCTGGGCCATGAGGCGAATTTCGTCCAGCTGACCATGAATAAGGGCGCTCACATCAACGGGGTTGCCGAGATCGGTCAGAATGGCCTGCTGGATCCCGGCCAGTTTGGCTAGCTGCTCGTCGCGGCCCGCTTCGTCCAGCTCCCCTTGTGCCAGAGCGACCAGCAGGTTGGTGACACCGGCGCTGGCGCTCAGCACCACCACCCGGGTGGCGGGATTGGCCAGCACGATATCGGCGCAGTGATTCATGGCCGGGAAGTTGGCGACACTGGTTCCGCCAAACTTGGCGACATTGATCGGGCTCATTGCTTACTCCTGTCTTATTTTAAGATTCCGGTTCCATCGGGCAAAAAAGAGAGGAGGAGGCTGAAAATGGCAGGAATGAACGAAGCTATCCCGGCCAGAAGCACTCCACCTGCAGAGCCCATCCCGTACCGCCCCTGACAGGGCGCGGTGGGGGATGATCACTACCGATGACAACCCGGGGGATTCAGCCCCCGCAGCCGACGTTGAGGTTACCAGTCTCCTCACTCGTCTCGGCGCTGCTCCCCCTGACCCAAGTTCACCGGACGCTGGCGTCCTCCCTTGGGCTGCCTGGGCAGCGCTCCTCTTCTGGCTCCACCAGGGCGGTGGAGTGCATTTAGAAATACCCTGCGTTGGATTGCACTGTCAATCGAGTTTGTGAAAAAGTTCAAATTGTCAGCTAACTCAACACAGGATCAATGACTTAGGTAATGGTCTTTGACAAAACCTTGGAACGGCGCTGCCAGTTGTAGAGACGCTGACGCGCCACCGGCAGATCTTCCACTTCCAGCGGATCAAAGCCCCGCTCCCGGAACCAGTGGATGGAGCGGGTAGTGAGCACGAACAGGCGGCGAATACCAAGCCGCTTGGCGCGCTCGGCCACCTTGGCCACCAGCTGATCACCCCGGTTGGAGTTGCGATAGTCGGGGTGAATGGCGACGCAGGCCATTTCCGCCATCGCCTCTTCCATAAAGCAGTAGAGGGCCGCGCAGCCGATGATGAGGCCATCGCGCTCGATGATGGTGAACTTGTCGATCTCCATCTCCAGCTGCTCGCGGGAGCGGCGCACCAGAATGCCTTCCTCCTCCAGCGGGCGAATGAGATCAAGAATGCCGCCGATATCCTCGATGGTAGCGGCGCGGGCCTGCTCGGCACTTTCTCGCACTATCTGGGTGCCGAGGCCGTCGCGACTGAACAGCTCCTGCAGCATGGCGCCATCATCCTGATAGCTCACCAGATGGGAGCGGGGCACGCCGCCGCGGCAGGATGCGATCGCCGCGCGCAGGTAGCGGGCAGTGCCGGACATCTCTTCGCCCGCCTGCTCCAGCTCCACCAGCAGCTCTTCGGCCTGTTCGGGGAAGAGCTCGGAGATGGCCTCGCCGCGTCTGTCCATCACCCCCTGGGTGCTGCTGAAGCAGATTAGCTTGTCCGCCTTGAGGTCGACCGCTACCCGGCGGGCCACCTCTTCGGAGCTCAGGTTAAAGCTCTCACCGGTGACCGAGCAGCCGATGGGGGAGATAAGCACCAGACTCTTCTGGTCGAGCTGGCGGGTTATCCCCTCGACGTCGATGCGGCGCACTCGGCCGCTGTGGCAAAAGTCGATGCCATCATCCACCCCCAGCGGCTGGGCAGTGACGAAGTTGCCGCTCACCACGCTGATCCGCGCTCCCTGCATGGGGGTGTTGGCGAGCCCCATGGAGAGCTGGGCGGTGATGTCATATTGCAGGCCGCCACACACCTGTTTGATGATGGTGAAACTCTCGTCATCGGTGACCCGGATCCGCTTGTGATACTGGGCCTCGATACCGGCGCGGGCCAGCGCTTCATCGTTTTGCGGACGTGAACCAAACACCAGCACCAGGCGTATGCCCAGTGTCTGCAGCAGAGCGATATCGCTGACGATATTGGCGAAGTTGGGGTGGCAGATGGCTTCTCCCCCCATCATCAGCACAAAGGTGGCACCCCGATGGACATTGACATAGGGGGTGGATTGCCGGAAGGCATTGACCAGACTGGGTTCGCGTTCACGCACTTGATATTTCTTCCATAAAAAAACAGCTATTGGCTCAATATATGAAAATTAATTCACAAATCAAGACTAAATATTGATTTTTGCCGTTTCTGGTCTATGAGGCGCGGCTTGGCCGTGCGGATTGGGAACAGGTGGCAGGAAGCGCAGACGGCCGCCGGAGCGAGCGGGGAGGGGCCCGCCGGTTGATCCGGCGCGATAAACTGCTATCTTCGATGCTCCTTTTCGTCAGCTGTGTGATTTCACAGGGTTTTATACAAGGACAGAATTCATGGAACAGATTATTTCACCGGCAGATGCCCTGCCGGGACGACGCGAAGCGATGGTGATTGGTCAGCAGCATGCGGTGAACGGCAACCCGACCCAGGGTCCCTGGCCCGAGAACATGGAGATCGCCTGGTTTGGCATGGGTTGCTTCTGGGGCGTGGAGCGCCTGTTCTGGCAGCAGCCGGGCGTCTACTCCACCGCGGCAGGTTATCAGGGCGGCGTGACCCAGAATCCCACCTACAAAGAGGTGTGCAGCGGCCTGACCGGTCATGCCGAGACGGTGCAGGTGGTGTTTGATCCGGCGGTGATCAGCTACGGCGACCTGCTCAGACTGTTCTGGGAGCAGCACGATCCGGCGCAGGGGATGCGTCAGGGCGGGGACATTGGTACCCAGTATCGCTCGGTGATCTTCTATGGCGACGAGAGTCAGCAGATCATTGCCCAGCAGAGCATGGCGGCCTACCAGCAGGCGATGGCGGCAAGCGGCGACAGTCGTGCCATTACCACCCGCATTCTGCCGCTGGCGCCCTTCTACTACGCCGAGGATTACCATCAGCAATATCTGGAGAAAAATCCGGATGGTTACTGCGGATTGGGTGGCATTGGAGTCTGTTTACCTCCCAGCCTGAACCGCTGAACAGGTTTGTAGTCGATTTCTTAATAAAAGTGAAAATAAATGGTCGGAGGAGGGAACTTATTGCGACCAGTCGGGACTAACTAGGTAGCGTCCAGGGATCGGATGCAAAGTCCAGACACATTTCTTGCCTTGATAACCGCCTGATGAATGAACGCACTGGCGGGTTGAAAATGATAGCAAGCAGGGCTGCCCACCAAGGCGGCCCTTTTCCTTATCTGCTGCTTTGAAATCTTGCGTTGGGCGGGAGAGCCGGACGGCAGATCAGCCGATGGCGCTGTCGAACAGGTTCTTGATGAGATCGATAAACTCGATGAGGAAGGTTTTCTGTTCCGGGGTCGGGGCGCGCAGCCAGACGGCGGAGAGTACCTCTTCCAGATCGGCGACCACGGCGTCGGCCTCCTGCATGATAGCGAAACGCACCTTGGGATCGAGCTGGGGGTTTTGCTCGCAAATGGCCATCAGGTTGCTGGCAACACGGCCACTGACCAGATCTTCGATGGTCTCTTCACCATCGTTCTGCTGCTGGGATTCAAACAATCCCAAACTCTCCACCAGATACTCGATCAGCGAGATATAGCCTTCACTTTCTACCACCATGGTTGCTGCCTCAATACAGTAACAATACGAAAATTAAGCGTATTTTAGTGGCTTGCCCTAGCTTGGCAAGCAGCAGTGCAGGCGATGGCGAGTAAAACTGACTCCGCCCCGCTCCACGCACTCCAGCCCGGTCAACGTAAAGCCATGTCGTAAAAATAGCTCATAACTGAAGGCGCTGGCCTCGGTGGTGATGAGCGTCAGACCGAGCCCTCGGGCCCCTGCGAGCGCCGTGGTGAGCAGCAGATTGCCCAGTCCCTGGCGCTGATGGTCGGCGCTGACATAGAGCAGACTGAGGTGGCCATCGGGGCTCAGAGTGACAAAACCGAGGGGCACATTTGCCTGCTCCGCCACCCAGCCGTGGTGCTCGCGCAGCTGACTGACAAAGCCCGGATGTTGTGAACCGAGGGCCCACTGCTCCACCTGTTCGGCGCTGTAGTGCTCGGGGCCGCTGCGTCGCACCGCCTGCTCAAACAGGGTTACGAGGGCGGGGATATGTGCCTCGCCAAGGGGGACAATACGCAGTGCTGGACTAAGTGCTGGCGTCATAAGGTTGGGTCGTCAGTGGGGGAGAGGGGGCGCGGCGCCTGTGGCCGTTTGGCTTTGGGCAGACCCGCGACAACCCGCTCATAGGAGTGGTGCACCCAGCCCTGCCACAGATCATCTGGCAAGGTGCTGTTCAGGGTCACTGTGTTCCAGTGTTGCTTGTTCATATGCCAGCCCGGTTTGACCTCGGGGTGGATCTCGCGCAGCAGCAACGCCAGCTCGGGCTCGCATTTGAGGTTGATGGTAAGCGGCTCGGCCTGCCAATCCACCAGCGCGAACATCTTGCCCGCGATGCGATAGACCAGGATCTCCGGGCCAAACGGGGTATCTTCGGTGGCGCCCGGCAGGGTCAGCAGAAAGTGGCGCAAACGGGTCAAATCCATGGAAAGTTCTCGCGCAAGGGGTGATCCGGGTCATGTCAGGCGCATATCTATCGGCGGGCCTGTTCTGTTAATATGCGCGCAGCCGAGTATACCCCCCATCACCAAGGGAGCCTATTGGATGTTGTATCACAAGACTTTCGAACTGGGTCCCGAGCGGGATTGGGTGGTGTTTGTCCACGGCGCCGGTGGCAGCTCCTCCATCTGGTTCAAGCAGCTGCGCGCCTATCGCGAGCACTTCAACGTGCTGCTGCTGGACTTGCGCGGCCACGGCCAGTCCCACCAGCTGCAACAGGTGGTCAAGGGCCACTACAGCTTTCGGGAAGTGACCGAAGATATCGTTCGGCTGCTCGATCATCTCGATATCCGCCGCGCCCACTTTGTCGGCATCTCCCTTGGCACCATCCTTATTCGCCATCTGGCCGAGCTCTGCCCGGAGCGGGTGAAAAGCATGGTACTGGGGGGCGCTATCTTGCGGCTCGATATCCGTTCGCGGGTGCTGGTACAGCTGGGCCGACTCGGCCAGCACTTCCTCCCCTATATGTGGCTCTACCGGCTGTTTGCCTTCATCATCATGCCGCGCCAGCACCATCAGGAGTCGCGCAACCTCTTTGTGCGCGAAGCCCGCAAGCTCTGCCAGAAAGAGTTCAAACGCTGGTTCCGCCTCGCCACCGAGGTTAACCCGCTGATGCGCTATTTCCGCGAACGCTCCCTGCCCATTCCCACCCTCTATGTGATGGGGGAGGAGGATCATATGTTTCTGGCGCCAGTGCGCGAACAGGTGGCCCGCGATGCCAGCTCCTCACTGGCGGTGATCGAACAGTGTGGCCATGTCTGCAATGTGGAGCAGCCGGAGCAGTTTAATCGTCGTACCCTGGCATTTATTCAATCGCTGGGGAGCGGGAGGACATAATCTCTCAGCCTTAGCTCTTCCCAAACAAAATCGATTATATATCGATTGCTCGCTGAAGGTTTAGCTGAATATCCTCGGAGGGAGTAGTCGCAACATCTATTAGATGAGATAGGTTCTGCATACAAGCATTCCATATCACAGATTTTTTGGTGGCGTTAGTTGTGAGATAAATAAACCCCCGATAGAGTAAACATTGTCGGGGGTATTAGTTATAAATTAATATGCTTATTGTATGAGTTTTTTTGTGGTTACCAACCAAGGTGACCATTGCTCTTTACGTTGAATAGTATACTCATATTTTATGCTAGGGAAGTTGTTGCTATCATTCTCTGCGAACTCTGACGATACAATAGTGAATTTATTTGAATCAATTTTCTTTAGATTCTCTATGAATCTTGGATTCACTTTTTTAGCTACATCATTACCAAATGCGTCATCATTTTGAACTAAGAAAGGTCTGGTGTCTGAGTGACGGCTTACTTCACTAATATAATAGGAGTATGTGCCTGAACCTCCAGGGCAACCCATATCACCTTCCCATAAAATATAGTAAGTTGAAGCTCCTGTGTCAGGGTCTCTGTCTATAGTGTAAACATTTTTAAGAAATGATTCCAAGGATTCATTTTCTTCAAAATTTGTCGAGCATGCCACCGTTTCTGAATATTTTTTTATAACATCCAAAACAGTGGCCTTTTCCACTAATTCATTACCGGCATGTGCGTAACTTATGAATGAAATTGCAATTGTTAATAGTAACTTATTCATTTGATAATACTTCCATATGTTAAATGGGGATTTACATTTAATTTAAGGTTTTGTCTTGATTAAATAATGTATGTTGTTTCGATTTCCGATAAGGTTTTGCTTTTATCTAAAGCAAGGAGGCATCATACAGAAAAGTAGTGGATGTATTATTTTTTTTCTAACCTAAGGCTAACTCTACTTGGGTCTCGGTTATATCTACACTATCCTTTGCAATGCTATCGTAATACTTCTTGGTTAACTCTGACTGAAGAAAGTCATCATTCAGCAATTTCAAAAACAAATCTTGTGATTTTTTGGTTTTTAAATTAATTTGAAGTTTGTCTTTGCTGTATTTGAACTTGCCTTTTAATGCAGGGTGGTTTTGAGTAAAGTTAATTATTTGTTCGTTTGGGATCACATTTAAAACAGGTGAATTGTTAGCGGACTTTACTAACTTTCTTGCGAAAGATATGTCATCTAGTCGAGAACTAAAAACATCACAATTCACCACGATTGCTGTTTTCTTTATGTTTTCAACACCCTTTACTGCAATGTTTCTTACAGCATCATGAAAGCCGAAGAATCTTTCTAGTGCTTTAATATCAAAAATGTAATACTCGTTATTGTACTGAATGAACTCAAATTTAGAACTTATCTTTAGTATGTCGGTGTCTAACTTTTTGAATCTATTGTTCCCCTTTGGTTTCATCAAGCTGAAACCACTATCCGGCTTCATCAGGGTTACAGGATATTGATGTTTATATAAAGCAAACTGAAAGTCTTGATTTCCAATAAGGATCAATATTCCTTCTAGTGTTGATAAGTCATCATCAGCTAACTTAAAACCATCTATTTTGTCATTCTTAATTATTTCTTTTAAATACGTAAGACTAACTGGCACGTCATCCAAATCATAATGATACACTGCATTTTTACGATCATCTGCACTTGACAGTGAAATAAGTGTTAAGTCATCATTTAAAAGTAATGTGTCAGTAATTGATTTTATGAAAATCTTTTCTAATTCATCGTGATCAAACCCATTTATATCGACGGATTTGATTCTCATGCCATTCTTATCGTCAAACAAGAAGAAAAATTCTGCTGAACATCCATTTGCACTGATGATGGAGGAAATTCCTTGTTTAAGAGTTTCTATTGTTGTCATATTATTTTCCTTGCAAAACAAACATTTTCATCGAGATCTATAATTCTTATTTGATCGTTTTTAGTTAGTCTTTCTTTTGTTATTAATACAACATTCTCTCTCGCTTCTGTGCGGGATGTTATTGTTACTTTGTATAATCTATAACCCAAAACAGCTAAAGTTGGGTTGGCATAAAACTTATCTGTTTTTACATATATTATTCCAATGATGACTAATAAAAATACTAAGGCAAAAACATATCTAGCACTGGATAAGTTAAAACAAATCAATGGGATAATATATGTTGTGAGAAATGTTAAGTGCTCATAATTAAGATCTTCTATTTTATCTATTCTTGAAGGTATTTTCTTGCTGCCAGAAACTCTATAGTCAAACCTTAAGTATGAAAAAACACCAATCAATAAAAATAATAATGAGAGTAAGGGAATGATGTTTCTTGATAAGAGTGAACTAAAGCCAATGAAATTACAGTTTTCTCCATAACATATAGGGATGTCTGCAGTAACGACAATAATTAGAAAAAATAATAACCATAGCGATACTATATAGAGCTCAAATTTCTTCAATGTCTCATCAAGTTTCATTGATAACACCATAGGATAATATTAACCATTGCACCGATATGGAGCGCCCATAGTTTTTAATTTTATTAGAATTCATTCTTGCCTGTCAGTGATAGGATAGCTACCGCACGGGGTTACAGTTCCCTGAGTGCTGCTTTTAACCAGATTGAAAATGGGTAAATCATGGGCTGACCTCGGTTGCTTTTGGGGCTGCGGGTGCCGCATGGGCAATATATCAAACAGCGACCAATTTAATTGAGTGAAAAGTTAGATATCGCTCGGATTTTGAAAGGTTTTTTGACGAGGATCAGACTTGAGCCAAGTTGGCAGCGGGTTGAGTGGGTGAGGTGAGTTCACTAAATAAACAGATAAGGCATCCTCGACGACTGGCGCCAAGTGACAGAAGTGTCTGGGCAATATCACAGTGATGCCCTGTTATAAGGGCGATTTGTTTTTAGGTCATCGAGCAGACCGGCCACGTTTGTCGAGGGTGTTCAGTAGCCGGTCATCTCCAGATAGCCGACCCCCTTGGCATCCCCCGAGACAGAGACCGCACCCTCCCAGTAGTCAAAGCGACCTGTCATGGCCTGATTGGGCTGACGGGCTTTGATGGTGAGGCTCATTCCGGCGGCGTTTAGCTGCCACTCAACGGGGTAATTCTGCCCCTTGGGGCCGCGCCAGGTGTTGCCCGGCGTAAGGTGAATCGCGTCGGGGGCGAGCACCCGGCTGCTGCCATCCCGCTCAATCAAAATACCGTAGCGGTTTTCTGGCTGGTTTTCGGGATTAGCGCGGCCCGGCTTGGTGCGCAGGCGAAACAGCATCAGCTCGCGGCCATCGGCCAGTTGCAGCGAAAACCAGTCCCAGCCCGATTGCCACTCGGCCAATACCGAACTGCTCCACTCGTGATCAAACCACCCTTGTCCGCTGACGGTGCGGGTCTCGCCATCACGAGTCAGGGTGCCGCTCAGCTGCAGGCGCGGGTAGGAGTAGTAAAAGGAGGCGTTGCCCGGGCTCTTCTCGCTGTAACCGGCCTTGCCTTGCAGCACCAGCGGCTTGGCGGCAGTGACGGTGAGGTTCAGCTCGCCAATCTTGCTCTGCACCTTGAGGGTGGCGGGGAAGAGCGCCGCCCCTTGCGAGGCAAGCCGCCACTCCCTGAGCCAATATTGGCCGCCGCTGGCCCCCGCCAGTCCCGGTCCCTGCCGACTGGCCCGTTCATCTTGCTGGTGGCTGCCACGGTCGAGATCCGTGATGGCAAACTGGGCCAGCCAGAGCTGGGGGGTGAGCCAGGGGTTGCTGGTGCGGAGTTCTTGCTCGATACCCTGCCTAAACAGGGTCCACTGCATGCCATATTCGCGCCCCTGTTCATCCTTGAGGTTGCCGGTGAGATACCACCACTCGGAGCGGTGATCGGGGTGGGCCGCGTGATCCTCCGGCAGCTGGATGGTTTGCCCCGGCAGCACCTTTTTAAAGCTGTCGCTGCCACCGCCGAGCAGGGCGCCCAGATCGCTGGCCTGCGCGCTGCCGATCATGGCAATCAGCGGGAGCAAGAGGGTGGCGAGCCACAGAAGCTGTAAGGAGGACAAGATCCCCCTCACCCTGGCCCTCTCCCGAAGGGAGAGGGGATGGTTCAATGCCGCACTCTGCTCTTCTTTGCGCTGAAGAAGGGGCGGAGAGAGGGAAGTGGTCGATGGGAGCTTCAAGCCATGGCTGAGCCACTGCGCTAACCGATATGTCATACCACTCTCCTTGCTGCATACCAGGATGCCAGTGCGCCACAGACCGGCGCCAGCAAAAGGGCGGTGACCGCATGAAGGGGGGCGGCCTCGAAGGCGAGACGCCAGCCAAAGGCGCGGGGATTGACCACCTCGATCAGCACCCAGGCGAGGCCATACCCCACCGGCAGGGCCAGCAGGGCGGTGAGCAGCCCCAATCCCGCCCCTTGCCACACCAGCAGCTGGCGGCAGTGGCGGGGGCTCAAGCCCAGACTCTGCAAGATCTGCAGCTCGCCACGGCGCGCCAGCCCCAGCACCATAAAGGCCGAGCCAATGCCGACAAAGGCGATGCCGAGGATCAGCAGTTTCAATAGCTCGGTCACCACAAAGGTCTGGTCAAACACCTTGAGTGCCGCGCTGTGGATGGCAGGGGCGGAGAGCAGATTGAGCTGCTCGCCAAAGCGCTCGCGCAGGCGGTCGGCCAGCTGCTCGGGGTCGTCGCTAAAGAGGGCGAGGGATTGCACCGCCCCCGCCTCGAACGCATGCAGGAGCTGCCCCTTGTCGCTGCCGTAGTCCTGATAGACGCCGGTGACGGTGAACTGCCGTGGCCCCTGCTCGCCGCTGATCGCCAGCTGCTGGCCCACCTTGACCCCGAGGCGTACCGTCAGCGGTTCGCTCGCCAGCACTTCGTCGGGGTGGGTCGGCCAGCGTCCGGCCAGCAGCGGATAGGCCGCTTTAAGCTGGGGGATAAAGTCCATCTGCGCCCACTCGATGGGCTGCCCCTGCCAGCGGGCGGGGTGAACCGAGCGGCGCGAGGCGGCGCTCACCAGCGGGTTGGCGAGCAGGGTCTTAAGGGTTGTGTCGCTCAAGGTGCCCTTGTTGCCCGCCACCCCCTTGGGGGCGGTGACATAGAGATCGGCGGCCAGACGCTGGCCGAGCCAGATCTCCACGCTGGAGCGAAAGCTTGACACCATGACCCCGATGCCGATGGCCGCTGCGATGGCGAGCTGCAACGCCATCACCGCGATGGCGGTGCGATCGAGGTGATAGAGGGTCTCGGCCACCCCGAGCCGGGCGGTGAGGGGGCCGCCCGCGCGCCGTCGCAGCCAGCCAAGCAGGCCGCGCAGGGCATCGGGCAGCCAGAGTGCCATAGCCAGCAGCCAGCCGCCGGCGATAAAGAGGGCGCCGGTCAGACCCGTTTGCGGCAACCACAGGCACAGAGCGCACAGCAGCAAGATGGCGATGGCCAGCACGCGCCGCCGCCACGGGTGCACGGGAGGGCGGCTGCTCCCGGCACGCAGTTCGAGAGGGGATTGGCGCAGCAGTTGCCACCAGCCGGGCAGGTTAGCGGCCAGCGTGCCGAACAGCCCGATCAACAGCGCCTTGAGCAGGCTCACAGGGGAGAGGCGAAGCAGATCGATGGGGTTGGGCCCATAGAGATCGGCCAGCGCCTGGGTCAGTTGCCCCATCAGCGCCAGCGCCAACAGGCTGCCGAGCAGCACCCCGAGCAGGGTGCCGATGGTGGCGAGAATAAGTAGCTCCAGAATGAGCCAGCGCAGCACCCGGCTCGGCCCCATCCCCAGAATGATCAACTGGGCCAGCTGGGGGCGACGCACGCTCTGGACAAATCGCTGGGCGTTGAACACCAGAAACAATCCCACCGCCATGGCGAGCAATGACAGCGCCGTCAGGTTAAGGGCCAGCGCATCGCCAAGCTGGCTGGCATCGAGCGCCGGGCTGATGGGCTCAAGCCACAAGGGCTGGTTGGGGTAATCGGTTTGCAGGGTGGCTTGCAGGGTGCGAGCCTCGGCGTCGCTTAGCTTGAAGACGATGCGATCGAGCCGACCCGCTTTATCCAGCAACGGCTGGGCGAGGCCGATATCGGTTATCAGCAGCCGCTCCATGGGCACGGCGCCCGGTTCAAACGTGCCCACCAGCGTCAGGGTTAGGGCGCTGGCGCCATCGCTGCCGCTCAGCACAAAACGGCGGCTCTGGCCCGCTTGCCAGCCAAGGCGCTCCGCTTCGGGGGCCGCCAGCCAGATGCTGTCGGCATGGTTGAGGGAAAAGTCGGGCTCGCTCGCGGGTTGGGCGCCAAACAGCTGGCGCAGGGGGCCGGGGTTGAAGAGATCCATTCCCAGCAGTTGAAAGCTGCGCCCCTCTTCATCTTTGAGCCAGCCATGGAGCTGGGGCATGGCATCCAAGGCGGGCTGGCTGGTCACCAGCTGCACGTAAAGCTGCTCATCCAGCCCGCCAGCGGGGGCCAGCCGGTAGTTGGCTTCCCCTGCCAGTTGGCTGCGGGCGGCGACAAAATTGGTGCGGGCGCTGTGATTGAGCAGCTCGATGGCCACCACCAGCGACACTCCCAATACCAGCCCGGCCAGACTCATCAGCAGCAACCAAGGGTGGCTGCGATAGAGGCGCAGCAGCGCTTTAAGTGGCAGCATCAGCGTGACTCCGGCAGGCGCAGTCGCCGCTTAGTCATGGCGGGGCCCCTTGAGCTCGATAAGTTGCCCCCCTTCGAGGCGCAGCACTCTGTCGGCCAAGGCCGCATAGGCGGGGTTGTGGCTCACCAGCAGCAAGCCTGCGCCGGTATCGCGAACCGCCGCCACCATCAGCGCCATCACCTGTTCGGCATTATGCTCATCGAGGCTGCCGGTGGGTTCGTCGGCGAGCAGCCAACCGGGTTGATGGATAAGGGCGCGGGCCAGCGCCACCCGCTGTCGCTGACCGCCGGAGAGCTGCTCCGGCCAGGCATGGCGCTTGTGGCTCATATCGAGCCGGTGCAGCAACTGGTCAATCCTTGTCTCATCCGGTGGCAGAGCGTTGATGGCGAGCGGCAGGGCCAGATTCTCGACCACGTTGAGGGTCGGCAACAGGTTGAAATCCTGATAGACGATACCGAAATGGCGGCCCCGCAGGCGCGCCCGCTCATCGGGTGAGCGGGTGTCGATCCGGGTCTTCCCCAGCCAGATCTCCCCTTCATCCGGTGCAATCAGCCCGGCGATCAGATTGAGCAGGGTGGACTTGCCGCAGCCGCTTTGGCCCAGCAGCAGGGTGATCTCACCAGCGGGGAGGGCGAGATCGAGATGGTGGAACAGCGGCAGTCGTTCACTGCCGTTATCGAAGCTCTTGCAGAGGTTGCGCAGGGTCAGCATGGGATAACCGTTTGATGGTCAATGGCTTTCATCATGCTTGGTACGCTAGCACGGCCAGCATTGATCAACACCCCTTACGGTTGATCAAGAGTGCCAGTTAGTGATCAAGGCGGCAAAAGAGCAGTGGATCCTCGCTGGATCCCGCTTGCCCGAGGTGGTTAGAATAGGGGCTTCCATGGGTCACAGGATGAGCAAGGATGTTACACAAGCAAGTCAGTTTTATCATCGATAGCAAGGGCAACAAGCAGGCTGCCGTCGTCCCCATCGAGATCTACAACGAGCTGATGACCCTGCAAAAGGCACTCTCCGACAACCGGCCGGGGGAGCGCGAGCTCTACCACTTCAACGGCAAGGGGGCCGAGGCCCACGGTTATCCGGTGGGCAAGCGGCAAAATCCGGGCTTTATGGTGCTGGCCGGTTCCACCGCCAATGGCGAGGATGCCGCTTCCCTGCGTGAAGCGGTGATCGAGCTGCGTCACGAACTGCTGGAGAAGGGGGTCATAGTGCCCCGCAGTCAGGGCGGCTTTGTCTTTACCGCCGATCAGCTGTTCAACAGCCCGAGTCTGGCCGCCAGTCTGGTGGCGGGCAATAACCGCAGCGGTCTGGATGCCTGGCAAAACAGCGCAGGCTATACCCTCAAGCAGTCGGGTTTCGGCAAGAAATAATCCCGCGTTTCGACAGCAAACCAATTAAGCGTTAATTGACCTGGATGAATTTTTCTTTTCATCCAGGTGTTAGCATCATTGCCAGATGGTTCTAAAAGGAAGAGACCATGTCTGCGCTCACCCCTGTTATTTTGCTGCTGTCCCTGTTTATCCCTCCCGCCCATGCCAGTAGTGGCCCTGTTCTGTTGACATCCTCCTCAATCGGACTTTTTTGTGTCGGATTGTTTGTGTTGGCCTACGCCCTGGTGATGGCCGAAGAGTATCTGCAACTACGCAAGTCCAAACCCGTGCTGGTGGCCGCCGGGGTGATCTGGATCCTGATCGGTATCGCCTATGCACAGCAGGGGATGAGCCCTGCGGCCGAGCAGGCCTTCCGCCATACCCTGCTGGAATATGCCGAGCTGATGCTGTTCCTGCTGGTGGCGATGACCTATATCAACGCCATGGAGGATCGGCGGCTGTTCGATGCCCTGCGCGCCTGGCTGGTGCGATCCGGCTTTCACTTGCGCACCCTGTTCTGGTTGACCGGCGGGCTTGCTTTTTGTATTTCGCCGGTGGCAGATAACCTGACTACTGCGCTCTTGATGTGCGCCGTGGTGCTGAAGGTGGCCAACAGTGATCGGCGTTTTGTCAATCTTGCCTGCATCAACATAGTGATCGCCGCCAACGCCGGAGGGGCGTTCAGTCCCTTTGGCGATATCACCACCCTGATGGTGTGGCAGGCGGGCAAGGTGCAATTTGGCCAGTTCTTCACCCTGCTTATTCCCTCTCTGCTCAATTTTCTGGTCCCGGCCATCCTGATGAGCCTGATGGTGCCGCGCCATGTGCCGGAGGCTGATAACGAGGTGGTCGATCTCAAGCGGGGGGCCCGCCGCATCGTCGCGCTGTTCTTGCTGACCATCATCACGGCGGTGCTATGCCACAGTTTCCTCCATTTGCCACCCGTACTGGGCATGATGCTGGGGCTCGGTTATCTGCAGTTTTTCGGCTTCTATTTGCGCAAGTCGCTGCCACGATCCCTTGCCCGCAAGCGTGCGCTCTATGAACGCAATGGCGATGAGGTGCGGTTGCGTAGTCTGGGTTCTGTGGTGCCATTTGACGTGTTCAACAAGGTGGCCAAGGCGGAGTGGGATACCTTGCTCTTCTTCTACGGGGTGGTGATGTGTGTCGGTGGGCTGGGCTTTATGGGGTATCTGGAGCTGGTATCACATTGGTTGTATGCCGGTGGGGAGCCCACCATGGCCAACATCTTCATCGGGGTCTTGTCGGCCATCGTGGATAACATTCCGGTGATGTTTGCCGTGCTGTCGATGAACCCGGATATGGCGCTGGGGCAGTGGCTGCTGGTGACCCTGACAGCCGGAGTGGGCGGCAGCCTGCTCTCCATCGGCTCTGCGGCCGGGGTGGCCCTGATGGGACAGGCCCACGGCATGTATACCTTTTTTGGCCACCTGAAGTGGCTGCCTGCCATCTTGCTCGGTTATCTGGTGAGCATAGGGGCGCACCTCTGGCTCAACAGTGCCCAGTTCTGAACGTCCGGCCGCCAGTACGAAAAGAGGCTTCCGTTGACGGAAGCCTCTTTCGTTTTTCTGACCGGGGGAGGGGGATCAATCGCCTCGCTTGCCGGTCAGCAGCCAGTAACTCAGAGTCGAACCCACCCCGCAGCAGGCGATGGCGATGGCCATCGGCAGCGGCGAGTGGGGCGGATTGAGGTTGACCAGAATGCCGACCAGGGCGCCGATGCCAAAGCGCAGGGTGCCCGCCAGTGCCGAGGCGGTGCCCGCAGATTGCGGGAAGTGGCCCATCAGGCCGGTCATGGCGTTGGCACCCACCAGACTGATATGGCCGACAAACAGTACCACCGGAATGACGATGCCCCACAGGCCACCGGTCTGGCTCCAGGCGTTGTAGACCAGCAGGGCGCCCGCGCAGGGCAGCACCAGCAGGCCGTATTGCAGCATTCGCTCAGCGCCCACCCCTTTCACCAGTCGGCTGTTGACGAAGGTGACCACCATCATCAGCAGGATATTGAGGCCAAACAGCCAGCCGTAGTGCTCGGTCGGCACCTTGAAGTACTCGATATAGACATAAGGGGAGCCGCTTAAGAAAGCGAACATGCCGGAGCTGGAGAGGGAGCCGCACAGCACATAGCCCATGGCGCCGCGATGGGAGAGCACCCCCCAGTAGTTCTTGAGGATCTGGCCCAGATTAAGGGGCTGACGGTGCTCGGGTTTCAGGGTTTCCTGAATTTTCCACTGCATCACCAGACAGATCAGCAGGCTGATCCCCACCAGCAGCCAGAAGATCACCCGCCAGTCGGCGTGGGCACTGATATAGCCGCCCACCACAGGCGCCACCAGCGGCGCCAGGGTCATCACCAGAATGACGAACGACATGGCGCGAGAAAACGCATCCTTCTCGAACAGATCGCGCAGCAGGGCATTGACCACCACAGAACCCGCCGCACCGCCCGCCGCTTGCAACATCCGATAGGCCAGCAATTCAGGCAGGGAGTCCGCCATGGCGCAGCCCACCGAGGCGATGGCAAACATCACCAGCCCCGCCAGGATCACCGGCTTGCGGCCATAGCTGTCAGCGAGCGGGCCGTAGAAGAGCTGGCCGATGGCAAAGCCGCCCAAAAAGGCGCTGATGGTGAGCTGGGCGCCGTCGATGCTGGTGACCAGATCCCGGGCGATGGCCGGAATGGCGGGCAGATACATATCCACCGCCAGCGGGGTCAGACCCGCCAGAGCGCCGAGCAGGATAAACAGAAAACGGGGGGAGAGGGCGGCAGCCTGAGCTGTTGGCGATTGGGGCATAGGGTATCCGCTGGTGAACCTTGGTTGAAAAAGGGAGAAGGGCGAGTCTATCAGGTTTGCCACCGCTCGGCATGACGTTCCTGCCCCCTCAAAAGGGGGAGGTGCCCGGCGGCTCAGCCACCTTGGGGTGCACGCTTGCGGTCATGGGGGCGCGCTGCGCGGATCACCCCCCCCAGCCAGAGCAGCCAGGCCAGCGACGAGATGGCGTACCCGAGCCGCTCCGGCCAGCGGGCGGTGAGGGTAAAGGTGAGGCTGTGTTGTCCGGCGGGCACCCAGACCTGCACCAGCCCGTTGCGGGTGCTGCTGACGCTAAGGGGCAGATGCTGGTCGAGCCTTGCCTGCCAGCCCGGGTAATCAAACTGGTGCAGGATCAGTTTGGCGGGCGCCGGGGCATCCACTGTCAATTCGATATGACGAGGCTGCCAGCGCTGGATCTGCCACTTCACCCCCTGATGGTCACTGGTGATGGCGGGCTGGAATTCCTCTTTCCAGGCCAGGAGGGTGGGGGCAAACATGCCGCGTGGCACCTGCGTTGGTCGGTATTCGCGGGCGCTGCGCTTGCTGTCGAACTCCCCGTCGAGCTGACTCTTTACGGGAGCCTGGGTGAGCGGCGCCTCGCGTACATAGAGTCCCTGCGAGAGCAGGGTGAGGGCAAGCAGTAGCCACCAGACCCACTGCCACGGGCGATAGGTGGGGGTACCCAGCGCCACCACGGCGACGGTAGCGATGACCAGCAGCAGATTTAGGCGCCAGGGAAATTGCACCAGTTGCAACGGAGTGAGCAGGCGCCACAGGGGCTCGCTTGGTGGCAGCATCATCAGAAAGCTCAGGGTGCCAATGACCCCCCAGAGCAGCAACTCGGGATGGCGCGGCTCGCGGGCGGCAGCCCAAGCTACCAACAGCAGAGCCAGGGTGAGCAGAGTCAGCCAGGCGAGATGGCCGCGAAAGCGCCAGTCATCACGGCTTTGGGGCAAACGATCGAGAAAGTTGCGCTGAAACTCGAACATGCCGGTGCGCATCTGCTCCATGGAGATCCCCCCCTGATCCAGCAGGGCGGGCAGCAGCAACAGGCTGGCCATCGCCAACCCCCAGAGCTGGCCCAGCAGGGTGCCGATAAGCGGGGAGGCGGTGACAGGGACACTGACAAGCGCTGTGTTCCCCTTGTAGCGCCAGACCAGCAGCAGGCTGCGCAGGGTGAGCAAGCCCAGAATGAGCAGGGTGCTTGGTAGATGGGAAAGCGTCAGCATGGAGACGGCCAGTGCGAGCAGTAGTAGCGCAAAGGGGGCGCCGCGGCAGAGGCGATCCTGCGCCAGCAGTGCCAGCGGTGCCCAGACGAAGGCCCAGCTCTCCGCCAGGGCAAAGCGGGCGTAGATATCGATGGCCAGATGATAGGGCAGCGCCATATAGAGCAAACTGGCCGCCAGCGCCCGTCCGTGGCCGGCAAAGGGGCGCAACCAGAGATAGGCAAACAGGCCGGAGAGCCAGAGTGCCACGCTGCTGCTCCAGAGCAGCGGCGTCATCGCCTCGTGGGCCAGTGGGGTGGGGCCGGCGAACAGGGCGCTCACATAGTAGGGCAGGGGGGGATAGAAGAAAAAGACCGGGCTGCCAAAGGCGCCGTTCATCTCCATCAACCAGCGCGGATAGAGCTCACCTTGCCACAGTTGCACGGCAAAGAAGTGACCGGAGAGCAGGTGGTGAAACAGATCATGGCCCTGACTGCCGCCACGCAGCCAGAATGGCAGCAACAGGAGGGCACAGGCCACGCTCAGCACCGACAAAACCCAAAGCCACTCTCTGGTTACACGCATAAGGAGACTCGTCTGTTATGGATGCGCAGTGAGTGTACCCGAGTTGTTCCCCTCTTTTTTAGTTGTCTTGGCGGTTTTTTGTGCTCTTTCTGTGTTTCTTGTCACTTTCCCCATGGGGTGTCTGCAGCGAGGGAATGGCGAGCCAGAGGCCGGGCTCGGCGGCAAAGCGCGGGGCAAACCAGTGCTGGCGCACCACAGTGGACATCTCACTCGCGGCGATGGGGCGGCGACTGAGGCGACAGGCTCCTTGAGAGAGCGCAAGCGCCGCATCCCCCTTGTACCAGCCGTCCGTGACCGGCAGAGCTGTGGTCTCCCGCAGCAACCTTACCCCCCACTGGGTCACCAGCGCCGGGCACGCTTTTTCTGCCAGTTTTGCCGCTTGCACCATGGCGGGCGGACGGGGCAGGGTAAAGGTCACGCCGAGCAGCAGCAATCCGGCGACCGCGACCACCCACTCGCCACGGCGCGGCAGCCAGCCTGCCAGCAGCACAATACCGAGCAGGGTGATGGGCGCCAGATGGCGGGGATTGTCAGGGTTCTGGCCAAACAGGGTCCAGAGCAGTAGGACAAGCCAATAGAGTGTCCAGAGCGGGGGGAGGGCGGCAGGGTGGTTTTTTGATCTTTGCCAAAGCGGCAGCACCAGCAATGCCCCGATCAACAGCGGCCAAAGCGGGGTCAGCTGATCGTCGAAGGTGCGCGCCCAGCTCAGCAGCCTATCGCCGTGGGCCGCCGCTGTGTTGCCCCACAGGGTAAAGTGGCCGTCGGTAAAGCGCCGCCCCTCGCTGAAATAGGCCCAGCCATCGGCCTGCCAGACAAACAGCAGGCTGGTGAGCCCAACCAGTGCGATGGGGAGCACAAACCTGACGCGCGTTCCATCCTGCGCCAGCCCGAGCCACAGGGGCAGCAGGGCCAACACGAAGTAGGAGGGACGCAGCGCCAGCAATAGACCCAGCAGCAGACCCGCCAGTGCAATTCTGCGCTGCTGCAAGGCCAAGAGAGACCCGAGCCAGGCGGCGAGCGCGGGCCCGTCCGAAAGGCCGGAGAGCGCCAGCGTCGGGGTGAGCGGCAGTGCCAGCACCAGTAGCCAGACGGGTGCCAGCAGGCTTGGCCGTTGCCACAGCTTCACCGCCAGCAAAGCAGCGAGCGGCGCCAGCAAACTGCTACCGAGCAGGCTTGCCCACTGCACCGCGCGGGCCGGATCGTCTACCGCCAGATTTATCAGCCGCGTCAGCCAGATAAAGGCGGGGTAGCCGGGAAAGTGGGGGGAGAACTCCAGCACGCTAAAGCGCGTCACCCCGTGGGCGAAATTGAGGGCATCGTCGGAATCCAGCGCCACCGGGAAGGTCAGCAGCCAGCCAAGCCAGGCCAGTTGCAGCAGGGCAAGCAGCCACATGGTGATTGAGCTGGTGGAAGCCCAACGCCGATACGTTGCCTTCCCCCTCATCCCCAGCCCTTCTCCCGCAAGGTGAGAAGGGGGCAAACCGGCGTCCGGGTGCATCTATCGGCAGGCCGTGCGTAGGGTGAGTAGAGCACAGCGAAACCCACCTCTAGTCACAGCGAGGTGACGCAATGATGGGCAGGTTGCCATCAAAGCGGCGCCAGCACGGCCATCAGCGCTTTTTCTGCATCGCTAAAGGCGGCGGCATCGGCGGGCTTGGCGCCCACCCCGAATACCCCCGGGTTGCCGATGGCATCCAGCACCTTGGCCAGCGCCTGTTCGGCTGCCTTGCGATCCCCTTCATTGAGTGATGGGAGGATCAAGTCGAGGAAGCGCTTGCTCTTGACCACCAGCACCTTGGCGGTCTGGTAGTCGCCAAGATTCTGGCTGGCCCCTTCGAGGCGGCGCTCAATCTCCGCTTTATAGGCGCGATTAAGCAGGGCGGCGGTGGCGGCAGCGTCTTTGGCCTTGATGGCGGCGGCCAGCGGCCCTTGCAGCTCCACCTTGTGGTGCTGTTCCAGATAGGTCAGCTCATCGGCAATCTCGCTCAAGGTGGCGCTGGCATCCTTGCCGCCAGTGGCGGCGCCCAGCAGCGCTTCGCGTGCATCGATCAGAGGCTCCTTGCCGGCGGCGGCGTAGGAGTAAGCCTGCGCCTGCCCGCTCATGGCCAGCAGCAGGGTGAGGGCGAGTAAACCCGGGCGGATGGTCATCCTGTTCTCCTTACTTATGCCAATGGCGCGGCCATCAGGCCACGCTCTGGGTTTCGATCACGGTATTTTCGTTGCGATGGTTGAAGATGGCGTGACGTCTGTCCACCCCGTCGATCACCATGTCAGCGGCCATCATCCCCATCTCCATGGCGGTGTCGGTGAAGATGTAGCGGAATGTCCCCTGACGGCCGGTCATGATGAGGTTGGTGATGGGCATCAGCGCCTTGATCGCTTCGTTGCGGCGCGCCTGATAGCCCAAATCCATCAGCGGATAGGCGTATTCGCTGCGGGCTTCGAAGGTCTCATCACTAAGCTTCTGGGTATCGACGCCGAGGCTGGCGAGATCAGTGGTAACCCGACCGCGCAGATCGGACAGCGGAGCCTGCCAGGTGGCATCCCCCGTATTGCAGGGGATCTCCAGCATCACCGAGGTCTGGCCCTGGGGCGCCATAAAGGGGCTGCGGCGGCGCGGCTCCTGCAAACGGGTCGCCAGAATATGGGGGTCGGAGAGGTACTGCCAGGTGTTGTCCGACAGGTTCTCCTGCTTGAGCGGCATATTGACGAAGCGAAGCGACCGGTAGTGCAGATCGCACGGCAAGCCCAGATGCTGGCAGGTGAGCGGCAGCGGCAGGGTGGAGATCACCTGATCAAAGCGTTCGCTCAGCTCAACGTCATCTTGTTTCCAATAAACCCGTTCGATGCGGCCATCGGCCTGCTCAAGGCGGGTGATGGTGGCACTGGTTTTGAGCTCAACGCCCTCTGCCACCAGCCGCTCCCCCAGGGTGGTGAAGATCTGGCCAAAGCCATATTTGGGGTAGCGGTATTTGCGGGCATAGGTGCGCACCGAGATACTGCCGTTGCGTCTTGGCAGCAGGCGGCGGGCCACGTCTTTGAGATCGATGAGGCTGATGCGCTGGCCGGCCCAGTCAGCGGAGAGTTTGTCCGGATTGATGCCCCACAGCTTGCCGGTGTAGCCCTCGAAGAACTGGCGATAGAGGGTGCGGCCAAAGTGACTCTGGATCCACTCGGCAAAGCTCGCCTTGGCAAAATCGTCCGGCTTCTTGCTAAAGGGCAACAGCAGCAAATCTTTTACCGCTCCGGCCATCAGGGCCAGCGGCGCTGTTTTTAGCAGGTTGGGCAGGTTCAGGGGGTAGTCATAGGTGCGCCCGCCAAAGCGGATCACGCTCTTGCGCTCGGCGTGGAGCAGATCGTCCCCCATCAGCTCGTCGATAAAGGCGAGCAGCTCGGGGTTTTTGGTGATAAAGCGGTGGCCGCCGTAGTCGAAGCGATACTCCCCATCGCGCCCCTTGAAGGTCTGGGTAGCGCACATGCCGCCGACCACCGGCTCCTGCTCGAACAGGGTGACGGCAAAACCGGCGCAGCGCAGGCGCCAGGCCGCCATCAAACCGGCGGGGCCAGCGCCCAGCACTGCAATGCTTTTCTTGTTGTTATCGCTCATGACCTATTCCGAAACTGCTTGATAGATAAGGAAACCGCGCCAAGGCGCGGCTCCCGAATGGTGTTGTTACTCCGTGCCCTTGTTGCCACAGGGCGTGTTGGCTCAGCCCTTGCTGGATGCGGCGCTCACCTGCGGGCGATAGCTGCGCTGCCAGAGGGTAACGAAGATCGCCAGATAGAGGGCCCAGGTCAGCAGCTGCAAGCCAGCGGGTGAGGCATTGTAGCCAAACAGGGCGCGCAGGAAGGTACCAAATACCCCCTGATCGTCGAGAATGTGGCTGATATCGAACACCGGAGTGGTCCAGAAGGTGATGATGTCTGCCGCTTGCAACATGTTGACGGCGGACGAGAGCAAGCCTGCGGCGATGATGATGATAAGCAGGCCGGTCCAGCGGAAGAAGGGGGCCAGCGCCACCTTGCGGGTGGAGCGCAGCAGCCCCCACACCAGCACCACCGACAGCAGCAGGCCGCCCAGCGCCCCCATCAGCCCCTCGTGCAGATCCACCCCTTGCCCGGAGTAAACCAGGGCCGAGAAGAACAGCACGGTTTCAAACCCTTCGCGCATCACCGCCAGAAAGGCGAGCAGCACCAGACCAAACAGGTTGCCGCCATCGATGGCCGCATCGATGCGCGCTGTCATGGCCCCCACCTGGGATTTAGCCTGTTTTTGCATCCAGATCGCCATATAGGTGAGCACCAGAGTGGCGAAGATGAGGATCCCCGCCATCAAGAGGTGGTTGTAGCGCTCGCTCTCGAACTGGCTCACCACCACCTGGAACAGGAAGGCGACCACAAGTGAGGCGATAAGGCCAAGCCCCACCCCCAGATAGATGAACTTGTTGTAGCGGCTCGCCCCCAGCTTGGCGAGGTAGGAGAGGCAGATGCCGACCAGCAGGAAGGCTTCCAGCCCCTCGCGCAGAGTAATGAGAAAACTTGCAAACATCAGGATTGAGGCTCCGTAGCGGGCGTGACGGGGAGAGGCTGCAAGGTCAGTTGCAGCCGATTGAGTAGCACTATGGGTGGCTCCGGCAAGTTCGGCTCGGCGGCGCGCACCGCATCATTGACCCACTTGGGGTAGGTGCGGAAATTGAGTTTGATATCGGCCTTGAAGGGCCCCTGGGCATCTGCGGGTAGCGGCCAGGCTTCATCGCGCCAGCCATCGGCCGGAATGCGGGTATCTTCCAAGAGCTTGGCGTAGCGCCAGAACTTGAGCCCCACCGGCTTGCCCTCGGCATCGCCGAACACTTTTCTGAACAGTCGCGCATCTTCGGGGACTGCACCATCCACCGGCTGGCCGCTGGCAAGCACCAGCTTGCCGCTGGCGTCGGTGACGGTCAGCTCCAGCCAGAGTTCACGAAAATCGGCCACCCCGGTGGGCAGGGCATGGCCTGCGCCGGTATTGGCGACCCGCACCACCAACCGCTGACTATCGGCAGCCTGTTCGATACGGGCCGAAAGGGTAGCGCTGGAGCGCAGCAGGGCCAGACTCTCCTGTTCAAGGTCGGGGTTGCGCAGCCCCACCAGCTGGTGCTGGGCGCCAGTAAAGTTGTGGCGATAGAGCCGCGCCTTCATGGTGCCGTTTTCGGTGGACTGGCCCGCCACCGGCGCACCGCCATTGCCCGGCTCCGGGTTCATATGGCAGTCGATACAGGTGCGCCGCTTGGCGGGATCCTCCGCGTTTGCGAAGCTGGATTTTTCCCACTCGTCCCAGGTGTTGACGATATTGGCGCCGGTACCGGGGGCAAACTCGTTGTGGCACGACTTGCACAGAGCCGCGTCGCGGTAGAAATCCTTCTGATAGGAGGCTTTGTGGGCCGCCGGACGGGCGTTGATCTGCCGCTCGGCTAGCCAGTGCTGGAGGCTGCCGCCCGGGGCATCCTCGAACACATAGCTCTCGCGGTCTTTCAAATTCACGGTAAAGGCGCTGTTGCCGCCCGCATCTTCCACCTTGGTGATGCGATGGCAGAGCACGCAGCCGGTCCCTTCCTCAACCACAGGTTCACCCGTCTTGTGGGCGGCAATCAGTGAGGCGCCGCCCTGCTCGAACATGTGGGAGCCCTTGGGCAGATCCAGCTGGCCTGTCATCACCTGCTGGGGCATATGGCAGCCCTGACACCACTGACCGAACGCTTCTCCTTCGGTTTCGCGTGCCAGCGCCTGCGCCACCTTGTAGTAGGGGTGGGAGTTGCCCATCAGCCGATGGTTGCTCTCGCTCCAGTCCTTGAACGCCTGCTGGTGGCAGTTCTGGCAGGAGGCGGAGTTGAGCCACTCTTTCGGGTGGGTAGTCGGCGCCCTGGCGGGATCCGTGCGCGGGGCATCGAGCCGCAGCCAGTTGGCCAGATAGGGGAGGTTGCCATCGGCGGTGACGAAGGCGTGCAACTCTTCCATCATCGCTTTCACTTCCGGTTGGGGCCTCGCGGGGTCAACTGCCTCGGCCCCATCGCGGGTGTCGTGCCCCATGCCGCCCTGGGTCTGCTGGGTCATGCGCAGGTATTCGCCGACAAAATCCCCCGCCACCATGTTGGTGAGGTTGGCGTGGCCGTTGATGGCGTTGTCGCCGCTCTTCTGGCGATGGGCCGCCATCAGATAGCGGTTGGTGAAATTGAACCCGTCCAGATGGCAGGAGTTGCAGCTCATCCAGTTGTCTCCTGCCATGGGGAAGCGTGAGTTGGACGCTGTGTTACCAAGGTTGAATAGCCGCTCGCCGCGCTGAAGCGGCTCGGGGCGGGGATCCGTCTCTACCAGTTTGGCGAACTGGGGCACATCGACCGTGACTCGGGCAAACGGGCCGCTGCCGCCACTATTGAGGCGGGTAAGATCCTGCCCCATGGCGTTGTGCACCAGAATATGGTCGCCATCGATCAGCAGATCCCGCGGATTCTGGCCCGGCAGGTGACGCAAGAGCTGGGTCGCCTTGGCGCCCCCCTGAAACTTCTTGCGGCGGTGGCGGTTGTTGTTGGACTTGCCGCTGCGGGAGAGATCAAACACCAGCAGATCTTCCGAGCCAGCCAGGGTCAGATAGACCCGCTTGCCATCGGCGGCAAAGCGCGCTGCGAACGGGTTGGAGACGATCTGGCTGCGGTTGCCGACGCTTGGCAGGTTGATCTGCAAAAAGAGCTGCTTTCTTTCATCGACCCGCTCTTTCTCCTCATCGAGATCGATGATGGAGACGGCCGGAAAGACGGTGCTTTGAAACTGGAAGGGGTGGCTGAAGCTCCACAGCACGTGGGGCAGCCAGGCCTCGCTGCCATCGGGGGAGAGGGCGATGCCATCGAGCAGGCGCGGCAATCCCTGCGAGTCGCTCGGCGTGTCGCTATGGGTCTCGGCCAGGGTAATGAGCTTGGGCTTGGGAAGCGAAGATCCCTTGGCGCCGTGGCCAAGCTTGGCGAGATCATAGATGGCGAGCTGGCCTGTCATGGCGTGGGTGAGCAGCAGGCGATCGTCGTTGGTCAAGGCCAGCCCGCGGGGAGTCTCGGCGGTCTTTGCATCCAGCTGTAGGTTGCCTGCGGTGTCATAGGCCTGCAGGCGAGCGGATTCGAACAGCGTGACCCAGAACCACTGCCGTTTGGCATCGAAGATGACCCCATAGGGTCTATGGCCGGTGGGGATCGCCTTTTCCAGATCGAGATCATCATCCAGCAGCAGCAGGCGATCGCCGCTGTAATCGGTGACCAGCAGGGTGCCATCATCGGCGCGGGCAAGCTGGCGCAGATCGCCCCCCAGCTGCACCTCTTTTAGGCGTTTTCCGCTATCGCGCTCAAGCAGGGTGACCGAGCCTGCGCTCAGGTTGGCGGTGACGAGGCGCGGGGCGCTTCCCTCCTCATAGGCGAGCATCCCTGAACTCATCTGCTGGGCAAACGCGAAGGGGCTGGCCAGCAGCAGGAGGGCCAGCAGGTGTGACAAATATGCAGAGAACGATGACTTCAACATGGGATCAGGAGCGCCATTTCAAGATGGTCCAGCGCCAGGCGTGGCGCAGCACCAGAGGAGTTAACGCCAACGCGCTCAGCCAGTGGGCCCAGCTGGCGAGGTTGCCCATGGCATCGCCCGGAGTGCCGTGCAGCACCAGCAGCAGGCCGCTGGCCAGACAGATCAGCAGCAGGGCTTCAATAATCCGCCCCGTGGTGCGTAAAAAGGGTTTGTTGCTGCGGTTCAACAAGCTGCGATGGGAGAGCCAGAAAGCGCCAAACAGCAGCGGGAACAGGGTGAGCGAGAGCATCACATGGAAAAACAGATTCCAGCGCGCCAGCGACCAGAGCGGGGTCAGCGGCTCCCACAGCAGCAGGCCGGAGAAGAACATCAGATAGAGGGTGCCCTCGGCGGCCTGATGGTGGTAGGCCAGCCACTGCCTGAATTGTCGGGGTGAGAGAGAAAGGCTTGTCATAAAGGCTCCAGCACCCGGGCGGGGCAGCCCGGGGGGAGCAAGTTTATAACGCAGTAAGAGTAATGAAAAGTGTTATCAATTGTATTGCTGGTGAATCAAGGCTGAACAAGCACTGTGATCAAGCTCGACTATTTATGCTCCGCCATCCGCTCGGTCACCGCATAGATGAGCGCGGCCAGCGAGAAGGCGAGAAACACCACCACGGACCACTTCATATCGACTTCATTGATGATGCCATCTTCGAGAAATGCCTTGAGCACCTCCACTCCGGCAATAGTCACCAGCGAGTTGATGACGATGAGCTTGAGGGAGGCAAAGTTGATCTTGCTAAGCCAGTTGCTGCTAAGGGAGGCGCGCTGCTCTTCCGTCTGGATAAATTGCACATAGCCACAGATAGCAACCAGGATCAGCATCTGGGCCACCAGTATAAAGTCCACCAGGGTCAGCACGCCGGTAATGAGGTCCAGATAGGGGATCTCGAAAATGTTTACAGAAAGCTGATAGAGCTGCATGGCAAACTTCACCATCAGCAATACCACGCAGATGAGAATGCCAATGTAGAAGGGGAACATCATCAATCTGCTGCCATTGAGCATGAAATTGAATCGACGCATGAGAACTCCGATGTTGGGAACAGGGCTAAATAGAGTGAGTATGGCGCGAGCAGCCCGCAGCGTTGCAAGGCTGTGGGGGCTCATTATGCCGGGTCGCCCCCTGCTTGCGCCTATAAAAAAATAAAAAGCCATCATAAAAAATAAAACCGCATCCCGCTGTCTTATTTGTGATTTTTCCCTGCCGTAACATGCCGCTTCTCAATTCAGGGGGGCGACTGTCTCCCTCCTATTTATCAGGCTCGGCCCACCGAGAGTGGCCGCTTGCCAGGAGTGTTGCGATGCGTATTGGTCTGCTGTTGAGTATGGGGATGCTGGTTGCAAGCGGGGTTCAGGCTGAAGCTCTGGGTGCCATTCCTGAGGAATCTGGCTTTTCCGGCAGTGTGCTGGCGGGAGCCAGCGTTGGCGAGACCAAGTCCAATTTTGCCACGGGGAGTGCAGGTAGCGAGCGTATTGACGCTTTGGGGGCTGCGGCGCAGCAGCGCCACCTTGATCCGGTGATCAACGGGGATCTGCGCTACACCTTTGCCTCCACCGGTAGCCAGCTGTTTTTGGGCAACCTCATTCAGGATGCCATTCGCGGCGACGGTACCCAGCAGTTCGGGCTGCGCCAGCAGCTGGGGGACAAGGGGATCGTGGCCGGTTCGCTGGTGTTCAATGCCACCCCGGTCAAGGTGTGGCGCGATCCCTTTGCTGTGGGTGTGGCACGTCAGGAAAGTGATGTGCGATCCCACGGCGCCCGTCTGGCGTGGGACAACATCTGGGGCAGCGCGTTCAGTGGCAGCGTCACCAGCCGCGACGTCAAGGTGGATGGGGAGTCAAATGGCGAGCAATATGGTCGTGCGGTGATGGGGATGCTGGATCGCAATGGCCGGGTCAACTCCGCCGAGGTCTCCTACCAGTTCCGGCTAACAGACGATCAGTTCCTCGAGCCAGCATTGCGTTATGAGAAGGCTGATCTGGCGGGCAGTACCGAGTCTTACGTGAGCAAGGGGTTGCAGCTCACGTACGCCAAAACCTCGCCCCGCTGGTCATTTGTCAGCAACCTCTATCTGGGCAAGCGCGACTATGACGAGGCCAACCCGCTGTTTGGCCAGCGTGCCGACAGCCGCGACATGGCCATCGATGCCACCCTCTTCTGGCACCAGCTGTTTGGCATTGCGCCGCTCTCTGCACTCCTGAGCGCCAGCTACGCCACGGCAAACTCCAGGATCGACTTTTACGATATTCGCGCCACCAGCATCACCACGGGTCTGCTCTACCGTTTCTGATCCCGGCATCCGGCAGTGAGATGAGGTGCATACAAAGGGGCTGGTCAATCCAGCTCTATTGTTTATGGGATGGAGCTCAATAGACAATTCAAGCTGTATGCAGGTTGGTCATCACATGCAGACAAGAGACGTTATGACATAGGGCATTTGAGGGGCGTGCGCAGCAGGGAAGGGAACAAGCAGCAGATACGAAAAAGCCCAGCCAAAAGGCTGGGCTTTATAAGATGGCTCCCTCGACAGGACTTGAACCTGTGACATACGGATTAACAGTCCGCCGTTCTACCGACTGAACTACGAGGGAAAAGTGGCTCCTCCTACTGGACTTGAACCAGTGACATACGGATTAACAGTCCGCCGTTCTACCGACTGAACTAAGGAGGAATTGCCTGTCTCGTTAAGACGGGGCGAATATTAATGACCAGGGCGGCGGGTGTCAACCCGCGAATTTCCCGAAAACCGGATTTTCGGACTGTTTGCCCAAAAGTTGTGCTTTGCGGTTTATTTTCAGCACAATCAGTCCCTTGCCATCACCGCCCCCAACCGGCCTAGGGGTTATTGGCTCGGTTCGCATCAACCTGATGATGCCAGCATGATGTCGCGAACGTGCTGGTAAGCCAACAAGACTCAAGTGGTGAACTTTGCAGCTAAATTGAGGAGCACAATCGTCAACATCGGCGATTTGGCGGCAAATAGGCCAAATAATGGGTGAGCGCGCGTTTCATTGATCCTGCCCATCGAAAAAATGGCCCGGCTGGAGTAAGGTTACGCAGGATACCATCGCCGCGTCGACAGCCCTGCCGGCCCTTGATGATGATCGGGCGCCGGATCTCTCCGGCCTTTATCTCCCTCTTCTGGTATTACGATATACATGCACAAGCAAGCCTCTTTAAATAGCGTGAAGCTCGCCATAGCCTTACGCCAGTCCTGTATTGATGAACCCTATAGCATGGCCCGCTTCGGCCGTGATCTTATTGCCGGTGTGACGGTGGGCATCATCGCCATCCCGCTCGCCATGGCGCTGGCCATTGCCAGCGGTGTACCGCCGCAACACGGTCTCTATACCGCCATCACCGCCGGTATCGTGATCGCCGTGACCGGTGGTTCCCGTTACTCCATCTCCGGCCCGACCGCTGCCTTTGTGGTGATCCTCTACCCGGTCGCCCAGCAGTTCGGGGTCGGTGGTCTGTTGATGGCAACGCTCATCTCCGGCCTCTTTCTGGTGGCGATGGGGATGGCCCGTCTTGGCCGCCTTATCGAGTACATTCCCCCGTCAGTGACGCTGGGCTTTACCGGTGGTATCGCCATCGTGATCGCCACCTTGCAGATCAAGGACTTCTTCGGCCTGAACGTGCCCGAGATGCCGGAAACCTATCTGGGCAAGGTCGAGGCGCTGGCCGCCGCCCTGCCAAGCTGGCAGTGGGGCGATACCCTGGTGGGGGTCGCAACGCTGGCCGTGCTGCTGCTCTGGCCGCGCCTGCGTCTGCCTGTGCCCGGCCACTTGCCCGCGGTGCTGGTCGGGGTGGGCCTGGGTTTTGGCCTCCATTACTTCGGGGTGGATGTGGCCACCATCGGCAGCAAGTTCAGCTATACCCTGGCCGACGGCACCCAAGGGATGGGGATCCCGCCCATCGCACCAACTCTGGTGATGCCCTGGGCCTTGCCCGGACCGGATGGCTTGCCGGTCGAATGGAACCTGGCGGCTGTTGAGCGGCTGCTGCCTGCCGCCTTCTCCATGGCGATGCTGGGGGCGATCGAGTCGCTGCTCTGCGCTGTGGTGCTCGATGGCATGACCGGTCGCAAACACAGCTCCAACGCCGAACTGGTGGGGCAGGGGCTTGGCAACATCTTCGCTCCCTTCTTTGGCGGCATTACTGCTACCGCCGCCATCGCCCGCTCTGCCGCCAACGTGCGTGCCGGCGCTACGTCCCCCATTTCGGGGATCGTCCATGCGCTGGTGGTGCTGGCCGCCATTCTGGTGCTGGCCCCCTGGCTCTCCTGGTTGCCACTCTCGGCCATGGCTGCCTTGCTGCTCATCGTGGCCTGGAATATGAGTGAAGCGCACAAGGTGGTGGAGCTGATCCGTCGCGCGCCCAAATCCGATGTGCTGGTGCTGCTGGTCTGCCTGTCGCTCACCGTTATCTTCGACATGGTCATCGCCATCACCTTCGGGGTGATCCTGGCGTCCCTGCTCTTTATGCGCGAAATCGCCAAGATGACCAAACTGCACGATTTGGCCGAGCACAAACGCTATGCCCGCGAGGTGCCGGACAACGGCCTGCTCTACAAGATCAACGGCCCGCTCTTCTTCGCAGCGGCCGAACGGGTCTTTGCCGAGCTGGAAGCTCAAGTGAAAGGGCACAAGGTGCTGGTGTTGCAGATGGAGGCGGTCTCCATCCTCGATGCGGGCGGCCTGTCAGCCTTCCTCCACTTTGGCAAGCAGATGACTAAAGCCGGTGTCGAGTTACGGGTGGCCGAGTTGCAGTTCCAACCGCTCAAGACCCTGGCCCGTGCCAAGGTACGGCCGCAGCCCGGCAAGCTGGAATTTTACGGCTCGCTGGAAGAGGCGCTCAAAGGTGAACATTTGCACGAAGCGGCAGTAAATTGATTGAAAGGGATACGAAACGGCATATTTTTGGTCACTTGGTTCGGATATTGAGCAAACGAACGCAAAAAGTAAAAAATTGCATTGACCAAAAGCCATCGTATCCCTTACATTACGCCCCGTCGCCGCGGCATGGTCCGCCAGCGAATGTGCAGCTCAAGCACATAAAGCAGTGAGCAAAAATTTGGTGAGGTGTCCGAGTGGCTGAAGGAGCACGCCTGGAAAGTGTGTATACGGCAACGTATCGAGGGTTCGAATCCCTCCCTCACCGCCAAATTGCAAAGCCCTGATGGAAACATCAGGGCTTTTGTTTTATGGCGCAATCCCGAGCGGTTGTCAGCATAGGACTGCAAATTCGCATTGTTGATAGCCCAGCAGCTGGTTGAGCCGATTGACTAATCGTAGTGAAAAGCCGCACTGATCTTGCTGCCGAACCCAAGCCTGATCCTGTCAAACTTGCTGTCGAATTCAGTTAAAGGGCCTCTCGCAAGAGAGGCCCTTTTCATTGTTCACTGATTTGCCCTGCTCGGTACTTAAAAGGCATTCCGTGGTGATACGGGTTAATGTTCCACAGTCAGCGGATCTGGGGGCAGGTTCAGATGCTTGGTGATGGCCTGATAGAGCTGGGGGTAGTTATCGTCAAAATGGTGTCCTCCCGGCAGGGTGACGCTGGTGACGTTGGGTTGGTTGAGACGGGGGCAGAGGCGGTCGTCATCATCGTCATCGGCTCCTTGCAGGCAGAGCATCGGCAGATCGCGGATGGTCTTCACCTGCGGCTCGGTCGGGTAGCTGCGGGCCTTGTGGGTCAGCATGTCGCTGACGTGGATCTCGAAATCCGAGCTGGTGGAGGGGGAGAGCATCACGGCCCCGACCAGCCCTTGACGATAGTGCTCCGGCAACCGGTTGATGACGAAGGGGGCAATCTCTGCACCAAACGAGAAGCCGACCAGCAACCAGCGGGGGCGCTGCCAGCGAGTCTGGTAATCATCGAGGATCCGCTCCAGATCGGCGGTCACCTGCTCCGGGGTTTTCTTCTTCCAGTAGTAGGTGAGGGAGCTCCAGCCCACGACCGGCATGCCGTGCAGCTGAAACTGGGCGCTCAACCCCTTGTCGAGGGCTGCCCAGCCACCATCGCCGCTGAGAAAGATCACCATGGGGGCCTCGGATGGCTGCTTGACCGGCAGCTCAATCAGGTTCAGGTCATCCTTGACCGGGGCGGCGTGCGCCGCAAAGGACGAAACGGGCAGTACGAGACTGAGTAACAGCAAAATCAAGGCTCTCATTGGCCATGCTCCTATTTCTTGATCAGCCCCAGCGGGCCGCGGCTAATCAGGGTGATCAGGTGAGTCAGGGTTCTGGGCAGTACCAGCTTGCTGCTGCAGAGCAGGTAGCGGGGTTCCCAGCGGGGCGAAAATTTCTCCTTGTAGCGTCTGAGCCCCTGAAAGTTGTAAAAACGGCTGCCACGCACAAACAGGGTATTGCCAAGTCGGGCCCAGTAGCTGTTGAGCGGGTGATCGTTGAAGCCGGACATGGGGGCCATCCCCAGATTGAAGCTGGCGTACCCTTGCGCCTTGCCCCACAGCAGCAGCTCGACAAAGAGAAAATCCATGATGGGGGCGGTGCCGGTATCCAGGCTGTAACGCATCAGATCGATGGAGAGCATCTCCTTGTTATCGCTCACCCAGAGGTTGGCAAAGCCGACAATCTGCCCCTCGTGCCAGACCAGTGCAGCCGGGCTCAAGGTCAGGTAGTCAGGCTCGAAGCGGCCGACCGAAAACCCCTTCTCCTTGCCCATTTTGCTCTGCAGCCAGGTATCTGAGACGGTCTGCAATCTGGGCAGCAGGGGAGCCACGGCGCTCGCCTCGACCACCTCGAAGGTCAACCCTTCCCGTTTGCCCCTGGCGTGGCTCTGGCGCAGGTTGCGCAGCCGGCTGCCCGCCAGATCGAAGGTAGCCAGATCGACCATCGCCTCTTCACCGAGCTTGAAGGGGATCAGCCCCAGCTCCAGATAGAGTGGCAGATAGCGGGCCGAGACCTGATAAAAGACCGGATTGGCGTCGTGCTCGTCGCAGCGCTCACGAAATTGCCAGAGCAGCTCTTCGATCTGCTCGGGGCGACCGACCGGATCCCCCATCACAATCCAGCTGTTGCCCTCGATGCCATACATCAGGAAGGCGTCGCCGGCGGAGTGGAACAGCAGGGACTTGTCCTGCAACTGGGCCAGATAGCCGTGGATCCCCCCTTCGCGTACCACCAGCTCGTGGGCGCGCGCCAGCGTCTCCTTGTCCGGCTTTTCACCGACTACGCGCAGCGGCGCAAGCAGCTGGGCAACCCCGGCCACGGCCAGCACGGCCACCACGCTCCCCATGGCGCGCAGGCTGCGGGCAGCCCCGCCGTGGGGCGAGAAGTGGAACCAGAGGGCGTGGTCATACTCCACCTGACGGTAGGAGAAGAGCAGCAGCCACAGGGCTCCCAGCAGCACGGCGCCGACCGAAATGAGCCAGCCCGAGGTGTACTGGGGATAGAGCAGCGACCCCTTGCGATAGAAGAGGGCGCGGCAGGGGGTCATGATGAGCAGGAAGCTGCCGAGCAGCAGGGCTGACTCCCAGTCCCCCCCTTTGAGCAGGGAGAAGGCGATCCCCAGTGCCAGCAGCAGCTGGGTGGTGCGAAACGCGGCGTCGTGACGGCGGTAGAGGCTGCGCGCCAGCAGGATCAGGAGGATACCGCTCACGCTGCCGAGCACGTGGGAGAGCTCCAGCAGATGGAGCGGCAACACCTGCAGCCACACTTCAATGTGGCTGCGTATGGTCGGGATCATCCCCGAGCAGAGCAGCAGGCTGCCGGCGGCAAAGGTGCCCATGCTGATAAGGGCAGGCAGAAATTCGCGCACCGCGCTCATCAGCCCCTGTAGCCGCTGCCAGCGCGCTTTTTGTTGCAGCATCTCCTGACTCGCAAAGAGCAGCAGGGCGCAGAGAAAAGGCAGCAGGTAATAGATGCAGCGATAGAGCAGCAGCGAGGCGAGCAGCTTGTCGGCTGGCAGGTAGTGAGCCAGCAGCAGGCTCATGCTCGCTTCGAACACGCCGATCCCACCCGGCACGTGGGCCAGTACCCCGAGGAAGCTGGCCAGCACGAAGGCACTGAGCAGCACAGGGCAGGGGACGCTATCTGCAGGCAACAGCACAAACAGCACGGCGGCGGCGGCCATCCAGTCGGCCAGCGCGACCAGCAGTTGCAACAGACGTATCAGAAAGCCCGGGAGGGTCAGGGTGTGTTTCCGCCAAGAGAGACGGTGTGTAGGCCAGCAGAGGTAGCTGGCCACCAACAGCAGAGCCATGCCGCCCGCCAGCCTGAGCAGGGTATCTGCCCATTGCGGCCAGTCAGGCAGCAACTGTGATACATCGCAGGTCAGTAGGGCGCCACCTCCCCACGCCAGCAGGCCGAGGAAAAAGGTGATGGAGCAGAACAGCACCACGCGTGCCACTTCCCCGGTGGCGAGCCCCAATGCTGAGTAGAGGCGATAGCGTACCGAGGTGCCGGTCAGCAGGGCAAATCCCAGGGTATTGGAGAAGGTGTAGGCGATAAAGGAGGTGATGCTGACCTGTTGCCAGGGAAGGCGCTTGCCCAGCGCATGGAGCGCCAGCATGTCATAGCTGCAGAGGCAACCATAACTGAGCAGGGTCAGCAGCAGGGCGCCCGCCAGTCGCGGCAGGGGTTGGGACCAGATGGCCACACGAATATCGTGCCAGTGCCATGCCTGAGTCAGGTGATACAGCACGGTCAGAGCGGTGCCGAGCAGCAGCAAGCTGCACACGGGGCCGAGCCATTTAAGCAGATGACGCCACATGCCATGTTCCTGTGGTCATTGACCGTTTCCCGCAAAGGGGGGCCGGGTCGTGGATCCGGTTTGGACGAGGGAGGAACTCGTCAGGAAAATTTCGGGAAGAGATGGAAAGGGAGGCATCAGCCTCCCTCTGTGATATCCAGTGACCGGTTGGATCACTTGGTTTTCGGCGCGACTTTGACGGCAGGGGTCTTGGCGTGTGTGGCTTTATGGTGTTTTTTCACCACCTTGGTCTGGGTCGCCTGCGGCGTGGCTGTCTTGGTCGGGGTGGCCGCCATGGTGAAACCGGAGGTGAGGGCGAAGACGGCAGCCAGGGTCAGGGGAATGATCTTTTTCATGTTCAATTTCCTTATTCGGGTTGATGTTATGGAGCGTTCTCCATGACAGTCATCCTATGACGGTTGCAGCGGCCCTTCAGTGAGCGGTTGGTGACGGTTTGTATCCAAATGTACAGGCAGGGTGAGGCAGAAGCGGGCGCCGTGGTCACTGGCCAGCAACGCCACATCCCCCCCGTGATGACGGGCAATGCTGCGCACGATGGCCAGCCCCAACCCGGTTCCGCCGGTGCGACGATCCCGACTCTGATCAAGACGCACGAACGGCTCGAAGATCTGGGGCGCCAGCGCCGGATCGATCCCCGGTCCATCGTCGCTCACCTCCAGCAGATAGTTCTCCTGCAGCCGCGAGATGGAGAGGGTAACCTCGCTCTCGGCGTAGCGCAGGGCATTGCCGATGAGGTTCTCCACCGCGCGGGTCAGCAGACGCTGATCGCCGCACCAGGGCATGTGACGTGGCGGCAGATCGAGGGTGAGCCTCTTTTCGGGTGCCAGCGCTTGCCAGTCGCCGAGATGCGTTTGTGCCCAGTGGCTGAGCTCCAGCTCGTCGCGCTGCAACGGCAGCTCGGGTCTATCCAGCCTGGCATAGGTGAGCATCTCTTCGATCAGGGCGTCCAGCGCTCCCAGATCACGCTCCAGCGCCTGCTGCTCCTGCTCGGCAGGGGCAGGATCGAGCATGGCAAGCCGATAGCGCAACCGGACCAGCGGGGTGCGCAACTCGTGGGCGATGGCATCGGTCAGTTGTTTGCGGCTGGCAATCATGGCCTGCAATTGGGTCGCCATTTGATCGAAGGTGCGTCCCACCCGGGCCAGACTGCTTCCCGGTGGCAGATTGGTTCGGCAGGAGAGATCCCCATCGCCTACGCGACGTGCGGTTTGCTCCAACTGTTGCAAGCCGCGCCAGTGGGGACGCAGCCACAGAAGGATGGGCAGGCCGAGAGAGAGGCCGATCACCAGCAAGAGCCCCACATCGACCCAGTGCAGCTCGTGCAGGTAGGAGAGGTAGGGTACAGGGCCGACAATCAGCACCCGGTCGGTATCGGGGATGCGCTGCAGGAAGGTGTCATCCTCCTCGACGATGACAATGTTGCCAGCAGCCAGAAAGGCCTGATCCTCGCTGGCCAGGGGCTGGTGCACCAGCTCGCCGATCTTGAGGGGGAGGGTAAACTGGCTGCTCTGCTCGGCCAGCCGATCGGGCCAGCGCTCTGGCGGGGTTCTTGCCAACTCGCCGGTCAACAGGCCAAGAGAGCCCTGCATCATGCGTTCGAGATAGCGATCACCCGCCCGTTCGGCGGTCACCTGATAGACCACGCCCACCAGCAGGATGGCCAGGGTGAAGCAGCCGATCAGCAACAGATAGAACTGGATAAAGAGACGGCGCATGGCGGTGCTCCCGAAAGAGGGTTATTCCCAGGCGTGGGGGACGAAGAGGTAGCCTTTCTGGCGCACCGTCTTGATCCGGGTCGGGTTGTCAGGGTTATCACCCAGTTTGCGGCGCAGGCGGGAGATGGCCACATCCATGCTGCGATCCTGACCGTCGTACTCCCGGCCGCGCAAGCTGCGAAAGAGAGCTTCCCGCCCCAGGATCTGGCCGGCGTGACAAGCGAGTTCCCACAACAGATCAAAATCGGCGGTCGAGAGAGCAATGCTCTCGCCATCGAGGCGCACATCTCGCCCCGGGCCATCCACCCGCAGCCGACCAAATTGCAGCTGCTGGGGAACGCTGCTGGTGGCTGCCGGTTGGGTTGATGCTTGCTGGTGCTGGCGAAACTGCACCCTCAGTCTGGCCAGTAGCACGGGGGGCGGGGTGGTTTTAAGGATGTAGTCGTTGGCGCCCAGCTCCAGACTCAGGATCTGGTTCATGTCGCTATCCAGCGAGGTGAGCATTACGATGGGGCCGTCGAAGCGCGGCCGCAGATCCCGACAGAGGGACATGCCATCTTGCCCCGGCAACATGATATCGAGCAGCACCAGATCGGGCTGTTCGGCCTCGATCCGGGCCAGCGCCATGTCCCCTCTGGGCTCGAGGATCACTTCCATATCGTGGCGGCCGAGCCAACTGCTGATGAGCTGGCCAATCTCGGGATCATCTTCGACAAAAAGAATGCGTTGCATAGAAAAGCTCCAACGGGAAGCAGGAGAGAAGAAGAGCGATCAGCATATCAATGGCGCTTGGGAAATACAGAAAAAGAACCGGGCAGGCTGGTGCGTGGGGGAGTGTGGCTGTGTGTATCGATGGGGAGGCGCGAATCGTGACAAATGGGCAGAGCCGCGTTTATCGATCTGGAGGATGATGGCCTTGTAGACAAGGCAAGGCGCTGTCGGGCGTAAAAACAAAAAAACCGGCCAAGGCCGGTTTTTTTGTGGTGTAGACCAGAAGGTCACTGCACCAAGTCGATGGACATCACCTTACGGCGATTATCGACAGAATAATGGGGTGGCTGATGGGGCTCGAACCCACGACAACCGGAATCACAATCCGGGACTCTACCAACTGAGCTACAGCCACCACTGAAATTGTCATCAACGCTCGCCAACCCAGAAGAAAAGGAGAGCATCAATGGCGCGCCCTGCAGGATTCGAACCTGCGACCCACGGCTTAGAAGGCCGTTGCTCTATCCAACTGAGCTAAGGGCGCTTTGTACCAACACGTCTTGAAGACGAGTCGATGAACATGGTCGGTGATAAAGGATTCGAACCTTTGACCCTCTGGTCCCAAACCAGATGCGCTACCGGGCTGCGCTAATCACCGAAAATCCCTGACCAGCATATCGACAAGAGTCGTACTGGGCAACGGGCGGGCATCATAGCCAAGCGTAAGGGCCAGCGTCAACGACTTTTTCCCCCAGTAAATTCAAGTGCCTACTTATTGCCCGCTACAGGTATGGCGCGCGTCTGCCGCTAACATCCCGGCTAAAAAAATGCGACAATGCGCGGCAGTTGAACACATGGTGAGTGGAGAACGATGTCTGCCAAAATCATAGATGGAAAACAGGTTGCGCAAACGATTCGCAGCCAGGTCGCGGCGCAAGTCCAACAGCGGTTGGCGGCAGGGAAACGGGCTCCAGGGCTGGCAGTCATTCTGGTGGGGGCGGATCCCGCCTCTCAGGTCTATGTCGGCAGCAAACGCCGGGCATGTGAGGAGGTGGGGTTTCTCTCCCGCTCCTATGATCTGAGTGCCACTGCCAGTCAGGAAGAGCTGCTGGCGCTGATTGACCAGTTGAATGCGGATAGCCACGTAGATGGCATTCTGGTTCAGTTGCCGTTGCCGGATCACTTTGATACCACTCAGGTATTGGAGCGGATCCAGCCTGACAAGGATGTAGATGGATTCCACCCGTATAACGTCGGCCGTCTGGCACAACGTATTCCGGCGCTGCGCCCCTGCACTCCGAAAGGGATCATGACGCTGATCGAGACCACCGGCGTGAAGACGCACGGTCTGCATGCGGTCGTGGTGGGAGCGTCCAACATAGTGGGGCGTCCCATGACCCTCGAATTGCTGCTGGCGGGCTGCACGACCACGACCTGTCACCGTTTTACCCGGGATCTGGAAGATCAGGTACGCCGTGCCGATCTGCTGGTTGTCGCAGTCGGCAAGCCCAACTTCATTCCTGGCGAGTGGATCAAACCGGGGGCACTGGTAATCGATGTGGGCATCAATCGCCTGGCTGATGGCTCGCTGGTCGGGGATGTGGAGTTTGAGACGGCGCGCAGCCATGCCTCCTTCATTACTCCGGTACCCGGTGGTGTGGGCCCGATGACGGTCGCCAGCCTGATGGAAAATACCCTGATCGCCTGCAGTGAATATCACGACTGATCATGGCTGGTGATAACTCTGTGATCCCGTGAGGAGGCAGGATTCGCCAGAAATCTGACAATAAAAAACCGGTTGCTCAGAGAGGAACCGGTTTTTTATTTATCCAACGGGTGTTATTTACATATTTTGTGCTTCGTTTGGCACAATCACAGAGGCGTGATTTCCTTTCGGCCCCTGTTGCAGTTCAAAATTGACAGCCTGACCCGCTTTCAGGGTCTTGTAGCCCTCCATTTGAATCGTGGAGTAGTGAGCGAAGATATCCTCACCGCCCCCTTCCGGACAGATAAACCCAAATCCTTTTGCGTTGTTAAACCACTTAACTGTGCCGGTTGCCATACTTCTACATCCTTTTATTGATTACCCAGAAGTCGTTGAGTAACCTGCGCCAGCCCTTTATAACTAGGGACATGGGCCCATAGCAGACGGGCACAGATTAGCAAGTAACCAATCTAGTCTAACTTTTGAGCGAGTCAAGAAGTTGTTAACAGCTGATGTGATCTGGTTAACAAGTCTATTGACAACCTTGTGTTAGACGGTAGTAATCTAGAGGTACCAAAGCGCGATTATGAGCAAGCAGAAAGAACTCTTTGCTAATGAAGAGATTGCAGAAGCAGAGAAAACAAAGCTGCAGCCGCCACCCATGTATAAAGTTGTGTTGAACAACGATGACTACACCCCGATGGAGTTCGTGGTGGAGGTGCTGCAAAAGTTCTTTGGTATGGATTTGGACAAGGCGACTCAGGTCATGCTGAGTGTGCATTATAGTGGTAAGGGTGTCTGCGGCATGTTTACCGCAGAGATCGCCGAAACCAAGGTTGTCCAGGTCAACACCTATGCACGTAACAACGAACATCCACTGCTCTGTACTATGGAAAAGGCTTGAATCTGATGACTTGATGGCGAGTGTGACACCACATTGTAGCTGTACTAGGGGAGGTGCCTATGTTGAATAAAGATCTAGAAAAGACGCTGAACGAGGCTTTCAAACTGGCCCGTGATGAGCGCCACGAATTCATGACCGTCGAGCACCTGTTGTTAGCCCTTCTGGATAACAGTTCAGCCCATGAGGCGCTGAGCTCTTGTGGTGCCGATGTTGAGCAGATGCGCAAGGAGATACGCGCATTCATCACCCAAACCACTCCGCTCATACCGCGCGATGATGAAGATCGTGAAACCCAGCCGACACTGGGCTTCCAGCGCGTGTTGCAGCGTGCCGTCTTCCATGTGCAATCCTCCGGCAATACCGAAGTCAGCGGCGCCAACGTGCTGGTCGCTATCTTCAGTGAGCAGGAGTCACAAGCTGCCTATTTCCTGAAAAAAGCCGAGATCAGCCGTCTCGACGTCGTCAATTTCCTCTCCCACGGTGTGCGCAAGGACAGCAAGCCGGATCTCGGCAGCAATAACAATCCCGAGTCTGATGATGATGTCTCGGCCGCACAGATCGAGAGCTTTGCCACCAACCTGAACCAGCTGGTGCTGGAAGGGCGCATCGATCCGCTGATTGGCCGTGATCAGGAGCTCAATCGTACCATTCAGGTGCTCTGCCGCCGTCGCAAGAACAACCCGCTGCTGGTGGGTGAAGCCGGTGTGGGCAAAACAGCCATTGCCGAAGGGTTGGCCTATCGCATCGTCAAGGGGGATGTCCCCGAGGTGATTGCGGGCAGTACCATCTATTCGCTGGATATGGGTTGTCTGCTGGCGGGCACTAAATACCGTGGTGATTTCGAGAAGCGCCTCAAGGTACTGCTCAAGCAGATTGAGCGTCAGGAAGGGGCCATCCTCTTTATCGACGAGATCCATACCATCATTGGTGCCGGTGCGGCATCCGGTGGTCAGCTGGATGCGGCCAACCTGATCAAGCCGCTGCTCTCAAATGGTTTGCTCCGTTGTGTGGGATCCACCACTTATCAGGAGTACGCCCAGATCTTCGAGAAAGACCGTGCGCTGGCCCGTCGCTTCCAGAAGATCGATATTGTCGAGCCGACTATCGATGACACCACTCGCATCCTGATGGGGCTCAAGAGTCGCTACGAAGCCCACCACGGTGTACGCTATACCGCCAAGGCGATCCGTGCAGCTGCCGAGCTCTCCGCCAAGTACATCAATGATCGTCACCTACCCGACAAGGCGATCGACGTGATCGACGAAGCGGGTGCCGGTCAGCGGTTGCTGCCGGCGAGCAAGCGCAAGAAAGTGATCAATGTGCAGGAAATTGAGTCCATCGTAGCCAAGATCGCCCGCATTCCGGAGAAATCAGTTTCTTCCTCGGATAAAGAGGTGCTGAAGAACCTGGAGCGCAATCTGAAGATGGTGGTCTTTGGTCAGGATAAAGCCATCGAGGTGCTGACCGATGCGATTCGCCTTTCTCGTTCAGGTTTGGGTAACGAGCGTCGCCCGGTTGGTTGCTTCTTGTTTGCCGGTCCTACCGGTGTTGGTAAAACAGAGGTGACCCAGCAGTTGGGCAAGGCATTGGGTGTCGAGATGCTGCGCTTTGATATGTCCGAGTACATGGAACGCCACACCGTCTCACGCCTGATTGGTGCGCCTCCCGGCTATGTTGGTTTTGAGCAGGGTGGTCTGCTGACTGATGCGGTGATCAAGCATCCTCATTCCGTTGTGTTGCTTGACGAAATTGAGAAAGCTCACCCGGACGTATTCAATCTGCTGTTGCAGGTGATGGACAACGGCACCTTGACCGACAACAACGGGCGCAAGGCGGATTTCCGTAACGTCATTTTGGTGATGACTACCAACGCCGGTGTGCAGGAGACCCAACGCAAATCGATTGGCTTCCAGCAACAGGATTTGAGCCACGATGCCATGGCGGTGATCAACAAGACATTCAGTCCGGAGTTCCGTAACCGGCTTGATCACACCATCTGGTTCAACCATCTGGATATGACGGTGATCCATCAGGTGGTCGACAAGTTTATTGTCGAATTGCAGGTTCAACTGGATGCGAAGGGAGTCTCTCTCGAGGTGTCCGAGCGTGCCCGCCACTGGTTGGCAGAGAAGGGATATGACAGAGCCATGGGCGCCAGACCGATGGGGCGGGTGATCCAGGAGCACCTCAAGAAACCCCTGGCCAACGAGATCCTGTTCGGCTCACTGGTTGACGGGGGAATTGTGAAGGTTGAGTTGGTAAATGACAGCCTCAGCTTTGATTTTCAGGTCAATGTTGAAGCTGTTTCCCACTAAGCGTCAGTGATCAGAAAACGACAAAAAACCCCAACCGAAAGGTTGGGGTTTTTTGCTGAATTCCTGGCTTAGCGAGAGCGGAAAACAATACGTCCCTTGGAGAGATCGTAGGGAGTCAGTGCTACCGTTACTTTGTCTCCAGTCAGGATACGAATGTAGTTTTTGCGCATCTTGCCTGAAATATGAGCGATAACCACGTGACCATTCTCCAGTTCCACACGGAACATGGTATTGGGCAGGGTTTCGAGAATAGTGCCCTGCATCTCAATACTGTCTTCTTTAGCCATTGAATCCTCTTGATAAGCCACAACAAAAAACCGCTGGATCATGCCGGATTTAAGGCTATGTGTAAAGTTTACTCGGGCTTGGTGTCGATATTTTTCCATTCCCCCTGAATTAACAGCTCGTGAGGGAGATAATTGCGCTTGTAATTCATCTTGCGGCACGCCTCCACCAGATAGCCAAGATAGAGCCAGCTTCGCCCTGTTCGCTTGGCCAGATCGAGCTGGCAGAGGATGGCAAAGGTGCCCAGGGAGCGATCGGCATAATCTGGATCGAAGAAGGTGTACATGGCGCTCAAGGAGTGGGGCAGCAGGTCTGTGGTGGCGACACCGATCAGGCGGCCCTCTTTGCGCATCTCCAGATAGAGTGGTGGCATCCAGTCACAATGGAGAAAACCGCGATACTGGCTGCGGTTGGGGGGATACATGCTGCCATCGTGATGGCGTTCGCGGATATAGCGTTCGTAGAGCAGGTAATACTCGGGTTTGTCATCATAGCTCAGGACGATCTCGATATCCCTGTTGAGCTGGCGGATCCGCTTCTGGCCGCGGCTGGGACGAAAGCGTTCGCTGTGAATACGAAGGGATTGGCAGGCATGGCACGCCGGGCAGTGGGGGCGATAGATGTCGTTGCCACTGCGGCGAAAACCGGCAGTCAACAATCGCTCGTAACCGTTGGCGTTGAGCAGATTGTGATCCATCAGCACCAGCAACTGCTCCTGTTCATGGTCCAGATAACTGCAGGGATGCTTGGGAGTCAGCCCTACTTTAAGGATCACTTCTTCAGTCATAGGCTGATCTCCCCCTCTTGCCAGCAGGAAGCCAACAGTGGTTGATGGCCAAGGCGCGCCAGCTCGGCCAGGAAACGGGCCCTTGGCCACTCCTCGATACCCAGGGTCGCCAGAAACGGGTTCTGCATCTGGCAATCGATGAGAGCGCCGCGATGGCGGGCGAAGTGGCGACAGAGTGCCACCATGGCAAGTTTGGCGCCGTTATCAATCCGGCTGAACATGGATTCACCGCAAAACAGTCGGCCGATAGAGAGGCCATACAGTCCCGCTTGCAGCTCTCCCTCCTGCCAGATCTCGATAGAGTGGGCATGACCCAGCCGGTGCAACTGCTGGTAGGCCTCGATCATGGGTTGGCTGATCCAGGTGCCATCGGCAGTGCGACGAGGGGCGGCGCAGGCGGTGATGACTTCATTAAAGGCGCGATTGACGGAAATATCGAATGGGGTTTTGCGGATAATCTTCTGCAAGGTACGCCCCACATGCAGCTGATCGGGGCGGATCACTCCGCGGGGATCCGGTGACCACCACAGGGTCGGCTGGTGGGGTTCATTCCACGGGAAGATCCCCTTGTGGTAAGCTGCCAGCAATCTGGCTGGGGAGAGATCCCCGCCGATCGCCAGCAAGCCGTTGGGCTCTTCCAGCGCATGGCTGGGGTCGGGAAACCAGCAAAGCTCATCATCCAGTTGGGTAAGATAGCGAGACATAAGGCAACGAGGTTCATAGATGAAGGCCATTATCCTGATAGTATCCAGCTTGCTCTGCTTTGTCACGGCGCCCGCCGGGGCGGAGGTCTACCAGCGCAATACCGCGCGGCCGGTCAATCAGGTGGTGTTTGGTCAGGTCGAAACGGTGCGCAATATTACCCAGCGCCAGATCCTGGAGTCAGAGCACTCTGGCTGGAAGACGCTGGGTGGTGCCGTGTTGGGCGGCCTGCTGGGCAACCAGTTTGGCGGCGGTCATGGCCGTGAAATCGCCACCGCCGTCGGCGCGCTCGCAGGTGCTGCGGCTGCGCAGCAATACCAGTCCGGGGGAACAGTGGTGGAAAACAAGCTGGTGGAGCTGCTGATCCGCAACGAGCAAAATGCCCTTATCAACGTGATCCAGGATTATGATCCCGCCATGGTTTTTACCAATGGGGACAAGGTGCGCATTCTCTACTTCGATGATGGGGTGCGGGTCGACAAGACTTACTGACTTTCGATAGTCATTGTGATGGGGAGACTGTGGCAGGAAAGGAACCCGCAGACTCTCCTGCTGGAAAGTCTGTCGGGCGGTAATACACGGGACTGATGCCCTGAGGATTCAGATAGCTGTCTCTTGAGAGACTATCTTGTCGCGACCGGTGTTCTTTGCCTGATAGAGCAGCCGATCCGCTACGCTCAGCGCCTCGTCCATGGATATCCGCCCGACGCTGATCACGCCGTAACTGGCGCGAACAAAGAGCGGGGTTTCCGGTGACAAGGGTTGCTGGCGCAGCTGCTGACGCAGCCCTTCAAGACGCTTGATCAACACGGGGACGGTACAGTGAGGCACCATCATGGCAAACTCCTCTCCGCCAAATCGGGCGATCATGGCATCGGGGAAGAACTGGGTCAGTAGCCGGGTCAGATGGCAGAGCAGTTGATCGCCGATGGCATGGCCCCAGTGATCGTTGACCTGCTTGAAGTGATCCACATCGAGCACACAGAGTGCCAGAGGCGTCTGCTGGCGCTGATGCTCTTCAAACCATTTTTGCCCTTCGTTGAACCAGTAACGTCGGTTGTAGAGACCGGTCAGGTAGTCGCGATTGGCTGACTCCTGAATGCTGTTGAACTGCTCGAGGGCTTCCAGATTGTGGCTGACCCGACACTGCAGCTCTTCCGGCTCGAACGGCTGGTTGAGAAAGTCGTTGGCGCCCTGCTTGAGATAGCGAGCAGAGAGACCGCGCTTGTCCGAGACCGAGATCCCGATAATCGCGAGCTGCTGCTTGCTGTATCGCTCTCTCAGCATCCGCACCAGACTGATGCCATCGATATCCGGCATATAGTAGTCGACCAGTGCCAGCCGGATGTCCGGGTGTTGCTCCAGCATCGCCATCGCTTCACGGGCATGACTGGCCTCATGCACCTGCAACAACTGCTTGCGCAACTGGGCCATGGTGCGGTGACGGGAGGTGCGTGAGTCGTCGACCACCAGCACTTCGATGGACTGGTTGAGATAGAGGCGGTGCACCAGACTGACGGCATATTGCAGCGAGTGGCGCGAATCCTTCATCACATAGTCCAGCACGCCGGTTTCCAGCCAGGCGGCACGTTTATCCTCGCTGATGTCGGCAGTGAGGATCACCACCGGCAAACCTCGAGCCAGCAGCTCGTTGACCGCTTCGCCACGGGGCGCATCCGGCAAGGTCAGGTCCACCAGCGCGACCACATACTCCTCGCCCCGACAGTGACGAGCGCCTTCGAGGGTATCGAAGGCGTCAATCTCGAGGCCTGTCTGCTGGGCAATGGCCTGAGTCAGCATACGGCGGATGGTCAGGCTATCTTCGACAATCAATATCTTCTGTTTCATTAGACTCCTTTAAATAAAAAAGGCATACCGACTGGTATGCCTTATATCACATCTGCGCTTGTTTATTGCGCGTCGAGGTAGCGTTCGGCATCGAGAGCTGCCATGCAGCCGGTACCGGCAGAGGTGATCGCCTGACGGTAGTTGTGGTCGGCCACATCGCCGGCAGCGAAGACACCTTCAATGCTGGTCTGGGTGGCAAAACCGTCGAGGCCGCCACGTACCTTCAGATAGCCGTTTTGCATCTCCAGCTGGCCATCGAAGATCTGGGTATTGGGCTGGTGGCCGATGGCGATGAAGACGCCCATCAGCGGCAGCTCGCTGGTGCTGTTGTCCTGAGTGTTGCGCAGGCGCACACCGGTGACTCCCATCTGGTTACCCAGCACTTCGTCCAGGGTCTGGTGGGTGTGCAGCACGATGTTGCCGCTCGCAACCTTGTCGTGCAGACGCTTGATCAGGATCTTCTCGGCACGGAATTCGTCGCGGCGGTGGATCAGGTGCACTTTCTTGGCGATGTTGGCCAGATACAAGGCCTCTTCCACAGCGGTGTTGCCGCCGCCGATCACCGCCACTTCCTGATTGCGGTAGAAGAAACCGTCACAGGTGGCACAGGCAGAGACGCCGCGCCCCTTGAAGGCCTCTTCGGAGGGCAGACCCAGATACTTGGCGGAGGCACCGGTCGCGATGATCAGGGCATCGCAGGTGTATTCGCCGTTGTCGCCCTTGAGACGGAACGGGCGTTGAGTCAGTTCGACACTGTTGATGTGATCAAACAGGATGCGGGTATCGAACTTCTCTGCATGCTCTTTCATGCGCTCCATCAGGGCAGGGCCGGTCAGCCCTTCCGGATCACCTGGCCAGTTTTCCACTTCGGTGGTGGTGGTCAGCTGACCCCCTTGCTGCATGCCGGTGATGAGCAGGGGATTGAGGTTGGCACGGGCGGCGTAGACGGCCGCGGTGTAACCGGCCGGGCCTGACCCTAAGATCAGCAATTTGCTGTGAGTGACTTGGCTCATGATGTCATTTCCGGGATGTGATGAGTTTGCGCGATTGTAGGTAATTCGTGATCCGGGGTCAAAGGCTGGTGAGTCGATTGCACTAATCGTGTTCACAAGGGGTGACATGCAAAATAAAGGAATAAAAAAACCGCCCATCGCGGGCGGATTTTCACTCATCTCCAACTGGCGCAGGCCAGCGCAGATCAGTTCAGCAGGGTCAGGGGATCCGTGTAGGCAAGGCCATGTGCCACGGCCACTTCCTTGCAAGTGAGCTTGCCCTCCATCACGTTGAGCCCGTGCAACAGGTTGGGGTCGCTCAGCAGTGCCTGACGATACCCTTGCTGGGCCAGCTTGATAATAAAGGGGAGGGTGGCATTGTTGAGCGCCACGGTCGAGGTGCGGGCCACCGCCCCTGGCATGTTGGCGACACAGTAGTGCACCACCTCATCGACAATATAGGTCGGATCCTGGTGGGTGGTGGCGTGGGAGGTTTCCACACAGCCGCCCTGATCGATGGCCACATCGACGATAGCAGAACCCGGCTTCATGCGCGCAATGTGGTCACGGCGGACAAGTTTTGGCGCAGTGGCACCCGGTACCAGCACGCCGCCGATGACCAGATCGGCCGCCAGCAGATGGCGCTCCAGCGTCTCGCTGTTGGAGTAGACCACCTTGGCTGCTCCCTGGAACTCGTTATCAAGACGGCGCAAGGTATCGACGTTGTTGTCGAGGATGGTCACGTCCGCGCGCAGGCCAATGGCCATGCGGGCTGCATTGGAGCCGACCACGCCGCCGCCGATGATCACCACCTTGGCCGGTTCGACACCGGGTACGCCGCCGAGCAGCACACCGCTACCACCGCGCGATTTTTCCAGCGCTTGGGCACCCGCCTGAATAGACATGCGTCCGGCCACTTCCGACATGGGGGCCAGCAGGGGCAGGCCGCCACGGCCGTCGGTGACGGTTTCATAGGCGATACAGATGGCGCCGCTTTTCAGCAGGGCTTCGGTCTGGGGCAAGTCTGGCGCCAGATGCAGATAGGTGAACAGGGTCTGACCCGGACGCAGCATGGCACATTCGACAGGCTGAGGTTCCTTGACCTTGACGATCATCTCGGCTTTGGCGAAAACCTCTGCAGCAGAGGCCAAAATTTCGGCTCCAACAGCGATATAATCTGCATCGCTGAAGCCAATGCCGTTTCCGGCACCGCTTTGGACGAAAACAGTATGGTTTCGTGCTGTCAGTTCACGTACACTGGCCGGAACCATGCCTACGCGGTATTCATGGTTTTTTATCTCTTTAGGTACACCGATAATCATGCTATCCCTCGTCTATAGATTGGTGTTTCATGTTGCCAAAATGTTAACCAACATTTGCGCCTAGTATATTCAGGTATTGACAGGATTTGTGACCATAATTATAAAATGACTGGTGATTCTTACCAAAAAATAGCCAAAGGATGGAATAAAATGATGGAAGCTAAGAGTCGGCTAAAGGATTTGGACAGGATTGACCGCAACATTCTTAATGAACTGCAAAAGGATGGCAGGATTTCGAATGTTGAGTTGTCCAAGCGAGTTGGCCTGAGTCCTACACCGTGTCTGGAACGGGTTCGTCGCCTCGAGCGACAAGGTTATATCGAAGGATATGCCGCTATTCTGAACCCTCATTATCTGGACGCATCTCTGCTGGTGTTTGTAGAGATAACCCTCAATCGCGGGGCGCCTGATGTGTTTGAACAGTTCAACAAGGCTGTTCAGGTGCTCGAAGAGATCCAGGAGTGTCATCTGGTTTCCGGTGACTTCGACTATCTGCTCAAGACCCGAGTCAGCGACATGTCGGCTTACCGCCGTCTGTTGGGGGAAACCCTGCTGCGTCTGCCCGGTGTCAATGACACCCGCACCTACGTGGTGATGGAAGAGGTCAAGCAGAGCAGTCGTCTGGTGATCAGCACCCGATAAAGCAGGTTATGCCGTGGTATCTTTTCCATATGAGACACCATGACAGTCAGAAACGAGCGGCCGGTCCGCTCGTTTCTTCTTGTAAAGATAATTGCAAATATGGCCCCGTCTCATCAGGCTCTGGCTGACAATCGATGGGCTTTTCGGGGATACTAGGCCCCCTTATTTCCTGCATTACATGTTTTCAGAAAGGAGCCGGAGTTTGGCCGATAAAAAGCTGTTTACTCCTTTATCAGGTACACAACGGATCTTCGAAGCCGTCTTGATCGCCATCACCCTGATGGCTGCTTATCTTCTGCTTGCCCTGTTGTCCTATCATCCCGCTGATCCCGGCTGGTCCCAGACCTCTTGGCAAGGGGAGGTGAAGAACCTCGCCGGTAGTGCCGGTGCCTGGCTCGCCGATATCACCATGTTTACCTTTGGGGCCTTCTCCTATCTGGTGCCGCCGCTGGTGGTGCTGCTGGGCTGGAGTCTGTTCTGGCGCCCGAGCCGTCTGCTCGATGTGGATTACCTCACCCTGGGGGTGCGGATCATCGGCTTTATCCTGACCGTGCTCGGCATGTCGGCCATTGCCAGCATGAACTTCAACGATATGCAAAACTTCTCCGCCGGTGGTCTGGTGGGGGATGTGATTGCTTCTGCAGTGGTGCCGCTGTTTGGCGGCGTCGGGGCCAACCTGATGCTGCTCTGCTTCGTGGCAACCGGCATCACCCTGTTTACCGGCTGGTCCTGGCTCACGATCGTCGAGCAGATCGGCGCGGCCTGTACCGGTTCGGTCAGCGCTGTTTACCACTTTCCGACCACCCTCGGCCGCTGGCTGACCGGTGGCTGGCGTCAACCCCGCAACGAGGGGCCGGATCCCTTGCTGGAAGGCGGGGTAGGGGCCATCGCGTTTGATGACGAGGAAGATGAGCCGCACACCAGCTGGACTCGCAAGCCCAAGGCCAAGAACCAGAAGGCTGCCGCCGAAGAGTGGCTGCCGGAACTCGACGACGATACCTTCGAGTTCGATCCCCAGTTTGATGATGAGGATGACGAGCCGGCTCCGGCTGCCAAGCCGAAACGTGCGGTGGCGGCTGCCAATGGGCGCCGTCAGCCGGTACTGGCTGTGGCCGATGATGATGACGATCTGGATCTGCCGTGGGCCGAAGGGGACGACGAGGTCGCCGCGCCGGTAGCTGTCGCTCCGACCAAGCCCAAGCGTCGTCCGCAGTCAACAATGCCGCCGTTGCCGAGTATCGAACTGCTCGACCGTCCACCGGCCAAGACCCAGATGATGAGCAAGGATGAGCTGGATCGCATGGGCCGTCTGGTGGAGGCCAAGCTTGCCGACTACAACGTGCAGGCCAAGGTAGTCGGTGTCTATCCGGGCCCGGTCATTACCCGTTTCGAGCTGGATCTGGCGCCGGGCATGAAGGCGAGCAAGATCACCAACTTGTCGCGCGATCTGGCCCGCTCCTTGTCTGCCAGCAGCGTGCGGGTGGTGGAAGTGATCCCGGGTAAAACCTATGTCGGTATCGAGCTGCCCAACCGGGTGCGTCAGACCGTTTACCTGCGCGAAACCCTTGACTGCGATGCCTTCCGCGATAGCCGCAACCCGCTCACCATGGGCCTGGGTCAGGACATCGCCGGCGAGCCGGTGGTGGTGAACCTGGCCAAGATGCCGCACCTGCTGGTGGCCGGTACCACAGGTTCCGGTAAGTCGGTGGGGGTCAACACCATGATCATCTCGATGCTCTACAAGTCCTCCCCCGATGACCTGCGCTTTATCATGATCGACCCCAAGATGCTGGAACTCTCGGTCTACGAAGGGATCCCGCATCTGCTGACCGAGGTGGTGACCGACATGAAGGACGCCGCCAACGCCCTGCGCTGGTGTGTGGGCGAGATGGAACGCCGTTACAAGCTGATGTCGGCAGTCGGGGTGCGCAACCTCAAGGGCTACAACGACAAGGTGCTGGCCGCCATCGAGGAGGGGGAACCCCTGCTGGATCCGTTGTGGCGCCCGGGTGACTCCATGGATCAGATGCCGCCGGAGCTGGAGAAGCTGCCCCACATCGTGGTGGTGGTGGACGAATTTGCCGACATGATGATGATCGTCGGCAAGAAGGTGGAAGAGCTGATCGCCCGTATCGCCCAGAAGGCGCGGGCCGCCGGTATTCACCTTATTTTGGCAACCCAGCGTCCGTCGGTGGATGTCATCACCGGTCTTATCAAGGCCAACATCCCGACCCGTATTTCGTTCCAGGTGTCGAGCAAGATCGACTCGCGCACCATCATCGATCAGGGCGGCGCCGAATCTCTGCTCGGCATGGGCGACATGCTCTACATGCCGGCCGGTACCTCCAACCCGACCCGGGTACACGGTGCGTTTGTCGATGACCACGAAGTGCACAAGGTGGTGGCAGACTGGAAACTGCGCGGCGAGCCGAACTACATCGAGGAGATCCTCTCCGGTGAGTCGGGTGGCGAAGGTGGCAGCGGCGAATATGGCGGTGGTGGCGATGAAGAGCTGGACCCCCTGTTCGACGAAGCGGTCGCTTTTGTGGTGGAGTCCCGCCGTGGCTCGACCTCCAGCGTCCAGCGCAAGTTCAAGATTGGTTACAACCGGGCAGCCCGTCTCATCGAGCAGATGGAGAATCAGGGCATCGTCAGTTCACCGGGTGGCAATGGTCAGCGCGACGTGCTGGCACCGCCGCCGGTGCGGGACTAAGCCTCACCGTTTCATACTATCCCTGGCCATGCCCTCCGCGGGCGTGGCCTTTTATCGAGAGCGTCTTTATGAAGAGCGTGATGAAAAAACAACTGTTGATGGGTACCGTGCTGCTGATGGCCAGCAGCCAGGTGTGGGCCGATGCGGCCAGCGATCTCAAACAGAAGCTGGCGGGGGTGAGCCTCTTCTCCGCCAAATTTGCCCAGACCGTCTATGACAGCAGGGGCAAGGAGCTGCAAAAGGCCAGCGGCGACCTGCTGGTGCAGCGGCCAAACCGTTTCAACTGGCACACCACTTCGCCGGACGAGAGCCTGATCGTGGCAGATGGTCAGGATGTCTGGGTCTATGATCCCTTCGTCGAGCAGGTCACAGCCCTCAAGCTGAAAGATGCGGTGCTCAACACCCCCTTTATTCTGATCGCTGGCAATGACGACAAGTTCTGGAAGAACTATGACGTGACCCAGCAGGGAGATGTCTATACCGTCACCAGCCGCAATAAGGATGAGCTGATCGCCTCCTTCCGTGTCACCTTCGACAGACAAGACAACATCAGTCGTTTCGATGTGAAAGAGGCGCAAGGGCAGTGGAGTGAATTCACCCTGAGCAGCTTCAACCGCAAGCCGGTGCTCAAGGGCAACGAATTTGTTTTCAAGATCCCGAAGGGGGTCGAGCTGGACGACCAGCGCTAATGAGCAAGCGGTCGTTGGATTGCTCGCCACTGCGCCAGTCAAAGGCGAGTGGCGTGACGTTGGGTGGTCAATACAGATGAGCAACTTGTCGCTGGATTTCTCATCGGACTTTCGTCCGCTGGCGGCCCGGATGCGGCCGCAAAACCTCGACCAGTATATCGGTCAGCAACATATCCTGGGGGCTGACAAGCCCCTGCGCAAAGCCATTCTGGCGGGTCACTGCCACTCGATGATCCTGTGGGGGCCGCCCGGTACCGGCAAGACCACGCTGGCGGAGCTGATGGCTCACTACTGTCAGGCGGAAGTGGAGCGACTCTCTGCGGTCACCTCCGGTATCAAGGAGATCCGCGCCGCTATCGACAAGGCGAAGGAGAACAGCTGGCGCGGAGTGCGCACCATCCTGTTTGTGGATGAGGTGCACCGCTTCAACAAGAGCCAGCAGGATGTGTTCCTGCCCCACATCGAGGATGGCACCATCACCTTTATCGGTGCCACTACCGAAAACCCCTCGTTCGAACTCAACAACGCACTGCTCTCACGAGCCCGGGTCTATCTGCTCAAGCGACTGGAGGAGAGCGATATTCTCGCCATGCTCGATCAGGCGATGACCGATCCCCGTGGTCTCAATGATCCGGCACTCACCTTCGCCCCCGGTGTCAAAGAGGCGCTGGCCAAGGCGGTGGATGGGGACGGGCGCAAATCCCTCAACTATCTGGAGCTGTTGGCCGACATGGCCGAAACCGACAGCACAGGGGGGCGGGTGATCGACAGTGCCCTGCTCGCCGCCGTGGTGGGGGAGCACGTGGCCCGCTTCGACAAGGGGGGCGATCACTTCTACGACCTCATCTCGGCGGTGCACAAATCCATTCGCGGCTCGGCGCCGGATGCGGCGCTCTATTGGTACGCCCGCATGGTGAGCGCCGGTTGCGATCCCCTCTATATAGCCCGCCGCTTGCTGGCGATTGCCTCGGAAGATGTGGGCAATGCCGATCCGCGCGCCATGCAGGTCGCCCTGTCGGCTTGGGATTGTTTCCATCGGATCGGGCCGGCGGAAGGGGAGCGGGCCATCGCCCAGGCGATCGTCTATCTCGCCTGCGCCCCGAAAAGCAATGCGGTCTATACCGCCTGGAAGGCGGCGCTTCATGATGCAAAAAACCTCCCTGACTTCGAGGTGCCGGTACACCTGCGCAATGCGCCGACCAAGCTGATGAGCGATCTGGGCTATGGCGCCGAGTATCGCTATGCCCATGACGAGCCGGGCGCCTATGCCGCTGGCGAGCAGTATTTTCCGCCCGAGCTGGCGGGCAAGCAGTACTACCAGCCCACCGATCGCGGCCTTGAAAAGCAGATTGGCCAGAAGCTCGATTACCTCCATGAACTGGACAGGCAAAGTCCGCAGCAACGGGGCAAATAGCCCTTTTGTTACCTCGCATGGCTGAAAATTGGTCAGACGTTTGAATATGCAGGACGGTTTGCGTGCCAAAGTCGGTAAAAACGACACAAATAGTCCCTGTTCGGGCGGGGGGGCGGTCTGCTACACTGCCCGTCTGACCCCGCTTGTCTTGGCCTTGCGCCATCTTCTTGATCTCGAAGGCCTGATTGTTGAGGCCCGATTCTGAAGACGATTGGGGTGCGCCAACCGATGTTAACTTCCGGATCTGTTTCCCAGCCCGTCATGACGACTCAGGCCCAGATCCCATTTTAAAAAAGTAGGTAAACCATGCTGGATCCCAAATATCTGCGCAGCGATATCGAAGAGGCTGCCGCTCGTCTGGCGACACGTGGCTACGTTCTGGACGTAGCGGCTGTCAACGCTCTGGAAGAGAAACGCAAGGATCTGCAGTCCCGTACCCAGGAGCTGCAGGCCGAGCGCAACGCCCGCTCCAAATCCATCGGTGAAGCTGCCCGTCGTGGTGAAGATGTTGCCCCGCTCAAGGCCGAAGTGACCAAAATCAACGACGAGCTGGAAACCAGCAAGGTCGAGCTGGATGCCCTGCTGGCCCAGCTGAAAGCCATTGCCGACGCCATCCCCAACCTGCCGAGCGAGACCACGCCGGTGGGTCGTGACGAGAACGACAACGTGGAAGTGCGTCGCTGGGGTACCCCGCGCGAGTTCAGCTTCCCGGTACGCGATCACATCGACTTGGGCGAAGCGGCCAAGGGCGTTGACTTCAAAAACGGCGTCAAACTCTCCGGTACCCGTTTCGTGGTGATGAAGGGTCAGATTGCCCGTCTGCACCGTGCCCTGGCTCAGTTCATGCTGGATCTGCACACCCAGCAACACGGTTACACCGAGTGCTACGTGCCCTATCTGGTGAACCCGGACAGCCTCTATGGCACCGGCCAGTTGCCGAAATTTGCCCAGGACCTGTTCAATACCGGTATCGAAGGTGAAGGGGAAGAAGAGGGCAAGGTGCGCAAGTTCTCTCTGATCCCGACCTCCGAAGTGCCGCTCACCAACATGGCCCGTGACGAGATCTTTGACGCGCAAGAGCTGCCGATCAAGATGACCGCTCACAGCCCCTGCTTCCGCTCCGAAGCCGGTTCCTACGGTCGTGATACCCGTGGCCTCATCCGTATGCACCAGTTCGACAAGGTTGAAATGGTTCAGCTGGTTCACCCGGAGAAATCCTGGGATGCGCTGGAGGAGATGGTGGGTCACGCCGAGAAGGTGCTGCAACTGCTGGAGCTGCCATATCGCGTGATGGCGCTCTCTACCGGTGACATGGGCTTCTGCGCTTCCAAGACCTACGATCTGGAAGTGTGGCTGCCGGCCCAGAACACTTACCGCGAGATCTCCTCTGTCTCCAACTGCACCGACTTCCAGGCGCGCCGCATGCAAGCTCGCGTGCGCATCGACGGCAAGCCGCAACTGCTGCACACCCTGAACGGTTCCGGTCTGGCGGTGGGTCGTACCCTGGTTGCCGTGATGGAGAACTACCAGCAGGAAGATGGCCGCATCGCCATCCCGGCTGCGCTGCAATCCTACATGGGTGGCCTGACCCACATCGGGTAAGTTCACGCCGCAGACCACAACGCCATGGCATTGCCATGGCGTTGTGCATTCTGGCGCCGATCAACCGTTTTAGTGCTGAAAAAATGCGGCTTTTCGGCGTCGCTTTGAACAGTTAACACATTTTTATCAAGCAATGCGCAATCGTTTTTGTTAGACTGCGCCGCAATTTCGCAGGACATCTTTTTCTATGGTCTGGATTGATTACGCCATCATCGGCATCGTCGGTTTCTCTGCTCTCATCAGCCTGGTGCGCGGCTTCGTCAAGGAGGCCATGTCTCTTGTCACCTGGTTCGTCGCCTTCTTTATTTCCAGCCATTTCTATCCCGATCTCGCCGTCTATTTCACCTCCTTCTCCGACGCGCTGGTTCGCAACGGTCTGGCCATCGCGGCGCTGTTTGTGGCGACCCTGATCCTCGGCAGTGTGGTCAACTATGTGGTGGGCCTGTTGGTGGACAAGACGGGTCTCTCCGGTACCGATCGGGTGCTGGGGGTCTGCTTCGGTGCAATTCGCGGGGTGCTGATCGTCAGTGCCCTGCTTTTTTTCATGGATACCTTCACCAGCCTCTCCCAGAGCGACTGGTGGGTGGCGTCCAAGCTGGTGCCGGAGTTCAAGCCGGTGATCCAGTGGTTTTTCGGGTTCATGTTGAACTCATCCAGTTTTCTTAAACAGGTATAGTGACTTCGAGGTAGCAAAGACATGTGTGGTATTGTCGGTATAGTTGGCACCACCCCCGTCAATCAGGCCCTCTACGACGCCTTGACGGTGTTGCAGCACAGGGGACAGGATGCCGCCGGGATCGTGACCATTGATAGTGGAAACTTCCGGCAACGCAAGGCCAATGGCCTGGTGAAGGACGTGTTTGAAGTGCGCCACATGCAGCGTTTGCAAGGGAACATCGGCATAGGTCATGTCAGATATCCCACCGCAGGTAGCTCAAGTGCCGCTGAAGCCCAACCTTTTTATGTGAACTCGCCCTACGGCATGGTGCTGGCCCATAACGGCAACCTCACCAATGCCAAGGAGCTCAAGGAGCAGCAGTTCAAGGTCGCCCGCCGTCACATCAACACCACCTCCGACTCGGAAGTGCTGCTGAACGTGCTGGCCCACGAACTGGATCGCTGTGACAAGATGGCCCTGCGCCCCGAAGATATCTTCGCCGCGGTGCGCAGAACCCATCAGCAGATCCGCGGTGCATATGCGGTGGTCTCGCTGGTGATTGGCCATGGTCTCATCGGTTTTCGTGATCCCAACGGCATTCGCCCACTGATCCTCGGTCGTCGTCAGGACGAGCAGGGCCAGGTGGAGTACATGCTCGCCTCAGAGAGCGTGGCGCTCGACGCCATTGGTTTCGAGACGGTGCGGGATATTGCGCCGGGTGAAGCCATCTACATCACCGAGCAGGGCCAGCTCTTCTCCGAGCAGTGTGCGGAGAACCCGCAGATGAGCTCCTGCATCTTCGAATATGTCTACTTCGCCCGTCCCGATTCGTGCATCGACAAGGTCTCGGTCTACGCCGCCCGCCTCAACATGGGTCGCAAGCTGGGTCAGAAGATTGCCCGCGAGTGGGAAGATCTCGACGTCGATGTGGTTATCCCCATCCCCGAGACCTCCTGTGACGTGGCGCTGGAGATCGCCCACACCCTCGACCTGCCATACCGTCAGGGCTTCGTGAAGAACCGCTACATCGGCCGTACCTTCATCATGCCGGGCCAGACCCAGCGCAAGAAGTCGGTGCGCCGCAAACTCAACGCCATCAGCTCCGAATTCAAGGGCAAGAAGGTGTTGCTGGTGGACGATTCCATCGTGCGTGGTACCACGTCCGAGCAGATCATCCAGATGGCCCGTGAAGCGGGGGCAGCCAAGGTCTACTTCGCCTCGGCAGCGCCGGAAATTCGCTTCCCCAACGTCTACGGCATCGACATGCCTACCGCCAACGAGCTGATCGCCCACGGCCGCGAAGTGGAAGAGGTGTGCAAGCTGATTGGTGCTGACGGTCTGATTTTCCAGGATCTGGAAGATCTGGAAGCCGCCGTACGGGAGATCAACCCGGATCTGCGTCACTTTGAGACCTCGGTGTTCAATGGCCACTACGTCACCTCCGACGTGGATCAGACCTATCTGGATCACCTCAACGCCCTGCGCAACGATGACACCAAAGCGGTGCGTGAATGGCAGGAAGGCACCAGCAATCTGGAAATTTTTAACGAAGGTAGTTAAACGTTTGCGGTTTTGCCGGATGGGATAGCGAAATGGGGGCCAGTAGCCCCCATTGTCGTTTTTGTCTTGCACCGGCAGAAGGTGGAGGGGGTATCTGTTTGAAAAACATCCGTTTATCTTGCCGGATATGGGCATGGCCAGCGGGATCCGCTAGCATAGGCGGCAACATATATGATCTATACGCTTTTAAGAGACGAGAGTTCAGATGGATGATCTGCTAGCCCCAGTGCGCCAGTTTTTGCAGTGCGAGACCCCGGATGAGTGGGTGGAGATGGCGCGAGATCCGGCCCGTTTGCCGACTCTGCTCATCGATCACGCCAACTGCGAGACCAAGGCCGCACTCACTGCCCACAGTCTGGTGCGCCGCTACTGCCTGCCCAAGGGCAAGCGCCATCTGCTGCCCAAGCTGGAGTTCTATCGCGAGCTGGATGCCATCCCGGAGAAGGCCGAGATCCTGGGCAAACGCAGCATGGGGGAGTCTGATCGCACCGTCTTTGCCGAGCTGGAGCGCAATCCACTGCTGTTTCCCATGGTGCGACTCATTCAGGAGGAGCTGCACCACTTCGAGCAGGTGCTGGAGATCATGCAGGCCCGCGGCATCGAATACGGGCCGGTGACGGCCTCCCGCTATGCCCGCCAGTTGATGCAGCATGTGCGCACCCATGAGCCGGCCACCATAGTCGACAAGATGATCATCGGCGCCTATATCGAGGCCCGCTCCTGCGAGCGCTTTGCCAAGCTGGCCCCCCATCTGGACGAGGAGTTGAGCCGCTTCTATGTCTCTTTGCTGCGCTCCGAAGCACGCCACTATCAGGATTACCTGAGCCTGGCCGAACAGTACGCAGGGGAGGATATCAGCGAGCGGGTGGCCTTCTTTGGCAAGCTGGAAGCCGAGCTAATCTGCTCGCCGGATCCGCAGTTCCGGTTTCATAGCGGCCTGCCTGTCACATCTGACAGTTGTTGACGCACAGGGGGCAAACTACTATTGCCCTGTTCCTACTACGAGCGACAAGTAGTTACTTTTGAGCGCAATTCCCGGCCCTGAGCCGGGATCTTTTTTTCTGCCGTACCTCCTTTCTGCATTTGGCGCTCTATGCTGAATCCCTGGCTATTTTTGCGTCTTCCCCTTGCGATGAAATCCTGTTCGATCAGCCGGTTATTGTGGTGATAAAGTGCTCATTCAGGTGGCTCACCCTTGTAGAAACGGGCGAAACCGTGTACTTTTTTGCCTTCGCAAGATTTGAATAACCAATCAATAGGAGCGTGTATGCGCATTGTTCTGTTGGGGGCTCCGGGCGCCGGCAAAGGTACCCAGGCTCAGTTCATCATGGAAAAACACGGTATTCCCCAGATCTCCACCGGCGACATGCTGCGTGCGGCGATCAAAGCGGGCACCGAGCTCGGTCTGAAAGCCAAAGCTGTGATGGACGCAGGTCAGCTGGTCTCTGACGACATCATCATCGGTCTGGTCAAAGAGCGCATCGCTCAGCCGGACTGCGCCAAAGGCTTCCTGTTGGACGGTTTCCCGCGCACCATTCCCCAGGCGCAAGCCATGAAGGACGCCGGTGTCGTGGTTGATTTCGTGCTGGAGTTCGATGTGCCGGACGAAGAGATCGTCAAGCGCATGAGCGGCCGTCGCGTTCACTCCGGCTCCGGCCGTACCTACCACGTGGTGTTCAACCCGCCGAAAGTGGAAGGCAAGGATGACGTGACCGGTGAAGATCTGGTGATCCGCGCCGACGACGAAGAGACCACAGTACGCAAGCGTCTGGATGTATATCATCAGCAGACCGCGCCGCTGATCGGTTTCTACGGCAAAGAGGCGGAAGCGGGCCACACCCGTTACGTCAAGATCGACGGCACCCAGCCGGTTGATCTGGTCAGCAAGCAGCTTGCCACCATTCTGGGCTGATCTTTGCTGCCGGCACTGTTTCCCGTGCCATCAGATAAATAAAGAGAAGGGCCCTGTCGGGCCCTTTTTGCATAATGACAGATAGACAGGAAGCCAACGTGACCACGAAAACCGGAATATTGCTGGTCAATCTGGGTACCCCAGCCGCACCGACCACCGCTGCCGTCAAAGCGTTCCTCAGCCAGTTCCTGCACGATCCCCGTGTGGTGGACCTGCCCCGTTACCTCTGGTGCCCGCTGCTCCACTTCATCATCTTGCCGACGCGCTCGCCCAAAGTGGCCAAGCTCTATCAGCAGGTGTGGACCGAGCAGGGCTCGCCGCTGATGGCGATAAGCAAGCAGCAGCGTGCTGCACTGGAGCAGGAGCTCAAGCGGGAGGGGGTCGATGTGCCGGTGGAGCTGGCGATGACCTATGGTTCCCCGTCAGTGAATGATGGCTGGCAGGCGCTCAAAGCCAAAGGGGTCAACCGGGTGATCCTGTTGCCGCTCTATCCGCAATATTCGGTCAGTACCACCGCCTCGGTCTTTGATGCCTGGGGCAAGGCAATGAAGAAAGAGCGCAATCTGCCGGTGGTACGGCTCATTCGTGATTATCACGCCCATCCCGAATATATACAGGCGCTGGCCATGAGTGTGCGCCGTCACTGGGAGCAGCACGGTCAGGGTGATCACCTGCTGATGTCGTTCCACGGTATTCCCGAGCGCTACGAGAACGAAGGGGACCCCTATGGTCACCAGTGTTGCCATACCGCCAGCTTGCTGGCCGAGGCGCTCGGGCTGGAGGCTGGGCAGTGGACGGCCAGTTTCCAGTCCCGCTTTGGCAAGGAGGAGTGGCTCAAGCCCTACACCGACGTGACCATCGCCGGTATGCCTGCAGCGGGCATCAAGCGGCTCGATGTAATTTGCCCCGCCTTTGCCGCCGACTGCCTCGAAACCCTCGAGGAAATTCAGGTACAAAATCGGGAGATCTTCATGGAGGCCGGTGGCGAGCGGTTTGAATATATTCCGGCCCTCAACAGCGATCAGGCCCACATCAGGATGATGGTCTCGCTCATCTGCCGCGAATTGGCATGAGTGACCGGCAGTCAGTCAAACAAGGAGTCGAGTCATGGTACATATCACGCTGATATACGCAGGCCTGCTGGGGCTGCTGTTTCTGGGGCTCTCCTTCTGGGTGGTCAGACGCCGTGCCCAGTTCGGGGTGATGATAGGGCAGGGGGAAGCCCCCGAGCTGCTGGCGGCGATCCGGGCCCACGGCAATTTTGCCGAGTATGTGCCGCTGACCCTGCTGCTGATGGCGCTGTGCGAGCTATCCGGTGCCGGTGCGCTCTGGCTGCATGCCGGTGGCGCCATGCTGTTGGTCGGCCGCATCCTGCATGCCATCGGCATCCAGATCCCCAAAGCCCCCAATGTGCCCCGTTTTTTGGGCACCTTGCTGTTCTGGCTCGCCCTCGGCCTCTTTTCGGTACTGGCCCTGTTGCAGGGCATGGCGGCCGCCTGAAAACAGGCGCTTTTTTATGCTAGGGAACCACGCCGGATGGTGTGGTTTTTTTATGGTGAAAAGGCAAACGTTTTTCCTTGCAAGCCTTGTCTATACTGACTCCATTATTTAAACAGGGCGACTTTTCGGGGCGGCGGATTGTGTTAAAATCCCGCCCCTCTTTCCCCCAGAGCACAGAACATTGCCATGAAATTTCCCGGTCAGCGCAAGTCCAAACACTACTTCCCTGTCGACAGACGCGATCCCCTGGTTCCGCAAAATCCCCTGTTAACCGAGCTGGGCAAAGCCTACGTGGTCGGGATTGATCAGACCCTGGTTGATATCGAAGCCCATGTGGATGAAGACTTTCTGACCCGTTATGGTCTGAGCAAGGGGCACTCCGTCGTTATCAATGACGATGTAGCCGAACGGATTTATGACGAGCTCAAGGCCAACAACATGGTAGTGAGCGAGTTTGCCGGTGGTACCATTGGCAACACAGTACACAACTACTCGGTACTGGCCGACTCCCACTCCATCCTGCTGGGTGTGATGAGTCAGGACATTCGCATCGGCTGCTACGCCTACCGTTATCTGTGCAACACCTCTTCCCGCGTCAATCTGGACTATCTGCAGCCGGTTGATGGCCCAATCGGCCGTTGTTTCACCTTCATCACCGAGTGCGGCGAGCGCAGCTTCGGCATCAACGCCGGCAAGATGAACCAGCTGGATGTGCAGCACATTCCGGAGGATGTGATCAAAGGGGCGTCTGCCCTGGTGATCACTGCCTATCTGGTGCGCGGTGATGATGGTGATCCGATGAAAGAGGCGGCGATGACCGCAGTGCGTTATGCCCGCGAGGCCGGTATTCCCGTGGTGCTGACCCTGGGCACCCGTTTCGTCATCGACGAAAACCCCCAGTGGTGGCGCGACTTCATTGCCGAGAACGTGACTGTTCTGGCGATGAACGAAGACGAAGGTGAAGCCCTGACCGGTATCGCTGATCCGCTCGGTGCGGCCGACAAGGCGCTCGACTGGGCCGACATGGTGCTCTGTACTGCTGGCCCCATCGGCCTCTACATGGCGAGCTACACCGATGAGGACTACAAGCGCGAGACCACTCATACCCTGCTGCCGGGCGTTATCCCCGAGTTCAATATGTATGAGTTCAGCCGCCCGATGGCCCGTGCCAAGTGCCGCAAACCGGCCCGCATCTACTCCCACATCTCCCCGTACATGGGTGGCCCGGAGAAGATCAAAAACACCAACGGGGCAGGGGATGGCGCCCTTTCCGCCGTGCTGCACGACATGGTGGCCAACTCCTATCACCGGATGAATGTGCCCAACTCCGCCAAGCACATCTCCGAGTTCCTGACCTACTCCTCACTGGCCCAGGTGTGCAAATACGCCAACCGCGTCAGCTACGAGGTGTTGGCCCAGAGCAGCCCACGTCTCTCCCGCGGTTTGCCTGAGAAAGAGGACAGCCTGGAAGAGGTTTACTGGGAGCGTTGATCTCCTGAATCTGCAAGACGCCTCCATCGGGAGGCGTTTTTGCAGGCAAATGGGGGTTATCCCGGCTTTTTTCCCGGAATAACCCCAATATGCTTGAGTCCATGTCACTTTTACGACACCATTTGGCCATCGTATTGTCGCCCGACAATGCCGCAGCACCCGAAAGAAAGAGAGAATCCCATGAGCATGCTTAACGACAACCTTGACGCCAATTTCCAACTGTTTATCGAACAAGTCCGCGAGTCGGGTCAGGTGTGGGGTCTGCGCTATGGGGAAGACTGGGTCGTCTGCCGCTCCGCCGAATTTGAAGATGCCGACGTGATGCCGCTCTGGTCTGCCGAAGAGGACGCCCGTCTGCACTGTGTCGACGAGTGGGCCGATTACGAGCCGGAAGTGATCGATCTGGAAGAGTTTCTCGATATCTGGATCAACGATCTGGATGAAGACGATGTACTGGTCGGCCCGAACTGGAACGCCGATCTGGAAGGCCAGGAGCTCGAGCCCATCGAGCTGGCCAAGGCACTGGTTGAACTGGACGCCTGAAAGCGCCTCCATTGATGGCCTGAACGCACAGGCCATCGGGACAAAGACCGGCATCCGTGAGGGTGCCGGTCTTTTTTATGGTCGAATGGCCCGATTGATGAGTTAAAAGCCGATTTGCCTTTGCACCTGTCAGGGGGATGGTCCATCATCAACCTTTTGCCAAGGGAGGAGCGCCATGTTTGTATTCGACGTAACGGGAGCTGCGGGTGAGAAAGCCAGCATTCGGGTGCAGGCGCTGGATTGGGCGCAAGCCGGACCAGTGACCTTCCAGTGCGATGACGATCAGCTGGCGGTCGTGCTTCTGAGCGGTTGTCGTTGCGACGCGGTGGGCTTTTTCAACCTGTTGGCGGGGTGCAAACCGCTCTATATCGAGCAGTGGCTCAGCTATCTGCAAGAGAGCGGTCGCATTGGCAAGTGGAGTCACCAGACCGAGAGTCCCGCCGATGGGGACTATCTGGCCAGAGCCGGTCTGGAGCACGATGAGCTCAATACCCTGCTTGGCCAGGTCTATCAGGTGGCGGGGTTCAATCGCCTGCAAATCAACCGTTACCTCAAGAACCGCCACAACCCCACCACGCTGGCGACCCGGTACGATCAGAAAGAGCTGGAGCGTTACCGCCAGCTCAATGACATCATTCTGACCCTTTTGAAGCTGAAGCATCCTCAGTAAAGAGCCCCAGCTGGCTGATATCCGGTCGCAGCGGTTGCGGCCGGGCGATCAGATAGCCCTGCAAACCATCCACGTACATCCCCTGCAGCAGCTGTTTCTGGCCAAGCTGTTCCACCCCCTCTGCAATCACCTGACACCCCATCCGATGGGATACATCGACGATCATCCGCACGAACTGCTGGTTGGTCTGATCCTGCTCCAGCCCGGTGATCAGGGCTGGGTCCAGCTTGATGTAGTCGGGCTTGAGCTCGCGAAACAGGGTAAAGGAGCCGATCCCCTTGCCGAAATTGGCGATGGCCGAGCGGCTGCCGTTGCGGCGCAGCAGTTCAAACACCCGCTTGGCGCCGGTCAGGTTGCGTTCCAGATGCTCTTCATCCAGTTCGAACACCAGATTGGCGCTGGTATTGGGATCTTTGAGCAGCTGGCGGTCAAGCCAGATCAGGAAGGCGCTGTTTTGCAGCAGGTTGGGGGAGAGGTTGATCCCCCAGCGACTCTGGTTGGCACCAAAGGCCCGGTACTGGCGCATGATGTGGGTAATGACCAGTTGCTCTAGCCGCATCACCATATCGAGCCGCTGGGCCATGGCAAACAGGGTGTCGGTGGGCAGGGCGGTGCCGTCATTGCCGCTGAAGCGGGTGTAGATCTCGTTGTAAGCCAGCATGCTGCGGTGCAGGGGCTGGATCGGCTGGTAGGTAAAGCTGAGTCGCTCCTGCGCCAGCACTTCAGTCAGCACGTCGCGCCAGTGGTGTTGACCCTGCAGATCGGAGGCGCTGTCATCCTGCTGGATGGCCCAGCCGTTGATGGTTTCGGTCTGGGCGCGAGCCAGCGCCAGATCCGCTCTGGCCAGCACGGCTTCAATTTTCTGGCCGCTGCTGAGCTTGGTCAGCCCCGAGTAACCGGTGCTCTCCAGCTCGTGCTGATCCTGATAGTGATCGAAGGCCACCTTCAAATCCTGCCCCAGCAGATGGGGAGGAATATTGGCCACCGGTTGCACCAGCACGGCGAAATCAGCCCCCGAAATGCGGTAGACCTGATTGCCCGGGAAGCGGCTTACCACCCGTTTGATGAGGGCGGCCATGTCCTTGATGTAGGCATCGCCAGACTGGAAGCCGCGCTGGGCGTTGATCTTGCCAAGCTCGGTGGCGCGGATCAGCACCAGGGTCGCGGTCTGGGTGTCCTGATCCCGCTGCAGCAACTCGGTCATGTCGCGGCGAAACGCGTGGCGGTTGAGTAGCTGAGTCAGCTCGTCGGTGGTAGCCAGGTTGCTGAGCTCGGTCAGCTGGCGATGGGCGCTCTGCTCGGCACTTTCGAACTGCTCCAGCAGTTGTTGAAGCACCTCCTGGGAGGCGGGCTCATCGAGTTGTGAGGGATCCCGCCCCCTGATCGCCTTGACCCAGGTGAGCTCCTGATGCTGGAGCATGCCATCCATGGTGCGGATGGCCAGCATCAACAGCAGGATCATGCCAAGCAGTGTGGTGGCCAGAATAATGGCCAAAGTAAGCGGTGTGCTCTGCAGGGCTAACCAAACTGCTTGCAGGAGCAGCAGGGGTATGGTCACTATGGTGGCGATCAGAAAGAGGGTACGTCCGAGCTTGTGAACCATCTTGTCATCCTTGAAGTGGCTGCTTTGTGGGGGAATTTTAACCAAGCTGGCGGAGCAAAGCATGCTATTCCTCGCAACTCGGTGAAAAGGGTCAATTGAGATCGGTTAAATGTGAGTGAAACCACTTTCACAGGTGCCGAAACAGGCGAAGATGAGTTGAAAATAGATCAAACAAGGCAGAGGTAAATCATGTTGTTAGAGCCCGAAAATAGTGCCAAAGCACGACAATTATTGAACCAGAGTATGGCACTGGTGCTGGCGGGTGGACGTGGTAGTCGCCTGAAGCAGTTGACTGACAACCGCGCCAAGCCTGCCGTCCATTTCGGTGGCAAATTCCGGATCATTGATTTTGTGCTCTCCAACTGTATCAACTCGGGGATCCGCCGCGTTGGTGTAGTCACCCAATACAAATCTCACAGCCTGCTGCGTCATCTGCAATCGGGCTGGTCCTTCCTGCGTTACCAGATGAACGAATTCATCGACCTGCTCCCTGCCCAGCAACGGGTGGACGAGGTGCACTGGTATCGCGGCACCGCCGATGCCATCTATCAGAACGTCGATATCATCCGTGACTACGGCCCCAAATACCTGGTGGTGCTGGCGGGGGATCACATCTACAAGATGGATTACGCTGCCATGCTGCTCGACCATGTGCGCCTTGGCGCCAAGGTGACGGTGGCTTGTATCGAGGTGCCGCGGGCCGAGGCATCCGCCTTCGGGATCATGGATATCGACGAGCAGCGCAAGATCCGCGCCTTCGTCGAAAAACCGGCCAATCCGCCCGCCATGCCGGGTTGCGAAGATCGCTCGCTGGCCTCCATGGGGATCTATATCTTCGAGGCGGAGTACCTCTACCAACTGCTGGAGGAGGATATTCACAATCAGGACTCCAAACACGACTTCGGGATGGATGTGATCCCCCGCATCGTGGAGGAGGGGATGGCATTTGCTCACCCCTTCAACATGTCCTGTGTCGGGGCGCGCGAGGGGCAAAAGCCCTACTGGCGTGACGTGGGTACGCTGGACTCCTTCTGGGAAGCGAACATGGATCTCGCCTCCGTGCTGCCCGAGCTCGACATCTACGATCAGAACTGGCCTATCTGGACCAGCCAGACCCTGACGCCACCGGCCAAGTTTGTGCAGGATCGCAATGGCCAGCACGGCATGACCATCAACTCCATGTTCTCGGGCGGTACCATCGTCAGCGGGTCGTTCGTGCTCAACTCGGTGCTCTTTACCAATGTGCGGGTGCACTCCTTCTGCACCCTGGATCAGGCCATCATCTTCCCCGGGGTCGAGATTGGCGCCGGTTGCCGTCTGCGCCGGGTGGTGGTGGACAAGGGATGTGTGCTGCCCGATGGGCTGGTGGTGGGCGAGAATGCCGATGAGGATAGCCGCCGCTTCTACCGCTCCGAGCAGGGGATTGTGCTGGTGACCAAGGAGATGCTGGACAAGCTGGTTTGAGGAAGGCCCTTGAAATTGTGTCAGACGCTGTAATGCAAAGGGAGCCAATTTGGCTCCCTTTTTCATGCTGGTGAATGGCGAGGATTACTCGCTAACCACTGCTTTGGCGGCCATCACCATGGCGGTGCCGTGCTTGCCACCGGCGGCGGTCACTTGCGGTACGCCATCTTCGTCGGTGTCGCTGCCAGCGCCTTCGATGATGTTCTCGCCGGAGTCACCGATCCACTCGGCCATCTGCATGCCACCGTTGACGGTGCCACGGAACCAGCTGACGTACTGACCGGTCAGCTTGGCCAGCTCCAGCTCGGGCGCCTTCTCGGCCCCTTCGTTGCGCAGGTTCAGCATGGCAGAGCGCAGGGCGCCGGAGATGGCAGCCTGGGTCCAGGGGGTGTATTCACCCTGTTTACCCGCCAGCCAGGTGCCCGCCTTGGCATTGAAGTAGGCCTTGTCGGCAGAGATGAACAGCTCGCGGGCGGCAGTGCGGTACTTGGCATCGGAGGTAGCGAGGAACGCCGCGGTCAGACCACGGATGGCTGCGAACTGCGCATCGATGGAGTGGCCGGCATCGAGCTTGCCACCCAGGGTGATGCCGTCATGCACCAGACCATTTTTGCCCTTGAGGTTGGCAAGGATGAAATCGGCCTGTTTGCGGATCAAGTCGAGCGCCTCTTGACCCTGCTTGGTCTTGAGGTTCAGCTCGCCATTGTCACCGGCGGCGTAACCGACCGGCAGCGCATCCTGAGCGCGCTGGAAGATCTGCAGGGCGACCAGTGCGTAAGCAGCGTCAAAGGTGGTGACGTGCTTGCCCTGTTTGCCTGCCTGCCAGCTGTCGACCAGGGTGCCAGCCTTGGCATCAAAGTGCAGGGCTGCCAGGTTCTTGAAGGTGAGGTTTGAGAGATTGATCGCCAGCGAGAAGGCATCGCTGCCCGCGACCGCTTTGCCCAGGTCATTGGCCTTGTTGGCAGCCGGTGCGGCGGCAAAGGGCGCGCCGTCAAACACGGCGTGGAAGGCCGGGTTCTGGTTGGTGTTGGCGCTGCGCTGATCGCTGAAGGCATAGAACTCGGAGAGCGGCCACAGCATCATCCAGGCATCGCGCAGCTGGGCGGAGCCATCCATCACCTCCAGCTTGCCGATGGCACCGGCATCGTTGTTGCTGGTTTCAGTCACTTTCACCTGATGGGGGAAGTAAATCACGCCCTTGGCCGGATCGTACTGCGGGGTGATCTTGGCGCCCAGTTGCTTGCCATCGAAGCCGAGCTGGTTCTGCATGATGGCCAGCTTGTCGATGGACTGCTCGGTCAGCATCATGCCATTGAAGCCATCGGCGGCAGAGACGCCCAGCTTGTGCTTGCCATCCTGATCCATGGTGGCGGAGGCGGCTTCAACCTCTTCATCGGTCTTGGCCACGTGCATGCCGCCGAGGAAGTCTTGCGACCACATCACCTCTTTGAGCAGGATACCGCCCACCGCTGCGGGCACCAGCAGGTTGTCGCTGCCGCTCCAGCGCAGGGTGCTGTAGTCGCGGAAGTAGGCTGGCACCTGGGTCTTGACGGTTTTCTCGGTCCCTTTGGCGGTCTTGATGGTGATCTGGTCGCCATTGACCGGGGTGGCGTTGACGGCCTGGGCAAACTCCGGATTGGCGGAGGCGTAGGGCAGGGAGAGAGGATACATGCCCTGCGGCACTTCATCAGCCGGGAAGCCAACGGCATCGGCCATGGCCAACACCCGTTGCCCCAGAGAGGCCATGGTGCCGCCTCGGGCCAGGTTTTGCGGCCCGTTCACCAGATGCGGGCCCATGCCGGATTGGTAGTTGAGGGCGTACATCGCCTCTTCGGAGTATTCGTAGGATTCGATGCCGGCAGCGAAGTCGAACGGGGTCGGCTCATCGGCACGGTTGGCATCCAGCACATCCAGATCCAGCCCCAGCGCTTCGGCCAGCGGCTCACCGGAGAGCTCGAATTCGGTATAGGCCAGCATGTTGGCGGCGGTATTGAATGTTTTGTCTTCGACTTTGACGGCAGCGTGTGCGGCGCCGCTAATCAGTGCGCAGGCGATCGCCTGAACCAGTACGGTTTTTCTCATGTCCCTTCTCACCATTGGTTTTATTATTGACGCTTCTCATGACGAATCTAAATGAGAATGGTCTGCATTATGCTGTGTTGACGGGGACTTGAGAAGTAAAAAACCGCCCCATTCGGCTGCACGTTGAACCGGAGGTGCGCTGTCGAAGAGGACGGTTATCTGTTGAGCGCGCTGAAAGTGCCGGTGCGGCGGTGATCAGAGCAGCTTGAACGGGATGACCAGACGGCCTGGCTCTACCTTGAGGGCTTCGACCTTCTCCTTGATCCTGGCTTCGTTCTTGCGGCTGCTGTCGAGGCGATAGACCGGGGTCTGCGACAGGAACAGGGAGAGCGACTGATTGAAGGTGGGCAGCAGCGGGGTGAGGGCGGCCCCGATATCGGCCGGCTCGGTCTTGACCGAGACCAGCTCAAGGTCGCGCAGATAGATGGCGCCTTGATCGGCTACATAGTCCGGACGGGCACTCAGGGCAAAGCGGATCTTCATCTGCTGGCTGCCAAGGGGGCTGCTCACCTGCAGGTCGCCAGCGGCGTCCAGCTCGATGCGATCTGCTTGTTTGCGGCCTATACGGCTCTGCATCTCGTCCAGACGGATCTTGCTCGACATGATGCCGGGGATCCCCAGCTGTTTTTCAAAAGAGACCAGATCCTTGAGGTACTGGTTGATTTCGGCCTCGCTGACGTTGTACTGGGTCAGGGAGCAGGCCCCCAGCAGTAGGGCGAGGGGGAGTAACAACAACTGTTTCAACATGATGGATTCCGCTTGGGCAACTATGATGGCGCTATCTTACGCGATAACGGGCGTGGAATGAGAGCCTCATACCGTGGGAAATCACGGAGTTGCTGCATTCCCGATTGTTTTTTGGCAACCGCCGGGTTCATCATCGAAGGGTGAGCGGAATAGGGCTGAGCTGTTGGCTGCGGGCGCAGGTCTACGCCTGAGCAGAGAGAGAACAGAGAGCGAGAAGAGCACAGAGAACGAGGAGAGCGTAATGGTTCGGATGGGCAAGGTTGGCCGCAGGGCGCTGCTGTGGCTTGGCTGCATGATGGGACTCTGGAGCCCGTCGTTGTGGGCCGAGGTGAAAGTGATCCCGGTATTCGAGGCGCAGGCGGCGGTGCAGACCCTCAAGGAGATCTATCCCCGGCTCGGAGTAAGCGCCATGGGCAATCAGCTGGTGCTGAGCGGGACGCCGGACCAATTGCAGGAAGCCGAGGCGACTCTGGCGCAAATCAACCAGCCACCGCAAAGCCTGCTTATCGAGTGGCGGGTGGATGGGCTTTCCAGCAGTGAACAACTGGGCGGTTCAGTAAGCCGTGGCGAGGCCAAACGGCAGTGGTTGCTCGATGGCAATGCCCAGCAGTACCAGCGCAGCCAGAACGACAGCTGGCAGGTGCGCGGGTTGTCGGGTCGTCCCGTGTTGCTGCAAATGGGCTCCTATCAGCCGGTCGTCTTCTATCAGTGGAACGGGGGCGCGGTAGTGGGGATGATGCCGCTGGTGAACGGCCTCTATGCCACCGCAACCCTGATAGGGGACAGGGTGCAGGTTGCGCTCAGCAGCGAGCAGGCGAGGCTGGAGCAGGGCACCATCAATCGTGGGCAGAGCGCCACCGAGCTCAGTGGAGCCCCGGGCCAGTGGCTGACGGTGGGGGAGCTATCCACCAGCTCGGTGCAGCAGGGCAGCACCCTTGGTTCGCAGTTGCAGGGCGGGCGTGGTAGCCAGAGCGATCGCCAGACCCTGCAGATCCGGGTTACTCCCCAATAGGCCTGAACGCTTCGCAATCCGTGCCCGGAGCCCTGTTAGTGGGGCTCATCGGCTGCATATTCGCGCAACTGGCGACTGCGTAGCAGATACCAGAGCGCCCAGAGGCTGGCGACCAGCACCAGCGCGGTGGGCCAGCTGAATGACCACTTCTGCAAGTTGAGGCTGTGCAGTTGCATCAGCAGGCCGCTGGTGGCAGAGCAGAGCAGCAGCAGCGGGCTGTGGCGCCGGAGTCTGGCGCGAATGCTTTGGGTCTGCTGATAGGTGCCGCCGCAGGCGAGCAGTGCCAGCATGGCGGGTACATCGGTCAGCAGGCTGATATAGAGGGTGAGCTTGTCGGGGTAGAAGAGCTCAAGGATCTCGCTGCCGCTTTGGCGGGTGACGCCAGCCATCAGAAAGAGCCAGACCGAGCGGGTCAGTAGCAGGGCGATGGGCCAGAACCAGAGAGGGGGACGAAGCTGGCCGTGATCGTCATAGCGGTGTTCGGGGTAGAGGGTCATGGTTGCCCGATATCCATTCATAGAGTGCAAGTGATGCAAGGGATATGGGGCGAAGGCGAGCCCTTTGCAAGGCGCGGGAGGGGGCGGGAATTAATCGGGGGGACATGCCCCCCAATGCGCGAGAATCTTTTTGTACCGGGCAGCCGGCGTTACAGCCAGCCTTTGCGCTTGAAGAATAGACCGGTGCCGAGCGATGACATCACCATCAGCACCAGCGATAGGGGGTAACCATACTCCCAGGCAAGCTCAGGCATGCGGCCAAAGTTCATGCCATAGATACTGGCGATCAGGGTCGGCGGCAGGAATATTACGGCGGCTACCGAGAAGATCTTGATCACCTTGTTCTGCTCCAGATTGGTTACCCCCATGGAGGCCTCCAGCTGGAAGTTGATCTTGTCGAACAGGAACTGGGTGTGGGGCAGCAGTGACTCCACGTCGTGCAGCATCTCGTCGATCCACTTGTTCTGCTCAAGGCTCATGCGCTGGCGCAGGCTGCGTTTGAGGAAGCGCAAGGCGCGACGGGTATCGTGCAGGGAGAGACGGATCTGGCCGTTGGCCTCTTCCTGGGCCATCAACTCCTTGAGCATGGGGTTGATCTGATCCGGCTCGAAGATCTGATCGGCGGTGTTTTCCAAGGTCTTGTAACCATCTTCGATAAGGTCGGAGAGGTACTCTACCTTGAGGTTCTGCACCTCCAGCAGGATGTCGAGGGCATCCTCCACCTCCAGCCGATCCTGGCGCATATAGTGGCGCAGCAGACGAACCAGCCCGATGTCATCTTCACGAATGCTGATCAGCAGGTTGTTGCGCAGGGTAAAGGATACGTGGACACCCTTGGTGTCACGACCGATCCGCTGGGGAAACAGGGAGTGAATGTGCAGACCATCGGTATCCCAGTAGAAACGGGCGGATGCTTCGATGTCGTCGAGCTCTTCCTTGTCGGGAACCTCTTCCAGGAACAGGCCCGTCAACCATTCTCGCTCTGCCGTGTCCGGCTTGTAGGCATCCAGCCAGACCGTGTTGTCAGGTACTATGTCGTCAGGCCCGAGCGTGACTATGTCCAGCACCTTGTTATTGAGAATGTAGGCGGTGATCATCTGTCCCCCCTTAAAAAGTCATGGGTAATCAGGGATGGTTGCACAGGTCATGCGGCCTTAGATCGCTGCAGAAGGCGATCCCGTGGATAAGCAGATCGGGCCGATGGAAAACCTGAATGCGGCGAACTATACAGGGGCGGGCCGCGCTTGTCAGGGGCTATTCATCAGGGATTCAGCTTGTTTGTTCAAAAAAACAGCGAGGTCGGATCACCTGAGCGGCTATGCGGGGTAGAACCCAGCCTTTGGCTGGAGGAGGGCTAGCTGGGGCTGCTTGTTGCCGCTGCCCCGCTTCATCACATATTCGGATAGTTGGGCCCGGATCCCCCCTGTGGCGGCGTCCAGATAATGTTTTGACTGGGGTCCTTGATATCGCAGGTTTTGCAGTGGATGCAGTTGGCGGCGTTGATCTGCAGTTTGGCCGCACCTTCCGTTTCCAGTACTTCAAACACCCCGGCCGGGCAGTAGCGTTGAGCGGGTTCTGCCCAGGTGGGCAGATTGACCTCGACCGGAATGCGCTCGTCCTGCAGCTTGAGGTGGCAAGGTTGATCCTCGTTGTGGCTGGTGTTGGCCAGATACACAGACGAGAGTTTGTCAAAGCTCAGCTTGCCATCGGGTTTGGGATAATGGATGGGCTCGCAGCGGCTGGCCACACGCAGCTGACGATAATCGTGAGCCTTATCGAGCAGCTTGAAGGGCGAGTTTGCGCCAAACAGCCGCTGCTCCAGCCAGTTGAAGGCACCGCCCAACCAGGGACCATAGCGGTGAAGCGCCGCGCCGAAGTTGCGCGCCGCCTTGAGCTCGCGGGCCAGCCAGCTCTGGTGCAGCTCGTCACCATACTGGGCCAGATCCCGGCCACCCTCATCGCCCCCCCGCAGCGCCATCGCGACGGTTTTTGCCGCCAGCATGCCGGACTTCATGGCGGTGTGGATCCCCTTGATCCGGGAAAAGTCGAGGGTGCCGGCATCACAGCCGATCAGCAGGCCGCCCGGGAAGTGCATGCGGGGCAGGGCGTGCCAGCCCCCCTTGGTGATGGCGCGGGCGCCATAGCTGATGCGCTCCCCATCTTGCAACACGCCAGCGATAAGCGGGTGATGTTTGAGGCGCTGGAATTCGTCGAACGGGCTGAGCCAGGGATTCTGGTAGTTGAGATCGACAATCAGCCCGACCGCGACCTGATCCTCCTCCATGTGATAGAGGTAGAAACCGCCGTGGCTATTGCCGCCCCCCTGCTTGCCAAGGGGCCAGCCGCTGCCGTGCAGCACCTGTCCTGCTTTGCCTTGGCCAGCAGGCAGTTGCCACAGCTCCTTGAAGCCGATGGCATAGTGCTGGGGCTGGGCAGGGCTTGCCAGGTTGAAGTCGGCGATCAGCTGCTTGCCGAGATGACCGCGGGCCCCTTCGGCAAAGAGGGTGTAGCGACCGAGCAGTGCCATGCCGGGCACATGATCAGCCTTGGGATTGCCCACCCGATCCAGCCCCAGATCGCCGGTGATGACCCCCTTGACCCGGCCCGCGTCCATGATAAGTTCGCTGGCGGTAAATCCAGGGTATATTTCGACTCCCAGTTTTTCCGCCTGTTGGCCAAGCCAGCGGCAGAGATTGCCGAGGCTGATGATGTGACAGCCCTCATTGTGCATCCGGGGCGGCACCGCCCAGGCGGGGAGTTGCAGGGAGCGTTGCTCGCTTTGCAGCAGATGCACCTGATCGTCGTTGACCGGTACGCCGAGCGGCGCTTGCTGCCAGCAATCCGGCAGCAGCTCTTGCAAGGCGACGGGATCAAAAAGGGCGCCGGAGAGCAGATGGGCGCCAATTTCCGCTCCCTTCTCCAGCAGACAGACAGAGAGAGTGGCATCCTGCTGTTTCAGGGCGATGGCTGCACTGAGCCCCGCCGGACCGCCGCCGACGATGACGACATCAAATTCCATTGCTTCCCGTTCCATCTTGCCTCTGCGCTCTGGTTGGCCTAGGGTAATGCTGGTAGTTTACGTAAACGTAAAGCAGTTGTAAGCAAAACTGAGCAAGAAAAAGCAAAAAATCAGGGAAGAGCGTACTGCAACAAACGCAGAGGCACACTAATGAATTCAATCCAAAGAGACGAGGCATGACCCCATGAAGCTGCTGGTCGCAATCAAACGGGTAGTCGACTACAACGTCAAGATTCGGGTGAAGGGAGACGGCTCCGACGTGGAGCTGGCCAATGTGAAGATGGGGATCAACCCCTTTTGTGAAATTGCGGTGGAGGAGGGGGTCAGGCTGCGGGAAGCCGGGGTTGCCAGCGAACTGGTGGTTGTGACCTTTGGCCCTGAAGCTGCCGCCGAGCAACTGCGCCATGGGCTGGCGCTGGGGGCGGATCGGGCGCTGCATTATGTCACCGATCAGACGCTCACCCCGCTGACTGTCGCCCGCGCCTTGCACAAGGTGTGTGAGCAGGAGCAGCCGGATCTGGTGCTGCTCGGCAAGCAGTCCATCGATTCAGACAACAATCAGGTGGCCCAGATGCTGGCTGCCCTCAATGAGTGGCCGCTGGCGACCTGCGCGTCCTCCCTCAAGGTGGAAGCGGGAGAACTGCTGGTGACTCGCGAAATTGACGGTGGCCTAGAGACCCTGCGCATGCCGTTGCCTGCGGTGGTAAGTGCCGATCTGCGTTTGAATGAACCGCGCTTTGCTTCTTTGCCCAACATCATGAAGGCCAAGCGCAAGCCGCTTGATAGCGCCCCGTTCTCGACACTCGCCGTTGAGGTGGCCAATCAGACCCGCTTGCTCGGGGTGATGGCGCCGCCAGCCCGCAGCGCCGGGATCAAGGTGGGCTCGGTGGACGAGCTGGTGGACAAACTCAAACACGAAGCGAAGGTGCTGCCATGAGCGTGCTGATCATTGCCGAACATCATCAGGGCCATCTGGCCGACAACGTGGCACAACTGGTGACCGCAGCCGGCTCAATCGGCGGTCAGGTCGATCTGCTGTTGCTCGGGCAGGGGCTGACCGAGGCGGGTGAACAGGCGGCAACTCTCGGCGGTGTCGACAAGGTTCTGCTTGCCGAACATCCCCTGCTGGCCGACGGGCTGCTGGATGGGGTGGACAAGCTGCTGGCCAGCTGGTGTCAGGGTTACAGCCACTGCCTGATGGCGGCGAGTACCATGGGCAAGGCGCTGCTGCCACAGGTGGCGGCCCGGCTCGGGGTGGAGATGCTCTCCGAGGTGACGGCTATCGAGAGCAGCGACACCTTCCTGCGCCCCATCTATGCGGGCAATGCCATTGCCAGAGTGGCAAGCTCGGCGCCCGTCAAAGTGATGACGGTACGGGCCACCGCGTTTGCCAAGGCGGCGACAGGCGGACAGGCTCTTATCGAGCACTTGGCCGTGCCCGAATTCGCTGGCCGTACCCGGCTGGTCGAGCGCCGCGCGGTGCGCTCCAGCAGGCCCGAACTGACCGCCGCCCGGGTGGTGGTCTCCGGTGGCCGGGCACTGGGCTCCAAGGCGCAGTTTGCCCTGATTGAGGCGCTGGCCGACAAGCTGGGTGGGGCGGTGGGGGCATCGCGAGCCGCCGTTGATGCAGGATATGTCGCCAACGATCTGCAGGTGGGGCAGACCGGCAAGGTGGTGGCACCCGAGCTCTATATCGCGGTCGGTATTTCGGGCGCCATCCAGCATCTGGCGGGGATGAAGGAGTCGAAGGTGATCGTGGCCATCAACAAGGACAGCGATGCCCCCATCTTTCAGGTGGCGGACTACGGGCTGGTGGGGGATCTCTTCACTCTGCTGCCTGAGCTCACCGCCAAACTGTAAATTTGTCAGAAATGGCTGAGCTGTGGTCGTTTATGCGCTCTGCCCGCCATTTCTGTGCATGTTCCCTGCAAGCCCTGACCCGTTCAGGGCTTTTTCTACTGCAAGGGAGACGCAGAGTGACGGTAAAAGGTTGAGCCAGCTCCCAAAAAGCCTTTGATCCGCTGGCTGCTCTTGTGTAAAACCTGACAAGTCATCGATTACTCTCATCCACTCACGGAAAGCGTCATGAGCAAACAGATTTACAACTTCTGCGCCGGCCCCGCCATGCTGCCGGTTGAAGTCATGGAGCGCGCCCAGCGCGAATTTTGTAATTTTCAGGGGCTGGGAGCCTCGGTCATGGAGCTTTCCCATCGCGGCAAGCCCTACATGGCGGTTGCCGAGAAGGCCGAAGTGGAGCTGCGCGAGCTGCTGGCGGTGCCGGACAACTACAAGGTGCTCTTCATGCACGGCGGTGGCCGCGGTCAGTTCTCCGCTGTGCCCATGAACCTGCTGGGCGGGGCCAACAAGAAGGCGGACTTCCTGCTGACCGGTGTCTGGTCCCAGAGCGCGGTGGATGAAGCCAAAAAGTATGGCGATATCCAGACCTTCCAGGGGGTTGCCAAGAACGAGCAGGGGATCTCCCACCTGCTGCCGACGCCGGCGTTTCGCGCCGATGCGGCCTATGTTCACTACTGCCCGAACGAAACCATCGACGGCATCGAGATGTTCGACATCCCGGCCACCGGCGAGGTGCCGCTGGTAGCAGATCTCTCCTCCACCATCCTCTCCCGTCCTCTCGACGTGAGCCGCTTTGGCATCATCTATGCCGGTGCCCAGAAGAATATCGGGCCGTCCGGGCTTGCCATCGCCATCGTGCGCGATGATCTGCTGGATCAGGCAAGAGCCGATGTCCCCTCGATTTTTGACTACAAGCTCACTGCCAAGAACGACTCCATGTTCAACACGCCGCCCACCTACGCCTGGTATCTGGCCGGTCTGGTGTTCGAGTGGCTCAAGGAACAGGGTGGCCTCGAGGCGATGGAAGCGCGCAACAAGGAGAAGGCCGACTTCCTCTATGACTATCTCGATCAGTCGAGCTTCTATGGCAATCAGGTGGATGTCAGCTGCCGTTCGCGGATGAACATCCCGTTCCAGCTGAAAAATGCCGAGCTGGACAAGCAGTTCCTGGCCGAATCGGAAGCGGCTGGTCTGCTGGCGCTCAAAGGGCACCGCATTGTCGGCGGCATGCGCGCCAGTATCTACAATGCCATGCCGCTGGAGGGGGTGAAGGCCCTGGTCAGCTTTATGGATGGCTTTGCCAAGCGCCACGGCTGATAAGAGAGCTCCACCTGTTTGCTGGCGGCCTCTCGTGACAACCCGTGAGCCGCTTACAGCTATTGCAGTGATTCAAGACGCCGGGTATACCCCGGCGTTTTTTTCAACAGAACCAGCGCGCTGGCGTTTGCCGTGCGATTTCCGCTGAAAGTGCCCTTGCCGAGCGGGACGCAGGCTGTTAACGTCCGGACAGGCGTTTATTTTTGAGATAGCACAGGAAGTCTATGAATTCGTTGCGTTTGGAACCCATTTCACGTGTGGCCGGTGAGGTCAATTTGCCCGGCTCCAAGAGTGTCTCTAACCGAGCGCTGCTGCTGGCGGCGCTGGCTCGTGGCACCACCCGTCTGACCAACCTGCTCGACAGCGATGACATTCGTCATATGCTGGCTGCGCTGACCCAGCTCGGGGTCAAGTACAAGCTCTCCGCCGACAAGACCGAGTGTACTGTGCAGGGTCTGGGCCGCAGCTTCGCGGTGAAAGAGCCGGTCAATCTGTTCCTCGGCAACGCCGGTACTGCGATGCGACCGCTCTGCGCCGCGCTATGCCTTGGCTCCGGTGAATACACCCTGGGCGGCGAGCCGCGCATGGAAGAGCGTCCCATCGGCCATCTGGTGGATGCCCTGCGTGAAGCGGGTGCCCATATCCAGTACCTGAAACACGATGGTTATCCGCCGCTGGTGGTGGATGCCAAGGGGCTGTGGGGCGGCGATGTGCACGTCGATGGCTCCGTCTCCAGCCAGTTCCTGACCGCATTTTTGATGGCGGCGCCGATGGCGGCCGGTGATACCCGGATCCACATCAAGGGGGAGCTGGTCTCCAAGCCCTACATCGACATCACCCTGCACATCATGAAGCAGTTCGGGGTGGTCATCGAGCACGACAACTACAAGCTGTTCTACATCAAGGGCAACCAGACCTACATCAGCCCGGGTGATTTTCTGGTGGAAGGGGATGCCTCCAGCGCCTCCTACTTCCTCGCGGCGGGTGCCATCAAGGGTAAGGTGCGGGTCACCGGTATCGGCAAGCACAGCATTCAGGGTGATATCCAATTCGCCGACGTGCTGGAGAAGATGGGCGCGCGCATCACCTGGGGCGATGATTTCATCGAGGCGGAGCAGGCGCCGCTGCACGGAGTGGATATGGACATGAACCATATTCCCGATGCGGCCATGACCATCGCCGTTGCCGCGCTGTTTGCCGAGGGGCCGACCTCCATTCGCAATATCTACAACTGGCGGGTGAAGGAGACCGATCGTCTGCACGCCATGGCGACCGAGCTGCGCAAGCTGGGCGTCGAAGTGGAGGAGGGGCATGACTTTATCACCGTGACCCCGCCGACCCAGCTCAAGCATGCCGAGATCGATACCTACAACGATCACCGTATCGCCATGTGCTTCTCGCTGGTGGCGCTGTCGGATATCCCAGTCACCATCAATGATCCCAAGTGCACCTCGAAGACCTTCCCGGATTACTTCGACAAGCTGGCCAGTATCAGCCAGCGTGGCTGATCACTGACAAACCCGTCATCACCGACGCTTCGGGCCCGCGCTGAGCGGGCCTTTTTGCCTTCCTCATCCGCACTTCCATTTCGCCTAGCATCATTTCAATAACTTGCAAGATTGATATATAAAATAGTTTTATGATTGCTGTAATTTCCTATTTACACATGCCCTGTCGCGGGCTATGTTGAGATTTCCTAATCGCAGTCATCTAGCAGGAAGCATTGTCATGCAGCATCAAACCGACGACGTTCGTATCAGTGAAATCAAAGAGTTATTACCCCCGGTTGCGGTGCTTGAGAAGTTTCCGGCTACCGAGGTTGCCTCGTCCACCGTTTTTGAATCCCGTCAGGCCATTCACAATATCCTGGCCGGCGAAGATGATCGTCTGCTGGTGGTGATTGGTCCTTGCTCCATCCATGATCCGGTTGCCGCGCTGGAGTACGGCAAGCGCCTCAAGGCGCTGCGCGACGAGCTGAAAGGTCAGCTGGAGATCGTGATGCGGGTCTACTTCGAAAAACCGCGCACCACAGTGGGCTGGAAGGGGCTGATCAACGATCCGTACCTCGACAACAGCTGCAAGATCAACGACGGTCTGCGCATTGGTCGCAAGCTGTTGCTGGATCTCAACGACATGGGGCTGCCAACTGCCTCCGAGTTCCTCGACATGATCACCCCGCAATATGTGGCGGATCTGATGAGCTGGGGCGCGATCGGTGCCCGTACCACCGAATCCCAGGTACACCGCGAGCTGGCCTCCGGTCTCTCCTGCCCGGTGGGCTTCAAGAACGGCACTGACGGCACTATCAAGGTGGCCATCGATGCCATTGGCGCTGCCAGTGCGCCGCACCACTTCCTGTCGGTCACCAAATACGGTCACTCCGCCATCGTGGCGACCCGCGGCAACCCGGACTGTCACATCATTCTGCGTGGTGGCCGTGAGCCGAACTACAGCGCGGCCCATGTCAGCGAAGTTGTGAAGGGGCTGGAGAAGGCTGGTCTGCCACAGAAGGTGATGATCGACTTTAGTCACGCCAACAGCAGCAAACAGTTCAAGAACCAGATGGTGGTGGCTGAAGATGTAGCCGGTCAGCTGCGTGCCGGCAGCAAGGCGGTGTTTGGGGTGATGGTGGAGAGCCATCTGGTGGAAGGCCGTCAGGATCTGGTGGAAGGGTGTGAACTCACTGTTGGCCAGAGCATCACCGATGCTTGTATCGGTTGGGCCGATACCGAAGTGCTGCTGCGCAACCTGGCGGATGCCGTCGCAACCCGCAACGCCCGCTAAAGCCATCCCTGCGGCGCTGTTAATAGTCAACGCGCCGCTGGAATAGCAACGATGCCGTTCGGCCAAATCGAATCCATAAAGCAAAAGCGCGACCCTCGGGTCGCGCTTTTTTGTTGGTGAAGTGGATTACCAGCGGTAGGTTTTCAGCAGAGCCTCCAGTTTCTGACACTGCTCCACCAGCTGGATGCTGGCGAGATTGGCGGCGTGCGCCTGACCCAGGGTGTCGTTGGAGGTGTTGCGAATATCGCTCACCGAGCTGTCTACCTCATGGCAGACCCTGTCCTGCTCTTCGGCCGACTGCGCCATCTGGGCGTTGAGATCGTTGATGCGGGCGATGCGCTCGATGATGTTCTGCATGGCTGCCAGGGTCGCTTCGGTCTTGCTGATGCTCTCATCGGCTTTGCTTTTTGCATCCCCGATCACCGTAACTGCGCTCTGGGCCTCATTTTGCAAGGCGGCGATCATCTGGGAGATCTCTTCGCTGGCGGCGCGGCTGCGGTTGGAGAGGGCCCGCACTTCATCGGCCACCACCGCAAAGCCACGGCCTTGCTCACCTGCCCGAGCCGCTTCAATCGCAGCGTTGAGGGCCAGCAGGTTGGTCTGATCGGCAATCCCCTTGATCACCTCGAGCACACCGTCAACCGCCAGGCAGCGGCTGTCGAGTTGCTGGATCACCTGGTCCACCCGATCGATCTCTGCCGACATCTCGCCCATATCGGTGATGGAGTGCTGGGCGAGGCGACTGGTGTCAGCGGCATCCTGATTGGTGAGGGCGGAGAGCTCGGCGCTGTGGCGGGCATGTTCGCGCACCTCATGAGAGCTGGCGGCCAGCTCGCTCACGGCGGCGGCGACCTGGGTAGTCATCCCCTCTTGCTGGCGGGCCGAGTTTTCGGTCTGGGTCGCCACCTGACGGATCTGGTTCGACTCCTGATAGAGCTGGTGGGTCGCCCCTTCCACCTCCTGCAGGCTGTGGCGGAATCCCTGCACCATGTCATTGACGGCGCGGGTCATCTGGCCCAGTTCATCCCGGCTGTGATTGACCAGGGGGAGGGCGAGGTCGCGTTCTTTGGCCATCCGGATCATGGTGAGCTGCAGCTGGCGCAGTGGGTGTTTCACGTAGCGTTGCAATACCCACCAGAGCAAGCCGAAGCCAATGCTGAAGACGGCGGCCAGGCTGCCGCTCAGGATCAGGTTGTTGTGGCGGATCTCGCCGAAGGTGTGGCTGAGGTCATAACTGATCCGCACTGCCCCCATCACTGTTCCTTCATTGACCTGGTGACAGGTGAGGCACTGGGTGCCGCGATACTCCTTGTAGGCTTTGAACGGTTTGATCAGGGTGAGCCGGTTGCCCTGCTGCTCCAGGATGGCTTCGCCCTGATTGATGGCACGCTCATCGAGGGGATCCTGCGCTTTCTGATCCGGGTGACCCGGGCCAAACAGGTTGCTGACGGCGGGGGCGCGTACCAGACGGGCTTCAACGATGCCCGCTTCACTCTTGAGTTTGGTCTGCACTATCTGCCGATTGGCCATGCCACCGGTCATCATCAGCACGTTCACCTGATCCATATAGGTGTTGGCCATGCTCTCAACTTTCTCCTCTGCCAGCCGGATGGCGAGATCCCGTTGCAGCCAGGCAGAGAGTTCGAAGCAGAGGCCAAAGGTGGTGCTGATGACCAGCGCAAGAGGGAGGAATATTTTCCAGTTCAAGGAGAGGTTATGCATTTTGGGCAAGTTCCATGCGCTTGGTGTTGTTATGTGATCCCGTATCATCTTGATCGTAGACGAAGAAACGGCGGGAGATGGTTCTCTATCGGCACACGATAACCACTCTTGAGTAAATAATCTGTTAAGCAGATCGGTAATGCTGGTTGCCAAAATGACTTCGACGAGCTGCACGGCTCTGCGGGTTGATCCAGAACAAAATGCCAGTAACGATAATCGTTATCATTGTCATTATTTACTAAATAGTGACCACCATGAATCTGACCCCTTCCATGACCGGTATCTCCTCGCCGGATCCCCTCAAGTTTGCCTTTAGCGCCAAGACCTCGGCCCACGCCAGTCGGGGAGGGATGCGCCCCTTCCCGCTGGATGAGGCTGGCTGGCAGAGCTGGTGGCAGCGAGAGAGTGAAGCTGAGGAGCGCGCCCTCTACATCCATATTCCGTTTTGCCGCAAGCGCTGCAGCTTCTGCAATTTCTTTGAAAATGGCGCCAACCCGGCGCGGATCAACCGCTATGTCAACGCTCTGTGCGCCTCCCTTGCGCAGGCGGCTGACACCCCGCTGGCGCAGAGCCTGCCATTTTCAGCCGTCTATGTGGGGGGCGGTACTCCGACCGACATGAGCGCCGACGAGCTGGCCATGCTGGCCGCCGTGATCCGCCGTTTTCCGTTGTCGGCCGATGCCGAGGTGACGCTGGAGGGGCGGCTCAACGGCTTTGATGATGAGAAATGGCAGGTGGCGCTGGCCGGGGGCTTCAACCGCTTCTCATTCGGGGTGCAGAGCTTTGATACCCGGGTGCGTCAGCAGGCGGCCCGTTTCGATGACAGGGAGACGCTGCTGACCCGTCTGGGTGAGCTGACCCGGGATGATGCGGCTGTGATCGTGGCGGATCTCATCTTTGGTCTGCCCGGTCAGGATGATGCCGTGTGGCAGCAGGATATCCGCGATGTGATGGCGAGCGGTGTACACGGGGTCGATCTCTATCAGCTCATCGCCATGCAGGGCACCAATCTGGTGCGGGCGCAGGAGAAGGGCACCCTGGATTGGCTCGCCGATGGCCAGCAGCGGGCGGCCATGTATGCCTATGGCGGGGCGCAACTGGAAGCCCACGGCTGGGAGCGTCTCTCTTGCAGTCACTGGCGGCGCAGTCCGGCCGAGCAGAGTCGTTATAACCAGATGGCCAAGCGCGGTGCGGAGATCCTCCCCTTTGGCGCCGGTGCGGGGGGCAGCATTCTTGGCCACGGCTTGATGTATGGACGGGATCTGGCCCCCTGGCACGACGCGCTGGCCAGTGGCAAGCGGGCGCCCGGGATGGTGATGGGGCGCAATCCCAATGCAAGGATGGACGGTCTGCTGCGCGGTGCCCTCGACAGTGGCGTGCTGGCGCTGGATCGTCTGCCGGTCTCCTTGCGTGCTCATCTGATGCCGCTTATCTCAGCCTGGCAGCAGCATGGCTTGGCCGAGATAAGCCATGAGCGACTGCAACTCACCCTTGCCGGACGCTTCTGGAACGTCAATATGCAGGCTGGCTTGTTCGAGTTCCTGCAGCTCAATCCGCTCGATGGTTCAGCGCCGCCTAGCCATGGTACCGCCGCGGTGCGCCATTCGCTGGTCTGAGCCCGAGTGGAGCATTTGCACGGCTCCGTGTGATCCACAACGAAAGAGGGAGCCTTGCAGGCTCCCTCTTTTGGCTTGGCAGTTAGCGTCGCGCGAGCTTACTCGTCGCTGCTCTCCTGATAGCTGTCGCGCATTGCTTTGGGCAAGCGGCGCATTGGCGCAAAGCCGATATCCTCGCCCACCACTTCCCGCTTGCGGGACTTGTTTTGAGGAGACTGGGCGGGCTTCTTGGAGGCATCATCCTTGGCTTTGCCCTTGCCTGCGGCAGGTTTGCCTTTGGCATTGCTCTTGGCGTTGGCATGGCCGCGAGCCCGGGGCGGGTTCTGCACCGGCTTGCTGCCCGGCAGAGTCTGGCGACTCGGCTTGCCGCTTGGCTCATACCCTTCCAGGATCTCCACGGTCAGGGATTGGCCGATCAAGGCTTCGATAGCCTTGAGCTGACCCAGCTCGTCCTGGCTGACCAGCGAGATTGCCTCGCCGCCACGACCGGCGCGGCCGGTACGGCCGATACGGTGGATGTAATCCTCCGCCATCTGGGGCAGTTCGAAGTTGATCACGTAGGGCAGTTGATCGATATCCAGACCGCGGGCGGCGATATCGGTTGCCACCAATACCCGAACGTCGCCACTGCGAAAATCGGCCAGCGCCCGGTTGCGGGCTCCCTGGCTCTTGTCACCGTGGATCGCCACGGTATTGAGGCCATCTTTTTGCATCTGCTGGGCGAGGCGGTCGGCGATCTGCTTGGTGCGAACAAAGACCAGCACCCGCTGCCAGTTGCCACGGCCAATCATGTGGGAGAGCAGCTCGCGGCGGCGTTCCCGATCCACCTGAATGATGCGTTGGGTCACCTGCTCGGCGGCAGTATTGCTGGGGTCCACCTCGATCAGGGTGGGGTCGTTCAGCAGGTCATCGGCCAGCGCCTTGATGTCGTTTGAGAAGGTGGCAGAGAAGAGCAGGGTTTGCCGCTCTGCAGGCAGCGCCTTCATGATGCGGCGGATGTCGACGATAAAGCCCATGTCGAGCATGCGATCCGCTTCATCCAGTACCAACACTTCCAGTTGGCTCAGGGTCAGGGCGCCCTGGGTCAGCAGATCCAGCAGACGGCCCGGGGTGGCGACCAGAATGTCCACCCCCAGCTTGATGGCGTCCAGATTGGGCTTGATGCTGACACCGCCATAGGCGATCAGAGTCTTGAACGGCAGGTGGTGGGCATACTTTATGATGCTCTCGCCCACCTGTGCCGCCAGTTCGCGGGTCGGGGTGAGCACCAGGGCGCGCACCTGACGTCGGCCGCGGCCATGGTTGGCCAGCAGACGCTGCAACATCGGCAGGGTGAAACCGGCCGTTTTGCCTGTGCCTGTCTGGGCGCCGCCGAGCACATCCTGACCGGCCAGAATGGCCGGAATCGCTTGCTGCTGGATGGGGGTTGGCTGTTCGTAACCCAGCTCCTTGACGGCCCGCAGAATATGCGGAGACAGACCCAGTTCGTTGAATGACATGTTCGAGAGAAACTCCTGAGATGAGCCTTTGGCTCAACGGGTAGCTAGCATGTTGGGGCCAGCCACGATATGGAAAAGATAGTGGGGCCGTAATATAGCAAAAGAGCGGCCGCTGCGCAGTAGCTGTCGCACCGGCCGCCATAGAATCGTTCAACGCAGTGGCGTAAAACGGTGCGGGAGCATCAGAGCATCTCGCGGATCTGCTCGGCCAGGCTCTCCGGTTTGGCCTGGGGGGCAAAGCGCTCCACCACGTTGCCATCGCGGTCGATCAGGAACTTGGTGAAGTTCCATTTGACGTTTTCCAGCCCAAGAAAGCCCGGTTTCTGTTGCTTGAGCCACTGGTAGAAGGGGTGGGCATGCTCACCGTTGACATCGCACTTGGCCATGATGGGGAAGGTGACCGGATAGTCGAGGGAGCAGAAGCGGGCGATCTCGTCCGCATCCCCCGGCTCCTGATTGCCGAACTGGTTGCAGGGGAAGCCCAAAATCACCAGACCCTTGGGGCCGAGATCCCGATAGAGCGTTTCCAGCCCTTCATATTGGGGAGTAAAGCCGCAGCGACTGGCCACATTGACCACCAGCACTACCTTGCCCGCCAGTTGAGTCAGCGGGTAGGGAGTACCATCCAGTCGTTGCAAAGTGAGAGCGGGCAGAGGCATAAGAAGCTCCTTTCGTGGGTGATGCGCGGGTTGTGCCGTGAGTAGTTCGGTCGGTGACAGAGACAAGCGCCGGATGAACAGCAACATGGCGATGCGGATACGGTATCGGCTGGCTCTTGGCACCGCAAGGAGGCCGCGGCGCCTCCTCGTCCCGATTGCAAGGGCCATCACAGTTTCGACAGCCAATACGCTCTTTGGCAGGGCGGGATCACAACTGGCGACAAAAATGCGGGGCGGCGGGCAGCAACTCGCGTATTGATGTTGGGACTTCTCAAGAGAAGCAAACCGGTTTGTGACTTTGCCGGGAAGTCGCTACAAAGCGCCCTATTTCCACTCATTGTGAGCCAATCTTGGACTATCAAGCTGCCATGGATGCCATTTACACCCGGGGATGGGTGATAGTGGATGATTTTTTGACCGCCACCGAGGTGGATGCCCTCAAAGCCTGTTTGCCAAGCGAATGGCAACCGGCCGGGATCGGCCGTGACGCCCTGCACCAGGGCAATCCCGACATTCGCCGTGACCAGATCCACTGGCTGGAGCCCTCCCTCGGTGCGCCGGTGGCCGACTACCTCGCCCGGATGGAGTCCCTGCGTCTTGCCGCCAACCGGATGCTGATGCTGGGATTGTTCGACTACGAGGCCCACTTCGCGCGCTATCGCAGCGGGGATTTTTACGCCACTCATCGGGATGCTTTTGCCGGTCGCTCCAACCGCCGTCTTACCACCGTGTTTTACCTAAACAACGACTGGCTGCCCGAAGCGGGTGGAGTGCTGCGCATGTATGACGACAAGGAGCAGTTTCTGATGGATGTCAGCCCCAAGGGGGGGCGACTGGTCATGTTTCTCTCCGAGGAGTTTCCCCACGAGGTGCTGCCTGCCAATCGCGAGCGCTACAGCATTGCCGGCTGGTTTCGGGTTAATGGCAACGGCATGGGAAGGGTCGATCCCCCGCGCTGAGGGGCAATGTGTCCCGATTTTGACACAGGGGAGACTTTTCACTGCAAGAAGTGGGGTCATGGGTCTCCCATCAGCTGACAAGGGTTGATCTCCCTTGCTACACTGGCGCGCACTTATGTTCGTATCTGGCTTCGTCCGGTTTTTATGGTGGTTGGCTTATCAAATGGTCATGACGAGGCCGCTTTTCCCAAGGGATCACATCTAATGAAGAACATGCATGTCTTGCTGCTGTGCGGCGGCGGTGGCTCCGAGCACGAGGTTTCTCTGCGCAGCGCCAATTTCCTCGAGCAACAACTGGGCCTTCTGCCCGGTGTCGAAGTGACCCGCGTCGAGATGTTCGCCGATCGCTGGCTCAGTGCCGATGGCCGTGAGTGCAAGCTGGGGCTCGACAAGCTGCTTTCGTTTGACAGCGTGGCCCGTCCGGTGGATTACGTGGTGCCCTGCATCCACGGCTACCCGGGTGAGACCGGCGATCTGCAATCCTTCCTCGAGCTGGCCGGATTGCCTTATCTCGGTTGCGATGCCGAGGCGAGCAAGATCTGCTTCAACAAGATCAGCACCAAGCTGTGGCTCTCCGCCATTGGCATTCCAAACACTCCGTACCTGTTCCTGACCGAGCAAAATGAGGCCGCGCTGGCCGAGGCCAAAGCCGCGCTGGCCAAGTGGGGCAAGGTCTTTATCAAGGCCGCTTCCCAGGGCTCTTCCGTTGGCTGCTACTCCGCCAGCAACGAAGCGGATCTGGTGAAAGGCATTGCCGATGCCTTCGGTTACTCCGAGCAGGTACTGATCGAGAAGGCGGTCAAGCCGCGCGAGCTGGAAGTGGCGGTTTACCAGTATGGTGACGAGCTGGTGGCGACTTATCCGGGCGAGATCTGCGTGCCGCAGGACAAGTTCTACACCTATGAAGAGAAGTACAGCAGCGCCAGCCATACCGAGACGGCACTGCGTGCCGAGGGGTTGACCCAGGCGCAGGCCGATGCGATCCACGAGTATGCCCTCAAGGCGTTCCGTCAGCTGAAACTGACCCATCTCTCGCGCATCGACTTCTTCCTGACTGAGGAGGGGGAGATCCTGCTGAATGAAATCAATACCTTCCCGGGTATGACCTCCATCTCCATGTTCCCGAAACTGCTGGAGCATCACGGTCACCGCTTCGCCGACTACCTTGAGCAGATCCTGCGCAAGGCAGCTAAGCGTGCTCTCCCGCTCGCGGGATGAAGCAGAACCCAATAAAAAAATCCCCGCCAATCGGCGGGGATTTTTTTATGCCTTTATCAAGCGGG